>NZ_MUKU01000011.1 GCF_002081825.1 Chromobacterium haemolyticum | reverse complement strand
AAAGCATGCCGCCAGCGTTCAATCTGAGCCAGGATCAAACTCTTCAGTTCAATTCCAAGCAAATTTTCTGGCACGCAAGATCAAAGAAACATCAAGATATCTCTCGTCTTGCAGTGCAAGTGTTTGGTCATCGACCGAGCACTTACACCTATCGGTTATTCGTTTTGTTAAAGAACGGTGCAGATCGCTGCGCTTCGTTTCCGCCGCTGCGTTGTCTGCTGAGGAGGCGAACTATACGTCACCCCCCTAAACCCGTCAACACCTTTTGTGAAAGTTTTTTGACGAAAGCCGCCTCCTGCAGGCTATCTCCATGATTTATATTGAATCATCCGCGCAAACAAACTTGAGACTCCCCGCCGGCACTGATAAGGACTGTCGCTTTCGGATTGAAAAAACGATAATTCCTCCCCTCGTCCGCCCTTCTAGAAGCACGACAATGCGCAACAAAACTTGGATTTTCGACTTGGACGACACGCTGCACCACGCCAGCGGCGGGATTTTCGCCCACATCAGCCATGCGATGTCCGCCTATATGATGAAACATCTGCAGGTGGACGCAGTGGAAGCGCGCTTGTTGCGAGAACGTTACTGGGCGCAGTACGGCGCCACCATGCACGGCCTGGTGACTCATCACAACATTGATCCGCACGACTTTCTATTGGAAACCCATAAGCTGGAGGAGCTGGAGCAGTGGCTGTTCGCCGAACACAATCTGGCGGAGTCGCTGCGCGCCCTACCCGGCCGCAAGGTGATTTTCTCCAACGGGCCGCATCACTATGTGGAGGGCATCTTGCAGCGTCTGGCGATAGAGCGGCACTTCCACTCCATATATGGCGTCGAGCAACTGGACTATGTGCCCAAGCCTCACGTGGGCGCCTTCCGTAAAGTGCTGGCCAGAGAGAAACTGGATCCGCGGCACTGCATCATGGTGGAGGACTCGCTGCCCAATCTGCTGACGGCGAAGAAGCTGGGCATGAAAACAATCTGGGTCAGCAAGCAGGTGCGGCGACCGGCGCATGTAGACATCCGCATCGCCTCCATAGGAGAGTTGGCGCGCCGACGCTGGGACTGAGATGAAAAAAGGCCGGTTTCCCGGCCTTTTCCTATATAGAGTGTCCCGCTTACTTCAACTTGATCTCGGACCACACCTTGTTCAGCTCGCGGCGGTCCTTGGCGTTCAGGTCTTTCAACTGCTGCAGGCGCGGCAGTTCGCCGGCGGTCGGGAAGATCGCATGTACCTTGGTCAGTTCCGGTTTAACGAACTTGCCGGCGGCGGCGTTGGGGTTGCCCGAGCCCATCTCGTTGGTCAGACCGGAAGCGTTCTTGCCGTCCAGCATGAAGTTGATGAACTTGTAGGCCAGGTCCTTGCGCGGCGCATCCTTCAATACCACAAAGTTGTCCAGCGACAGGGTGTTGCCTTCCTTCTGCAAGGAGAAGTTGACACCGAACTTGCGGCCGGCTTTCTTCGCGTCCTGCTGCGCCTGGTACATATCGTTGGAATAGCCCAACGCGACATATATATTGCCTACCGTCAACTCCTTAATGTAGGACTGATTGTTGAAGGCGGCCCAGTAAGGCTTGGCCTTCAGGATCACGTCGCGCGCGGCTTTCCAGTCCGCCGGGTTGGTCGAGTTGGCCGGCTTGCCCAGATACATCAAAGCGGCGGACACCAGTTCGCGCTGGGAATCCAGCACCGTGATCTTGCCCTTGAGCTTGGCCAATACGACCGGATCAAAGATCAAGGCCCAGCTATTGGCCTTGTCCAGCAAGCCCAGCTCTTTCAATTTGGTTTCGTTGTAGCCCAGCAGCGTGGTGGTGAAGGCGTAAGGGACGGAATACTGGTTGCCCTTGTCGAAGAAGCTGTTCAGATAGCCTGCGTTCAGGTTCTTGAAATTGGACAGCTGCTTTTTATCCAGCGGCTGAGCCTTGCCCTGCTTGATCAGCGCTTCCACCGCGAAGCCGGTGGGCACCACAATGTCGTAGCCCTTGGCGCCGGCGGCCAGCTTGGCCAGCATTTCTTCGTTGTCGCCGTAGAAGTCCTGAACCAGCTTGCACTTGCAGTAAGCTTCAAAGCTCTTGGCGGTGCTTTCCGACAGGTAGTTGTTCCAGTTGTAGAGGTGCAGTTCTTCCGCTGCGTACGCCTGAGCAGATACGGCCAGGGCAAGCGTCACGAGGACTTTTTTCATTGCGTTTTTCCTTCTATTCGCACAAGTGCGTTGCGACTACATGAAAAACCGGCCGGCTCCCTTGCGCCCGGCCGGGGCCCTACTACTTAAAACAGACTCTCAAAGCGTGTTTACGATCTCGCGAGCTAGAGCGGGACAAGGCGAAAACAGCTGAAGAAGCGGACTGTACATAGAGTACATGAGCATTCTGAAGGTGTTTTCAACGCCGTATCGCCGACGCGCAGCAAATCGTAAACAGGCTTTCAGCCATTGGCCCGCAACGCGCTGGGCGACACGCGCGAAGCAATGACGATCAGCACCAAGGTCAACAGCATTAGCAAACTGGAAACGGCGTTCACTTCCGGCGTTACCGCGATCTTGATCATCGAGTAGATCTCCAACGGCAGCATGCTGGCGCCGGCGCCGGCGGTGAAGAAGGTGATCACGAAGTCGTCGATGGACAGGGTGAAGGCCATCAGCGCCCCGGCGATGATGCCCGGCTTGATCACCGGCAGAGTGATCAGACGGAAGGCCTGAAACGGCGTCGCGCCCAGATCTCGCGCCGCTTCCACCAGGCTGTCGTCCATGCCCTGCATCCGCGCGCGCACCACGATGGCGACGAAACCGATGCAGAAGGCCACATGGGACAGCAGGATGGTGATCATGCCCAGTTCCAGAATGCCGAGGAGTTGGTTGACGATGACGAAGAAGATCACCAGCGACACCCCCATCAACAATTCCGGAATGGCGATGGGCGTCAGCACCAGGAAGGGCAGGAGGCGCAGCTTGTAGCGATGCATGGCGATGCCGGCCAAGGTACCCAGCACGGTGGAGCAGGCGCTGGCGATGATGCCGATGATTAGCGAGTTGGCCGCCGCGCTCAGCATCTTCTCGTTGTGGAACAGTTTGTCGTACCACTTGAGGGTGAAGCCCACCCATTCCGCATTGAGCCTGGAGTCGTTGAACGAGTACAGCACCACGATCACCAGCGGCAGATAGAGGAAGGCGTAGGTCAGCATCGCCGACGCCCACAACCAACGGGATTGTTTCTTAGCCACGTTTCTTGCCTCCTCTACCCACCATTGCGCCCAAGGCCGCAATCAGCAGCACGCCGCCCGTCAACATGATGGACAGCACCGAGCCAAACGGCCAATCGCGAGTGTCCAGTATCTGCTGCTTGATCAGGTTGCCTATCATGATGGAATCGGTGCCGCCCAGGATGTCCGGAATCGCGAACATGCCTAGCGCCGGGATGAACACCAGCGCGGAGCCCGCGAACACGCCGGGCAACGACAGCGGCCAGGTGACGCGCCAGAAGCGTTGCCAGACGTTGGCGCCCAAATCCTGTGCCGCGTCCAGCAAAGCCATATCGTGCTTTTCCAGATTGGCGTACAACGGCAACACCATGAAGGGCAGGTGCACATAGACCAGGCCGACGATGACGGCGAACGGGGTGAACAGCAGGCGCACCGGTTCAAAACCCAGCGAGGTCACCACCACGTTCAGCATCTTGGTGAACGCCGATTGCGGCCCCAGGATAATCATCCAGGCGTAGATGCGGATCAGGAAGTTGGACCAGAACGGCAGGATCACCAGCAGCAGCATCAGGTCGCGGTATTTCTTGCCGGAGCGGGCGATCAGCCAGGCCAGCGGGTAGGCCATCAGCAGGCAGACCATGGTGGTGATCCCCGCGTAGCCGGCGGATTTGATGAACAGCTCGATATAGAGCGGTTCCTCCACCAGCCGGTAGAAGTTGTCCAGGGTCAGATCCCAGACCAGCTTGCCTTCCTCGAGGTAATACATCGGCGCGAGGCCGCCGTAATCGCCCGGATTGCGGAAAGCCGCCACCACCATGATCAGCGACGGCACCAGGAAAAACAGGATCAGGTAGACCAGCGGCGGCCACGACAGCGCCCACTTGCCGAATCGATCTCGAATCGCCATGCGCGTTTACTCCGTCAGGAAGCTGCCGGCGTCGAAGCGCCAGGCCAGTTCCACGATGTCGTTGTCGTCAAAGAATTTGGCGACGCCCGGGATGCTGTTGGGCAGCATCGCTTCCACCATCACGCCTTCGCCCACTTCCACCACGTAGAGCGTGACGTCGCCCAGGTACAGGCAATCGTGAACGCGGCCCTTGAAATAAGCCTCGTCGTGGTGAGCAGGCAAGCTTTTGTCCAGCTTGACCTTCTCCGGCCGCAACGCCAGCCAGCCGGTCTGCCCTTCGCGCACGTCCGGCACGGTCAGACAGCGCACTTCGCCGCAGCCTTTCAGGTCCACCAGCATGGTGTCGCCGTCCACGCTCTTGACCTTGCCTTCCAGCACATTGCACTGACCGAGAAAGTCCGCGACGAAGCGGTTCTTGGGTTTGCTGTAAATGGTTTCCGGCGCGTCCAATTGCTCCACCTGGCCGTGGCTCATCACCGCGATGCGGTGGCTGAGCGCCAGCGCTTCGCCCTGGTCGTGGGTAACGTACACAAAGGTGATGCCCACTTCTTTTTGCAGATTGATCAGTTCCAACTGCATTTCTTCGCGCAGTTTGGCGTCCAGCGCGGACAAGGGTTCGTCCAACAGCAGCAGCCGCGGACGATCCACCAGCGCTCGGGCGATGGCCACGCGCTGACGCTGGCCGCCGGACATCTCATGCGGGTAGCGGTCGCCGAACTGGGTCAGGCGCACGTCTTCCAGCAACTCATCCACCTGAGCGGCGATCTTGACCTTGTCCCACTTGGCCATCTTGAGCGGAAAGGCGATGTTCTCGCGCACTGTCATATGCGGGAACAAGGCATAGCTTTGAAACACGGTGTGCACCGGACGTTTTTCCGGCTGCACCTGCGACATGTCTTGGCCATCCAGCAGAATCTGGCCGGAATCCGGCTGCTCGAAACCGGCCAACATGCGCAGCAAGGTGGTCTTGCCGCAACCGGAGGGCCCGAGCAGGGTGAAGAACTCGCCGGCTTCTACCGACAAGCTGACATTGTTGACCGCCGTGTAGTCGCCGAAGCGCTTGACGACATTTTTGATTTCAAGGAGAGCCATTATCTTCCCCGCCCAAGAAAAAGGGCGCCAGTTTAACAAAAAAGATAAAGCTGAGGCCGTTGAAATCCCTTGAAAATTCAAGACCTCAGCGCATTTTTTCCATTGTGCGTGCCAAGCGTTCGAACTGGGGCGGTAAGTTGCTATTTTCTCAGCAGAAAACCGCGCGCCGCCCGCTGGTTTTCGGTGCGGCGCAACATGGTTCCAATTCAAATAATTGATGCTTTTTGACAACAACTGTCGGCATCTCGCCGTCTACGAGCCGCCAAACAGCGCTTACCACTGCCCTTCGTTGAAGAAGCGGCGGTAGCGCTCCACCCAGCTCGAGATGTCGAAACCGTTGGCCTTCAGCCAGTCGTGGTTGTAGTAGCTGCCCAGGTAGCGGTTGCCGTCATCGCAGATCAGCGTGACGATGGAACCGCTGCGGCCCTGGCTGCGCATCTGCCCCACCAGCTCGCAAACGCCGTAAAAATTAGTGCCGGTGGAGCCGCCGCAACGGCGTCCCAGCACTTCTTCCAGAAAGTGGATGGCGGCGTAGCTGGCGACATTGGGCACCCGGATAACACTGTCGATGACAGTCGGAATGAAAGAGGGTTCCACCCGCGGCCGGCCTATGCCCTCAACCCCGGAGCCGCCTTCGCAGCGACAATCCATGCTGCCAGTATGGAAACTGTCGTAGAACACCGAGTTTTCCGGGTCCACCACGCACACCTTGGTCGGCAACTTCTGGTAGCGCACATAGCGGCCAAAAGTGGCCGAGGTGCCGCCGGTGCCGGCGCCGCAGACGATCCAGTCCGGCACCGGATTGGGCTCGTACGCCATTTGGGTGAAAATGGTGTCGGCGATATTATTGTTGCCGCGCCAGTCGGTGGCGCGTTCGGCGTAGGTGAACTGGTCCATATAATGGCCGTTCAGCTCCTGCGCCAGGCGTTTGGACTCGTCGTAAATGGTGGCCGGATCGTCCACCAAGTGGCTGCAACCGCCATAGAATTCGATGGCGCGGATTTTTTCCTGCGAGGTGCTCTTGGGCATCACCGCGATGAAGGGCAGGCCCAACAAGCGGGAAAAATAGGCCTCGGACACCGCGGTGCTGCCGCTGGAGGCCTCGATGATGGTGCTGCCTTCGCGAATCCAGCCATTGCACAAGCCGTACAGAAACAGCGAGCGCGCCAGCCTGTGCTTGAGGCTGCCGGTGGGGTGAGTGGATTCGTCCTTGAAATAGAGCTGTATCTCCGGCGCGCCGGGGATGGGCAACGGAATCAGATGCGTGTCGCTGGAGCGATTGAAATCGGCCTCGATCTTGCGCACCGCCTGGGCAACCCAATCAGTCATCTTGCTTCTCCAGTGTCGGAAAGTTCTCAATCGGCCATTCTAACGCGACAAGCAAGAAAAAACGCCCCGTAGGGCGTCTTGGGCTCGTAAAGGTTTTACGATCAGAACTTGGTGCCGAAGCCGATGCCGAATACCCACGGGTCGATCTTCAGTTCGCCCAGTTTGGCGCCGCCCAGTTGATCCGCGGTCACGTCGGTCTTGATCCAGATTTTCTTGACGTCCAGGTTGACGAACCAGCTTTTGTTGATCGCGTAGTCCGCGCCCAGTTGCAGCGCCGGGCCCCAGCTGTTTTTCTTCACGCTCAGATCCGTCACGCCGCCCACTTTCAGGCCGTCATTGTAGAAACGGGTGTAGTTGATGCCGGCGCCCACGTACGGACGGAAGGTGGCTTCCGGCGCGAAGTGGTATTGCAGGGTCAGGGTCGGCGGCAGCACCGAGACTTTGCCGACGGAGCCGAAGGCGTTGGTGGTGATTTCGTGGCGGGTGGTGCCCAGAATCAGCTCGGCGCCGATATTGTTGGTGATCATGTAGGTGAAATCGACCTCAGGCGCCCAGCTGTCCTTGGCGTCGACATTCAAGCCCGCCACCGCGCCGGAGTTGCTCCAGCTGGCGTCCGGGTTAACATTGATCACGCGGAAGCGCGCCAGGATGTCGCCTTGGGCGGCAAAAGCGCTAGCGGAAACCAGGCCGATCATTGCGGCGAGAGCGAGCTTTTTCATATTGGGTTCTCCTGTCATGTTTGGTCGAATGCAGGCCTGGCGCTTGCCGCCATCGTTGACTTTGACTGCGGGCAGCAGTAGCGTTCGGCGTCCGGTGGCAGATTATCCAAGCACCTAATATCAAACTTTGCGCCAGATCATGAGATGGTCATGAAATATGCAGATTTACGGGAGTTTGTCTCCCAATTGGAACAACAAGGCCTGCTGAAACGAATTGCGGCCCCGGTCTCCCCACATCTGGAGATGACCGAGATCGGCGACAGGGTACTGAAAGCCGGCGGTCCCGCGCTGCTGTTCGAACAGCCAGTCAAGGATGGCAAACGCTTCGATTACCCAGTGCTGGCCAATCTGTTCGGCACGCCCGAGCGCGTGGCGCTGGGCATGGGCGCCGCCGACGTGATGCAGCTGCGCGAGATCGGCAAGACCCTGGCCTATCTGAAAGAACCGGAGCCGCCCAAGGGCCTGAAAGACGTCTGGGACAAGCTGCCCTTGCTGAAACAGCTGCTGTCGATGGCGCCGAAGGAGGTCAGCAAGGCGCCGTGCCAGCAAATCGTCTGGGAAGGCGAGGAAGTGGATCTGGAACGGCTGCCCATCCAGCACTGCTGGCCCGGAGACGTGGCCCCGTTGATCACCTGGGGCCTGACCGTGACCCGCGGTCCCAACAAGAAACGCCAGAACCTGGGCATTTATCGCCAGCAGCTGATAGGCAGGAACCGCGTCATCATGCGCTGGCTGGCCCACCGCGGCGGCGCGCTGGATTACCGCGAATTCTGCCAACAGCACCCCGGCAAACCTTACCCGGTGGCGGTGGTGCTGGGCTGCGACCCGGCGACGATACTGGGCGCGGTGACGCCGGTGCCGGACAGCTTGTCCGAGTATCAGTTCGCCGGCCTGCTGCGCGGCAGCCGCACCGAGCTGGTGAAATGCCTGGGTTCGGACCTGCAAGTGCCGGCGCGCGCCGAAATCGTGCTGGAAGGCCATATCCACCCTGACGATACCGCGATGGAAGGCCCTTACGGCGACCACACCGGCTATTACAACGAACAGGACCGCTTCCCGGTGCTGACCGTGGACCGCGTCACCCTGCGCGAGAACGCGATCTACCACAGCACCTACACCGGCAAGCCGCCGGACGAGCCGGCGGTGCTGGGCGTGGCGCTGAACGAGGTGTTCGTGCCCATCCTGCAAAAGCAGTTTCCGGAAATCGTCGATTTCTACCTGCCGCCGGAAGGCTGCAGCTACCGGATGGCGGTGGTCAGCATCAAGAAGCAATACCCCGGCCACGCCAAGCGGGTGATGATGGGATGCTGGAGCTTCCTGCGCCAGTTCATGTACACCAAATTCATCGTGGTGGTGGACGACGACGTCAACACCCGGGACTGGAAGGAAGTGATCTGGGCGATCACCACGCGCATGGATCCGGTGCGCGACACCACCTTGATCGAGCACACGCCGATCGACTACCTGGACTTCGCCAGCCCGGTGTCGGGCCTGGGCGGCAAGATGGGCCTGGACGCCACCAACAAGATGCCGGGCGAAACCAGCCGCGAATGGGGCGTGCCCATCGTGATGGACGAGGCGGTCAAGCAGCGCGTAGACGGGATGTGGCGGGATTTGGGCCTGTAAGCCCGGAATACAAACGCCTGGCCTCTTTCGAAGCCAGGCGTTTTTTACGATTCAACGCGGTTCAAGCACTTCCGCCTGCAGCAACACGGCCTCGCGCCCCAGCAACGGATGGGTTAGGTAAGGCCCGACCCGATAGCGAATGCGCGAACCAGTCCGTTTCTTCAACGCGGCCACTTCCGCGGCCCCCAGGCCCTTGCCGTCGGTAGCGGGCTGGATGACGAAGGTGCCGCCATCCCCCTTTTCCACTCCCAAGCGCACCAGCGGCGGCGCGCCGACGGCCACCAGGGTGCCCTCCTCCCACGGCGGCAGCGACATCGCGCCGGCGCCGGCGCAAAGACCTAGCCACAGCAGCAGCCCGCGCATCATGGCTTGACCAGGATCAGATGGCTGTTGGCCGGCACCGTCACTCGCGCCACGCCGCGTGACAGCGGCAGGCTCTGCTTATAGGTTTCCGCCGTCGCCAACGCGCTCCAGCCGATTTCCTGCGCCTGGAACGGCACCGCCGGCAGCAACAAACTCTTGCCGTTGGGGAAGTACTGATTGGCCGGCAGGCTCAGCGTCTTGGCCGGGAAGCCGTAACCGCTGGCAGGATTGCCGCCCAGCGCCAGCGTGGTGTTGAGGCGCAGCATCAAGCTGCTGTAATCCCCGGCGCCCGCCGCGCGCAAACCATCGTTCAAGGCGCGCTCGCCGGTATTGGCTCCAGTCACCCACGGCTTCATCACCCCCGCGCCGAACTGGTGCAGCATCTGCATGCCCGCCGCCAACGCTTTCGGGTAGCAGGTGTAATTCGACGCCGCCACGCTCCAGCCCTTCAGATTGCAGGCCGGCCGGCGCAGGAAGCTTTCAAAGTCCCCGCCGCGGCGCAGGTCCGGATGGGAGTTGGCGTCGCTGCCGCGTCCGCCGGTGAAGGTGTCCGCCGACACCAGATAGCCCATGGTCTGGGCCGCCAGCTCGTTTTCCCACACCGTTGGACTGCCGGAGCCCGGCGGCTTGCGCAAAATCTTGTTGTAGGCGTAGAGCACGTGCAGGTATTCGTGAGCCAGCGTGGACAAGGCCAGGCTGGGGCCATTGCCCTTCATGCTCCAGTTGCGGCCCGGATCCGCCTGGGCGAAGGTATCCAGGTCCACGAAGGTGGCCAAGGCCTGGTTGCTCTTGCCCACCACGTCGCGGCACTCTTGATCCGCGCCGCACATGGTCGGCGCGGCCGACGCCAGCAAGGCGTTGGTCCAGCGCACATAGCCGAGCAAGCGGCTTCCATTGGCCTGATTCGGATCATTCAGCCGGCTCAGCACCAGATGCACGTCCTTGGTGTCGCCGGGCAGGGCCAGCGCGCGCCAGCCCGGATCGATGTCATCGCCCCAGGGCTCGCTGACGACCGAAGCTTCCAGCGGGTAGACGCTGTTGGCGAAGCGCTCGGCCAGCGCGTCGGCCTGATCGCTGCCGACGCTGACGTCCAACCCGTCCTGCGCCCACACATAGACCTTGCCGCCACCGTTGGGCAAATCCCGCATGGCTTGCAGGCTGGTGGCGCTGTCACTGTCCATATCATGCCAAACCCGTTTGTCGCCGATAACGTAGCTGGCCGCCTGCAAACTGGCCTGCTCCGCCAACAAGCGGTGCGAACCAGCGCCCCGCAACGACAAAGCGCCGGAGCGCGCCGCCGCGCCCACCGCGGCCGTCACCGCCTGGCTTTCCGCCTCCAGGCGCTCCGCGGCGGCGTCGGACCCGCCGCGCAGACCGGAGGCGCCGAGCTTGGCCTGGCTGGAGGTGTCGCCGGCGCTGACACGCGATACCACCATTTGCCAGGCGGCGCTCAAGGGATTGCCGCTGATAGAGACCGTTTGCGCCTGCGCGCCGGTATTGGTGTACTGGTAGACAGAGCCCGGTTGCGCCCTGCTGGCCGACGCCGGCAAACGGCACACATTGCCCGAGCACTGCAATGAGGTCACCTCCGCGCCGTCCGCCGCCAGCATCCTCCCAGATGCCGACGCTCCAGCGGCCGAACCGCTACTGCCGGCGCTGCCGCCGCCACCTCCGCCGCATGCGCTCAACAACGCTGAAATCACGGATACCGCCAATATTGTTTTTGTGTGTTTCATCCCTGTAGTCATCCATTTCATGTATTGAGAATGAGAAAAAATACTAATTCCATTCCAATGGCAATGACTACGGCAAATAATTACATTTTTTTATGATATTTGTTTAGTTAGAGTGACAGAAACCTACGCACAGCCGACGAAGCGCAAAGCGGGCAAGCCTGCTATCATCGCCAGGTCTTTGAATAAGGAGCTGTCATGTCCCTTCGCAACCCCAATTCCCCGCATCGCCTGAGCCGCCTGAAAACCCGTCAACGCAAGAAAATGCGCGTTGGCGAATTCCGCGAACTGGGCTTCCATCTGATCGCCTTGCTGCACGAGGGCGCGGATTCCGAAACCCTGCTGGACGCCTGGCTGGTCCAGGTGGACGACGCCGGCATCAGCTTCGGCGGCCATTTCGACGGCGCCGGCAAGCTGGAAGGCGTGGCCTTCCCGGTGGGCGAGGTCAAGATCAGCGACGAGTTGCGCCAGCAACTGCTGTCCTGGCTGCAAGCGCGCGCCGAAGTGAAATCGGTGGAAGGCGGCGAATTGATCGATCTGTGGCATAACCACTGATCTTCCTCCCTCCAATGTGAAAAAACCGGCTTCTAGCCGGTTTTTTTTATGCCGCGTCCAATGGACTGACCATCTGATAGCGTCAGGACAGCTTGCGGAACACTCTATAGCCGATATAGAGCCAGGTTTCCCTGGCCAGAAAGCGGGACCAACTGGACAGCGTCCGGTAGCGGCTGGATTGCGTGGGCGCGGGATAGGCGGTCAGGCCGATGTCGGTGGCCATCAGCACCGAGCGGCGCATATGCAGCGGATCGCTGACCAAGAGGAAGGAACGGATGCCGAACTGGCTGCTCAACTCGCGTGCGTTCTCCAAGTTTTGCCAAGTGGTGCGCGACTGGTTTTCCGCCAACATCGCCGTCATCGGCACGCCTTGCTTGGCGGCGAAGTCGCGGCCCACATCGGCTTCCGATGGATAACCCGGTTCCGGCGTACCGCCGGTGAACACGATCCAGCGCACCTTGCCGGATTTATACAGTTTGACCGCGTGGTTGATGCGCTCGCGGAACACCGGCGACGGGCGCTTGCCCCAAGCCGCCGCCCCCAACACCAGCGCCGCATCGGCTTGCGGTTCATTTGCGCTGCCGCCGAAATCGACAATGCTCCAGGCTACGTAGCTGAAGCCCAGCACCACCAGCAAAATCGCCAGCACAAAGCCTTTCAACATCAAACGCAAGTAGAGCATGGGTACCGCAAGTGAAGGGTGGAACGCCGATTGTACCCGTAAACCGGAGGCTAGCGGCAAGGCCGCACGCGCGGCGTCTACTTCTCCAATTCCCAAATCGCAGCCTGCAAGGACTCCATCCGCGCGGCGAGCGCCAGTTGCACGTCGTCCAACGCCTTGTTGTAAATGTCACTGCCGATTTTATCGGCGACGAAGTCCAGCAAAAATTGCGCGTCGAACTGCCCCAGTTCGATGCCGAACTGGTCTTGCGCATACTGTTGCAATTGCGGAGCCAGCGCTTGCAGCTGAGCGGGGGTCAACATTGAATGATTGGCCATGGCGTGCCGCCCTGTGCGATTGAAAGCCGCGATTATGGCGGCTATTCGCCGATGCTGGAAGCGGTTTCCCCACCCACTGTTAAGTGGACAGCGTCCGCCCCCATTTCAGCAGGCCCGCCCGCCACTGCCGCTGGCCGTTCAATTGCCAGGCAAGCAGTTGGTCGCCGGCCTCGCCGCGCCAGAGGGGATGCGCCCGCATTTCGTTGAGCAAGGCCTCCGCGGCCTGGCTGTCGTCAAAACACAGCGCCAGCCAATCCGCCCGCGCTCGCGTCAACACGCGGCGCAGCTTGTCCGGCCACGGCGCGGTGCCGCGCCACACCCCGACGCCGTAAAAACAGCCTGAGCGCAGCCATTGTCGCCGGATGCGCCACTGTTCGGCGCTCAGCGCGCACAGTCCGCGCGGAAACTCCAAGCTCCACCATAGCGCAGCTTGCATGTGTCGCCCTCTCAATTGTGCGGTGCACCATTTTTTATACCCGTATTCCGCTTTCGCCGCAAGCGCCGCCAGCGCGGATAAAAAAACAGGCCGCGCAAGGCGGCCTGATCAAGTTGAAACGCTCACAACGATAAGTCATACAAGGGAAATCAATTACACGGTCACCCAACGCGGCCGGGTCAGCTCTTCCGGCTTCAGCAGCAAATCCAGCTGCTCGCGGCTCAGCAGGCCTTGTTCCAGCACGATGTCGGCGACGCTGCCGCCGGTGGCGTGCGCCTGCGCCGCCACATTGGTGGCGGCGGCGTAGCCGATGATGGGGTTGAGTGCGGTCACCAGACCAATGGAGTTCTCGACGCTGGCGTGCAGGCGTTCGCGATTCGCGGTGATGCCTTTGACGCAGTTCTCGGTCAGCGTGGCGCAGGCGGCGGCCAGATGGCCCATGCTGCGGAACAGGCTGTAGGCGATCACCGGCTCGAAGGCGTTCAGCTGCAACTGCCCGGCTTCCGCCGCCATGGTGATGGTGACGTCGTTGCCTATCACCTCGTAAGCCACTTGGCTCACCACTTCCGGAATCACCGGATTCACCTTGCCCGGCATGATGGACGAACCGGCCTGCCGCGCCGGCAGGTTGATCTCGCCGAAGCCGGCGCGCGGGCCGGACGACAGCAGACGCAAGTCGTTGCAGCTCTTGGACAGTTTGACCGCGATGCGCTTGAGCACGCTGGACAGTTGCACAAAGGCGCCGCAGTCCTGGGTGGCTTCGATCAGATTCGGCGCGGTCAGCAAGGTGTGGCCGCTCAGCTCGGACAGATGCAGGCAGGCCAGACGCGCGTAATCCGGATGCGCGGTAATCCCGGTGCCGATGGCGGTGGCGCCCAGATTGATCTCCAACATCAGCGCGCTGGCTTCCATCAAGCGCTGCTCGTCCTCTTGCAGCATCACCGCGTAGGTCATGAACTCCTGGCCCAGCGTCATCGGCACCGCGTCCTGCAGCTGGGTGCGCCCCATCTTCAGGTAGTCCTTGAACTCGTCGGCCTTGACGGCGAAGGCCTCGCGCAACGCCGCCATCCGGGTCAGCAGCTTGTTGGCGCCCCAGAACGCCGCCAGCCGCAAGGCGGTCGGATAAACGTCGTTGGTGCTCTGGCACAGATTGACATGCTCGTTGGGGTGCAGATGTTGATACTCGCCCTTGGCGTGCCCCATCAGTTCCAAGGCGCGGTTGGCGATCACCTCGTTGGCGTTCATATTGGTCGAGGTGCCTGCCCCGCCCTGGATCGCATCCACCACAAACTGCTCATGCCAGCGGCCGGCGCGGATTTCCTCGCAGGCGGCGATGATGGCCTGGGCGATGGGCGCCGGCAACAGCCCCAGATCGCGGTTGGCCTGGGCGGCGGCCTGCTTGATACAGGCCAAGGCGCGGATCAGATCGCCGTAGCCGGCGATACTCTGGCCGGTAATGGGAAAGTTTTCGACTGCGCGCAAGGTGTGCACGCCCCAGTAGACATCGGCGGGCACTTCACGATCGCCTAACAGATCATGTTCTATGCGGGTCGTCATGGATGCTTCTCCTGATACGGATGACGCCACGCGCTCGCGTGGCTTGAAGCAGCGCACTCTATGCCATGCCGCGACGGCTGGCCAATTCGAAATGCCGATGGGGTCATGCAGGAAACGCATAACCTTGCCGGCGCCCGCAACGCGCCTGATCGCCCTCCTCAACAAGCCTGATATTGGCGCGTCAGATAATCCCAAAAAGCCTTCAAAGCCGGGCGCTGACGCTTCTGATCCACGTAAAGGCGAATGTCCATCTCCACCTGCCAGGACTCGTCGCCGGCGGCCGCCAACAAACCCTCCTGCGTCTCCCGGCGCGCCGAACTCTCCGGCAAGAAAGCCAGGCCATGCCCTTCCAGCACCATGTGTTTGAGGCCTTCCGCCATATCGGTTTCATAGCGCAGCGCCAACTTGGCCGGCTGCGGAGCGGACTCCAGGATCAGATCGCTCATCAACCGGAAATAGGCGTTGCTGGCGTAGCCGAGAAAGGGCAACGGCTGCTGCCCGCTGCCGGGCAGTTGGTAGCGCGGCCGACCGGCCTCCGCGATCGAGAACGGCCTCAGCCGCTCAACGCCCAGCTTCAGTCCCTGATAGCGGGCGTCGGTCAATTCCACCGGCTGCTTGGGATGGTGGTAGCACATCAATAGGTCGCTGCCGCCTTCCACGAAAGCCAGCAGCGCGTCGTGCACATTGCTGGCCTGCAACCTACAGGGCAAAGCGCCGTAACCGCTCTGCGCCTGGGACAGCCATTTGGGAAAGAAGGAGAAGGACAGCGTGTGCGGCACCGCGAACTCCAGCGTACCGGCGGCCAGCGGCTGCAAACCGCGCAACAGAGCGCGGCTGGTGTTGAGCTGGGACAGCATGGTCACCGCCTGCTCTCGAAACAGCGCGCCGGCCTCGGTCAAGCGCGTAGGATAGGTGGTACGGTCGATCAGGTCAGCCCCAAGCCAGCTCTCCAGCGACTTGATTCGCCGCGAGAACGCCGGTTGAGTCAGGTGGCGCAGTTCCGCCGCGCGGGTAAAGCTGCCGGTTTCCGCCAGCACTAGGAAGTCTTCAAGCCACCGGGTTTCCATCGCGCTGTTCCGCCAGGTTGATCAGGAGTTGCGATAGTAGCGCAAACGCAGCGCAAGCCGGCGACTTTGACCTGCTGCAAACCCAAAGTCATAAACCGGGGTAGAATAACGCAACTATCTGGCACCATCCGCATGCATATTACTCATTTCATCTGGCAAAAGCTGCTGGGCATGGCGCCCGGCGAGATCCAGAGCGGCGACACGCTCTGGCTGCTGAGCCCTCGCCAGCACATGCCCTTGCTGACGCAGCGACGCGCGCTGATGCTGGTCAACCGCTGCCGGCTGTTCGCCATCTTGTTCTCCGCGCTGACGCCGGCTTGGGCGGTGATCGACTTGCTGACCCTGCCCTATCCGCTGTCGCTGCAACTGGCGGCGCTGCGCCTGTTGGTCTCCGCCGCCTTCGTCGCGCTGGCGGTCTGGCAGCCGATGGATGGCCGCCTGCCCTCGGCCTATCGCGGCATCGCGCTCTTGTTCGCCATCCCCACCCTGTTCTACATCGCCTCTCACTTGCTGCTGCGCCGTTATCATCTGGAGGGCTTGTCCGCCGCCATCGGCGCCGGCTACGCCTTCCTGCCCTTCGTGCTGCTGGCCGGGCTGGCGATCTTTCCGCTGACGCTGCTGGAGAGCCTGGCTTTCGCCAGCCCGGCCTTGCTCGGCTTCGTGCTGACCAGCCTGCTGGACCTGAACGGCGACAACCTGCCCGGCTTCGGCGGCGAGTTCTGGCTCTTGTCTCTGCTGGCCGGCGTCTCCGCCATCGCCAGCGTCAGCCAGTTGGCCTTCATCATCGTGCTGGTCCACCAGGCGATACGCGACCCGCTGACCGGGATCTTCTCGCGCCGCAGCGGCGAGGAGATGCTGGGCTTGCTGGAATTGCAGGCTCAACGCAGTCGGCAACCGCTGAGCCTGGCCTTTATCGATCTGGATCACTTCAAGGCGATCAACGACCACTATGGCCACCTGGCCGGCGATCAGGTCTTGCGCCATTTCGCCGAGCTGATGGAAGGAAGGCTGCGACGCAGCGATGTGCTGGTGCGTTGGGGCGGCGAGGAGTTCGTGCTGCTGATGCCCGGCGCGCAATTGGCCCACGCGGCCCAGGTCATCGCCCGGCTGCGCGCCCAGGGCCTGGGCGAGCGGCCTGAAGGCCTGCCCCTGACCGCCAGCATCGGCGTGGCGGAGTTGTTTCAGGATGGCTGCGCCGATTGGCGCGCGCTGGTGGACCTGGCCGATACCCGCATGTACCGGGCGAAGCAAGCTGGGCGCAACCAGGTCGTGATCTCCGACTAACGCTTTACCCGCCGGGCGAGTTTGCTTATCGTTGACGGCATGACCGTTCTCACCGCCTCGTTCCGTCTCCGCCCTCGCGGCGTCACCGCCGCGCTGCTACTCAGCCTGTTGGCCCATGGCGCGCTGCTGTGGCTGGCCAAGCCCGGCGGCCGCCCGGACGCCGATGCGGCCCCGCCGCTGCGAATACAGCTGAATCCGCCTGCTCCGGCCGTTGCCCCGCCTCCGGCGCACGCCGTCGCGTCCGAGCCTCCATCCCCAAAACCTGCCGCGGCTCCGCGGCGTCCGCCGGCCGCGGCGCGGATAGACGCTCACGGCCCCGGCGAGCGTCGCCATCAAGGCGGGCTTGGGCGAAGCCAAAGCGAAGCTTCGGCCCCCAGCCCGGGCTTGACCTTGGGCGGCCTGCGCCAGCAAGTGCGCGAACAAGCCGCCGCCGCGCCGGAAAAAATCGCCCCGCTGCCGGCCGACCCCGCCAAAACGAAATTGGCCCGCTCTATCGAGCGGGCCGAAAAACCGGACTGTAAGACCCGCTACTCCTCATTCGGCCTGCTGGCGATCCCTATCTTGGCTGTGCAAAGCGCGCGCGAGGACGGCTGCAAATGGTAAGCCGCCCGTCTCACGAGGCCGCGTTCGCCTGCGTCACCCAGTCCTGAGTGGCCTTGGCCGCGTGGAACTCGCGCACCGCTTTTTGCAGCAAGGCAAACGCCGCGGGCGCGTCAAGACGTCCGCAAGCCTCGTCCATGCTCGCCAGCACCTCCCGCATTTCCGTTTCCGGCAGGCAGTATTCCTGGGCCCGCATGATGCGCTCGTGATCGGTGGCCAGCACGTTGTCGCCGATCAGCAACTCCTCGTACAGCTTCTCCCCCGGCCTCAGGCCGGTGATGCGGATCTCGATGTCGCCGCCGGGCCGGCTCGCGTCCTTCAACTCCAGGCCGGACAGATGGACCATGCGCCGCGCCAAATCGATGATGCGCACCGGCTGGCCCATATCCAGCACGAACACGTCTCCGCCGTCCCCCATCGCGCCGGCTTGTATCACCAGCTGCGCCGCCTCGGGAATCGTCATGAAATAACGGGTGATATCGGCGTGGGTCAGCGTAATCGGTCCGCCTGCCTTGATCTGGGCTCGGAACAAGGGCACCACCGAGCCGGAACTACCCAACACATTGCCGAAGCGCACCATGACGAAGCGGGTGGCGCTGCCGCGCGTGTGTCGAGTCTGCAGCGTCAGCTCCGCCATGCGCTTGGTGGCGCCCATCACATTGGTGGGACGCACAGCCTTGTCGGTGGAGATCAGCACAAAGGTGTCCACGCCGCAATCCTCGGCCGCGCGCGCGGTGGTGTCGGTGCCAAACACATTGTTGACGATGCCGGCTACGGGATTGTGCTCTACCATGGGCACATGTTTGTAGGCGGCAGCGTGATAAACGGTATCCACCTTGAAGGCTCGCATCACCTGCACCAGCCGCTGGTAATCAGTAACCGAGCCCAGGACCGGCGTGCGCGCCGGCGAACCCGCGGCGCGATCCAGCTCCTGATCGATGGCGTACAGTGCGTATTCTGACTGCTCGAACAGGATGATGCGCGCCGGCTGGTTCTTGGCGATCTGGCGCACCAGTTCGGAGCCGATGGAGCCTCCGGCGCCGGTGACCATTACCACCTTGCCGTGGATATTGCGCGCCAGCAGATCGGGCTTGGGCGGCACCGGGTCGCGGCCCAACAGGTCTTCGATCTCAACCTCTTTCAGCTCCTCCACCCTCGCCTCGCCGGACACCAGGTCCGCCATGCCCGGCAAACGCTTGATCGGCACCCGCAGCAGTTCCAGAGTTTCCAGTATCTCGCGCTGGCGACTGCGGCTGACCGAAGGCATCGCCAACAGAATGCACTTGGCCTCCAGGTCTTTGACCAGCTGCGGCAGATCACGCGGCGGATGCACCGCCACGCCGCGGAAGGTGCGGCGATGCAGTTCGGGGCTGTCGTCGACGAAGGCCATCGGCCGATATTCGCGGCCGGCCTGCAGGGCCAGCATCAGTTGCACGCCGGCATGGCCGGCGCCGTAGATGATCACGTGCTCACGCGGCGCGTCCACCGCGTCGATGCGGCGCACCAGGCCGCGCAGCAGAAAACGGCTGCCCCCGATATAGGCCATGGCGAACACCCAGAAGATGATCACCGAGGTGCGCGGCATCGCCCAGATGTGAGCCATCTGCAGCACCGCCTGCAACACCAGCACCGACAAGGTCACCCCGGAGAACACGGTCAGGATGATCTTGTCGTCCAGATATTTGAGCACCGCGCGGTAGAGGCCCAGCTTGATGAAGATGGGAATCGCCCACAGCGGCGGAACGATGAAAATCCACAAATGCGGATTAAGCTTGGGGTCCCAATAGCCGCCCAGGCGGAGGAAAACCGCGCTCCACAGCGCCAGCGGCAACAGCAGCGCGTCCATCAGCGCCAGCATCGCCATCTTGTTGTGGCGGGAGAAGGCGAGCAGTTTTTCAAACATGGTCATTCTTTCGCGTCCGGCGGCCGTTGATACAGCGCATCCGGACAACATTCCTCGTTATCTTGGCCATCGCTCAGGCTCAGCAGCGCAAAGCCATGCGTCTCGTAGAAGCGGCGCGCGCTTTGATTGGCCTGGAACACGAACAGCCGGCAAGCCGGCGCCGGGGGCGACAACAACCGTTGCAGCAGCATTCCGCCGACTCCCGCGCCGCGATGTCCGGCGCTGACATATAGCTGGTCCAGCCATAGCACATCGTCTTGCAGCGACGCGGCAGCGAAGCCGGCGATATCGCCGTTCCGTTCCGCCAACCATGCTCCGCCGGACGGCAACAGCGTGCCGGCGAACCAGGCTCTCACCTCCGCCTCGGCATGCGCCAGCGGCGCATAATTCATCTCGCGGCGACAGGCCAGATAAATGTCCGTCAGAGCGACGACATCGGCGGGTCCGGCCAAGCGGATGGAAACCGTCATCGACTGACGATCTTCATCAGCGTGGCGACGATGATGCGGACATCTTCAAACAAGCTGTGGCTTTCGGCGTAGCGCACGTAATACGCCAATTTTTCCGGCAATACCTGCTCAATGTAAGCGCACTCCGGATCCTCGGCGCGGCCCAGGATTTCGTTCTCGTCTATCATCTTGATCGACGCCCAGTCGGTGATGCCCGGGCGCACCGACAACACGATGTCGCGGACCTCGTCCGGATAGTGGGCGACGTACTTGGGCACCTCGGGCCGCGGGCCAACCAAGCTCATATTGCCGAACAACACGTCGATCAACTGCGGCAGTTCGTCCAGCTTGGTCTTGCGCAGCAGGCGGCCGGCGCCGGTGACGCGCGCGTCCGCGCCGACGGTCAGCTGGCCGTGGCGCTCGGTGTCCACCTGCATGGTGCGGAATTTGTGGATGCGGAACAGCGTGCCGTTCCGCCCCACACGCACCTGGCGGAAAAACACCGGGCCCGGCGAATCCAGCTTCACCCACAGCGCCACCGCGAGCAGCGGCAGCGCCAGCACGGCCAGGCCCAGGCCCGCGGCGACGATGTCGAAGCCGCGCTTCAACAGCCGCGAACCGTGGCGGCGCGGGCGGCAGCACGGCGGCAACAGGCCGCCGCTGTCTGAACCACGCTCGCTCATGCGCTCAGAATCTCGCGCACCGCGGCGATCACTCGGCTCTGGTCATCGTCCGTCATCCGGGTGTACAGCGGCAGGGTCACTTCGGCCTCGAAGGCGGCGTCGGTCACCGGGAACTGTTCGCGCGTCAGCTGATAGCCGTCGCGCCACACCGGCTGGCGATGCAGCGGAATGAAGTGCACCGAGCAGCCTATGCCCTTTTCCGCCATCCGGGCGATGAAGTCGTCGCGGCTGACGCCGGCCTCCGGCTTGATGCGCACCGGATATAGATGCCAGGCGTGATTGCTGCCCGCGTCCTTGGGCCGCGCCGGCAGGATCAGTGGCAGGTCGGCCAGCTCGCGGTCGAAGCGCTGGGCCATCGCCTCGCGTAATTCCTGGAAGCGGCGGATCTTCTTCAACTGGTGGATGCCCATCGCCGCGGCGGTATCCGGCATATTGTATTTGAAGCCGGGCGCCACCACTTCGTAGAACCAGGCCGGGGTCTTGGACACATAACGGTCGAAGGCGTCGCGGCTGATGCCGTGCAGACGCATCACCTTGCAACGCGCGATGATGTCCTTGTTCTTGGACACCACCATGCCGCCTTCGCCGGTGGTCATGGTCTTGTTGGCGTAGAAGCTGAACACGGTGACGTCGGAGTCCAAGGTGCCCACCAGCTTGCCCTTGTAATAAGTGGGCAACGCATGGGCCGCGTCTTCAACGACCTTCAGCCCGTGTTCGCGGGCAATGGCGATGATCTCGTCCATCTCGCAAGCGAGGCCGGCGAAGTGCACCGGCATGATGGCGCGGGTCTTGGCGGTGATCGCGGCGCGGATCGCGTCCGGGCTGATATTGAAGGTGGCCGCGTCCACATCCACGCATACCGGGTGCGCGCCCAGGTAGCGCACCACTTCGGCGGTGGCGGTGAAGGTATAACTCGGCACGATGACTTCGTCACCGGGGCCGATGCCTATCGCTTCCAGCGCCAGGTGCAGGCCGGCGGTGGCCGAGTTGACGGCGATCGCCTCGACGCCGTCGCCGATGAACTGCGCGAAATCGGCCTCAAACTGCTTGGTCTTGGGACCGGTGGTGACCCAACCGGAACGCAGCGCGTCGACCACTTCGTTGATCTCGTCCTCGCCGATGTCCGGCAGGGCGAAGGGCAGGAATTTTTGTTCGCTCATTTCTCAGTCTTTCGTCTTTGAGCAGCCGCTCTCGGCCGCCCTCCATGTCCATCGCCTCACGCCCCGCGCACGACCTGCAAAATCATTCGTAGGGCGGAGGCTCCAGTGGAGCCTTCCGCTATTTTCATCCACGACATCGACAACTTGACGGAATGCCCTCAAACGGGCTTCCGCCCTTCGACAACGCTACCGCTTCACCGCTGCCAGAAAGCGCCGCGCCAGCACCGCGTAATCATGGTGTTCCAGCACATAAGCGCGGCCGGCCACGCCCATCGCTTCGCGTTCGGCTATAGGCGTCGCCGCCATCCGCCGCGCAGCGTCGGCAATCGCGGCCGGGTCCTCGGCGCCCACGCTGATGCCGGCGCCGGCGTCTTTCACCATATCGTTGCCGGCCTCCACCGAGTGGATCACCGGCTTGGCGGCCATCAGGTAGTCGAACAGTTTATTGGGGTTGATGCCAAAGCGATAGATCGGCAGCTTGCGCCAGCCTATGTAGAGCGCGTCGCACTCTGCCAGGAAGACCGGCACGCTGCGTTTGGCAATGGATGGCAGCAACATCACATTGTCCAGCCCCAACTCGGCCGCGCGCGCCGCCAAGGCCGCCTTGTCCGGACCGTCGCCGACCAGCACGAAAGTCACCGCCGCGTCCCGCATCAGCGCCGCCGCCTCCAGCAAATAATCCAACGCATTGGCCAAGCCGTGCCCGCCGGCGTAGCCGATCAGGAAACGCCCTTGCGCCTTCAATTCCGCCAGCCGCATCCGGTGCTCGACCGGCAGGGCCTCAGCCTCGCCCCGCCATTCCGCGACGTCGACGCCGTTGGGAATCACCACGTACTTGGCCGGGTCCATACCGTGCGCCACCATATAGTCCTTGGCGCAGGGCAGCATGGACACCACGGTGTCGGCCTTGCGGTAGCCGAAATCCTCGGCCCACTGCAGCAGGCGGATGAAGGGATGTTTGGGCGACATGCCGCCCACCTCCACCGGCGTCAGCGGCCACAAATCATGCACTTCGTACACCAGGCGCGCGCCGGTCTTGGCGGCGATCCACGCCGCCGGCACCGTATCCAGCGGATAGGTGGACGAGGCGATCACCACATCCGGCTTCCACTGCTTCAGATAGCGGCCAGACAAGCCCATCACCCGGGCCAGAAAACTGAAGATATTGAGCACGCGACCAAGCCCGTTGCCGTCGTAAGGGCGGGTCTTGCACCAGGTGTAGCGGATGCCGTCTATGTCTTCGTCCCGGTATTTGCCGTCCACCTGCGGATGGGTCTGCCGCAGATGGGACACATCGGCGGCCAACATATTGACTTCATGGCCGGCGCTCACCCATTCCCGCGCCAGATAATAGGGGCGGAATTCCATGCCGTGCCGGGGGCTGCCGGCATAGTGGTTGATGTAGAGTATTTTCATGATTTACAGCGTTGCGTACAGCTTGACCAGCTTGTCGGCCTCGGCCGCCCAACTGTATTTGTTCAATATCGCCTGCTTGCCGGCTTCGCCTAAGGCACGCATGCGCGCTTCGTCGGTCATCAGTTCCTTGACAGCTGCGGCGATGGCGGCCGGGTCCTGCGGGTCCACCAGCAGGCCGCAGCCGGCGTCGTCCACGATTTCGCGCCACACAGGGAAGTCCGACGCGATTACCGGCATGCCGGCGGCCATGTATTCGAACAGCTTGATCGGCAAGGCGTCGACGTAATTCGGCGTCGGAAACAGCGTCACCAGGCCGATCTTGCTCTTGGCCAGCACCTCGGCCACGCCCTTGCGGTCCAGCACGCCGAGGTCGTTGACCCGCGCCCAGCCGGGCAGCGCCGACACCCGGGCCTTCAAATCGCTCTCGCTCCACGGCCCGGCCAGGTTCAGCCGCGTCGCGGTGTCCGGCAGTGCCTCGACGATGGGTTCAATGCCGCGGATGCGCGAGATGCCGCCGATATAGCACAGTTCGTTGCGGCGCTGTTCCCACGGCGTGTCGCGCACCAGTTCTTCCAGAATGGGAAAGTTGCATACGTCCAGCGCGCGGGCGCCCAGTTTCTCGAAGCGCTTGCGGATATGCGGCGTCGAAGTCACCACCGCGTCGAAGCGGCGCGCCGCCCAGTCCTCCAGCGCTTCAAAGCCGCTAGACACCAGGGACCGCACCGCGCCGGGTATCCAGTATTTGGCCAGGATCTGGCGCGGCACGTCCTCATGCACGTCGTAAACCACCTTGATACCGGCCTGCTTCAGGCGCAGCGCGGCGGGGATCAGCTCCGGGTCGTGAAAGTGGACCACGTCCGGACGTAGCTTCAGCGCCGCCTGGTAGACGCGCTTGACAGTGCTGGTCATCCGCGCCAAACGGCCGCCGGATTTAGGGCCCACATCGTGAAAGCGCACGCCGCGGTTGATCTCCTCGCCTTGGCCGTCGGCCACGATCAGCGTCACCTCGTGCCCTGCCGCGGCCAGACTTGCGCATTCCTTGACGAAGATGCGGATGTCGTGGCGCGGGTGAGCGGAAGTGAGATGGGCAATTTTCATATTAAGCTCTGTTTAGCGGCCGGCCGGCCCACGACGATCTCGGGCCCGCGGCAAAATTCCTAGTTGTCGAACCCCATCAGTTCCCGGTACAGCCGGGCAAAGCCGGCCATATTCGGCTGATGCAGCCCCTTGTCCGCCACCAGCCGGCGGTTGAGCGCCGCGGCCTCGTCCAGCTTCGCATCCTCGCCGGCCCATTCCATCGCGCGCAGCAAGGCCTCGTCCAAACACCCCACGTCCTCGGCGATCAGGCCGTTGAGCCCGTCTATCACCCATTCGCCGTTGGCCGGCAGATTGGACAGCAGGGGCAAGCAGCCGTGGCCCATCGCTTCCAGCAGACTGATGCTGGTGGCGTCCGAGCGCGGCACGCTGACGAAGACCCTGGACTCCGCGTACATCCGCCCCAGCGTCTCGCTGTCGACAAAGCCGGCGAAGTCCACGCGGCTCAGGCCCAGTTCGGCGGCCAGGCGCTTCAAGGCCTCGGTGTCGCTGCCGCTGGCGGCCACGGTCAAGCGCCAATCGCCGAAGCGGCCGCCGCGTTCCACCCGCTCCCAGGCGCGCAGAATGGCGTCGATGCGGTACAAAGGCTTGTGCAGCCGGCAGGACAGCACCGTCTTGCCCTTACCCGCGCTGGCCGCCGGCTCCGGCATGGCGTCCATGCCGTAATTGAGCTGGCGGATGCGACAGCCTTCGCCGGCCAGTTCGCGGATTTTCGCCGCCATGTGCAGCGAATCCGAGGTGATCGCGTCGGCGGCGGCCAGATTGGCGCGCACCATCGCCCGCATCAGCGGGTTGCGGTCCGGCAGCAAGAGCACATCGGAGCCCCAGGCGGTCAGCACCATGGGCAAATCCAGGCTGGCGGCGGCGCGGCTGCCGTGCCAGGCCACGCTATTGGCCTGGTGGATGTGCAGCAGCTGCGGCCGCGTCTCGCGCAGCCAGGCGCGCAAGCGCGCCGCCGTGCCCAGCGCCGCCAGGCGAAAATCCACGCGCAGGCTGCCGGTCAGCAAGGCGGCCACGTCCGCCGGAATCTCGCCGTTGCAGGCCAGGAATAATTGATCCACATGCGGCGCGATGCCGCGCAGGAAACGCCAGGTATGCACCGAGGCGGAGCCCAGCACCGCAACGCTGGCGACCTTGTCTCTCATGGGCTCAGTCATGCGCCCAGGCCTCGTACAAGGGAAGCAACTCCGGATGCTCGTCCAGCCATTTGGCGTCCATCTCGCGGGTATCGCCCACTACCCGCGCCGGATTGCCGGCCAGGATGGCGAAATCGGGATAAACGCCGGCCGGCACATAACTGTAAGCCGACACCATGCAGCCCTTGCCCAGCTCCACGCCCGGCATCAGCACCGAGTGCGGGCCTACGAAACTGTACGGGCCCAGCTTGGTGGGCTTTTTCAGATAGCCGACGTGATTGTTGCTCTCCAGGTAGCGGTCGCCGTACAGGCGGATGGCCACATGGCTGGAGTGGGTCAGCAGAGAAACATAGTTGGTGATCTGACAACCTTCGCCGATATACAGGCCGCCGGAGGCGTCGATCAGATTGAAATGGCCGATGTAGACGTTGTCGTCCACCATCAGCTTGCCGACATGTTCGATGCGGGTCATGTTGGACACCCGGGTGCGTTTGAGGAACACCCCGTCGCCGCGGGTGAATCCATACACCATTCTGGGCTGCACCCACGCCGACAGGCGGAAACGGATGCGGCTGAATAGAGCGTGCCAATTCATCGGGCTGCCTTGTAAAGCCATGAAAAATAAGCCAGGAAGTAAGCGGCCATCACCACCGAGACCAATTGGAAGGTGGCCACCGCGTCGTTCCACAGCGCGAAACCGACCCACATCGTGCCCAGGAACAACACAGCCTGCAGCAAAGACCACAGGAAGGCCTGGCGCTGACGATTGATCACCGGCGGCACCATGCCCAGCGGCGAGGCGACGAAGTGGAACAGGATATAAAGCGACATCGCCTCCGCGTAGCGGCCGGCGGTGGCCCAGTTCTGGCCGAACACCAGCGAGAACAAAGGCTCCCCGGCCAGTTGTATCACCAGGAAGGGCAGCAAGGCCATGCCGCCCAGCGTCAACATCATCTTGCGCAGAATGGGACGCAGCGGCAGACGCTGATTGCGGGCGTCGGCCAGCTCGCGATAGGCCACCTGCGCCACCGCCTGGCCGATCAGCGCCGCTGGCAGCTTCAGTACCCGCATCATCAGTCCGTAAAAGCCCACCGAGGCGGTGCCGGCCAGCATGGTCAGCGCCACCAAGGTCGCCGAATCCAGCAAGGCGGTGCTCAAGGCGTGCGGCGCGTTGATCTTGGGAAACTCGATATAGGCGCGCGCTACCTCGCGCATGCCGACGCGGCTGAGCTCATGGCGCCAAGCGAAGCGGGCCTTGAGGTCCTGCCAGGTTTGCGCCAACAGAGAGCCTAGTTGACCGGCCAGCTGGCCCAGAATCAGCCCGGCAACGCCGGCGCCGGTCCAGCCCAGCCCCACTTGAGTGGCCGCCATGCTCAAGGACTGCAGCATGCGGCCGTTGGCGTTGGCCTGGTAGCGGCGGTGACGGTTGTTCCAGTTGGTCCAAGCTTGCATCAAACCCGCCAGCGCCACGGACAACGGCAACAGCAGCAGCCAGGGCTCCAGTTCCGGCGCGCCCAGATGGCGGGCGATATGGGCGTGGCCGTCAAAGGCCACCACCACGCCCACCGACAAGGACAGGGCCAATGCGCAAGCGATGGACAAGCCCATCAGATTGCTGGCCCGCCTCTCCTCCGCCGGCAACACGATGGCCATCTCGTAACGCGCGGTGGCCAGCACCGCCAGCGTGGACAGCCAGGAGACGTAAACCGCCTGCACCCCCACCTCGTGCGGGTTGTACAGGCGGGTGATCAGCGGCGACACCAGCAACGGAATCACCTGCGCCACCGCCGCCCCGGTGACCAGGGTGATGATGTGGCGGATGAAGCCGCTCTTGGGCAGGCGAAACAGCAACAAGCTCATGCGCTCAGGCCAGCACCTGTTTGACTGCGGCGACGATGGCGTCTTGCGTCGCTTCGTCCAGGAAAGGATGCATCGGCAGGCTCATCACGCGGCGGCCGGCGGCCTCCGACAGCGGGAAGCTGCCTTCGGGCAGGTTCAGATGGGCGAAGGCCGGCTGCAGATGCAGTGGAATCGGGTAATGTACGGCGGTGGGCACGCCCAGCTCCTTCAACTTGGCCTGCACCGCTTCGCGATTGTCCACCTCGATGGTGTACTGCGCGTAGACGTGGCTGTTGCCCTCGGCAATCACTGGCACCCGCGCCACATCGCGCAACAGCGCGCTGTAGCGCGCGCCAATACGTTCGCGCGCCGCCACTTCGTCCGCAAAGCTGGGCAGCTTGGCCAGCAGCACCGCCGCCTGTATGGTGTCCAAGCGGCCGTTCAGGCCGATGATGGGGTGGTGATAGCGGCGATCCTGGCCGTGCACGCGGATCTCGCGCATTTTCTTGGCCAGAGCCTCGTCGCTGGTGAAGCAAGCGCCGCCGTCGCCGTAGCAACCCAGGGGCTTGCTGGGGAAGAAACTGGTGCAGCCTATGGTGGAAAGGTTGCCGGACTTCTTGCCGTTCTGGCTGGCGCCGAAGCTCTGAGCGCCGTCCTCTATCACCGCGATGCCGTGTTTGGCGGCGATGGCGTTGATGGCGTCGAAATCAGCGCACTGGCCGTACAGACTCACCGGCATGATGGCGCGGGTGCGGGGCGTGATCGCCGCTTCCAACAGCGCCGGGTCCAGGTTGTAGCTGACGGGGTCGATGTCGACGAACACCGGCTTGGCGCCCAGCAGCGCGATCATCTCGCCGGTGGCGATAAAGGTGAACGGAGTGGTGATCACCTCGTCGCCGGGACCGATGTCCAGGGCCATCATCGCGATCAGCAGCGCCTTGGTGCCGTCGCAAACGCCGATGGCGTGCTTGGCGCCGGTGTATTCCGCCAGCCCCTGCTCCACCTCCTTCACCTCCGGCCCCATGATGTACTGGCCGTGGTCCAGCACGGCGTGGATGCGGGCGTCGATATCGGCTTTCAGGTGCTGGTATTGCGCTTTCAGATCAATGAACTGGATGGACATAAGAGGATCAACCCCAAATCAATTTTTGAAAGATATCGCTCATATAGCGACACGCGGAACGACGGAGAGATGCTTGTCAGTCGTTCTTGAGCGGCGAGCAATGATTGCCGCCCACCTCGTAATGCTTGGCGCAGGCCGGGCAGCTATGGGTGCCGATGTCGTTGGCCAACCTCTCGCCGCAAGAGCACATCCAACCGATGCGTTTGGCCGGCGTGCCCACCATCAGAGCGTAGGCCGGCACGTCGCGGGTCACCACCGCGCCGGCGCCGACGAAGGCGTACTCGCCTATGGTGTGGCCGCACACGACAGTGGCGTTGGCGCCGATGGACGCGCCTTTTTTCACCAGGGTACGGCGGTATTCATGCTTGCGCGCAACGTGGCTGCGCGGATTGTTGACATTGGTGAACACCATGGACGGGCCGCAGAACACGTCGTCCTCCAGCGTCACCGCGTCGTAGATGGACACATTGTTCTGCACCTTGACGTTGTCGCCGATCAGCACGTCGTTGCCGACGAACACGTTTTGGCCGAAGGAACAGCCGGCGCCGATCTGCGCGCCGCCGCAAATATGGACCCAGTGCCAGACTCGGGTGTTCTCGCCGATCTGCGCGCCGTCGTCTACGATGGCGCTGGGGTGGATGTGAACCTGGCTCATTTTTGCCGCTCCCATTTATCCAAAATTTTATCCAGGCGGCTTAGTTGTTTCTCGGAGCGCGCCATGGACTGCTCCTGGCGAGCCAATAATTTCTCGCTGCGCGACCATTGATCTTCCACGCTGCCGGATTGGGCCGCGCGGGCGGCAGACTTGCGTTCGACCTGCTGATGGCTGTTGAATGCCGAAAACATCAGCATCAAGCCGCCACCAACCAGCCAGAACCCCAAGCCCCACAATGCGCCATCCAGAATCTTCCGCATCATGCCTTGGCCTCAATAATCCAGTGGCAGACTGACCCGACGACCGTCGCGCGCGGACAGGTACATCGCGATCAGCAGCTCAAGCGACTTCAGCCCTTCGCGGCCATCGGTCTCCGGCTCGGCTTCGCCACGCATGGTCTTGATCACATTGTCGTAGTACAAGGGGTGCCCGAAACCGTAAACGCTGGTGGTGGCGTAGCTGGCCTGCTTGATGTCCTCGTCCATCGCGTGCGGCTCAGAAAACTCCCAGTGCTGGATTTCGTTGACCGCCATGCCGCCGACGCGCACCGAGCCCTTCTCGCCTAGAATGGTGATGCTGCCTTCCAGGTTCTTCGGGTAGGTCAGCATGGTCACGTTCATGCTGCCCAGCGCGCCGCTGCGCCATTTGACGCTGACGGTCCCGGTGTCTTCCACCTCGATATTGCGCGCCAGCGTCGCGGTGTAAGCCTGCACGCTTTCCACCGGGCCGATCAGCCAGTCCAGCAAGTCCACGTAATGGCTGGCCTGGTTCATGAAGGCGCCGCCGTCGAACTCCCAGGTGCCGCGCCAGCCGGCCGCGTCGTAATACTCCTGCGGCCGGGTCCAGAACACATTGACGTTGACCATGTAGATGCGACCGAAACGCTTCTCCTGCATCGCCCGCTTCAAGAGCTGCAAGGTGGCGTTGCGGCGGTTTTGCTTGACCACGAACAGATGCTTGTTGGCGCGGTCGGCCGCCTTGACCATTTCCAGGCCGTCTTCCCAGCGCGTGGCCATCGGCTTTTCCGTCATCACGTGGAAACCAGCCTCAGAGCAGGCGATGCTCTGACTCGGATGCAGGCCGGACGGAGTGGTCAGGATAACGATGTCGGCGTCGGTCTTGGCCAGCATCTCGGCCAGATTGGCGTGGCCGCGCGCGCCGGTGCGCTCGACCGCCGCCTTCAAAGCGGCCGGGTCGATGTCGCAGACATCCATCAGCTCGGCGCGGTCGGCGTGCTTTTCCAGCGCGCCGAAGTGATTCTGGGCGATGCGGCCGCAGCCCACCAGCGCAAAGCGGATCTTACGGTCGGTAATCGGGGGAAGGTGCAATGTTTGCATGGTTCTGCCTCAAATTCCTTCAAAACACGCGGGCGCATCTCAACGATGCGCCCGCCTGGGCGCTTGTTTCACCGCGCCTTGCAAGCGACTGGAACAAGCCGTGGGACGGCTTACGCCTTGACGATATTGTCAGCCGGTTCCAGATACTTGCCGCGGCTGTCCACCACCAGCTGCGCATGCGCCTTGATCTGCGCGTAGTCGAACTTGTCGTGGTCGGTGGCCAGCAGCACGCAATCGTAGCTGGCGATGGCGGCATCGCTCAGCGCCACGCTGGACAGCTCGAAATGATGCTCGCGCATCTTGGGGAACACCGGCACGTGCGGATCGCTGTAAGCCACTTCCGCGCCCAGATCGCGCAGCTTTTCCATCAGGAACACCGACGGGCTTTCGCGCATATCGTCGACGTTCTTCTTATAGGCGATGCCCAGCACCAGCACGCGGCTGCCGTTGATGGACTTCTTGCGCAGGTTCAGCGCGGCCGCCACTTTGGACACCACGTAGTCGGGCATATTGCTGTTCACTTCGCCGGCCAGCTCGATGAAACGGGTGTTGACGCCGTATTCGCGCGCTTTCCAGGTCAGGTAGAACGGGTCGATCGGGATACAGTGGCCGCCCAGGCCCGGGCCCGGATAGTAGGGCACGAAACCGAAAGGCTTGGTGGCCGCGGCGCGGATCACTTCGTGGATGTCGATGCCCATCTTGTCGGCCACGATCTTCATCTCGTTGACCAGGCCGATATTCACCGCGCGGTGGATGTTTTCCAGCAGCTTGGTCATTTCCGCGGCGCGGGTGGAGGACACCGGCACCACCTTGTCGATCACCGCGCCGTAGAGCGCGACGCCGATTTCCTGGCAGGCGGGGGTCACGCCGCCGCAGACCTTGGGAATGGTGCGGGTGGTGAAGTTGGGATTGCCCGGATCTTCTCGCTCCGGCGAGAACACCAGGAAGGCGTTTTCGCCCACCTTCAGGCCGCGCGACTCCATGCGCGGCAGCAGCTCTTCGTCGGTGGTGCCCGGATAGGTAGTGGACTCCAACGACACCAAGTGGCCTTCGCGCAGATAGGGCACCAGGCTGTCCATGGTGTCCAGCACGAAGGACAGGTCCGGTTCGCGGTATTTGTTCAGCGGCGTCGGCACGCACAGAATCAGGGTATCGGCTTCCGGCACGCGGCTGAAATCGGTGGTGGCTTCGAAGCCGCGGCTCAGCGCGGTGGCGATACTGTCCGCGCCGATGTGTTCGATATAACTTTGACCGGCCATCAGGGCGTCCACCTTGCCCTGGTCGATATCGAAGCCCAGCACTTTGTAGCCGACTTCGGCGAAGCGCAGCATCAGCGGCAGGCCTACATAGCCCAGGCCCACAATGCCGATGACGGCGGATTTATCTGCAATCCGATTGAGCAGTTGCTGCTTGATCACGGTGTAAGTCCCAACAGTATGTAAATACGATAGCGGCGGATCAGACGACGTTCACGGCTAGCGGCGCGGAAGCGAAACCGCCCGCGCCGCGCCTGCCCTAAACTGTCCGATCCACCGCCATAAAGTTCATTCAAACGGCAAGCCAGCTTGCCGCCTTCCGTTTCTGTCCGTACTGATCTGCCTCAGAAACCGCCCAAGCGGATTCTCTTCGCAGTTGAGCTTGAGGGTGCAAATCGTCCCGCAAACACCCTTGGCCGCAGTTAACCGCCCGCTGACGGCATGTATGCCGGCATTATACGCCGCTTCCCAACCGCCATTGAGTAAGCAAATGTACGCCGGGCGGCACGCTTCAAATCAGCAGATGGCCCGCGGTGTGCTGATTAGTCAACTTCAAGCGATTGACGAACTCTCCGAACTCCAAACCGAAACGGCACTCCATCCGGTCGGCCCGCTCCTTCAAGGCCTCCCATTGAGTCAGCGTCGGGCTCTGACGGAAAGCCATTACCGCCACATTGCCATGACTGGCGGAAGGCAGCTCCAGCACCCGGCCTTCGAACACATTGAGCAAACGTTCGACAAAGCTTTGATAGCGTTTGTCGCCGCTCCACCAATTGGTGACGAACACCCCCTTGGGACTCAAGGCGCGCTTGCAGTCCTCAAAGAAGTCCTCGGTGGTCAACTCGTCAACAATCTGCAAGCCATCGAAACCATCCACCAGGATGGCATCGGTGGAGCCGCGGAAAATTTTCACGTAGTCCGCGCCGTCGGCCTCGATGATCTCGAAAAAGTCGCCTTCCTCCGGCAACTGGAAAAAAGCCCGCGCCACCGCGATCACCTGGGGATTGATGTCCACCGCCACGCTGACCGCGTCCGGCAAATACTCATCAATGAAGCGCGCCAGCGAGCCGCCACCCAGCCCAATCTGCAAAATGTGCTGCGGCTCGTCGTTCCACAGCAGAAAACCCATCATCGCGCGGCTATACGACAACACCAGTTCGGCGGGCTCATCCAGGTCCATCGAACTCTGTATGGTTTCCGAGCCCAGATGCAGCGAGCGGATATTGCCGGCCTCCGATATCTCCACCTCCGGCATTTCATCCACAGCGGCGCGCACGCGGCGGCGGAACGGATGCAAGGCTCTACGCGCCACAGCCGGATCCCTCGCTCGCCGGGCTGCGCGAATCCAGAATGCTGATGGTGCGCTTCTTCGGCGCCGCTTCCGCCTCCTCGTCTCGCGGCGGCGGCGGATCGCGGAATTCTTCCTTGTCGAAAGCGGTGTCTCCGCCTTCAAACGGCGCGTCGCCGGTCTTCAGGCCGGCAAAGTCGAATAAAGCGGTGTCGGCCAGGTGGGACGGCACCACATTTTGCAGCGAGCGGAACATGCTCTCCAGCCGGCCGGGGAAGCGTCGGTCCCAGTCGTTGACCATTTCCTTGACCACTTGGCGCTGCAGATTGGGCTGCGAGCCGCACAGATTGCATGGAATGATGGGGAATTCGCGCAGCGCGGCGTAGCGTTCAATATCCTTCTCGCGGCAATAAGCCAGCGGGCGGATCACCATGTGGCGGCCATCGTCGGACACCAGTTTGGGCGGCATAGATTTCAGCTTGCCGCCGTAGAACATGTTCAGGAACAGAGTGTGCAGGATGTCGTCGCGGTGATGACCCAGCGCGATCTTGGTCGCGCCCAATTCGTCGGCCACGCGGTAGAGAATGCCGCGACGCAGCCGCGAACACAGGCTGCACGTGGTCTTGCCTTCGGGCACCAGCCGCTTGACGATGGAATAGGTGTCTTCTTCGACGATGCGGTACTCCACGCCGATGGCGTCCAGGTATTCCGGCAGCACGTGCTCGGGGAAGCCCGGCTGTTTCTGGTCCAGATTGACCGCCACGATGGAGAAATCGATAGGCGCGGACTTTTGCAAGCCGCGCAGAATGTCCAGCAAGGTATAGCTGTCCTTGCCGCCGGACAGGCAGACCATCACGCGGTCGCCCTCTTCTATCATATTGAAGTCATTGATGGCGTCACCCACATGGTGGCGCAGGCGCTTGGCCAGTTTATTGCCTTCAAACACGGCCTTTTTGGCCTTGTCGTCGAGGACGCTGCTTGCTTCGGACATGGAGTACGGCTAAGAAATTGAAAAACAGGAGATTTTACTGTTTTTCCGCGGCAAAATCCATGACGATGAATATGGCGCGGGCGCGGCCAACCCCTCCCGCGCCTACAGCACCACGCTGCGGCCGCCGTCCACCGCCAGAATCTGGCCGGTAACGTAGCCGGCGTCCAACAGCAGGAAAGCCACTGCCTGGGCGATGTCTTCCGGCACCCCGGTGCGGCGCAAGGGAATGCTGGCCTCTATCGCCGCGCGCTCCGCCGCATCGAAAGACGCGTTGTCCTCCGGCCACAGATTCACCCCGGGCGAAACGCCGTTGACCCGCACCGTCGGCGCCAGCTCTATCGCCAGGCTGCGAATCAGCTGGGCGTGGCCGGCCTTGGCCAGGTTGTAAACCACGTGCCGAGCCATCGGCCGCTCCACATGGATATCGGCGATGCCGACAATGGCCCCGCGACGCTTGGCCAGCTCGGGCGCCAGCGCCTGGGACAGGAATAAAGGCGCCTTCAGATTGCTGCCCATCAGATCATGCCAGGCCGCCTCGTCGATCCGGCCCACCTCGGTGGGGAAGAAACTGGACGCGTTGTTCACCAAGCCGTCCAGCCGTCCGAACGCCGCCACCGCCTGCGCCGCCAGCGCCGGCAAAGCCGCCGTGTCCAGCAAATCGCCCTGCAGCAGCCGCGCGGAGTCCGGCCGCGCCGCGTTCAGTTCCGCCGCCAAGGCTTCCGCCTCGCCGCGCGAACCGCGATAGTGCAGCACCACCCGCAGGCCGCGCGCATGCAAATGGTGGGCGATGCCCGCGCCCACGCGCCGCGCCGCGCCGCTGATCAGCGCCACCCGCTGTTCCCCTGTCGTCCCCTGATCCGCCATTCCCGCTCCTCTGAATCGCCGCCTGCCGCCGCAGGCTCCCATACACGCGTTGCGCCGCGATGACGCCGGCGCAGCTTACTTCTTGCCCATGCAGGGCTGGGCCACCGCCAGAGCAGCCTGGCTGGACTGCGGCAAGGCGAAACGCGCCACCAGCTTGCCGTGCTTGCGGCTGGCGCCGTCTATCGTCACCAGCAGCTCCTTGTGCGTGGCGGATTGCCAAGCGAAGAACTCGCCTCGCGACGGCCACTCGAACACAAAGCGGCCGCTCGCCTCGTACCAGCCGGCAAAATGACTGTCCACGCTGCGACGCAGCCCGCTCACGCTCAGTTTCAGCTTGCGGCGCTCGCCCAGGCCGCCCGGTCCCTCGAACGGACGCACGTCCCAACCGCCCAGTTGGTCGGACACATGCAGCGACAGCCGCAGCGGCGGGCTGTCGGCCCGGCAGGCCAGTTCCAGCCTCGCCGGAAAACGACTGCGCCCCACCGTCGCCTCGCCGTCCAGGCTGGCCACTTGCAAAGGATTGTCCGGATACGGTTTCGACACCGCCCACTGCGGCGCCGCTAGCGCCGGCCCCAGCAACAGGCCGCCCGCGCAGCCGGCCATCCAACGGTAAAATCCGCTCACCCTCTTCTCCTGTCTCTCAGTTTCCACCACAATCGCGGCACATTGTAGCAGGATGACCGCCATGACCACCTTACCCGCCGCCAGCGCCGACGCGCTGGCCATCAGCCAACGCCTCGTCCACGCCATCCAGGCGGAAATCCGCCAGCACGGCGGCTGGATGCCGTTCTCCCGCTACATGGAACTGGCGCTGTACGCGCCCGGCCTCGGCTACTACGCCGCCGGCAGCCGTAAACTGGGCGCGGCCGGCGACTTCACCACCGCGCCGGAAATGAGCGTCTTGTTCGGCCGCGCGCTGGCGCGCCAGCTGGCGGAGCTGCTGCCGCAAACCGCCAACATTCTCTACGAATTTGGCGCCGGCACCGGCAAGCTCGCCATCGACATCCTCAGCGAACTGCAAGCGCTGGACGCGCTGCCGGAACGCTATTGCATCGTCGACCTGTCGCCGGACCTGATCGAGCGCCAGCAACACAATATCCGCCAGGCGCTGCCTCATCTGGCCGAGCGCGTGCAGTGGCTGGATCAGTTGCCGGAACAGCTGGACGGCGTGATCATCGGCAACGAAGTGCTGGACGCCATGCCCTGCGAGCTGATCCACTGGACCCCCGAACCGCAACAGCGCGGCGTGGGGCTGGACGGCGAACGCTTCGTCTGGGCGGACCGCGCCATCGAAGACCCGCAACTACTGCAACTGGCCCAGGCCATCCAGCCGCGTCACGACGACTATGTTTCCGAAATCAGCCCGGCCAATATCGGTTTCCTCCACACCCTGGCGCGGAAGCTGGCGCGCGGCGCCGTGCTGCTGCTGGATTACGGCTTCCCCGCCGCCGAGTACTATCACCCGCAGCGCCATATGGGCACGCTGATAGGCCATTACCGCCACCATACCGTGGACGATCCCTTCTTCCTTCCCGGCCTGATGGACTTGACCTGCCACGTTGATTTCAGCGCGACGGCCCAAGCCGGCATAGACGCCGGACTGGACCTGATCGGCTACACCACCCAGGCTCAATTCCTGATCAACGCCGGCATCACCCAATTGCTGGAGCAACTGGACCCGGCCGACGCCGCCGGCTATCTGCCGCACGCCGCCGCGGTGCAGAAGCTGCTGTCTCCGTCGGAAATGGGCGAGTTGTTCAAGGCCATAGGCTTCGGCAAAAACATCAGCATAGACTGGAACGGTTTCCTGCGCGGCGATCGCTGCTACACCCTGTAAGCCGGCCGCCGCGAGAATCTTGTTGACAGCCTGCTTTCGGCTGCGTATATTTCGCGTCTCGGTGCACTCGTGCATCGAAAACGTGGCGAATTAGCTCAGTCGGTTAGAGCGACGGAATCATAATCCGCAGGTCCGGGGTTCGAGTCCCTGATTCGCCACCACAGTTTGCGAAGAGTTGTTTTCGACAAGTCTTCACGGCGAATTAGCTCAGTCGGTTAGAGCGACGGAATCATAATCCGCAGGTCCGGGGTTCGAGTCCCTGATTCGCCACCAAAATGAAAAGGGTCAGCGCAAGCTGACCCTTTTCGCATTCCCGCCGTCTTCGGCCCCTTCCCGTTTATCCACAGATCCGCACGGCTACGCAAAGTTATCCCCAGCCTTCGCCCGGCTATAGTAAAGCATCCCCCGCCGGAGCCTCGCCATGCGCCGACTTTTCCGCCTCGCCGTCCACGGCCTGGCCTCTGCCGCGGCGCTATGCGCCGGACCGGTCCTGGCCGCGCCTCAGCCGGCCGTCAGCGTCTGCACCCGGGAGTTGAGCGTAGGCTGGGACAGTTGGCCCCCTTACCACTACCTGTCCGCGCGCCAACAGCTGGACGGCTACTCCGTCGCCGTTCTCAACGAAGCCGCGCGCCGGACCGGCTGCCGGCTCAACTATCAGCAAATGCCCTGGCCGCGCACCTTGCTGAGCCTGAAAAACGGATTGGTGGACTTGGCGATGGAAGCGCTGAAAACGCCTGAGCGCGAATCTTTCGCCCGCTTCGTCTGGGCCTACAGCCCCACCACCGTGCGTTTGTGGGGCCTGCGCAGCCGCGCCGCGCAATGGCCGACGCACCGGCTGGAGGACCTGGGCAAGCACGGCCAGCTCATCCTCGGCGTCACCCGCGGCGACAGCTACGGGGCGAACATCGACGCCTGGCTGAAACTGCCGCCACCCACGGTCAGCGTGGACATCGGGCCGACGCTGGACATCAATATCCAAAAACTGCGGGCCAAGCGGCTAGACCTGTTGCTGGCCAATAGCGCCACCCTGCGCGCGGCGCTGCAGGCCCAGCCTGCGGGACCGGAGATCGTGCCGCTCGCCCCTGTCTGGAATATCGGCGGCGCCTATTTCATCTTCAGCAAAAGCAGCGTGCCGCGGCCGGTGGTGGACGCCTTTCAGCAAGCCTTGACCGGCATGCGGCGGGACGGCTCAATCCAGGCTCTGTACCAGCAACACTTCGAAGCGCCGTATCCGGAGGAATAAGCCGGGTCGGCCGCCTCAATCCTCGCCGCCGCCCTGTAGCCGTTCCGCCAGCGGCAGCAGCAGTGTTTCCGCCAGTTGCGCGAACAGAGGATCGTCCAGCGGCTGCTGATGGCGAAAGGCCAGCGCGATCGCGGCCTCGTCCTTTTGCGCCATGCCGCCTTCGCGAACAAAGCTTGGATCCCACTTCTCCAGCGCCTTCTGCATCGCCTTGTCGCGCCGCTCCGGCTCCGCGGCCAAGGCCTCGGCGTAAGCCCAACTAGTGCGGCCGAACCAGGGCAAGGGCTGATCCTGCCCCTGACGCCAACGCGCCAGCCACGGCTCCAGCAAGGCCAAGGCCTCCGGCTCGTCCTCCAACAGCAGGCTGCCGGCATCGTCGTAACAGACGGTGCGGCAGGCCACGCCCGGCGGCCGCGCCGCGCACAGAATCAGGTGGCTCAGCCACAGGGCCACGCGCTGAGCGGCGTTGATCTTGCCGACGACAAAGTCCAGCTGACCTTCGGGACGCAGCCCGGTGAGCTCGCCCACCAGGGTGAGACCGGCCGCGTGCAGATGGACCGGCTGCGGCGGCAGAACGTCCCGGCTCAGAGCGGCCGGCAGCCGCGCCGCCAGCTTGACGCTGGAACGCGCCTCCTCCACCAGCCAGGCCCGGCCCAGCGCGGCCGGCGGCAATAGGCCGGCGGCGGCGACGCGCTCGCGCACCGGCGCTTGCGGACGGCGGTGCAACATGGCGTCCACCAGTTGCCTGCGCACCGCCTGGCTGGCGTCGCCGTCCACGGCGAAGGGCTCGCGCACCGGCAACTCCTCGTCGCCGCCAAACAAACGGATGGCGAGCCGGTCCGCCAGCCAGGCGCGCACCGGATTGCGCCAGAAGCGGATGAAATCATGCAGATTGACCACGCCGCTGAGCGCCGCCGGCGGCAAAACGCCGGCGAAGGAACGCGGCGCGGCCTCCGGCTGAGACAAGGCCGCAGCGAAGGTGGGCTCGAAACTGGCCAGCCGCAGATCCGCGCCGTCGTAGGCGGCAGGCGAAAATGGCTGCAGCGGATGGCGCACCGTCAAGGTCCGGCCGAGATCCTGGCCGCACATGGCGGAGAAGCAGTCCAGCAACTCGGCGATCAGCGGCGACGGCGGCAGGGTTTCTCCGCTGCGGGCGGACTGCCCCACATAGGACAAGTACAGTTTTTCGCGCGCGGAGAGGATGGCCTCCAGAAACAGATAGCGGTCGTCGAAGCGCCGCGAGCGGTCGCCGCGGCGCGGATGGCGCGCCACCAAGTCGAAGCTGACCGGGCGTTCGTCGCGCGGGTAAGCGCCATCGTTCATGCCGATCAGACACAGCACGCGGAAGGGAATGGAGCGCATCGGCACCATCGCGCAGAAGGTGACGCCGCCGGAAAGAAAGCCCAGCGGAGAGGCCAGCGTGAGCTTGCGCTTGAGCCAGTCCCGCACCACCGGCAAGCCCACCGGCTGTTCAAAACCGGCCAGCTCCGCGTCCTCCGCCAATTCCGCCAGCGCGCCGCGCAGGACTTCCAGCGCTTTCTCGTCGTCGGCGTCGGCGTCGAACAAACGCTCGCAAGCCTGCTGCAGCCGCTCCGCCCACCGCGCAGGGCTGGCCGGGAGCGCCCATTCCTCCGCCGCCCGTTCCAGTTCGCTGTAGCAAGCGGCGAAACGCCCCAGCGCTTCCGCCAGCTGGCCCTGAGCGCTGCTGTGCGGCAGCAGGCCGGCGTACAGGCCGCTGTCGTCTCCGGCCAAGGCCGGCGGCAACACCGCGCCCAGCAGCAGCCGGTCCAGACCCCAGCGCCAGGTAAACACGGGATCCGCCGGCAAGCCCAGCGCCGCCTTGTGCGCGGCGTCCCGCCCCCAGCGGATGCCGGCTTCCCGCGCCCATTGACGCACAAAGGGCACGTCGGCGTCGTCCAAGCCAAAGCGGCGCAGCAGAGCCGGCGCGTCCAGCAAGGCCAGCACCTGATCGGCGGCGAAGCGGGAGTCCGCCAGATCCAGCAAGGCGGCGTAGCTGGCCAGCAACGGTTCTTCCCGCGCGATGCGGCGGTCGGCGATGCTGTAAGGGATATCCGGCGCCGCGTCCTCCTGCGGACGGGCGCCGAATACGGCGTCGATATAGGGCGCGTAGCTATTGATGTCCGGCGTCAGCACCGCCACGTCGGCGGGATTGAGACTCGGGTCGTCGCGGAACATCGCCAGCAAGCGGTCTTTCAACACCTCCAATTCGCGCATCGGCCCGTGGGCGGCGTGGATCTGCACCGACTCGTCGTCCGCCGCCAGCGGCCGCGGCGCGTCCTTGGGGTCGTTCAATTGCAGGATGTCGCGTTGCAGCCTCGCCAGCAGCGCATCGCCGCGCGGGGCGTCGAACAAGGGGCGCGCGTCCAGTTCGCTGTCTTCGGCGATCAACTCGAAAAAATCACGCCCCTGTTTGCCCAAGGAGGCCAATAAGGGATGGCCCTCGGTGGCGAACAAATCGCCCTTTTGCCGCAGCTTGAGCTTGCGACGTGCGTCGACGATGTCGCCCCAATACGCTTCGCAGGGATTGAGGGTGAACAGGCAGACGTCGGTGAGTTGGGACAGGCGCTTGACCAGGGCCAGATACATGGGCGCCAGGCTGGCGATGCCGAACAGCGTCACTCGTTCCGGCAAGTGCTCGGCCTTCAGTTCGGCGAAGAATTCATCCAGCATGCGCACGCGATGGCGGCTGGAATCGCTGTCGGCCAGCCGCCGCCACAGCGCGGCCTGCCAGGCTTCGTCCTCGCCCAAGTCCTGCAACTGGCCGGCCTCCCAACCGCGGATCCAATCTGGCCGAAACACCAAGTATTGGTCGAAGATGTCCGCCACTTTGCCGGCCAGCTCGAAACAGGCGGCCTCGCCGCCCTCCAGATAGCGCGACAGAGCGAGAAAAGGCTCGCCCTCCAGCGTGGGCAGCAGCTCCATCAGCCGCCAGCTCAGCACTTCCGGCGCAAACGAGGACTTGCGCGGCAGCTCCGGCATCACCCGCTGCATCAGCCTCCAGGCGAAGGCCGCCGGCAACACGAAGTCCAGATTGGCGGCCACGCCGTTGCTGCGCGCCAGGTCCAGCGTGATCCAGCGCCCCATGCCGCGACTCTGCACGATCACGGTTTCCGGCGCGAAGGGATCAGACAGCGGCAAGCTCTGGCTCATGCCGCAAAACAGCTGGCCCAATTGCTCCAAGCGGTTGGACTGGTAAAGAAGCAGCATGAGGGAATCGACGGGTGGTGAAATCAGGCCAAGTGTAGCATCCGCGGCCCGGATCGACCGCATGCGCCGCGCGCGGCAGATTATGCCGAGCCGCAACGTATCGGCGGCGGCTTGCATCTCGACAGGATATTTACAAAGCATATTGATGCCAATCAATACCAATATGGATCCAATAACGCTAAAATATGACGTTTATTTAACAAGGCGATGTCGTGAGCGCATTCGTCCGGCCTCAAGGCCATTCCGGCTTCACCCTGATCGAGATGATGGTGGTGGCCGCCATCGTCGGCATCCTGCTCTTGGTGGCGGTGCCGTCCTACCAGCGCCACGTACAGGCCGCCAAGGCCAATACCGCCAAGAGCGACCTGATGGCCTTGAGCCTGGCCCTGGAAAATCACAAACTGCTGCACTTGGCTTACCCCACCGCCAGCGCGGACAACGCCAGCGCCATCCGCGCCGCGCTGGGCAACAATAGCTGGCAGCCGGCGCAGCCTGAATTCAACTATCGCTACCAACCCCAGGGCGGCAGCTTCCTGCTCACCGCCAGCGGCGTCAGCCCGCAGCTGTCCGGCTGCGTGTTGAAGCTCGACGGCGCGGATCAAAGCGCCAACACCAGCAGCGCCGACTGCCGGACCCAATGGTGACCCAGCCCCGCCGCCAGAGCGGCCTGACCCTGATGGAATTGTGCGCGACGCTGGCGCTGATCGGCCTGTTGGCGCTGCTCAGCGTGCCGCTGGCGCAAGGCTGGAGCGACGCTCACAAACTGGCGCTGGGCCGCAGCCAACTAGCTCGGGCTTACGCCCAAACCCAGGCCGCGGCGCTGAGCAACCCGCAGGCCACGCCGCCGGACCAAGCGGCCGCGGTGTTGATGTCCAGCGCCGAAGGCCAGTTGTGCGTATTCGCCGGCGCGCCGGCCAGCGGCACCCAAGGCGAGCGCTGCCACGGCGCGGCGCTGTGGCGCGCCGCCGCGCCCCGCCCGGTGACGCTGGGGAGAAACTGCCTGACGACGCCCGCCGCGCAATGCCTGGCCTTGAACAACCAGGGCCAGCCGCTGGCGACGCAAGCGGCCGGCGTAGTCTGCGGCACGCGGCCGGTCTACTGCATTCGCGGGACTCAACAGGAGCTCAGCGGTGACTTATAAGGCGCAAAACGGCGTCAGCCTGCTGGAAAGCCTGATCGCCATGTTGCTGCTGATGCTGACCGGCCTGGGCATCGTTTTCGTCAATGCGCGGAGTCTGGGCAGCCAACAGCAACTGCAACAGCACGCGCTGGCCCTGAGCAAGGCGCGGGAACAGCTGCAACAGGGCGGCCTGCCCTGCGACAGCGCCGACGACTGGCCGCTGGCCAGCGGCGTCAGCGCCACCGCGCGGCTGGCCTGCCGTTCCACGCCCGCGGTGACGCTGCGCGGCCAAGCGCAAAACGGCGGCGCCAAGATCTCCGCCAAGGCCGCGCTGCGCGGCCAAACCTTGCAACTGCGGGATGCGGCCTCGTCCACCCTAAGCCTGAGCAATCATGAATAAACGCGCCTCTGGCTTTAGCCTGCTGGAGCTCTTGATCGGCATGCTGCTGGCGCTGATCACCACGCTGGCGATGCTGACCCTGTATCGACAGACTGCGCGCAGCGTGTTCGACCCGGACCAAGGCAGCGCCAAACTGGCGCAGCGGGACAGCCAGTTGATGGCGGCCTTGCTTAGCGTGCAGCAGCAGGCGCAGGAAGCCGGCTTCGGCGCCGGCGGCGGCCGCGAACAGAACCTGCAGCTGCTGTCGATAAGCGATTTGCGCCTGGACGCCGACGGCGCCGTCACCGCGCTCAGCGCCGCGCCGGTGGCCTCCGGCAGCGCCAACGCCGCGGTGTGGCGCTATCGCCCGCAGCTGGACGCCGGCGCTTACGCCTGCCGCGGCGTGGCCCGGCTGGGCGAGGCCGGGCAGAACAGCGTCGTGTACCAGCTGCAAGCCGACGACTGCGCCGTCATCTCAGACGCGCTAAGCCAGCCTTCGCAATGGCGGGCACGGGCGCTGACCGGGCCGCTGCCGCCGCGCCATAGGCTCAACATGGCTTTGCGGCTGGAACAGCCCTGCTGGCCCTATGCGGCGGCAACGGCGGCCAGCCAGACCTTTCCCCAGCTGCTGCTCAACTACGACAACGCGCAACAAGGCGAGAGCCGCAGCTTCGCCAGCTGTCTGACCAATCTGGCGGCCCCCGCATGAAGGCCCGCCCCCTCCCGCCGCGCCGGCAACGCGGCGTCGCCGCGGTACTGATGGTGCTGCTCACCGGCATGGCCCTGACCGCGCTGGCCCTGGGCGGCATGCACCACCTGCGTGGCCAGCAGGAACTGACCCGCTCCTTGCGCGGCAATAGCGAAGCGCAGTGGCGCGCCTGGACAGGCGCGGAATTGGTGCGGCAATACCTGTCGGCGCTGACGCCGGCGCAAATTAAGGCGCTGGAACGGGACGGCGCGGCGCTGAGCCTGGACCGCGCCAGCTTGCCGCTGGAAAGCCAGGCGCTGGCCGACGCTCTCCAGATCAAGCTGCTGCCGGCGCCGCGCGCCGCCGGCGCCGTGGTCGAAGACGACAAGGTCGCCGCCTGGATCACCGCCCGCAGCGGCGACGCCACGGTGACGCTGGAAGTGGTCTACCAATTGAACGGCACGCCCCCGCCACCGGCCGCCAACGCCGCGGCGCAAATCCGCGGCGGCCTGTCCACCAGCGGCAATATTGTGGTCACCGGCGCCAAGGACGCGCTCTTGCAAGTGGAAGGCGCGGTGGACACCAGCGGCAGCCTGAGCGGCGTCAGCGCGATCCAGGCCACCGGCGACATCCTGTTCCAGGGCAATCCGGCCCGCGGCGACGGCCAGGCCCCGCTCAGCCTGTGGAGCAACGGCGACATCCGCGTCAACAGCGGCCAGTTCCTGACGCTGAAAGCGCGCGGCAACATCGTCATGGGCAGCGGCAGCGACGTGGAAACCGCCGCCGCCAACGGCGCGATCGGCAGCAGCGGCGAACGGGTGGGCCGGCTGGCCGCCATCGGCGACGTGACCCTGGCCGGCAACGTCGCCGTTTCCGCGCAATTGCTGAGCCAAGGCGATGTGCGCACCAGCAGCAGCAATCGGCTAAACGCCTTGCGCGCCCAGGGCCTGCTGGACAGCCGCGGCAACGCCAACATCGACGACGGCCTCATCGGCGGCGCCTTCACCCACAACGGCGCGCCGATCTTCGACGCCGCCGGCCAACCGCGCCAAGCGCCGCCGAACACCGTGCGGGTACGCCATCAGGCCGGGCTGAAAGTGCCGCTGGAACCGGTGCCCGAGTTCCGACTGGGCGCGACCCGCATCAACGCCAACGATTACCGCGATGCCGCCAACCTCATCGTCTACTGGGATGCGGCGGACCGTTCCTCCGACGCCTTGCAGCGCATCCGCGTCCGGCTGCAACACGTGGCCGGCGTACCGGACGGCGCGGTCTACCGGCTGGGCCGGCAGCGGACCGACGACTGGCAGCGCAACGATCTATGCCCGGCCTTGCAGGCCGACGGCAAGCGCTGTGCCCCGGTGGCCGGCCAGCCGGCCTTGCGACTATGCGAGAGCGACGCGGAGAGCTGCTTGTCCGGCAGCACCACACAGCAATGGCTGCTGCGCCTCAAGCCGCCTCAGGGCATGCTGCCCGGCGTGGCGTTGTTCGAAGGCAATCTGTCGCTGTACGGCCGGCTGGACAACGCCATCCTCGCCACCGGCCACATCGAAACCAGCAGCAATGTCGAACTGTGGAGCCTGCGCCAGGCCGGCGCGGCGCGAGTATGCCGCAGCGCGGACTTCCCGGAGGTCTATCCGCTGAACCATTGCGGCGCGGACCGGAGTTCGCTGCGCGAATCCCCTCTGCTCGGCATCGCCTTGCTGGCCGGCGGCTACGATGCGGCCCAAGCTTTCAGCGGCGGCAAGATCAAGCTGGGCGCCAGCAATCGGATACACGGCGCGGTGTTGGCCGGCGACACGCTGGACACCGCCGGCAGCACGCATATCTACGGCTCTGTCAGCGCGGCGCTGCAAAGCCGGCCGCCCGGCGCTCCGCCGCCGAACCGGCCGCTGAACAGCCTGGGCGCGGAAACCGTGATCGACATCAGCGGTCAGAACGGTTTGCCGGGCGAAGGCGGCGGCGGCACGCCGAACCCGCAAACGGGCGCGGCGCGGGTATTATGGGCGCGCTATCGTTAAGCGCGCTCAAGCCCTAAAGCTTGCCCAAGGTTTCACCAAGCGCAGCGGACATTCAACAGGTTTTTAACTTCCGGACGCCTATGTATCCTTATCTGATCGTCAAACACGCCCACATGGGCTTCGCCTATCTGTCGATTCTCTTGTTCGCCGTGCGCGGCGGCCTGATGCTGGGCGGCAAACAGCACCTCCTGGCGCTAAAGCCGGTGCGCATCCTGCCCCACGTCATCGACACCCTGCTGCTGGGCTGTGCCATCGCGCTGGTGGTCATGGGCGGCTGGCCCATCCTGCAAAGCCCGTGGCTGCTGGCCAAGATCGTGGGCCTGGTGCTCTACGTGGCGCTGGGCACCATCGCGCTGCGCCGCGGCAAAACGCCGCAAACCCGGCTGATCGCCTTCCTCTGCGCGCTGGTCGCGGTGTTCTACATCGTGCTGGTGGCCAAGACCAAGATGGTAGTGCCCTTCTTCTGATTCTCCAGGCGCCCGGCCTGCGCTTGACCCAGAACAAGGCCCCGCGACGCGGGGCTTGTTATCGTCGGTGGGTTTTAAACCGGACCGACCAAGATGGCTCTGCACACATCCCTGCCCGAGCTGGTCTGCCCCGCCGGCAGCCTGCCGGCGCTCAAGGCCGCGGTGGACAACGGCGCCGACACCGTTTACCTGGGCCTGAAAAACCAGACCAACGCCCGCAATTTCGCCGGGCTGAATTTCGACGACGCCAGCGCGCGCGAAGGCATCGCCTATGCGCATCGCCACGGTCGCAAAGTGCTGCTGGCGATCAACACCTTCGCCCAAGGCGCCGACGCCGGCCGCTGGCGCGCGGCGGTGGACCAAGGCGCGGCCCTGGGCGCCGACGCGCTGATCCTGGCCGACCTGGGCCTGATGGCCTACGCCGCAGAACGCCACCCTGAGCTGCGCCTGCACATGTCGGTGCAAAGCTCGGCCACCAATTACGAAGCCATCAATCTGGCGCGCGACATGTTCGGCATCCGCCGCGCGGTGCTCCCTCGGGTGCTGACCCTGGATCAGGTGCGCCACGTGATCGAACACACCGACGTCGAGATCGAAGTCTTCGGCTTCGGCAGCCTGTGCGTGATGGTGGAAGGCCGCTGTCAGCTGTCCAGCTACGCCACCGGCGAATCGCCCAACACACACGGGGTGTGCTCGCCGGCCAAGTTCGTGCGCTGGGAGCCGGACGGGCAGCGCATGAACGCCCGCCTCAACCACATCCTGATCGACAGCTACCGCGACGACGAACCCGCCGGCTACCCGACGCTGTGCAAGGGTCGCTTCCAGGTGCGCGACGAAACCTATTACGCGCTGGAAGAACCCACCAGCCTCAATGTGCTGGACATGCTGCCGCAAATCATCGCCAGCGGCGTCGCCGCCATCAAGGTGGAAGGGCGCCAGCGCAGCCCGGCTTACGTGGCCCAGGTGACGCGAGCGCTGCGCGAAGCGCTGGACGCCGCCGGCCGCGACGGCGCGCGCTTCCAGGCGCGCCCGGCCTGGCACCAGGCGCTGAACAAAGTGTCGGAAGGACAACAGCAAACGCTGGGCGCCTACAACCGGCCGTGGAAATGAGCGCCGCCCCCATGGAAAACCGCCAATGACAAGCCTTAATCTGCAATTGACTCTGGGGCCGGTGTTGTTCTTCTGGCCGCGCGACACCCTGCTGGACTTCTACGCCGCCGCCGCCGACTGGCCGCTGGACCGGATCTATCTGGGCGAAGTGGTGTGCTCGCGCCGCCAGCAGATGCGGCCGCAGGACTGGATCTCCTTGGCGCGCGACCTGGCCGCCGCCGGCAAGCGCGTCACGCTCAGCTGCCAGGCGCTGCTGGAGAGCGAATCCGATCTGCGCCGCGCGCGCCAATTGGCCGCCAACGGCGACATCGCGCTGGAGGCCAACGATCTGGGCGCGATCAAGCTGGCGCGCGAGCACGACCTGCCCTTCGTCGCCGGCCCGCATCTCAACATCTACAACGCCGACACCCTGAAGCTGATCCGCGACTGGGGCGCCGAGCGCTGGGTGCCGCCGGTGGAAATGGACCGCGCCACCTTGGCTCAACTGCTGGCCCGCTACGCCGAGATCGGCGCGCCCATCGCCACAGAGTTGTTCGCCTGGGGCAAGCTGCCGCTGGCGCTGTCCGCGCGTTGCTTCACCGCCCGTCATTACAATCTGAGCAAGGACGACTGCCAGTTCCGCTGCCTGGAACACCCGGACGGGCTGACCATGCGCACCCAGGACCAGCAGGACTTCCTCACCCTCAACGGCATCCAGACCCTGTCCGCCGGCTGCCACAGCCTGCTGCCGCATCTACGCGGCCTGGCCGCCATCGGCGTCGACGCCGTGCGCGTCAGTCCGCAGTCGCGCGCCACCAGCGACGTCGTCGCCCTGTTCCGCCAAGCGCTGGACGGCGCCGACCCGGACACGCTGCAAGCCGCCAGCGGACTCCATGCCGACGCCGAACTGGTGGACGGCTATTGGCGCGGCCAGGCCGGCAATCAAGCCATAGGAGCCTCCCATGCGCATTCCTGATCTCGCCCTGCCCTCCGCCGCCGCTGCGCTGCTGTCCCGGCTGCCGGCCGCGCCGCCGGCCTGGCTGCTGGCCGCCAGCCTCAATCAACTGGCCCGGCGCGGCGTACTGCCGGCGGACATGGCGCTGTTGACCGGCCGCCGCTTCGCCATTCGCGTGCTGGACGCCGGCCTGACACTGCGCTTCCGCGCCGACGAACAAGGCTTCCGCCGCGACCAGGACGACGAAGCGCCTGATTTGCAGCTCTCCGCCACGCTGGCCGACTTCGCCCGGATGATGCTGCGCGAGGAAGACCCGGACACGCTGTTTTTCCACCGCAAACTGCTGATTGAGGGCGACACCGAGCTGGGGCTCATCGTCAAGAACCTGCTGGACAGCGTGGACTGGAGCGCCACGCCGCTGGCGCGCTTCATGGCCGTTTAATCTCCTGTTCAAAATCTCTAGTGCAAGGACTAAGCAAGATGAAAACCGCTGAGAAAGCGGAATGTACACGTGGTACATGAGCATTTCGAAGCGGTGCTCGCCGTCTGACGCCTCACGACGCGCAGCAAGTCGTAAACAGGTTCTGATAAGGTGCTGCCGGCACGCGCGCCTTGTGGCCGAGCCAAGTTTGGGCTAATCCGAAAAGAATCAACGCAATCTAGCCGCCTCCCGGCGGCCTGCACTCATCGGAAACGGCCCAAGCCCCATGAAGTCACGCCTGTTCAGCCTGCGGCAGATCTTGCTCGACTTGGCCACCCTGCTCCTGGCCAATCTGCTGATATTCTGGCTGGCAGAACGTTACCAATGGCTGAACTCCGGCGATGGCAATGCGCAAACCATGGCGCTGGCCCTGCTGCTTTGCGTCAACCTGGCCGTATCGCTAGCGCTGTTCGCCTACCGCCGCGCCCGCGAATCCCACGCCATGCTGCAAGAGCTCAACACCCTCGCCGGCCAAGACGCGGTCACCGGCCTGGCCAACCGCCGCCAGGCCAACACCATTCTGGAACGCGAAACCGAGCGCTCCTACCGCACCCGCAGGCCGTTCTCGGTGCTGCTGTTGGACATCGACCACTTCAAGGACGTCAACGACAATTACGGCCACCTGGCCGGCGACCAAGTGCTGGCCGCCTTCGGCGAACTACTACAAAAACGCGCGCGCCAGTTGGACACCGTGGCGCGCTGGGGCGGCGACGAATTCCTGTTGATTTGCCCGGAAACCGAGCAGAGCGGCGCGATGGCGCTGGCCGATGATATCCGTCAGCGCTTGGCGCAGACCGAACTGCCGGCGGTGAATCGCTTGACCGCCAGCATCGGCGTGGCCACCCAAACCGTGGACGACATGCCGGAAACCCTGCTGCACCGCGCCGACATGTATCTGTACGCGGCCAAGAACGCGGGCCGCAACCGCGCGGTGGGCGAAGCTGGCAGCGCCAACCGCGAACGCCGCCTCGCCCCCGACGACTAACTCACAGCCCCAAGCGGTCCCTGAGCCCATACCACCACGCGCCCATGGTCAGCATCGGCACGCGGAACGCGCGTCCGCCGGGGAAGGGATAGTGCGGCAGGCCGGCGAAACGATCAAAGCGCCGGCTGTCGCCGTCGATGGCCTCCGCCAGCAAACGCCCGGCCAGATGGGTGTAAGTCACGCCGTGGCCGCTGCATCCCTGCGAGTAATAGACATTGTCGCCGATGCGCCCGGCCTGCGGCAGCCGCGACAAGGTCAGCGAGAAATTGCCGGTCCAGCCGAACTCGATCTTGTAATCCGCCAGCTGCGGAAAGGTTTTCAACATCTTGGGGCGAATCAGCCGCTCCACCTCGCCCGGATCGCGCGCGCCGTACACGGTGCCGCCGCCGTACAAGAGCCGGTTGTCGGCGGTCAGCCGGTAATAGTCCAACAGGAAATTGCAATCCTCGACGCAGTGGTCACCCGGCAACAGGCTCTTGGCCAGCGCTTCCGGCAAGCGCTCGGTCGTCAGCACCTGGGTGCCGCAAGGCAGACTCTTCTCCGCCAGCGCCGGCAATAGATCGCCCAGATAAGCGTTGCCGGCCACCACCAGGAAGCGGCAACTGATCTCGCCGCCGGCGGTTTCCACCCTCACCCGCCCGCCCGGATGAATCTTCAGCGCCGCAGACTGCTCGAAAATCCGCCCGCCCAGAGACTCCAGCGCCGCCGCTTCGCCCAACGCCAGGTTCAAGGGGTGGATATGCCCGCCCCAGTTGTCCAGCAAGGCGCCGACGTACTGATCCGACGCCACGATGCCCCGCATGCCCTCGCGATCCACCAACTGCAAACCGGTATGGCCGTAACGCTCCCACAAACGCTTCTTGGCCGCCAGCTCGTCCAACTGCTTCTGGGTGAAGGCGGCGAACACATTGCCGGTTTTCAGATCGCACTGGATGCCGTACTGCTCGATGCGCTCGCGAATGATACGTCCGCCTTCGAACGCCATCGCGCCCAACCCCTCGGCCGCCGCTTTGCCGTGCCGGCGCTCGATCACATCCATATCGCGGCTGTAGCTGTTGACGATCTGGCCGCCGTTGCGGCCCGACGCGCCCCAGCCCACCCGCGCCGCCTCCAGCACCGCCACCTGATAACCGCGCTCCGCCAGGTGCAACGCCGCGGACAAGCCGGTGTAGCCGGCGCCGATCACGCAGACATCAACCTGCAAAGCCCCTTGCAAGGACGGGCGCTCCGGCGCCGTATTGGCCGAGGCGGCGTAATAAGAGCTCGTATGTTCCTGTCGGGCCGGCGCGTTCATGGCTGTCTCCTTGGCAAAGCGAACGCGTGGCGTCCGTTCATGATTGGTATAAAAACACAATACACGCGCTCATTATATTTAACAACACCTAGGAGAAAGGATGGCTCGCGGCGGTAAAAAGACAACAAAAAAGCCAGCTCGAGCGCTGGCTTTCGGATGAAGCGGAGACCGGATCAGGCTGAGTTTTTCTGAGCCGCCTTGCGTTTGGCGCTCAAATCCAGGCCCGGCAAATCCGCCATGATGTCCGGATGATCCGCCAATTTCTCCACCACGAAATCAACGAACACCCGGGTGCGCGGCGCGATGTGGTCGCGATGCGGGAAGCAGATGTAAATCGAACGCTCCAGCGACACCATATCGGTCAACACCGGCTCCAGCTCGCCGGAACGGATCAGATGCACCACCTCGTGGCCCGGCAACTGGGCCACGCCCATGCCCAGACGCGCCAGCTCGGCCACCGCCTCCATCTCGTTCAAGGTGTAAGTGCCGTTGACCTCCAGCGGAATCCGCTCGCCCTTGCGGTCGAACTCCCACTTGAACAGACGGCCGGAAGTGGGGAACTGGAAATTGATGCAATCGTGGTTGCTCAGTTCCTCCGGAGCGCTCGGGCGGCCATGCAAATCCCAATACCCCGGCGACGCCACCACGTACAGCGGCATCTGCGCCAGGTTGCGCGCCACCATGCGGCTATCCGGCATCATGCCGGAACGCACCCCCACATCGTAGCCGTCCTCGATCAAATCGCTGAAGTGGTCGTCCAGGCCGAAGAAGACCCGCACCTTGGGGTAGCGCTCGCAGAACTCGCCCATGATGGGCAAGATGAAACGCCGGCCAAAGGAGTTGGGCATGCTGACCCGCAGATGGCCGGCCGGCTCGTCGCGGCTGGCTTTCAGCTGGTTGATCGCCGAATCCAGATTGTTCACCGGCCCGCGGCACTGGGCGTAGAAACGGCGCCCGTCCTCGGTCAGCGTCAATTGGCGCGTGGTGCGGTTGAACAGGCGAACCTCCAGCTCCTGCTCCAGCCGGGCAATGCTCTGGCTGATAGCGGCCGGCGATACGCCCAGCTTGCGTGCGGCGTCGGAGAAGCTGCCGTTTTCCGCCGTGGTCATGAAGACCATCAATGCTTTTAAGGTGTCCATAATCAGGGATGTTCCAGGCTCGGCATCGCCTACCCTTCACGCCCGGACGGACGCCCTGGATTTGACAATGCTGATAACATTATTAAGTAGTATCTCTTTAAAAAGGGTACACCATACCCTTTAATGATTAAAGAAGAACTTGCAAATTGTTGTGAATGCATCTTCATGGACAAATCCACGCCAGGAACAGAACCGACCGCAGCTTCCCCACTGCACCGCTCGCGGAGCGCACTTTGTCATATAGTTTTTACAGCTTGCTTGAAAATACATCGCCCTATTTTCTATGCAATCCAAGTATGCACCTGATTCGGGCTGAATGCCATGAGTTTGTTGCAACAGACTCAATGAAACAGCATCAAGTTGGCAACAATATGCCCCAGGGCCAACGGCGGCCGCTCAGAAGCGGCGTTTGCGGCGCGGCGGCATCCCATCCAGCATAAGCCATGCGTCGCCGCAAACAATACGAGAATCGCGCTCAACAAGCCGTTTTCACCGGCCTGACAAGCGTCGCCTTCTCCCAAAAGCGCCGCGCTTGATCCGCGTCAAGTTATCGCCACCTCGGCCACACAGACCATAAAACACAATTTATAGTGGCCTCCATTCGATAACTTCACTAGATATAGAAATGAGCACAGCTTCCGCGCCCACCGCCATGGTGGATGCCATCTCCGCGATCGACGAATATCTGGACCGGGCCGACTGGCGGGTCAACGCCAACGCCAACCAGGGCTACAGCCTGGGCGGCCTGATCCTCAACATCGCCGGCAAACTCACCGCCAATTACTGGCTGGAGCGGGTGCTGGCGCCGGAAGTTGCCATTGCCCACCGCCAGGGGGACTTGCACATCCACGATCTGGACATGCTGTCCGGCTACTGCGCCGGCTGGTCGCTGCGCACCCTGTTGCAAAATGGCTTCAACGGCATTCCCGGCAAAGTGGAATCCGCGCCGCCGCGCCACCTATCCTCCGCCTGCGGCCAAATCGTCAATTTCCTCGGCACCCTTCAAAACGAGTGGGCCGGCGCCCAAGCCTTTAGTTCCTTCGACACCTACCTGGCTCCCTTCGTCAAGAAAGACGGGCTGAGCTACGCCGACGTGCGCCAGTGCGTCCAGGAACTGATCTACAACCTCAACGTGCCCAGCCGCTGGGGCACCCAGACCCCATTCACCAATCTGACCTTCGACTGGACCTGCCCGGACGACGTCGCCGAGCAGATTCCGGTGCTGGGCGGAGAGGAAATGCCGTTCCGCTACGGCGATTGCGCGCGCGAAATGGCAATGATCAACCGCGCCTACATCGAAGTGATGCTGGCCGGCGACGCCAAGGGCCGCTCCTTTACTTTCCCCATCCCCACCTACAACATCACCCGCGACTTCGACTGGCACGGCGAAAACACCGATCTCTTGTTCGAAATGACCGCCAAATACGGCCTACCCTATTTCCAGAACTTCGTGAACTCCGACCTGGAGCCGCAGATGGTGCGCAGTATGTGCTGCCGGCTGCAATTGGACTTGCGGGAACTGCTCAAGCGCGGCAACGGCCTGTTCGGCAGCGCCGAGCAAACCGGCTCCGTCGGCGTGATCACCCTCAACTGCGCGCGTCTGGGCCACCGCTTTGCCGGCGACTACGCCGCGCTGCTGGCCGAAACCGACCGCTTGCTGGAACTGTCCCGCGACGCGCTGGAGAAAAAACGCGGCGAAGTGCAAACGCGCATCGACGACGGCCTCTACCCCTACACCCGTCACTTCCTGGGCTCGCTGCGCAATCATTTCAGCACCATAGGCGTCAACGGCATCAATGAAATGATCCGCAACTTCAGCGGCGACCGCATCGACATCACCAGCGACGAGGGCCACCAACTAGCCTGCGACTACCTGGATCACATCCGCCAGCGCATGGTGGAGTTCCAGGAAAGCACCGGCCACCTGTACAACCTGGAAGCCACCCCGGCGGAAGGCACCACCTACCGCTTCGCCAAGGAAGACCGAAAACGCTATCCCGGCATCTTGCAAGCCGGCAGCGACGCTCATCCTTATTACACCAACTCCAGCCAATTGCCGGTGGGCTTCACCGACGATCCCTTCGAAGCCCTGCAGCGCCAGGAACAGCTGCAGCGCAAATACACCGGCGGCACCGTGCTGCACCTTTATATGACCGAGGCGGTCAGCTGCGCCGACGCCTGCCGCGAACTGGTGCGCCGCTCGCTATCCCGCTTCCGCCTGCCCTATATCACGGTCACCCCGACCTTCTCGATCTGCCCCAAGCACGGCTATCTGTCCGGTCACCACGAATTCTGCCCGCGCTGCGACGCGGAACTGCTGGCGCGCCAGCCTTCATAAGCCCTTAAGAAAGGAAAGCTCATGACTCCCCCCACCCGCATCCCCGGCCAAGACGCCGCTCCGCTCAACGACGAACAGCGCACCCGCTGCGAAGTCTGGACCCGCGTAATGGGTTATCACCGCCCGGTGCAGTCTTTCAATATCGGCAAGCGCGGAGAATTCGACGAACGGGTCTGCTTCAGTGAACACACCGCCCGCTGACCCCGCAGCAGCCCGCATCGGCGGGCTGACGCCGTTCTCCAGCTGCGACTGGCCGGGCAAACTGTGCGCCGTGGTCTTTCTCGCCGGCTGCCCCTGGCGTTGCGGCTATTGCCACAATCCCCACCTGCTGCGGCGCCAAAACGGCGAAACCCGCTGGCCGGACACCCTGCGCTGGCTGCAAAGCCGGACCGGCCTGCTCGACGGCGTGGTGTTCTCCGGCGGCGAACCGCTGCAGGAGCCGGCGCTGCCGGCGTTGCTGGAACAGACCCGGGCGCTGGGCTTCGCCACCGGCCTGCACACCGGTGGCGCGTATCCGCAGCGCTTGCGGCGGGTGCTGCCGTTGCTGGATTGGGTCGGCCTGGACATCAAAACCGATTTCGGTGCCTATCCGGCGCTAACCGGCTTGCCCCGCAGCGGCGAGCAGACCGAGGCCTCGCTGCACTGTTTGTTGCAAAACAACAGTAATTTTGAATGTCGCAGCAGCATACATCCGCACTGGCACAATGAGATCCAACTGGCCGCGCTGGCGCGGCGGCTGGCGGCGCTGGGCGTCGCCGACTATCACTGGCAGCAACTGCGTCCGCCGCCCTCCTTCGCCCTGCCTCCGGCCCCGGCCGGCTGGCCCGCGCCGCAGCTGATAGAAGAGATCGCGCCTTTGTTCCAGCACTTCAGTTATCGGGAACACTGACAGAAGGTCCAGTTTTCCAAGCTTGTCCCGGCGTCTTCCTTATGACGCCCCAACTTCCCGCCTAGTTTGCCCCCCGCCAGATAGCACCAAATAAGTCATTGATCAATATAATTATTTCTACTTACGGATTTTTAGACAGGCAATTTGTTATAATGTCGGCGACGAATGCAACAGTCGCTGTTCTTGGCACCAGAACAAGGAGTTAGCGCTTCCCATGCCTTTTGCATGTGGGCTACTATCCAGCAGCGTAAAACCACAAGATCAAGAAAGATTTGCTCATGGTCATCTCAAATTCCGCGATAGCACGGCCGCTGCCCAGCGGCTTGTCCGCGAGTCAGCAATGGACGTTGCTGGAATGGATTCACCTTGCCGGACAAATCGAAACCGAAGCCGAGCTCAGGGGGTTTCTGGACATGTTGCTCAGCCAGGCGCCTTCCGAGCACATGGTGCTGGCGCTGGGTCGCATCAACCAGCACCAGCAGATTCAGCGGCTGGAGCGGGTCTTGAATGTCAGCTATCCCTCGGAATGGCTGAAGCATTACATGGAGGAAAACTACGCCCAGCACGATCCCATCTTGAAGATCCATCTGGGCAGCGGACCGGTGCAGTGGCAAGAGCGCTTCAGCCGTGCCAAGGGCAAGGAAGAACGCAAGTTCATCGCCGAGGCCGCCACCGTAGGATTGGAAAGCGGCGTCACCTTCAGCGCCGCCTCCAAACGCAATAATCTGGGTTGCATTTTCTCCGTCAGCGGCAAAGACGCCAGCTCCGACCCCAATCTGGTCGCCATGCTGGAATGTCTGACGCCCCACTTGCACCAAGCTGCGGTGCGCATCGCCAATCTGGCCCCGGCCACACCCAGTTCCATGCCGCTATCGCAGCGTGAATACGATATTTTCCACTGGATGAGCCGCGGCAAGACCAATTGGGAAATCGCCACCATCCTGGACATCAGCGAACGAACGGTGAAGTTCCACGTCGCCAACGTCATCCGCAAGCTGAACGCCAACAATCGCACTCACGCCATCGTGCTGGGCATGCACTTGTTGCCGCCTCCCGGACTCCAGGTCAGCGATTAGCTGCGGGCCGGCCAGCTTAAGCCCACGCGGGAGCATGCGCACGGTCATATTCCAACCAGGAACGGACGCACTCTCTTGGCGCAGCGACTTCCCGTCGCAGCGACTTGATGAACTCCGGATCAGCCTGCTCCCAGTCAAAGCAGCCCGCAACCGACATCACTCCGCCGTCCAGCGGTCTTGGCACGCCCACCGGCTGTATCGGAAACCCCATTCGGGACAGATGCCGATAAAAAGACGGCTCCACCACGAAATAAAGCCAGCGCACCTCGTTGGCGCGCGACCACTCCCATAAGCTCAGATACAACAAGCGCGCAATCGCTCTCGTCTCACGACCGGAAATCGTCTTGCCCACCGCGAAGCGAGTGATTTCCCCACAACCCGCGCCTTTGCGGATGCGCTCCCCAGGCGCCAGCAAACGGGCAAACTCCCGCTCGATCATGAAGGGCTGATCGCCTGGCGTGAAACGCGCCGACCCCACCACTTGCTGCTGCGCAATCACCGCCAGATTGTCGGAGAACACGTCGTAATCATCCAAGTCCAGGCCGTCCGGCCGCGGCGGTACCCAACCCAGTTGCACGCGAAACACCTGGTGGCGGAACTTCAGCAAATCAATTTCATAAGACGTCGCGTTGACCTTCTCCATCTGCAAGCTATCCAACTCCAGTGGAAAGAAATGAGCCATTTTATTTTCTCCAATCATCAAGTTACCGGCACGGGCACTGTAAGAGCAGGACTGAACCGGGAAATCTGACCAAATGGACAGGAGCTGATTTTTAGGAATGTGCTAAGGCCAACGATGGCAAAAAGTCTTTACCCTGGATTTGCCTGGACTTTCGCCGCGCGATTTCTTTTCACAAAAATGCCAAATACATATTTGAACGCATCACAATGGCTTAGCTAAAAATATCCTCACTAAAATCAAAAGTTTGCGTGCCATACCCGGCAGAGGCAAGTGCTCAAGTCATTGAAGCATCAATAGTTTTTCCGAGTTAAAAAGCGAGCCATCCTTAGTTTTTTGCCCTAGAGCAAAGACTCTTAAGGCCGCCATGCCTAAGATCGCCTTTTATTCACCCGTACCGGCATCGTTGCTAAATGACCACAAATTCCCCGCTCTACGCTCCCTTGCAGATAGGGCAACGCGCTCTGCTCCCCATCGTGCAAGGCGGAATGGGCATAGGCGTTTCCGCCAAAAGCCTGGCCGGCCACGTCGCCCGAGAGGGCGCGCTGGGCACCGTGGCCAGCGTCGATCTGCGCCATCTGCACGCTGATCTGGTTGAGCAGTCGCCATACGCGCGCGGTCAGGCCGAACTGGATCGTCTCAACCTGATTGCGCTGGATCGCGAAGTGAAGGGCGCGCTGACCTACGCTCAGGGCCACGGCATGGTGGCGGTCAATGTGATGAAGGCTGTGGCCTCTTATCCGGACTATGTGCGCCAAGCCTGCGAATCCGGCGCAGAAGCGGTGGTGATGGGCGCGGGCCTCCCGCTGGACCTGCCGGAGATGACCTCGGACTTTCCCAAGGTGGCCTTGATCCCCATCCTGTCCGAGGCGCGCGGCATCGGCATCGTGCTCAAGCGCTGGATGAAGAAGGGACGCCTGCCGGACGCCATCGTCATCGAGCACCCCAAACACGCCGGCGGCCATCTGGGCGCGGCCAGCCTCGCCGAACTGGACGCCGAGCGCTTCAGCTTCCAGAAAGTGCTGGACGACACCCGACAGTTGTTCAAAAGCCTGCAACTGGAAAGCGAGCGCATCCCGCTGATCGTCGCCGGCGGCGTCAACAGCTTCGAGAAGATGAAGGCCTGCATCCAGGACTTCGGCGCATCCGCGGTACAGATAGGCACCGCCTTCGCCGTCACCCGCGAGGGCGACGCGCACGACAACTTCAAGCGCACGCTGGCGGAGGCCAAGCCGGAAGACATAGCCGAATTCATGAGCGTGGCCGGCCTTCCGGCGCGCGGGGTGCTGACGCCCTTCCTGAAAAGCTATCTGAAGCGCGAGGCCATCTTGCAGGCCAACGCCAAGGCCGACCCCGCGCGCTGCACTCAAAGCCTCAATTGCCTGAGCGCCTGCGGCCTGCGCGACGGCGTGGCCAAGATGGGCCAGTTCTGCATCGATCTCAAACTCGCGGCGGCCTTCCGCGGCGAAGTGAGCAAGGGGCTTTTTTTCCGAGGCGCCGATCCGCTGCCTTTCGGCGACGCGATGCGCAGCGTCAACGAAACCATCCGCTATTTCCTGACCGGGGAGAAACCGGCCGATCTCGCCGGCGCCTGAACGCCTGTTCAAAGTCTCGCGAGCAAGGACGAGACAAGGCGAAAACAGCTTCAAGCCTGTAGGCAAACAAGACAAAGCCCCGCAAAGCGGGGCTTTATCAATTCAACCAGACATGTCGGACGGCTTGGCACTAGACTCTCAGAACGCCGGGATCACCGCGCCCTGGTACTTGCTCTCGATGAACTTGCGCGCTTCCGGGCTGGCCAGCGCGGCGGCCAGCTTCTTCACGCCCACGCTGTCCTTGTTGTCGGCCCGCGCCACCAGTAGGTTGGCGTAGGGCGAGGTGGTCTCGATGAACAAGGCGTCGCGCTTGGGATTGAGTTTGGCTTCCAGCGCGTAGTTGGCGTTGATCAGCGCCAGGTCCACCTGCGGCAGCACGCGCGGCAGCGTGGCGGCTTCCAGTTCCTTGATCTTCACCTGCTTGGCGTTGGACGCAATGTCTTTCACCGTCGGGTACAGATTGTTGCGGTCCTTCAATTTGATCACGCCGCCCTGATCCAGCAGCAGCAAAGCGCGGCCGGCGTTGGTCGGATCGTTGGGGATGGCCACAGTCGCACCCTTGGGCAGGTCCGCCACTTTCTTGAACTTGCTGGAGTAAGCGCCGAACGGTTCGATGTGCACCGGCTTGCTGGCCACGACCAGCTTGGTGCCGCGATCCTTGTTGAACTTGTCCAGATAGGGAATGTGCTGGAAGAAGTTGGCGTCCAACCGCTTCTCGGACACTTGCAGATTGGGCTGCACGTAGTCGTTGAACACCTTCACCTCCAGCTTGACCCCTTGCTTGGCCAGGGTGGGCTTCAAGGCTTCCAGGATTTCCGCGTGCGGCACCGGAGACGCGGCCACGGTGACGGTCACCAGGTCGGCGGCCAGCGCCTGCGCGCCCCACAGCGCGGTGACGGCGGTAAAGGCGAAGCGAGCGATATTCTTTTTCATGATGCGATTTCCTCTATTCAACACAGTGTTGGGTTCAAATCTCTTGGGTTTTCGATGCGGCCGCAGCGCCGGGCGCTCAGAGCCAACTCACGATCTCGCGAGCTCAGGCGAGACAAGGCGAAAACGGCTGAGAAAGCGGAATGTACGCGTGGTACATGAGCATTTCGAAGACGGTTTCAACGCCGTATCGCCGACGCGCAGCAGATCGTGAACAGGTTCTCAGCCGCGTTGACAGCGCAGCACCAGCCGGTCGCCAAAACTCTGTATCAACTGCACCAGCAACAGCAGCAACACCACGGTCACCACCATCACCTCGGTCTGAAAACGCTGATAGCCGTAGCGCACCGCCAAATCTCCCAGGCCGCCGCCGCCGATGACGCCGGACATCGCGGTGTAGGACACCAGCGCCACCGTGGTCACCGTCGCCGCGCCCACCAGGCCCGGCAAGGCCTCCGGCAGCAGTACGTGACGCACGATCTGGCCCAGGCTGGCGCCCATGGACTGGCTGGCCTCGATCACCCCCCGGTCCACTTCGCGCAGCACGTTTTCCACCAGTCGAGCGAAAAAGGGCGACGCGCCGGCCACCAGCGGCGGAATCGCGCCCGCCACCCCTATCGAAGTACCCACCAGCTTCAGCGTCAGCGGGATCATCACGATCAGCAAAATCACGAAGGGCAAGGAGCGGAACACATTGACCAGGAAGGACAGCGTGGCGTACAAGCGCGGCCGCGACAGCAATTGCCCCGGCGAGCTAACGTACAGCACCACGCCCAGCGGCAGGCCGAACAGCACGGTGAACAGCAACGAGGCGCCCAGCATGGTCAGCGTGTCCAAGGTGGCCTGGCCTATTTCCAGCCAGTCCATGCTCAATAATTGGGCCCAGTCGAAACCTTCCATCACAGCACCTCGCAACGCACGCCATGACTGGCGAATAATTCAGGCAGACTCTCCAGCGGAGCCTTCGACTCGATCACGCCGGCCACCAATTGGCCAAACGGCGTGCCCTTGATCTCGGACAGCGTGCCGCTGACCAGGTTGAAGCGGGCGCCCGCCTCCTTGCCCACTACATCCAGCACCGGCTGCAAGGTGGGATCGCCAACGAAGGTCAGCTTGATCAGCGGCGCGCCCACGCGCTGTTGCCAGGTCTGGCGCGCTTCTTCGTGATACAAGCCGGTTTCCGCCAATAGCCCGCGGGTCACCTCGTGCCGCGGGTGCAGAAACACGTCCAGCACCGGCCCCTGCTCCACCACGCGGCCGTGGTCCAGCACCGCCACCTGATCGCACAATTGGCGGATCACGCGCATCTCATGGGTGATCAACACAATGGTCAGGCCAAGCTGGCGGTTGATGTCGGCCAGCAGGGTCAGGATGGAATCCGTGGTTTCAGGGTCCAGCGCCGAGGTCGCCTCGTCGCACAGCAAGAGTTCGGGGTGATTGGCCAGCGCCCGGGCGATGCCGACGCGCTGCTTCTGGCCGCCGGACAATTGCGCCGGGTATTTGTCGCGATGGCCGGATAGCCCCACCAAGGCCAGCAGTTCTTCGACGCGAGCGTCCATATCGACCGCGGACACGCCGCCGGCCAACTCCAGCGGAAAGCGCACATTGCCCGCCACGGTGCGCGACTTCAACAAATTGAAATGCTGAAACACCATGCCGATGCGTTGGCGGCGCAATTGCAATTGCCGGCTGTCCAGCGCGGTCAGATCCGTGTCGCCCAAGCGCACCGCGCCGCGGTCCGGGCGCTCCAGCAGGTTCAGGCAACGCACCAAGGTGCTCTTGCCCGCACCGGAACGGCCGATGATGCCGAACACCTCGCCCTTGGCCACCTTCAGGCTGACGTCAGCCAAGGCCGGCACTTCACGCCCGTCCACCCGGTAATGTTTGTATAAATTCTCTATTTCAATCATGCCTTGCCTCTGAATCCCGCCATCCGTCAACGCCACTGCCTGACGATTGCGAACCAGTCTATAAGCAAGTCACATAAAACCTAAAGAACTATAAATTTAATCATTTATTCAAATTAGAAATATGAATGACAAATCACCGCGGAATTGACCCCGCTCACCCCCGTCCCCGGGGATTTTTGCTACATTGTGTCTTTGCTTGCCAACCGAATACAGCACGTCATGACCGCCTTTACCAGCTGCAACCCCGCCACAGGAGAAGTCGTCTACACCCGCGCCGCCTGGCCGGAATCCCAACTGCCTGCCGCCCTGGCGCAGCTGCGCGAGGCACAGCGCCACTGGCGCGAGCTGAGCGTGGCCGAACGCGCCGAGCAACTGCTGCGCCTGGCCGATCAACTTCAAGCTCATCGCGAAGAACTGGCCGGCCTGGTCACGCTGGAGGTGGGCAAACGCACTGCGGAATGCCTGGCGGAAATCGACAAATCCGCCCAGTTGATCCGTTACTACGCTCAATTGGCGCCGGAACTGCTGGCTTCGCTGGACATCCCCACCCAGGCCAGCCGCAGCGGCGTGGCCTTCGAGCCGCTGGGCACGGTGCTGGCGGTGATGCCGTGGAATTATCCGATCTGGCAGGTGCTGCGCTTCGCGGTGCCGGCGCTGATGGCCGGCAACGCCTGCCTGGTGAAGCCGGCGCCGTCGGTGCCGCAATCCACTCAGCGTCTGCTGGAGTTGGCGCGCGCCGCCGGCTTGGCGGTGCTGGACGTGGCCTGGATAGATCATGATCAAGTGGAAGAGGCCATCCGCCAGTGCGACGCGGTGGCCTTCACCGGCTCCACTCAAACCGGGCGCGCCATCGCGGCGCTGGCCGGCCGCCATCTGAAAAAGACCGTGCTGGAGTTGGGCGGCAGCAATCCCTTCATCGTGCTGGCCGACGCCGACGTCGCCGCCGCGGCTCAGGACGCGGCCAACTCCCGCTTCCGCGACGCGGGCCAGAGCTGCAATGCGGCCAAGCGCATGATCGTGGTGCCGGAAATCGCCGAAGCCTTCATTGACGCCTTCTGCGCCGAAGCCGCCAAACTGCGCGCCGGCGACCCGCGCCACCCCGCCACCACCTTGTCGCCGCTGACCCGCGCCGATCTGCGCGAAGCGCTGCACGCCCAGGTGCTGGACGCCGTCGCTCACGGCGCCGAGCTGCGGCTGGGCGGACAGATGCCGGCCAGCCCCGGCTTCTTCTATCCGGCCACGGTGCTGGACCGGGTCAACTCGGACTGCCGCGTCTACCACGAGGAAGTATTCGGCCCGGTAGCCGGCATTTTGCGCGCGCGCGACGAGGCCGACGCGCTGCGGCTGGCCAACGATACCCCCTTCGGCCTGGGGGCCAGCATCTACAGCGCGGACAAGGAGCGCGCCTGGACACTGGCGCGCCAAATAGAAGCCGGCAGCGTGTTCATCAACCGCCATACCAGCTCGGACCTGCGCCTGCCTTTCGGCGGCGTCAAATCCTCAGGCTATGGCCGCGAGCTGTCCGAGTTCGGCCTGTACGAGTTCGTCAACGTCAAAACCTACTGGCAGAAATAAGCCGCCGTCGCAACGGCGGCCGGCGGGCCTTTAGTCTTCCGACGGAAAGCGCGCCAACAGCGCGTCGCGCCGCGCCTGCCATTGCTGCAGGCGCTGCTGCAGAGCAAGCAAGGCTTCGTCCTGGCGCGCCAACTCCTCCACCAGCTTGCGTTGCTCGCTCAAGGGCGGCACGGGCAGCGGCATTTCCGCCAGCGCCTCGAAGCCGAACTCGGCCCCCTCCACCGCCGCGCCCAGCCGTTCCAGGCAAAAGCGCCACCCTTCCGACTGCCGGTAGCACTCCAGGAAAGCCGGCAAGATCCGAGCTTCGTCCAACGCGAAAGCCCTTTGGTCCGCCGCGGCCAGCGTCGGAGCTTCGTCGACGTTGCGCGCCAGCGCGCCCTGATACAAACGGGCCGGATCAAAGGCGAAAGCGTTGGGCGGCAGCGCCGTGCCCAGGCCCTCTCCGGCCCGACGCCAGCCGCCGCCCTCGGTAGCCTCCAACAGTTCGCCCTCGGCGGTGGCCGCCAGCGGCGCGGCCAATTCCCCCAATTTGCACACCTCCCAGTTGCCGGGAACCACCCCCAACGGACTGGGTTTGAACGATTGATGCGGACTCCACTTGCCCATGCGCCGGGTGCCGTAGCCGCGGTTGAGCAAGGCCTGGATGCGGCTGGGGCGCAGCTTGCGCTCCGCCGCGTATTGGCTGGACAGCAACTCCAACTTTTCATCCGTCAAAGCCAGGCAGCCCTCCAGCTCGCCCTCCTCCGCCCGCCAACCCTGCTCTTCCGTGAAGAAGGCCGCCAGCCGCGCGTCCAGCGCCTGCTCCTGCTCTTGCAAGGCGGCCAGCTCAGTGGCCAAGGCCTCGGCGTCCACCACCTCGGCCGCCTCGTCCTGGGCGAAGTAGCGCTGCACGTTCAGATTGCCCCGGTGACCTTGCTTGATCTCGCGCAGCCCCACCAGGCGCAGATAGTCCGGCTCTTCCGTTTCCTGCTCCACCGCGGCGCGGTAAGCGCGCAGGATATGTTCGATGTCCTCTTGCCGCAGCGTGTTCTGCACCCGGCCACGGCCGAACTCCTTGCTGGCGTCGACGATGATCACCTTATTGCGCAGGCCCGCCGGTTTGTTCTTGTTCAACACCACCACGCAGGTGGGCATGCCGGAACCGTAGAACAAGGCAGGCGGCAAGGCGATTACTCCCTCGATGCGGTCGCCGGACTGGCCTTGACTGCCAAACAGCAGGCCGTTGCGGATGCGGCCCTCGTCGCCGTCGCGGAACAGCACGTCGTGCGGCATCACCAGCGCAGCGCGACCATCCTCTTTCAAGGTGGCCAATACGTGCTGAACGAAGGCGTAATCGCCGAAGCTGCGCGGCGGAATGCCGTAGCCGAAGCGCTTATGCTCGTCCGTCAGCTTCTTGTAGTTGGGCTCGGCGGGACGTTTGCGGCGACGCTTCTTGCCGTCGGCGGGCGGCGGTTCCACCGCCTCGGCCTCCAGTGGCGTCCACCAGTTTTTCACCGTGAACGGCAGTTGCGCCACGATGCGGTCGAAGCGAGGCAGCCAGCCTTCCGGGGTCAGGTGCTTGGGCTCCACCAAGGTGTCCCCCAATTCCAGGCTCATCTCCACGCCGTGGAAATAAGCGCACAGCTTGGCCATCGCCCAAGTGGCCGGCAGTTTTTCCTGGCCGAACAACTCCAGCGCGACTCGGCCGTCCGGCAAGCGGCCGCCCGGCCGCGCGCCCAGCATGCGCCAAGCTTCGAGCAAGGTGCCCGCCACGCCGCAGCTGGGGTCGTACAGGCTCTGGCCCGGCTGAGGCTCCGCCAGCCGCAACAGCAACTGGCTGACCGGCGCCGGCGTGGAAAAGGCGCCGCCGCGCTTGCCGGACTCCGCCGCGTAGCGGCGCACCAGCCCTTCGCAGACCTCGCCCAGACGGGACGGCGCTTCCAGAGCGGCGTCGCCCAGCTTCAGCGCGCCGATATGGTTCATCAAGGGGTGCAGCACCTCGTCGCTCAAGCGCTTATGGCCCTGGTATTGAGCAACGCTGAGTACGCCGGCCAGCGCCGGGTGATGCTCCTCAATGGCGGCCACCGCCTTGTCCAGCGCCTCGCCTATGCCTTTCTTGCGCTCTTGCAGGCCGGGCCAGCGCGCATGCTGCGGATAGACGCCGTATTGTTCCTGCACCACGCCCTCGGCGCGCTTGCGGCTCATGCCCTCGGCCGCCACGCGCGCCTGAACCCGCTCCACAAACACATCGTGCAGGCGCTTGAGCACAAACAGGCCGAACACGTGGTTCTTGTAGTCGTACAGGTCCACTTGCTCGCGCAGCAGTTCCGTGGACGCCCACAGCGCCTGTTCCAACTGGTCCGGGGATAGCAAAGTCATAAGCCAACAACCAAGTTAAATGACAAACCCGGCTATTTTAGCCGCAACGTCGCACAGCGTCGGCAAAGAATGGTCTCGGCAATAGGGTTCCCTACAGGACAATTCATCTTCATGTCATTCTGCCGTCATCCGCCGCGCCTAGACTGCGGCTCTTCCGCATCGCAACTCACGACATCATCATGACTTTGGCCAAACGCCTGTGGCTGACCATCCTCTTCACCCTCGCCAGCCTGGCGTTGGCCCTCATCCTCACCGGACAGCAGCTGAGCGGCCTGACCCGCGCGGTGGACCGCCACAGCGCGCGTCAGCAATTGAGCGCCAGCCTCTATCAGCTCAAAGCCGGCGTATTGCAGCTGTCGCGGCTGGACCCGCTGCTGCCGGACAGTCCGGCGCGGCTGCGGGACACCAGCCTGGCCGTGGCGCGCCTGACCGGCGACATCGCCACCGGTCTGCCCGCCAATGAGTCCGCCCCCTTTCGTCAGGCAGTCGGCCGATTGTGGCAAGACTACGAGCGCAATCTGAGCAGCGCGCTGGCCATCGCCGAGACCGCGCCGCAGGACGCGCTGTCCATTCCGGAACAAGCCTGGCAGCAAAGCCTGCAGCCGCTGGCGACCTTGCTGGACCGCCAACAGGCGCAGGAACAAGGACGGCTGGCCCAGGAAACCGCGCAATTGCAGGACACGCTGCAAGGCCTGGCCTGGCTGACGCTTGGCCCGCTGGCGCTGGCCAGCCTGATAGTGGCGGCAATGCAATTGGCGCTGGCGCGCCGGTTGAAGCGGCAGTTGCAGGCGATGGCCGCTTCAGCCGACGCGCTGGGAGAAGGCAATCTGGCGATGCGGCTGCCGGCTCAGGGCCGCGACGAGCTGGCCGCCACCGCCGGCCGCCTGAATCAGTTCCTGAACAAGCTGAACGACTTGCTGCGCCGGGTGGAAGCCGACGCCCACCGCAGCGGCGGCGACTGCCAGCGCCTGCAATTGCTGACTTTGCAAGTGGCCGACGCCAGCCGCCAGCAAAGCGCCAAGGCCAAGCTCAGCAACGAGGCGGCCCACGCGGTGGCCGACAGCGCCCAAACCGTGGCCGGCCATCTGCAACAGGCGGACGCCCACACCCGACAAGCGGCGGACGATACCGGCCGCGCGCGCGAACTGGGCCGGCTCAACGCCGAAGCGATGCGGACGCTGGCCGACAATATGGGATGCGCGCAAACGGAAATGCGCCAGCTCCAACTCAGCCTGGACGACATCGCCGGCGTCAGCGGACTGATCCGCGATGTAGCCGAGCAAACCAATCTGCTGGCGCTCAACGCCGCGATTGAAGCCGCGCGTGCCGGCGAAAGCGGCCGCGGCTTCGCCGTGGTGGCCGACGAAGTGCGCAAACTGTCAGAGCGCACCCGCGCCGCCACCGGCAGCATCTTCGACGCGTTGGGCCGCGTGGAGGGCGCCACCGGCTCGCTGCACGCCGCGCTGGAGCAAGCCGGCGACGCCTGCGCCGACAAGCTGGATTCTCAACAGGCGCTGGATCAGGCTCTGCTGCAAGTGGACGCGGGGTTGGAGCGCTTGAATCGCTTGATGGCCGACATCCGCGAGCACAGCGCCGCCCAGGCCCGCGCCGGCGGAGACATCCGCCAGCACGGCCACGAAGTGGCTCACCTCGCCGCCGCCATCGACCAGCAAATGCAGCAAGCCGCGCCGGTGATGCAGCACCTGGCCGCCGCGGCGCAGGATCTGAATCAGACCCTGAGCTGGTTCCGCATCGACGCGCCGGACGCCGAACCCGCGTCTTCCGCCGAGGCGCCCGATTGGCGGCTGCGGCAACAACCGGCTTAGCCACCGCGCCGGCGTCAATTAGGCAGAAAATTGCCGCCGACTCACGCCTAGAGCATTTATTCCACACAAAGTCTTGCCATCCGCCTAAACACGCAATAGATCGCCCTTTTGCTCGCCATCTTCAATCTTTTGTCATGTTTGAAATAAGCTAGCGAGTACATTTCGTTACATACCGTAATGAAAAGCAAAGGTAGATTAGCCCCCTCTTATAAAAGAGCACATCAGACCGGGCCCACCCGGCACCCGGGACAAGCTCGCCGGCGCCCTCCGCGCCGGCGCATCCAGCACGCCGTCATTCTCCATGCCATGCCCTCCGCCTCGGACGGCCGGGCGAGCGCGTCGTGGTCGGAACTTGTCTCCATCGCTTGCCCGCCGCGTCCGGAGCTGACTCCACCGGGCCGTCGGGTTTTCAGAAGCTGTTTACGATCTCGCGAGCCAGAGCGGGACAGGGCGAAAGTGGCTTCAGCATTCTGAAGCGGTACTCGCCGTGTGACGCCTCACCACGCACAGCGGATCGTCAGCAGGTTCTTTAGACAGGAGATACCTTTGACACAGCAACACTCCCGCCATATCGGCCCCGTCGCCCTGATGCTGACCGGCCTGGGCTCCATCATCGGCTCCGGCTGGCTGTTCGGCGCCGCCCACGCCGCCCAGATCGCCGGCCCCGCCGCCATCGTCGCCTGGATAGTCGGCATGGTGATCATTCTCTCCATCGCGCTGAGCTACGCGGAACTGGGCGCCATGTTCCCGGAAAGCGGCGGCATGGTGCGTTACGCCCGTTACTCCCACGGCTCCCTGCTCGGCTTCATCGCCGGCTGGGCCAACTGGATCGCCATCGTCTCGGTGATCCCGATCGAGGCCGAGGCTTCGGTGCAATACATGAGCTCCTGGCCATACGCCTGGGCCCAACAACTGTTTTCCAACGGCGAATTGACCCCGCCCGGCCTGATGCTGTCCGCGCTGCTGGTCATCGTCTACTTCATGCTCAACTACTGGGGCGTGCGCCTGTTCGCCAAGGCCAACAGCGCCATCACCATCTTCAAAGTGATCGTGCCCGCGCTGACCGTGGGCGCGCTGATCTACAGCGGCTTCCACCCCGGCAACCTGGGCGGCGACACCCCCGGCGGCTTCGCGCCGTTTGGCTGGGCCAGCGTCATGACGGCGGTGGCCACCAGCGGCATCGTGTTCAGCTTCAACGGTTTCCAAAGCCCGATCAACCTGGCCGGCGAAGCCCGCAATCCGGGCAAGAGCGTGCCCTTCGGCGTGGTGGGTTCCATCCTGCTGGCCGCGGTGATCTATGTGGCGCTGCAAGTGGCCTTCATCGGCGCGCTGTCGCCGGCGGACCTGGCCCACGGCTGGCAAGGCCTGAACTTCAGTTCCCCCTTCGCCCAACTGGCGATGGCGCTGGGCCTGAACTGGCTGATGCTGCTGCTGTACTTCGACGCCTTCGTCAGCCCCAGCGGCACCGGCGCCACCTATATGGCCACCACCTCGCGCATGATTTACGGCATGCAGCGCAACGGCACCATGCCGGAGATCTTCGGCCGCATCCACCCGCTGTACCAGATCCCTCGCCCGGCGATGTGGTTCAACCTGGCGATCTCCTTCGTGTTTCTGTTCTTCTTCCGCGGCTGGGGCACGCTGGCGGCGGTGATCTCGGTGGCTACCGTGATTTCCTACCTGACCGGCCCGATCAGCGTGGCCTCTTTGCGCCGTTGCGCCTCCGACCTGCCGCGCCCGCTGCGCCTGGCCGGCCTGAGCGTGATCGCGCCGTTCGCCTTCGTCTGCGCGTCCCTGGTGCTGTACTGGGCGCGCTGGCCGCTGACCGGCGAGATCATCTTCCTGGTCGTGGCCGCCTTGCCGGTGTACTTCTGGTATCAGGCCCGCGCCGGCTGGCCCGAGTTTGGCCGCGAACTGAAAGGCGCGCTGTGGATGGTGCTCTACCTGCCGACGATGGCGCTGCTGTCCTACATCGGCAGCCATGACTTCGGCGGCATCGGCCTGTTGTCCTACGGTCCCGACATGGCGGTGGTGGCGGTGGTGTCTCTGGCCTTCTACTACTGGGGCGTCAACAGCGGCTGGCGTACTCGTTACCTGGACGCCGAGCACGACGCCCGCACGGTAGCCGACATGCAAGCCGCCGAGAGCGCGCCGCGCGGCAAGCTGGCCGGCCAGCAAGCCTAAACCTCTCCCGGGTGCCGCTCAGCCGGCTCCCGCCGCGGGCGGCCTCGCGCCGCCCTCGGCTTCCAACTCCTCTCCCAAAGCGTCCAACACCGGCAGAAACGCCCGCAAAGCGGCGCTGCGATACGCGGCCTTGCGCGTCAGAACCGCCGCCGTGCGCGCCGGCAACGGCGTTTGCAATTCCACAGCCCCCAGCTCCGGATGCCGCCGCGTGATCGCCCTCGGCAGAATGGTGGCGCAATCGCTGTGGCGGACGATCTCCATCACCGCGCCGATGCTGTTGGCCTGCGCCGCGATCCGCGGCTTCAGGCCCAGTTCCCGGAAATAGCGATCGATATGGCCGCGAGTGGCGAAATCCGCGCTCAATAGCGCCCAGGACGTCTGCGCCAAAGCCTCGGCGTCCACCGCTTCCGCCTGTCGTCGCCATGGGTGGCCCTCGCCCACCACCACGGCCAGGGTTTCGCTAAACAGCGGCCGCGCGTCTATCTCCGCCGAGCGCGCCTGGTCGAAGGCGATTCCGACATCGATCTCATCCTCCAGCAAGGCCAGCTCGATCGCGTCCAGCGTCGCCTCGCGCACGCCTAGTTCGATGCCGGGGTAGAGGCTGCGCAGCCGCGCCGCCAGCGGCCCCAACAAGTAGCTGGCGAAAGTCGGCGTCATCGCCAGCCGCAAACTGCCGCGCGACAAATCGCCGACATCCCGAGTGGCTCGCCGCGCCGCCTCCAGCTCGCGCAACGCGCGGCGCGCGTATTCCAAATAAACCGCCCCGGCGTCGGTGGGCCGCACCATCCGCCCGCCGCGGTCCAGCAACTGCGCGCCCACCGTCTCTTCCAATTGCTTGATCTGCTGCGACAGCGTGGGCTGCGAAACATGCAGCGCCTCGGCCGCCCGAGTGAAGTTGCCGTGCTCGACAACGGCCTGCAGGTAACGGATATGTCGAAGAATCATGCGCCAAAACTATAGGAAATAATTATGGAAATCATTTTATATCGGTCTTGGACCCTATAGAAAAAAAGCCTCATCCTTGGTGCATCCCTTCCCCGCCAAGGAGCAAGCCATGCAAGCCCTCATCGACGGTTTTCTGAAATTCCAACAGGAAGCCTATCCCCAGCGTTCTGCGCTGTTCCGCCAGCTGGCGGACAGCCAGGCCCCCGGCGCCTTGTTCATCACCTGCTCGGACAGCCGTGTGGTGCCGGAACTGCTGACGCAACAAGAACCCGGCGAGCTATTCGTGATCCGCAACGCCGGCAACATCGTTCCCTGCTACGGGCCGGAACCGGGCGGCGTCACCGCCTCGGTGGAATACGCGGTGGCCGCGCTGGGCGTCGCCGACATTGTGGTCTGCGGCCACTCCGACTGCGGCGCGATGACGGCGATCGCCAACGGTCATTGCCTGGACCATCTGCCAGCGGTGGCCGGCTGGCTGCGCCACGCCGACTCCGCCAAAGTGGTGAACGCGGCGCGCCGGCACGACGACGCCCGCCAGCGGCTGGACGACATGGTGAAAGAAAACGTCGTCGCCCAACTGGCCAACCTCAAGACCCATCCCTCGGTGGCGCTGGCGATGCGCCAGGGCCGGCTGACCCTGCACGGCTGGGTCTACGACATCGAAACCGGCGCCGTCCTGGCCCTGGACCACGCCAGCCAGCGCTTCGTTTCCCTGGCGGATTTTCCGCTGACCCGCGCCGCCTGAAAGCGGCGCGTCTCCCTCAAATCAAAAGATAAGGACTCTCCCATGCAACACTCCAATATCAATCAGGATCTCCGTGTAGAACTGACTGCTCGCGCCCTCGCCGCCAAGGCCTTGAAAGACCTCAGCTGGGAACAAGTCGCCGCCGACACCGGCCTCAGCCTGGCCTATGTCACCGCCGCCGTGCTGGGCCAGCACGCGCTGCCCAAAGCCGCCTCGGAGTTGGTCTGCCAACGGCTGGGCCTGAACGCGGCCGACGCCTTGCAGCTGCAAACCATTCCCTTGCGCGGCAGCATTCCCGGCGGCATTCCCACCGACCCCACCATTTACCGCTTCTATGAAATGATCCAGATCTACGGCACCACGCTGAAGGCGCTGGTGCACGAGAAATTTGGCGACGGCATCATCAGCGCCATCAATTTCAAGCTGGACATCCGCAAAGAGGAAGACCCGGACGGAGGCGAACGCGCGGTGATCACCCTGGACGGCAAGTTCCTGCCCAATAAGCCGTACTAAGAACCTGTTTACGATCTGCTCCGCTGCGGCGATACGGCGTTGAAAATGCCTTCGAAATGCTCATGTACCGTGTGTACATTCCGCTTTCTCAGCTGTTTTCGCCTTGTCTCGCTCTGGCTCGCGGGATCGTAAACAGACTCTAAAGAAACGTCCCTCAGCCTTTCTAGATTCAAATCCGCTTCACGGATAACGAGGGGCTAGCCCCATTCCGCCCTTCTGCCTAGCGGCGCATCTTGCGCCGCTGTTTTTTTGCCCACGGCAAAACGCCGGCAGAGCTCAAACCGGGCCGACCAAGGCCGCTTGACACCGTTGACGCCGCCCTCTTAGTTTGCAAGTTAACTTTCTCGTGAGCGCAGCTTGCCGCGCCGCAAGCCAATCAGGGGGTCACGCCATGCAAGACGACAAGCCGATCACGAGCATCGCCACCCTGGCCATGCTGCTTGCGCTCGCCATCCTGGGTGCCATCATCGGCATCCAATTGCTGAGCACCCTGGGCATCACACCGAGCACCTCCATCATCGGCGCGCTGCTGGCGATGCTACTGGCCCGACTGCCCTGGCGCATGTTTCGGCCTTATCGTTCCATCCATACCCAGAACCTGGCGCAGACCGTGATCTCCTCCGCCACCTTCGGCGCCGCCAACAGCCTGCTCATGCCCATCGCCGTGCCTTGGGCCATGGGCATGCCCGAGCTGATCCTGCCAATGTTCTGCGGCGTGGCCGCCGCCATGCTGCTGGACGGCTATCTGCTCTACCGCATGTTCGACACCCGGGTCTTCCCGGCCGGCAACGCCTGGCCGATAGGCACCGCCACCGCCGAGGCCATTCTCGCCGGGGACCGGGGCGGCCGTAACGCCCGCCTGCTGCTGGCCGGCATGGCCACCGGCATCGTCGGCGCGATGCTCAAAATACCGATGGCGGCCTTTGGCACCGCCTTCATCGGCAATATCTGGGCGCTGAGCATGTTCGGCCTGGGCCTGTTGCTGCGCGCCTACTCCGAACCCATCGCCGGCATCGACCTCAACGCCCGCTACCTGCCGCACGGCGTGATGGTGGGCGCCGGCCTGGTCGCCCTATTCCAGGTGGCCGGCGCGATCCGCGGCAAGCAGGCCGATAGCGGCCGCGCCACCACCCCGGACCGCGAGGTGCGCCACGCCTTGGGCCTGGGCGCCGTCGGCTATCTGCTGATCTCCATGCTGCTGGCGCTAGCGGGCGGCCTGTGGAGCGAAATGGCGCTGCCCATGCTGCTGCTGTTCGTGCTCTACGCCGCTTGCGCCGCCTTCGCCCACGAACTGATCGTGGGCATCGCCGCCATGCACTCCGGCTGGTTTCCTGCATTCGCGGTGGCGCTAATCACCTTGATCATCGGCATCTTGCTCGGTTTTCCCCCTTTGGCGCTCTGCCTGTTGACCGGCTTTACCGCCGCCACCGGTCCGGCCTTCGCCGACATGGGCTTCGATCTGAAAGCCGGCTTCATCCTTCGCGGCCATGGCAGCGACCTGCCGGCGGAACAACATGGGCGCCGCATCCAGATGCTCGCCGCCATGGCCGCCTTTGTCATCGCCATCCCGGTCGTCTGGCTGGTCCACTCTGGCTATTTCGCCCAAGACCTGCTGCCGCCCGCGGCGCGGGTGTTCGCCAAGACCATCGCCGCCGGCAGCCAGGCGAACCTGGCCTACTCTCTGGGACTGTGGGCCATTCCCGGCGCCATCATCCAATGGCTAGGCGGCCCTCGCCGCCAACTCGGCGTGCTGCTCTCCACCGGCCTGTTGATCAACAACGCGGCCGCAGGCTGGGCGGTGCTGCTTGGTATCGCCTTGCGCATCTTCATCCGCCGCCGCTGGGGGGAAGCCGCCCGACCATCAATGGAAGTGATCGCCGCCGGCTTCATTGCCGGCGACGCGCTCGCCAGCTTCTTCGGCTCCCTGTTCACCACGCCCGGCAAACGTTAAGGACGGGCTCGCGCTCTCACCGTCAGCGGCGAATGCCAGCAGACACCAAACAAGGAAGCATGACATGAGCTTGCAACAAACCCTACAAGCATTTGAGTTGCTGGATAGCGCCAAAGTGGGCGGCCAGGATATCGTCGAACGATTCGCCGCCGATCCCGGCGTCCGCGCCGTCAGCACGCGCGTCCAGGGCGCCAAGGGCGGCACCGACTTCATCCGCATCGACATCCCCGGCTCCCATGGCAAAAGCGCCGGCGGCGCGGCGCCCACTCTGGGCATCGTCGGTCGCCTGGGCGGCATCGGCGCCCGCCCCGACCGTATCGGTCTGGTGTCAGACGGTGACGGGGCCGTCGCCGCCGTCGCCTGCGCGCTGAAGCTGGCCCTGATGCAGCGCAATGGGGATCAACTGGCGGGCGATGTGGTCATCACCACTCATATCTGTCCCGACGCCCCCATCCTGCCGCGCCAGCCGGTGGACTTCATGGACGCGCCGGTAGACGACGCCACGATGAACCGCTACGAGGTGGCCGCCGAAGCGGACGCCGTGCTGTCGATAGACACCAGCAAGGGCAACCGCATTCTCAACCACAAGGGCTATGCGATCTCGCCCACCGTCAAGGAAGGCTATATCCTGCGCGTGGCCGAGGATCTGCTGCGTATCATGGAGCGAAGCAGCGGCCGCCCGGCGGTGACCTTTCCCATCACCACCCAGGACATCACGCCTTACGGCAACGGGGTCTATCATCTGAACAGCATCCTGCAACCCGCCACCGCGACGGCGGCGCCCGTCGTCGGCGTCGCCATCTGCGCCGAAACCATCGTGCCTGGCAGCGGCACCGGCGCCAGCCATGAAATCGATATCGCGCTGGCGGTGAAATTTGCGCTGGAAGTGGCCAAGGAGTTTGGCCGCGGCGGCTGCCAGTTCTACGACGCCAAGGAGTACGCCCGCCTGCTGGAGCTGTATGGCAGCCTGCGCCATCTACAAACCCGCCAGTGAGCGAGGACGCTCCATAGCACTCGCTGCGCGGATGAGGACTCGCCTTGCCGATATCGCCTACAGCTTCACCCATGGGGCGGGCTGGCTCCGGACGACTAAAGGCGCCGGCGCGCCCACCAGCGCCTGGCGGGCGGTGACCATATTCTTGAACCCCGCCAGGCGATAACACTGCCGCACACAGGTATCGCGGTTGGTCCATTTCCCGGACGCCCACATCTCCAATAAAGCGGCGCGGGCAGACTCGTGCTCGCCACGCCATTTGCGCCAAAGGTGGAAAGCCGTCAACGCCTGCTTGATTTCCTGATGGATGTCTTCGGTGTTGGCCGGATGGATTGGATTGTTCTCCGCCAGAGAAATCACCCCCAGGCGCATCTCATAAGCAATGATCAAACGGGCGGCGCACTTGAGAGCCTGGTTTTGCTGGATCAGCAACCTCATCATGGCAATGCTCTCCCTAATAGCCATCACAGCACGCCGTTAAGGTGTTCCAGCCCCTGTTTCAAGCGTTGCTGTATCGGTTCCAGCAAGGCCAGCGCGTCCTCGCTGGTGAACAACAGCGGCTCGTCGCGGCGTTCCAACAAGGTGATCAAGGCCAATAAGCCAGTGTGGGCGGTGCGCATGTCCATCACGCCGCGCAGCAGGGCGGTGTCCAGTTCGACATAGCAATGGTTCAACTGCTGGCCTAGTTCGCCGAGCTGCACCAGATCGCCAGTGACGGCGGGCAAGCGCTTTGAACAGCGGTGCAACTGCTCCATCAACGGTGCGGCGACGGGCGGAGGCATAGCGGGGGGCAAGGTAGAGAAGGTCATCACGGTCTCCATGTCAGCTTTGGAAACCTGCCCAGGCGAGGCTGAGGCAGGCACGTGACAAGGGTAGAAGACCGGCTAGTTCTACAACGACCGGTAGCCCATGGGGCTCCCTGCCACGGCCCGCCCCGAATGGGTACGGCGTGGCAGCAGACGTAACGGCGCCAAAGCGGACCGTTGTGTCTGCGGTAGAACTAATTTATGGGCTTCTACCCCCTGCGGCGTGAGATTGGGCACGACGCGGGACCAAGCCTAAACAGGCTGGCGGAGGGCGTCAAGGCATTGGGGATGGCGGGATAGCTGCGCGTCGACACTAGGCTCGATCAGGGAGCAAGCAGTATGGATTGATTGATGCGCTGCATCAGTTCGGGACTGGCCTGCTTGCTGCACATGATGTAGCGCTTAAGCCCCTCGGGAATGTCTTTGAAAGACAAGATCGTCAGTTTTTTGGCATCGATTTCTTTTTTCTGCAGCAGGTATTTGTAGTCCTCGACGTCAATCAGCATATAGTCGGCGCGCTGAGAAACAATCATTTGGGCTAGCTCGCCTGGCGTTACCGTCGAATCCATCACTGCGGCGCTTGCATGATCAATCATCGCATCCAATTCGGTTCCATAAGAAACGCCGGCAACTTTACCAATTTTAAATTCGGAGCTGGCCAACAAGGCTTTTAGCGTGCTGAATTTTTGAATATTTTTTGCGGATTTGAAGTTGGCCAATACCAAGTGCGGCTTATCTTGATGAATAGCCAAGGAAAACCGAGCAAAGGCCTCGCGCTCAGGCGTTTTATACCAACCTGGAGAACAGATCAGTTTTTTATTTGCTTCAATATTATTAAGAATGCGCTTGGCGGGCACTTCCTCAAACTCCGCTGGCACGGCCGCGCGGTGCAAGATTTCAATAGTCCGCTCCAATAAAAACCCTGCCGGTTTTCCATTTTGACTATAGCTATAGGGCGGTTTGTCTCGGTACTGCAAGGACAGGGCCTGCTCCGCCAGGCAGCTTGGCACCAATCCCAGAAATGAGAGGATAAAGAACAGCCGCTTAGCCATAAGTCCTCCAGAGGCATTTCGTAATGCAAGCGAGCATGACGCCTTGTTTCATTTGAGCATGGGGACATGAGAACGTGGGTCGTTAAGCGGGGTAGACGGCGCCTTTGTCACAGGGCTCAACGTCGAAGTCTTGTGAAGATAAAGATTTAAAACCGCTGTGATGGATCCACTATAGGATTATTTTGACCTGATGGCGGATTGTCGCCTAAGCCGGGACGCAAAAAACCCGCCGATTCGCACCGGCGGGTTTGGTTTGCGGCAACGCCGTTTACAGCGCGGCCAGCGCGGCGTCGTAGTTCGGTTCTTCGCCGATCTCGGCCACCAGCTCGCTGTGCAGCACCTTGTTGTCCTTGTCCAGCACCACCACCGCGCGGGCGGTCAGGCCGGCCAGCGGGCCGGAGGCCAGCTTGACGCCGTAGTCGGCGGCGAACTGCGGATTGCGGAAGGTGGACAGGGTCACCACATTGTCGATGCCCTCGGCGCCGCAGAAGCGCTTCTGCGCGAACGGCAGGTCGGCGGACACGCACAGCACCACGGTGTCGGCCAGCTTGGCGGCGCGTTCGTTGAACTTGCGCACCGACATCGCGCAGGTGGGGGTGTCCACGCTCGGGAAAATGTTCAGCACCTTGTTCTTGCCGGCGTAGTTGTCCAGTTTGACTTCGGCCAGGTCGGCGGAGGTCAGGGTCAGCGCCGGAGCTTGCTGGCCCTTGGCCGGCAGCGCGCCGGCCACTTCAACCGGATTGCCGCGCAGAGTAACGGTAGCCATGTGGGAATTCCTTATTTGGGTTCAGGGGTGAGTGACTCCGCTAGTGTGCGGCACACTGGCCGAATTTCAACCCCTCCCAAAGTAGGGCCAAGCCCATCTCAACCGGCCGGCCGGCTGCGCAAGCGCTCGGAACGGCCGCGCAACCACTCCAGCGTCAGCAGCATCAGCACCGAGAAACCGATCAACAGCGTGGCCGCCGCGGCGATGGCGGGGCTGAGGTTTTCGCGGATGCCGCTGAACATCGCCCGCGGCAGCGTCGTCTGGCCCGGCCCGGCGACGAACAGCGTCACCACCACCTCGTCAAAGGACGTGCCGAAGGCGAACAGCGCGCCGGAGATCACCCCCGGCGCGATCAGCGGCAGGGTCACCTTGAAGAAAACCCGCAGCGGCGACGCGCCCAGGCTGGCGGCGGCGCGCACCAGGTTGCGGTTGAAGCCCTGCAGCGTGGCGCTGACGGTGATCACCACGAAAGGCACGCCCAGCGCCGCGTGCATCAACACCAGCGTCAGATAGCTGTTGTCCATGCCCAAGGGCGCGAAGAACAAATAGCCGGCCACGCCGACGATCACCACCGGCACCACCATCGGCGAGATCAACACCGCCATCAGCAGGCCCTTGCCGGGAAACTCGGCGCGGGTCAGGCCGATGGCGGCCAGCGTGCCCAGCGTCATCGCCAGCACGGTGGCCAGCGGCGCGACGATCAGGCTGTTCTGCAAGGCGCGCATCCACTCCGCCGAGGAGAAGAACTCCTGGTACCAGCGCAGGGAAAAGCCGTTGAGCGGGTAGACCAGGAAGGCGCTGCCGTTGAAGGACAGCGGGATGATCACCAGCACCGGCAGCACCAGGAACAGCAGCGTCAGGCCGCTCAGCAGGCGGTGCAGGTAAAACCACAAACGTTCTTCCGGCAAGGTGTGATGGCTTGGCATCGGTTTGGCTCTCCAGTATCGGTTTGGTCCAAGCGGCTATCCAGGCTGCGCTTCAGCCCAGCCGCAGCCGCTCGCTTCCCACCAGACGGTGGTAAACCGCGTACAGCAGCAAGGTGGCCGCCAGCAGCAAGCCGCCCAGCGCGGTGGCCATGCCCCAGTTGATGGTGGTGTTGGTGTAGAAGGCGACGAAATAGCTGACCATCTGGTCATTGGGGCTGCCCAGCAAGGCCGGGGTGATGTAGTAACCGATGGACAGGATGAACACCAGCAGGCAGCCGGCGCCGACGCCGGCCACGGTCTGCGGCGCGTACACCCGCCAGAAGCTGGCGAAGGGATGGCAGCCCAGCGAGATCGCCGCGCGCAGATAGCTGGGCGAGATGCCCTTCATCACGCTGTAGATGGGCAGAATCATGAAGGGCAGCAGGATGTGCACCATGGCGATGTAGACGCCGACGCGGTTGAACACCAGCTGCAGCGGCTGCTCGATCAGGCCCAGGCTCAGCAAGGCGGCGTTGATCAGGCCTCCGGACTGCAGCAGCACGATCCAGGCGGCCACCCGCACCAGCACCGAGGTCCAGAACGGCAGCAGCACCATGATCATCAGCAGATTGCTGCGGCGCGTGGGCAGGCTGGCCAGCAGATAAGCCAGCGGATAGGCCAGCAGCAGGCATAGCGCGGTCACCACCAGGCTCATCCAGAAGGTGCGGGCGAACACGCTCAGGTAAATGCCCTGATCCGGCATCGCGCGGCTGAGCTCGCCCAGGTCGTCGATGCGGTGATCCAGCGCCGCCAGCAGATAGTAAGGGGTGTAGACGGACTGGTTGCGGCGTATCGCCAGCCAATAGGCCGGATCGCCCCAGCGCTCGTCCAGCTCGGTCAACGCCTGCTTGAACGAAGACGGCGCCGGCTCCAGCGGCAAGGCGCGCGCGGTTTTGCCCAACAGGCTGCGATAGCCGGGCACTTCCATGTTCAGCCGCTTGCCCAAGTCGCCCAGCGTCTGTTGTTCGCCGGCCAGCCGCACATCGTCGACGAGCGCGCGGTAGGCCGTTTCCGGCGGCAGCGACTTGCCGTCCCAGACCGCGAGCGCCCGCACCGTCCGCGGCAAGGTGCCCGCCACCTCGGGATTGTCGACGCTGCGCAGCAGCAGCGCGCCGATGGGCACGATGAAGGTCAGCAACAGGAACAACAGCAGCGGCGACACCAGCGCCAGCGACTTGAGCTTGCCCAGCCGCTCCGCCCTGGCCAGCCGTGCCTTCAGAGGCAGCGGGGCCGGCGCGGACGCGCGGGAATGAGATACCGAGGAAGCGGTCATGGCTTGGACTCCGTCAAAACGGCCGCCGAAAGGCGGCCTCCGCTAAATGAAGGACGAGCGCTTACTTAGCCGCCCAGGCGTTGAAACGCTGCTCCAGGCTCTCGGCGTGATCGGCCCAGAATTCCAGATTGATCTTCAGCGCGTCCTTGATGTTCTGCGGCGCGGTGGGCAGATCCGGCAGCTCGCTCTTGTCCAGCAGCGGAATCGCCCGCTTGTTGCTGGGGCCGTAGGCGATGTTCTGCGAATAGACCTTCTGGTTTTCCGGCTTGCTGGCGAAAGCGATAAACTGGTAGGCCTGATCGCGCTTGGGCGTGCCCTTGGGAATCGACCAGTAGTCGAAGTCGTAGAGGTTGCCGTTCCACACCACTTTCAGATTCTTGCCCTCCTTGCGCGCCACCGCGATGCGGCCGTTGAAGGCGGAGCTCATCACCACATCGCCGGAGGCCAGGTATTGCGGCGGCTGGGCGCCGGCCTCCCACCACTGCAGATAGGGCTTGATCTGGTCCAGCTTCTTGAAGGCGCGGTCCACGCCGGCCGCGGTGCCCAGCGCCGGATAGACATCCTTGGCCGCCACGCCGTCAGCCAGCAGCGCGATCTCCAGCGTGCCCTTGGCGCCCTTGCGCAAGCCGCGTTTGCCGGGGAATTTCTTCACGTCCCAGAAATCCTTCCAGCCCGCCGGCGCGGTCTTCAGCTTGTCGGCGTTGTAGGCCAGCGCGGTGGACCAGACGAAGATGCCGATGCCGCAGGGCTGGGCCGCGCCGGGCACGAAGTCCGCCTTATTGCCGATGCGCGCGTAGTCCAGCCGTTCCAGCAGGCCCTCGTCGCAGCCGCGCACCAGTTCCGGCGATTCCACTTCCAGCACGTCCCAGGACACGCTCTTGGTGTCCACCATCGCCTTGAGCTTGGCCATTTCGCCGTTGTACTCGCCGCTGACCAGCTTGAGCCCGGTGCTCTTCTGGAATGGCGCGTAGTAGGCCTTGGCCTGGGCGCCCTTATTGGCGCCGCCGTAGGAAATCACCGTCAAATCCTTGGCCGAAGCCGCGCCGGCCAAGGCCAGCGCCGCGCCCAGCATCATGAATTTTTGTTTCACTGCCATCCTCATTCTCCTTGTTGACTGCATCGTGACGCCGGCGAGGCCGGCGCGGCTTTCAAAACCGACCATCAACGCAGGGCCCAGGCGTTGAAGCGCTGCTCCAGGCTTTCGCCGTGATCGGCCCAGAACTCCAGGTCCACCTTCACCGCGTTTTTCATGTTCTGCGGCGCGGTGGGCAGCTCCGGCAGTTCCGCTCTGTCCAGCAGCGACAACGCTTTCTTGTTGCTGGGGCCGTAGCTGATGTTTTGGGAATAGACTTTCTGGTTTTCCGGCTTGCTGGCGAAGGCGATGAAGCGATAGGCGGCGTCCTTGTTGGGCGAGCCTTTGGGGATGGCCCAGGAATCGAAGTCGTATAAGCTGCCGTCCCAGACGATCTTCAGGTTCTTGCCCTCTTTCTGCGCCGCGGCGATGCGGCCGTTGAATGAACCGTGCCGCCGGTATTTCAACTCCGCCGGTTCCCGGTTTGAGCTCGCCCTCGCCAAGCGACGGCACAAGGTCCGGTCAAGAAAACCGCCCATCCCTGTCAAAGCTTGTAGCCGGGATCAAGCCGGTCCAGCCGGCGCAGCAACGCCTCCCAGGCCAAGTCGATGAACATATCGTCCTTCAGTTCCTGCTCGCCCACCTCGCGCCCCGGCTCGTTGAACTGGCGCTCGGTCCGCCGGCAAACCTCCACGGACGGCAGGCGCAAGGCACCGGCCGCCTGCGCTGCCAACTGGATGTCGCAGGCCTTTTCCAGGTAGTACATGCGCAGGAAAGCCTGCTTGACCGTTTCCCCCACGGTCAGCAAGCCATGGTTGCGCAGAATCAGCACCGGCTTGTCGCCCAGATCCCGCACCAGGCGCGCCTGTTCGTTGAGGTCCAGGGCGATGCCTTCGTAATCGTGGTACGCCACCTTCCCGTAGAACTCCATCGACATCTGGTTCACCGGCAACAAGCCCTCCGCCAGGGCCGCCACCGCGCACCCGGCCCGGGTATGGGTGTGCAGCACGCACTGCGCATCCGGTCTTGCCGAGTGGATGGCGCTGTGGATGACGAAGCCGGCCGGGTTGACCAAGGCGTCTTTCTCGTCCAGCGCCAGGCCATCAAGACCGATCTTGACCAGGCTGGACGCGGTGATTTCGTCGAACATCAGCCCGTAGGGGTTGATCAGGAAGTGGTGCTCCGGCCCTGGCAAGCGCACCGAGATGTGTGTCGAGATCAGATCGCTCATGCGAAAGTGCGCAATCAGCCGATAACAGGCCGCCAGTTCTCGACGTAGTTGCCGCTCCCCCTCTGACTCCACGGGCTGGGCGCCCTGCTGCGGGGTAGGGCTGAGCTTTGCTGAGAGTTCCATCATTCATTGCCTCGGAATGTGTATCCGCCCCCATCGGGGCCCTCTGACGGCGCCTGCCGGCGCCGCGACAACCGCGCTTACTTGGACTTGGCCACCCAGGTGTTGAAGCGCTGCTCGAGCTCCTCGCTCCTATCCACCCAAAACGCCGTGTCCTCGCTCAGCGCCACGGCGAGATTCCTCGGCGAAGTCGGCAGGTCTCGGCTCATTTTCGCGTCCAGCATCTGAATCGCCTTGCGGTGGGTGACGCCGTAATCGATGGTGTCCGCATAGACTTTCTGGTTGACCGGCTGCGTGGCGAAGCGGATGAACTTCAGCGCGTCGTCCTTACGCGGGCTGCCCTTGAGAATCGCCCAGTAGTCGTAGTTGTAAACCGAGCCATTCCATACCATCTTCAGGTTCTTGCCTTCCTTCCTCGCTTCGGAAATTCGGCCGTTGTAGGCCGAGCTCATCACCACGTCGCCCGAGACCAGAAACTGCGGCGGCTGGGAGCCCGCCTCCCACCACTGGATATTCGGCCTGAGCTGGTCCAGCTTGCGGAAGGCCCGATCGACGCCCGTCGGGGTGGCCAGCACCTTGTAAACCTCCTTCGGCGCCACGCCGTCCGCCATCAGCGCGAACTCCAGATTGTCCTGCGCGCCCTTGCGCAAGCCGCGCTTGCCCGGGAAGGTCTTCACGTCCCAGAAATCCTTCCAGCCGGCCGGCGCCGCCTTCAACTTGTCGGCGTTGTAGGCCAGAACGATGGACCAGACGTTCATGCCTATCCCACAGCTCTGCACCGCGCCGGCGAGAAAATCGGCCGGCTTGCCGATCTTGCTGTAATCGAGCTTTTCGAACAGGCCTTCGTCGCAACCGCGCGCCAGCGCCGCCGGCTCGACTTCGACCACGTCCCACGACACACTCTTGGTGTCCACCATGGCCTTGATCTTCGCCATCTCGCCGTTGTATTCCGCCCCGATCACCTTGATGCCGGTCGCCCGCTGGAAGGGGCCGTAATACGCCTTGTCCTGAGCGGACTTCCCGGCGCCGCCGAACGAGATCACGGTCAGAGCGGCAGCCATGGCCTCGCCCACGAAAGCCAACCCCAGGGTCATAACGACCAACTTGATGCTTGCAGTCATTTTCAGGTTCTCCTTTGCAAAGGGAGTGCTGCCACTCCTTGCTATTCCTGAACCAGCGGATCGAGCGCGCGCACATGCTCGACCTGCCAGCCCAGCGGCACCACGTCGCCGACGGCGAGCGTGGCATCCAGTTCCGCGATGGCTTGCTTGACGAAGAAGTTGGGCTTGCCGCACACCTCCATGCGCACGCGCACGTGGTCGCCCAGATAGATGAACTCGGCCACCCGGCCGGAGAAGCGGTTGTCGCAGTGCTCGCTATGGCCGTTGAGCAAAATGCGCTCGGGGCGGATGGACAGCGACACCCGGCTGCCGGTCTCGCCCACTTTCACCGCCAGCGCCGCCACCCGCTCGCCGCGCTCCAGCTCCACCAGACAGCGCTCGCCGTCCTGGCTCAGCAACGTGCCTTGCAAGCGGTTGTTCTCTCCGATGAAGTTGGCGACGAAGGCGTTGCCCGGCCGCTCGTAAAGCTGGGCCGGCGCGTCTACCTGCTGGATTTCGCCCTGGTGGAACACCGCCACCCGGTCCGACATGGTCAGCGCCTCGCCCTGGTCATGGGTGACGTAGACCACGGTCACGCCCAGCCGCTGGTGCAGGTGCTTGATCTCCATCTGCATGTGTTCGCGCAATTGTTTGTCCAGCGCGCCCAAGGGCTCGTCCATCAGCACCAGCTGCGGTTCGAACACCAAGGCGCGCGCCAGCGCCACCCGCTGCTGCTGGCCGCCCGACATCTGGCCCGGATAGCGGCCGGCGAAGGCGTCCAGCTGCACCATGGCCAGCGCCCTCTTCACCTTGTCCTGAATGTCCGCCTTGGACACCCCGCGCACGGACAGCGGGAAGGCCAGGTTTTCCGCCACCGTCATGTGCGGGAATAAGGCGTAGTTCTGGAACACCATGCCGATGTTGCGCTTGTGCGGCGGCACCCGGTTGATGGAGCGGCCGGCTAGCTGGATCTCGCCGCCGGTCGGGGTTTCGAAGCCGGCCAGCATCATCAGGCTGGTGGTCTTGCCGGAGCCGGACGGCCCTAGCAGGGTGAGGAATTCGCCGCGGCGGATATCCAGGTTCAGGTTTTTGACGATGAGGTTTTCGCCGTCATAGCTTTTCTGGACGTTGAGGAAGCGGACAAGCACATCGCTGGCTGCGGACATGGCGGCGGCACCTGAAAGTGAATGCGTACGCCAACCATGCTAAGGAGCGCGGCGCGCGCCCGCCATCGGCGGGCGGCGGATTTTGCCGTCGGGATAAACGGCGCGCGCTGTAGGGAAATTCTTAGTGCGCCGCAGCAGTCAAGCGCGTTAAAACAGCTGATGTTCGATGGCGTAGCGCACCAGATCCGCCAGCGACTGCGCGCGCAGCTTCTGCATCAGCCTGACCTTGTGAGTGCTGACGGTTTTGGCGCTGATCGCCAGCAGCTGCGCCACCTCATTGACATTGGCGCCCTGCGCCAGGCGCTGGAACACCTGGAATTCGCGCTCGGACAGCTGAGCGTGCGGCGGCCTCTCGTCGCTGAGATTGACTTCGAACACCAACCGGTCCGCCAACTGCGGGTCGATGTAGCGGCCGCCGCCGGCCACTTTGCGGATCGCGGTCAGCAGCAGCGCCGGATCGCTGTCCTTGGTGGCGTAGCCGGCGGCGCCGGCCTTGAGCGCGCGCGCGGCCATCTGCACCTCGTCGTGCATGGACAGCACCAGGATGGCCGGCGCTTGGGCCAGCCCCCGCAAGCGCGGAATCACGTCCAGGCCGCTCAGGCCCGGCATGGAAATATCCAGCAACAACACATCGCAAACGGCGGTGCGCAAGGCGTCGAACACCGCGCCACCGTTGGCGGCTTCGCCGACCACTTGCAAATCATCGGCCAGGCCGATCAGCTGCTTGATGCCTTCGCGCACGATGGTGTGGTCTTCCGCCACAATCACTCGAATCATGTCTCCTCCTCCCCTTCATCCGGCCGCAAAGGCAGCCGGGCCGTCAAACTACAGCCCTGCCCCGGCGCGCTGGCGATCTCCAGGCCGCCGCCGAACATCAGCAGGCGTTCGCGCATGCCCACCAGGCCGTAGGAACTGCCCGCCTCCCCCGGCCGCCGCTCGAAGCCCTTGCCGTCGTCGACAATGCTCAGCGTCAATTCGCCCGGCTGCGCCTGCAAATGCAAGGTCACCGTATGAGCCTCGGCGTGGCGCATCACATTGGTCAGCGCCTCCTGCAATACCCTAAACAGGCCCACCGCCTTGGCGTCGTCCAGCCGCAACGGCGTTTCCGGTACCAGCACCAGACAGGGTATGCCGCTGCGGGCCTCGAAGCGACGCGCCTGCCATTCCACCGCCGAAGCCAGGCCCGCGTTCAGGATGGGCGGCCGCAGCGCGGTGGCCACGTCGCGCACCAGGGCGAAAGTCTGGGTGATCAGCTTCTTGATGCTGGCCAGCCGCTCCGCCGCCGCGCCCTCCGGCCGCCCCAGGCTCAGTTCCAGCATCGAGGTTTCCAGCTTGAGCACGGTCAGCACCTGACCCAGCTCGTCGTGCACCTCGCGCGCGATATGCGCTTTCTCCTCCTCGCGCACCGTTTCGAGGTGAGCGGCCAAGTCTCGCAGCATGGCGCGCGACGCGCTCAGTTCCAGTTCATTGCGCTTGCCGGCGCTGATATCCCACAGGATGCCGTCCCACACCATGCCCGCCGCGCCGTGGCGGCGGGCGCTAGCGCGCAGATCGGCCCAGCGCTCCGCGCCGTCGCGGGTCAGAATCCGGCCCTGCCAGCTCCAGTCTCTCAGCTCTCGCCAAGCCGCCCGCCAGCTCTCACGCAGGCCGGCGGCATCCTCCGGATGCGCCAAGGCCAGCAAGCCCTCTGGCCGCGCCAGCAAGTCCGCGGCCGGATAGCCGGTCAGCGCCAGGCTGGCCTCGCTGACGAAGGCCAACCGCGGGTCTTCCGCCGCGTCGCCGCGCTCCAGCCGGAACACCAAGCCCGGCACATTTTCAGCGATGCCCTTGAAACGCGCCTCGCTTTCCCGCAAGGCGGCGCGCGCCTGCCGCTTCTCGCTGACGTCGTGCATAAAGGCCACCAGATAGTCGGCACCGCCGAAGCGCAGAAAACTGAACGAGACATCCACCGGCAAGCTGCCGCCGTCGGCGCGCAGACAATCGATTTCGAACTGCAACAGGCCCCGACTGCGCGCTCGGCTCCACAAATCCAGCCAGCCATCCATGTCCAAGTCCGGCTGGAAGCGAGACAGCGGCTGTCCCACCGCCTCGGCCTCCGCGCAGCCCAGCATCGCCAGCGCGGCCTGGTTGGCGTAACGCAGCCGGCTGTCCCAGTTCAGCCACAAAATGCCCACCGTGCTGTGATCCACCGAGAACTGGGTCAGCCGCAAGGCCTCGGCGCCGGCCTCCCGTTGCGCCAGCGCCTGACGCGCAGCCGCCAACGCCTGCCGCATCTGCCGCTGTTGCCTGCCTCGCCACAGCAATGCGCCGACCAAAGCCAGGATGAGCAATCCCGAAACCTGGCTCAGCCACCGCCAGAACGACAGGCTGTCGCCCAAGGGCGTCGGCTCCGCCTGCACCCAGCGCGTGTAAAGATGGCCGCGCTGCGACGCCGGCATCGCGCTCAAAGCCCGGTCCAGCAGCGTAGCCAACTGCGGCCAGTCCTGCCGCGACGCCAGCCGCAGCAGCCGGGTGGCGCCGCTGTCGCCCACCGCGCGCAAGGGCGAGAACTCGGGCTCCCGCAGCAGCTGGTTCAGCTGCGCCTCGTCCACCACCGCGTAATCCGCCCGCTGCTGCAGCACTTGCTGCAACGCGGAACGGTCCGAGCCGGCCGGCCAACGCCGCAAAGCCGGATAGTTGGCGGCCAGGAAAGCCGCCGCCGCGCCGGGTTCGGCCACCGCCACCCTTACGTTGCCCGGCAGTTGCTCCAGCTCCAGCGCCGCCGCCGGCTCGCCGCGTCCAACCAGCTTGTAGGGTATGCGCAGGAAGGGGCCGGAAAACAGCCAGTAACGCAAGCCTGCCGGTGTCTGCTCCAGCCCGGGCGCGACATCCACGCTGCCCGTCCGCGCCGCCGCGCTCAATTGCGTCTTGTTCGGATAGGCCGTCCAGGCCAGCTTGAGCCCTAACTCGGCGGCCAGCCGATTCATCAGTTCCACATGCGCGCCGCTCAGCGCTTGCCGGCGCGCGTCCAGCACCGCGTACGGCGCTTGCGGCACCACGCCCACACGCAATACAGGAAGCCGGCTCAACCAGTCCCGCTCCGCCGCAGACAGGCTCAGCGCCCAACTAGGCGACGCCAGCCACAGCGCCGCCAACCCCGCCATCCACAATAAGGCTTTCAATGCGTCCCTCCGGCGCGCCGGACGGCGCGCATGACTCCATACTGTGGCAGCGCGGCGGCGCTGTCTAAAAAATCAAACGCAAAGCGGAAAAGGTTGTGGCAAGAGGCGCAGGCGGCGGGCCTGGCGGATGGGCGACGGAGGGGAGAGAAAGGCTGACGGACGCGGCGAAATGGCTCCAGATTTGGAAAATGCGCCGCAGCTGGCCAGAAAGCGCGAATTGCGCTGCATGGGCGGCGGCGACATCAGTATACTGTGACGCTATTCGAAAAATTGTCGAAAATACTAAGCAGAGGCCGACAAGGGCACGCCACCGAGGTTACAGGCATGGATATTGGATTTCGCGTCAAACAAGTGCGCGAGCACTTCGCGCTGTCGCAGCGCGAGCTGGCGAAACGGGCCGGCATGGCCAACGCCACCATCTCGCTGATAGAACAGAACCGGGTCAGCCCGTCCATCAGCTCGCTATTGAAGCTGATCCAGGGCTTTCCGATGACGCTGACCGAGTTCCTGACTTTTGGCGAACCGCCGCCCAGCGACCCCTACACCTTCCGCCGCGACCAACAACCGGACCTGGGCCGCGACGGCTTGAAACTGCTGATCATCGGCGCCTCCAACCCCAATCGCCAGATGCGCATGCTGCGCGAGCTGTATTCGCCGGGCGCGGACACCGGCAAGGAAATGATCACTCACCCGGAGGGCGAGGAGTGCGGCGTGGTGGTTCGCGGCACGGTGGAGCTGACCGTGGACGGCCACATCAGCATTCTCTCCGCCGGCGACGGCTATTACTTTCCCAGCACCCTGCCGCACAAATTCCGCAATGTCGGGCCTGACGAGGCGGAGATCATCAGCGCCAATACCCCGGCCAACTTCTGAGCGTTTTGTCTCGCTCTAGCTCGCAAGACACAGCGAGAACGGCTGAAGCAGCGGAGCGCGCATAGGCCACGCCAGCATTCTGAATGCTGGTGCTCACCGTGCAAGGTCTCACGACACACAGCGGATCGTAAACAGGTTCTGAGGCCGGATCAGGCCCGGCCCATCCCCGCCAAAGCCTGCCGTCCCAGCCGCTGCGGCAGCAGGCTGCCCGCCACCATGCCGACAATGCTGAAGCCCAGGCCCGCCAGCTGCGGCGGCCAGAACGGGTCCGCCGGGCCGAACCAATCCAGCGCCAGCCAGCTGCCCAGGCCCAGCGCGATGGCCAGCAAGGCGCCCTGCGGCGTGGAGCGCCTCCAGAACAAGCCGGCGAACAACGGCGCCACCGCCGACACCAGCGTCACCTTGTAGGCATTGCCCACCATTTCGTAGATGGTGGCGTCGGACAACAGCGCGAACACCGTGGTAACAATGGCCAAAGCCACCACGGTCAGCCGCATCGCCAACAGGAACTGCCGATCCGACATCACCGGGATGAAACGGCTGAGCACGTTCTCGGTGAAGGTCACCGACGGCGCCAGCAAAGTACCGGACGCGGTGGACATGATGGCGGACAACAGCGCGCCGAAGAACATCACCTGCGCGAACAGCGGCGTGCGTTCCAGGATCAAGCTGGGCAGAATCATCTGCGCATCCTGCTGCATCCAGCGGCTGACCATGGTCGGGTCGATCAGGGTGGCGGCGAAGCCGATGAAGATGGGCAGCATGCAGAAAGTCAGGTACAGGCCGCCGCCGACGATGGACGCGCGCGCCGCGACGTTCTCGTTCTTGGCCGACATCACCCGCTGGAAAATATCCTGCTGCGGAATCGAACCCAACATCATGGTCAGCAAGGCGCCGACAAAGCCGACGACGTCCTTGGGCGACATGCTGGGAATCATGGTGAACTTGTCCTGCGCCGCCGCGTGCTGCAGCACCTTGACCGGGCCGCCGGCCATATCGCCTATCAGCCAGGTCAGATAAAGCAGGCCGGCGACAATCACCGTCATCTGGAAGAAATCGGTCAAGGCCACCGACCACATGCCGCCGAACAGCGTGTACACCAGCACGATGCCGGCGCCCAGCAGCATGCCGGCGTTGGCGCTGATCGCGCCCTGGGACAACACGTTGAACACCACGCCCAGCGCGGTCAACTGCGCCGCCACCCAGCCCAGGTAGGAGGCGATGATGCACAACGACACAAACAGCTCCACATTGCGGCCGAAACGCTGTTTGTAGAAGTCGCCTATGGTCAGCAGATTGAGCCGGTACAGCGGTCGCGCGAACAGCAGGCCCACCAGCACCAGGCACATCGACGAGCCGAACGGGTCTTCGACGATGCCGGCGAAGCCCTTATCGATAAAGGTGGCCGGAATGCCCAGCACCGCTTCCGAACCGAACCAGGTGGCGAACACCATGGCGGTGACGATGGGAAACGGCAGGCTGCGGCCGGCCACGGCGAAATCGCGGGCATTGCGCACGCGAGTGGCGGCATACAGGCCGATGCCCACGGACAACAACAAATAAACAACGACGAAGCCAATCAGCATGGGAAGGATGTTCCTCTTCTGGCGGCGCGCGCACGCGCCAAAACGGCGGCCCAAAAGCAAGAGGCCGGCGGGGGTGCCTGACACCCCGCCAGCCTCTCTCAATTCCTGAAAACCCTGATATCTTGCCTTTGCCATCAAGGGTTTGGGGGGCGATGATAACGCAGCTTTTTCCCGCTGTGTACCCATCGCCGGGCAGTTTTTTCACACCCGCCCCAATTTGCCCGAATGTCATCGCCGGCGCGTTGCCGCCCATCAGTCTTTTCCGCTTGCCGCCGGTCGTCGAAGCCGGATTTGCGCGGCTGTTTTCAGCGGGCAGGACGATGGACGTTCAGTCTCCCCAGTCCTCGATGAACAAGGCCTCCTGCTCCACTTTGCACTGCTTCTCCTGCATCTCCATCGCCAGGCCGTGCAGCAAGGGCGGCAGGCCGCCGCCCATCAGACGCGCCAACTGCGTCTGCTCCGCCTCGCTCAAAGGCTGGGCGCCGTTGGCCAACGTCAGTTGCTCCGGCTGCATCCGCCACGGCGACCATGGCCGCCCGGCCTGCTCCGCCACCTGGCCGGCGGCCATGGCGACGGCGATGCCGGACGGAGCCAGATCGCAAGCGATCTGCACCGGCACCCGCAGCAGGGTTAATAAGTGACGAACCGCCTCGCGCCAGCGCTGATGCGGCTGGCCCGGCACCCAGATGGTCAACACCGGCAGCGCTTGCTGGCTAAGCGTCTGGAACACGCTGAGGTTCTCCACGATGCGCACGCTGCGGATCGCGCCCTCCACCGCGCTAACGCTCATCAACGCTTCCGGCCCCAAGGCCACGCCTTGCTGCAGCAAGGCGGCGGACAGCAGGCATTGCTGCCCGGCCCACAAGCCCAGCGGCCCGGACAAGAAAACGTGCGGAGTGTGGGCGGCGATGCCGCAGGCCTCCAGATCCACGCCGAACTCCGCCAACCACTGCCGGTCCGCGGCGCCGAAAGCCTTGCTGCGCCCCAGCGCGCGCTGCGAAAACTGGCGCTCGGTGCCCCAGCAGCCGTCCAGCAGCCATTGGTCCAGCGCCTGGGCCAGCTTCAGCCGGCGCTCCAGCGTAGAGGATTGCAAATGCGGGCTCAGGCTTTCCGCCAGGCCCAACAACCAGGGATGGCGCGGCTGCCAGCCTCGCCACAGTTCCACCACCTCGGCCTGAGGCTGCGCGTCGGCCATGCCCAGCAAATGGCGCAGGCCGTACATGTCCAGCCATTGCACCCAGAACGGTTCCAGCTGACTGAGGCGCAGGCCGGTTTCGGCGTGCAGTTCCACCTCGCACCAGCCGGCCTCCAGCAAGCGGCGCAGCAGGTTCGCCGCCAGGGCGTGACTGTCCGCCAGCGCGAGCAGGCTGCTCCAGCGCATGCGATTGCGGCGCGATTTGAGCCAGCCGTCCACCAGTTCCTGCTCTTCCTGGCTCAGCAACAGCGGCTGCGGCGCGGCCTGCGGCGTCAGCAGCAGATTATGGCCGCGCGCGCCCAGCGGGGTGCGGCGAACGGAATCGGGATCGATCTGGGACAACCAATGCGACATAGCGGGCGACTCGGTGAAAAGGCGGATGAGGAATAGACCATTTTTCCGCCAGAAATTCAATGCCGCGCCGCGTATCGGGAGCCGGCCCTCAAGCCGCTTGCCAGGCGATGACTCGATCGCGGCCGCCGGACTTGGCCTGATACAGCGCTTGGTCCGCCCGATGGAAAGCCTGCTGCAAACCGCCGTTCCCCACCTGACAAACACCGGCGCTGACCGTCACCTGCCCATGGGGAAAAGGGGCGGCGCGCACCTGTTGGCGGAAACACTCCAGCCGCGCCTGCCCCGCCGCGTCGCTGCGCGCCGCCAGCAACACGCCGAACTCCTCGCCGCCGATGCGGCCGTAAATCTGGTCGTGAAAGGTTTCGGCCAACAAGGCGCTGACCTCGCGTATCGTCTGATCCCCCACCGCGTGCCCGTGGGTGTCGTTGATGCGCTTGAATAGATCGATATCGATGATGGCCAGATAGAAGGCGATGCCCTCATGTCCAAGCGCGTACTCCGCCTGCTGCAGAAAGGAGCGCCGGTTGGGCAGGCTGCTCAGCGAATCGTAAAATGCCTGCCGCCTCAGCTTGTTCAACAATAGATGGTTGCTGCGCAGGGTTTGCACCACCTGCAGATGCACCAACACCATGCCGCCGATGATGATGGCCAGAAAGCCGAAGCCGTAAATCGTCTGCTCGCCGCCCCAGCGCAGAAACACGCGCGCGGGATCGAACACCAACAACAACAGCCCCCAAAAACTCAGGGTGTGCCATACGTTGGACATGCTGATCGACATCACCAGCGCCGACACGCCCAACGTCGGCAACAACAGGTACTCGCCGTAACCGCCGGCATCCAACGCCCGCTTCATCGCCAGGCAATAGCCAATGGCGAACAAAACCTGCCACAACAGCAGGAAACGGCCGCGCCGCGCCCAGACCTGCAGCAGGATCAGGCCGCCCAGGCCTAGGCCCACCGCCAGAAACACCCATCCCGGCACCATGCCGCCATACAGACGACGCACCAGCAAAAAACCCAGCGCGGCCAACACACCCACCCCCTGAAAGCCCAGGCTGCGCCATTGAAAGGCGTCGATCAGATAAGCGTCGAAATCTTGTTCCAGCGGCCGCACCGGCGCAGGTATCGTCATCGCATCATGCTCCCGCCCACACGCGTCTGACATCGCGTCTTGCTGTGGTATAGGCGCCTGAACCGCCCCCATGCAATCTTCCCCGAGGCCGGCTGGCCCCCCGCTCTCCCGGAGGCTATAATCGCCGCCTTCGACGCGGCGCGGCTCTGGCCGCGCGCTTTGCTTTTTGTCTTCCATGGATTGGCCCGCACCCGATGTCCGCAGTCTGTCGCCGGCAGGACGCCATTGTCCTGCGCCCGATGCAAGTTCAAGATTTTCCCGCCGTGCTGCAAGTTCAGCAACACTGCTATCCACCGTCGCTGATAGAAAGCCGCGACGCGCTGGCTTCGCGCCACCGGCTATCCCCGGACACCTGCTGGGTGGCGGAGCGCCCCGGACAGTTGCTGGGCTATGTGTTCGCCCACCCCTGGGCCGGTGGCCGTCCGCCCAGCCTGAACCGCCCGCTGGAGCAGTTGCCGGAAGCGGTCGACACCCTGTTCATCCACGATCTGGCGCTGCACCCGGACGCGCGCGGCCATGGCCTGGGACCGCGCCTAGTGCAAACCGTGCTGGGCCAGGGCCGGCGGCGCGGACTGCGCCAGGCGCGGCTGGTGGCGGTTCAGGGCGCCGCGCGCTACTGGAAACGCTTTGGCTATCAGCCCTGCTCGCGCGACGATTACACCCGCCAGGCCTACGGCGAAGGCGCGGTCGGCATGCAACGCTCCTTGTAAACGCAGGCCTCATCGGCGCGCCAAAACGCCTATGCTGCAAGGAAGATTTGGCCAGCCCCTTGGCCAAGCTATGATAGAATCGCGCGCAACGTATTCAATTCCTTATGAAAATACTCATAGTCGCCCTGTGCGCGGCATGGCTCGCCGCCCCGGCTCTGGCCGGCCGTTTGCTGCCGATGGAACTGAAGGCCGGCACGGTTAGCGCCGCAAACGACGCCACCATCGAGTTCGTCAAGAAAGACCGCTCCTTGCTGGAAAGCCTGCTCGGCATTTTCATCCGTTCCGAACGCCAGTTCCCGTTGGCGCCCGGCCTGCGCATCTTCGACGAGCACAACCGCTTCCTGCTGCGCGGCCAACTGGAAGGCCTGGAAGGCCGCCCTGTGGGCGTCACCTTCAATATGCAAGGCCAGATCAACCGTATCTGGGTGCTGCGTCCCGAGGAAGTGGAGATGCTGAAGCAGAGGGAAGCCGAAGCGGCCGCCCAGCCGTCCCAATAAACTCAGCCGCTCGCGGCGCGCTTGTCGGGCTTGGCCCGGCGGCGAACTGAAACACGCTGGAATCTAGCTGCAATGAAAAAGGTATATATCAAGACGTTCGGCTGTCAAATGAACGAGTACGACTCGGACAAAATGGCGGACGTGCTGTCCGACTCCGAAGGCATGATCAAGACGGACAAGCCGGAAGAAGCCGACATCATCCTGTTCAACACCTGTAGCGTGCGCGAAAAGGCGCAGGAAAAAGTGTTTTCGGACCTGGGCCGCATCCGTCCGCTGAAAGAGGCCAAGCCCGATCTGATCATCGGCGTCGGCGGCTGCGTGGCGTCGCAGGAAGGCGAAACCATCGTCAAACGCGCGCCTTACGTCGACGTGGTGTTTGGCCCGCAGACCCTGCACCGCCTGCCGGACCTGATCAAGTCGCGCCAATCCAGCGGCAGCCCCCAGGTGGACATCTCCTTCCCGGAAATCGAGAAGTTCGACCACATCCCGCCGGCCAAGGTGGAAGGCGGCGCGGCTTACGTTTCCATCATGGAAGGCTGTTCCAAGTATTGCTCCTTCTGCGTGGTGCCCTATACCCGCGGCGAGGAAGTCAGCCGCCCCTTCGACGACGTGCTGACCGAGATCGCCGGCTTGGCCGCGCAGGGCGTCAAGGAAATCACCTTGCTGGGTCAAAACGTCAACGCCTATCGCGGCGCGATGTCCGACGGCGAAATCGCCGACTTCGCGCTGCTGCTGGAATACGTGCATGAAGTGCCGGGCGTTGAGCGCATCCGTTTCACCACCAGCCACCCGCGCGAGTTCAGCCAGCGCATCATCGATTGCTACGGCAAGCTGCCCAAGTTGGTGTCCCATCTGCACCTTCCGGTGCAAAGCGGCGCCGACCGCGTACTGACGGCGATGAAGCGCGGCTATACCGGTCTGGAGTACAAATCCATCATCCGCAAGCTGCGCGCGCTGCGGCCGGACCTGTGCCTGTCGTCCGACTTCATCGTCGGCTTCCCCGGTGAAACCGAAGCCGACTTCGAACAAACGCTGAAGCTGGTCAAGGACATGGAGGTCGACTTCAGCTACGTATTCATCTACAGCCCGCGTCCGGGCACGCCGGCGTCCAATCTGCCGGACGATACCCCCCACGCGGAAAAAGTGCGCCGGCTGGAAGCCCTGAACGAGGTGATCGAGGCCAAGGGCTTCGCCATCAACCAAGCCATGGTGGGCACGGTGCAGCGCGTGCTGGTGGAAAGCGTGTCCAAGAAAGACGCCACCATGCTGGCGGGGCGCACCGCCAACAACCGCGTGGTCAACTTCGTCGGCCACCCGCGCCTGCTCAAGCAGATGATAGACGTGCGCATCACCGAAGCCCGCCCGCACTCGCTGATGGGCGAGGCGCTGATCGCGGAAACCGTCTGAGCATGACGTCCGTCCGCCATTTTTTTGCGCCGGCCGCCCCGGGCGGGCGTATGCTTGGCGCTTTCCATCCGAGCTGACGCCGCCATGTTCATCGTTTCGCTAAGCTACATCGCCCCGCTGTCCGATATCGACGCGCAGCTGGAAGCGCACGTCGCCTGGCTGCGACAGGGCTACGCTTCCGGTTTGCTGCTGGCTTCCGGCCGCAAAACGCCGCGCACCGGCGGCGTGATCCTGGCGCGCGGCGAACGCGCCGAGCTCGAGGCCCTGCTGGCGCGCGACCCGTTCGCCGTCGCCGGCCTCGCCCGCTATGAAATCACCGAGTTCCACGCCAGCATGAGCGCGCCGGAACTGGATTGTCTGCGGAACATTTGATGAGCGCCGCAGCCTTAACCCTTGTCCATCTGCCATCCCGCCCCGCCGCGGGCCGCCCAGAACGACCCAGACTACGAGCCGCATGACTACATCGCACGCCGAACCCCTCAGCTTCAACCCTGTCGACAACGAACGGCTGGCCCGCCTGTGCGGCCCGCTGGACGAGCACCTGAAACAGATAGAAACCGGCCTGGACGTGACCGTGCAGCGCCGCGGAGAAAGCTTCCGCGTGCAGGGTGAACAGGCCAAAACCGCGGTGGAGGCGCTGACCCGGCTCTATCTGCTGGCGGAAAAACAGGAGCTGTCGATAGACGACGTGCAACTGTGCCTGGTGGAACTGCGCCGTCACGCGCCCAACGGCGCCACGGCGGCCGCCGAAGACGAAGACGTTCCGGTGCTGGTGACCCGTCGCGGCGATTTGCGCGGCCGCACGCCGCGCCAGAGCTACTACATCAAAGCCATTCAGCAACACGACATCACCTTCGGCATCGGCCCGGCCGGCACCGGCAAGACCTATCTGGCGGTGGGCTGCGCGGTGGACGCGATGGAGCGCGACACGGTCAAACGCATCGTGCTGGTGCGCCCGGCGGTGGAGGCCGGCGAGAAACTGGGCTTCCTGCCCGGCGACCTGGCGCAGAAAGTGGACCCGTATCTGCGGCCGCTCTACGACGCGCTGTACGACCTGATGGGCTTTGACCGCGTGACCCGGCTGTTCGAGAAGAACCTGATCGAGATCGCGCCGCTGGCTTATATGCGCGGCCGCACCTTGAACAACGCCTTCATTATTCTGGACGAGGCGCAGAACACCACGCCGGAACAGATGAAGATGTTCCTGACCCGCATCGGCTTCGGCTCCAGAGCGGTGATCACCGGCGACGTGACCCAGATCGACCTGGCCCGCCATCAGAAAAGCGGCCTGGTCGAAGTGGAGCGCATTCTGGACAAGGTGCGCGGCATCCATTTCCATCATTTCCAGAGCGACGACGTGGTGCGCCACCCGCTGGTGCAGAAAATCGTCGACGCCTACGACCAATACCAAAGCAAGCAAGATGAAAAAAGCTAAGCGCAATCCGCTGCTGGCGCGCCTGGCCGCGCGCCTGGAACTGAGCCTGGACGTGCGCAGCCAAACCGCCGCGCTGCCGCGGCCCGCAGATTTGCGCCGCTGGAGCCAGGCGGCGCTGCAAGCCGGCGTCAAGCAGGCCCAGGTCAGCATCCTGATCGTGGACGCGGATGAAGGCCGTCAAATGAACCGCGACTACCGCGGCAAGGACTACGCCACCAATGTGCTGAGCTTCGCCCTCAACGAGGGCGAGCCGGTGCCCGGCCTGCCCTTGATCGGCGATCTGGTACTGTGCGCGCCGGTGGTGGAAAAAGAGGCCGCCGAGCAAAACAAGCCGCTGCAAGCGCATTACGCCCACCTCTTAGTGCACGGCATGCTGCATCTGCAGGGCTTTGACCACGAGCAAGACGACGAAGCCGAAACCATGGAAACGCTTGAAACCGTCATCATGCAGAGGCTAGGATATCCCGACCCCTATCGAGAGGAGCAGTTCTAAGAAATGGAAGACCCCAGTAAACCGCGGCCGACTTGGCTGGAACGCCTGTCCACCATGTTGCTGCGCGAGCCGGAAGATCGCGAAGAGTTGATCGAACTCTTGCACAACGCCTTCGAGCGCAATCTGCTGGACGCGGAAGCGCTCGGCATGATCGAGGGCGTGCTGGAAGTCAGCGAGCTGACCGTGCGCGACGTCATGATCCCGCGCAGCCAGATGAACGTGATCAGCTGCGACGACCCGATCACCCGCTTCCTGCCGATGGTGATCGACTCCGGACACTCGCGCTTTCCGGTGATAGGCGACAGCAAGGACGACGTGCTGGGCATTCTGTTGGCCAAGGAACTGTTGCGCTACTTCCACGCGCCGGCCAGCTTCGATTTGAAAGCGGTGCTGCGTCCGGCGGTGTTTGTGCCGGAATCCAAGCCGCTGAACGTGCTGCTGCGCGATTTCCGCGCCACCCACAACCACATGGCGGTAGTGGTGGACGAATACGGCGGCGTCTCCGGCCTGGTGACCATCGAAGACGTGATCGAGCAGATCGTCGGCGACATCGAGGACGAATACGACACCGAGGACGACGAGGAAGACATCCTGCCGGTGCGCGGCCATCAGCGCTACCGGGTCAAGGCGCTAACCGAGATCGAGGACTTCAACCATTACTTTGAAACCGATTTCGAAGACGACGACGTCGACACTGTCGGCGGCCTGGTGATCTCCCTGACCGGCCACCTGCCCAAGCGCGGCGAAGCGGTGGAAGCCGCCGGCCTGCGCTTCACCGTGCTGCGCGCCGACAACCGCCGCGTAGACACCCTGCTGGTGGAGCGGATTCAGGCCGGCGAGACCAGCGAGGTCTGAGGACCTGTTTAAATCTGCTGCGAGTCGGAGCCTTACACGGTGAGAACCCCTTAGAAATGCTCATGTACCCCGTGTACACTCGCTTTCTCATCCGGTTTCGCCCTCGTTCGCAAGCTCGAAAGCAGGCTCTGAAAACCATCTCCAGGCGCAAGAGGCCGGATTGGGCTTGGTGCCCGCGTCTCCCGCTCCTAAGATGAATATCAGCTATTTGACAATCCGTCGGCCGGCTTTTGCCGGCCGGCTTCGCCTGATGCCTACCATGCGCACTTTACTGGTCCTGCTGGCAGCCGCCTTGGCTGGCAGCCTCACACTATTCGCCTTCGCCCCCTACCGCTTGTTCTGGATCATGCCCCTGTCGCTTGCGGCGCTGGCGGACCTGACCCAGCGCCACCCGCAACACGCGTTCTGGATCGGCTATGTCTGGGGCTTGGCCGCCTACACCAGCAACTTCAACTGGATCTACAACAGCCTGCACGACGTGGCCGGCCTGCCAGTCTGGATCGCCTTGCCGCTGGTGCTCTTGCTGCCGGCCTATCTGGCTCTCTACCCGGGCCTAGCGATGTGGCTGAGCGCCCGCGTCACCGCCAAGCCTTGGCAACGCTGGCTGCTGGCCTTTCCGGCCTTGTGGGAGCTGGGGGAATGGCTGCGCGGCTGGGTGCTGACCGGTTTCCCCTGGGCCGCCGCCGGCTACTCCCAGATCACGGAAAGCCCGCTGGCCGGCTACGCGCCGCTGGGCGGTTCCCATCTGGTCACCTACCTGGTGGCGTTGTCCGCCGGCGCGCTGGCGCTGATGATTCACAGTGGCGGGAAGATGCGCGCCGGCCTGCTGATCGCCGCGCTGGCGGTATGGGGCAACGGCCTCTGGCTGAAAAGCATTGAATGGACCTTGCCTCAGGGCAAGCCGATCAGCGTGGCGCTGGCCCAGGGCAATATCGCCCAGGAACTGAAATGGTCGCCGGAAAACCTGGAAGAATCGCTACGCGTGTATTACCAGCAAGTGGCCACCGCCCGCGCCGACCTGATGCTGCTGCCGGAAACCGCGCTGCCGCTCTTCCTCGACGACCTGCCGTCCGGCTATCTGAGCATGATGGAAGGCCAGGCCCAGCGCGCCGGCATGGCGCTGGCCACCGGCGTGCCGCGCCGCACCAACGACGGCCGCGGCTATTTGAACGCGGTGGTGGCGCTGACCACGCCGGGCCGCCCCTTCTTCGCCAAGGACCACCTGGTGCCCTTTGGCGAATTCATCCCGGTGCCCGGCCTGATAGGCTGGATCTACCAGTTCATGAATATGCCGATGTCCGGCTTCAGCAGCGGCGGCGCCAATCAACCGCCGCTGACGCTGGCCGGCGAGAAGATCGCCTTCAACGTCTGCTACGAGGACAGCTTCGGCGAAGAACTGATAGGCCCGGCCTCCCAAGCCAGCATCATGGCCAACGTCAGCAACCTGGCCTGGTTCGGCAAGAGCGTGGCGATGAGCCAGCACCTGCAGCTGTCCCAGGCCCGCGCGATGGAAAACGGCCGCTACATGCTGCGCGCCACCAATAACGGCATGACCGCCATCATCCGCCCGGACGGCGAAATCGCCGCGGTGGCGGCGCCCTACACCCGCCAGGTGTTGCAGGGCTTCGCCCAGGGCCGCCAGGGGCTGACGCCCTATATGCGCCACGGCAATATGCCGGTCTTGATAGGTTGCGCGGCGCTGCTGCTGCTAGCCATGTTACTGGGGCGCAAACACCGGCCTTGAGCTGTCCTCCGCCTTGCTAACGCGCGATGTTTCCACACTGGAACATCGCGCGTTTTGACATTCGCCCCCGGATTCCCGATCATCATTCGCCGGCGACGCGAACCGGTCCCGTACCGGAACCACACCAAGAAACGCCGCGCCGCCTCTACAAGGGAAAGAAACACCATGAACGAGAGAAAACTGGAAGCCGGGATCGTCACCAACTTTTCCGAGCGCATGAGCTACGGCGGTTATCTGTGCCTGGATGAACTGCTGGCCTGCCAGAAACCGCTGTCCAATCCGCCGCACCACGACGAGCTGCTGTTTGTGATCCAGCATCAAACGTCGGAATTGTGGATGAAATTGATGCTGCACGAATTGCAGGCCGCGGTGCGCTTCGTCCAGCAGGACACGCTGGGGCCCAGCTTCAAATGCCTGGCGCGGGTCAAGCAAATCCAACGCCTGCTGTTTGAACAATGGGCGGTGCTGGAAACGCTGACGCCGTCCGAATACATGGAGTTCCGCGACGTGCTGGGCAACTCCTCCGGTTTCCAGTCCCACCAATACCGTTCCATCGAATTCCTGCTGGGCAACAAGAATCAGGCGATGCTGAACGTGTTTGCCCACGAGCCGGACAAGCACGCCGCGCTAAAAGCCATTCTGGACGCGCCCAGCCTGTACGACGAATTCCTGCGCCTTCTGGCGCGCCGCGGACTGCCGGTGCCGGCCTCCAGCCTGGAACGCGACTGGTCGCAGCCCTATCAGCGCAACCCGGAGCTGATCCCGCTGTTCAAGTTGATCTACGATCAGCCGCAGCAGCACTGGGAAGCCTATGAGATGGCGGAGAAGCTGGTGGACGTGGAGGAATACTTCCATCTGTGGCGCTTCCGGCACATGAAGACGGTGGAACGGGTCATCGGCTTCAAACAGGGCACCGGCGGCTCCAGCGGCGTGCGCTTCCTCAAGCAGGCGCTGGAGCTGACCTTCTTCCCTGAGTTGCTGGACGTGCGCACCGAGATAGGCCGCTAACGCGGCGGGGGGAAACGGCGGCGGCCCGGGCCGCCGCGTCGCCTCTCAACAGCGGAAGCGCGACACCAGCCCGCGCAGATTGCCGGCCAGCTGGCTCATGTCCGCCAGCGCCGCCGAGGCGGTGGATGCCGCCTGCGCGTTCTTGCTGGAGCTCATCGCAATCTGCTCGACGTATTGGGCGATATCCTGGCTGGCGGTGCCCTGCTCCTTCAGCGCGTGTGAAATATCGTTGACCACGCCCAGCACCCCGCCGGCGCTCTGGCTGATCTCGCCCACCGCCGCGCCGCCCTGCTCGGCCAGCTCCAGTCCGTTCTTCGCGCGCCGCACCGCCTCTTCCATCGAACCGTGCGATTGGGTGGAGCTTTGCTGGATCTCGGCAATCATGCCGGCAATCTCTTCGGTAGCCTGAGCCGTGCGCTCGGACAGCTTGCGCACCTCGTCCGCCACCACCGCGAAGCCCCGGCCCTGCTCGCCGGCGCGCGCCGCTTCGATCGCCGCGTTCAGGGCCAGGAGATTGGTCTGATCGGCGATGTCCTTGATCACTTGCATGATGCCGGAGATCACCTGTGCCTTGTCCACCAGCTCGTTGATGGTGCCGGCGGCCAGTTCCACCGATTCATTGATGCGGCGCATTTCCGCCACCGCGCGCGAGATCACCTCGCTGCCCTGCTGAGATGACTCGCCGGACTGTTCGGACAGGTTGCGGGCGTCCTGGGCGCGATCGGAAATATGGTTGATGCTGACGGTCAGCTCTTCTATCGACGCCGCCATCGAGGTGGCCGCCTCGCTCTGCTGTTCCGAACCGTTGGCCACTTCGCTGGCATGGCTGCTGACATCCGCGCTCATCTCCGACACCCGATTGGCCGCGGCGGCGATTTCGCCCACCAGCTGCCTCAACTCTCCCTGCATGCCGGCCACATTGGCCAGCAGGCTGTCGCGGTCGCCAGCCTTCACCGGCACCGCCATATCCAGCTGGCCGGCGGCGATGCGCTTGACGATGTCCACGGTGACCGCCGGCTCGCCGCCCAACTGGCCCAGCACGCTGCGCATGATGTAGCCGCCCAGACCAGCCAGCAGCAGCAGGATCACGCCAACCTCCAGCGCCAGATTGAACAGCGATTTGTGATAGGCGGCCGCCACGTCGTCCAGATAAATGCCGGTGCCCAGCACCCAGCCCCAGCCGGGGGAGGTCATCAAATAGGAAATCTTGGGCTGCGGCGCGTCAAAACCCGGTTTGTCCCAGACATAGCCGGCATAGCCCTTGCCGCCGCCGGCGCTCAAGGCTTGGTCGAACAACTGGCCCATGTCCTGGCCGCTCCCCTCCTTGACCCCGTGCAGATTTTTGCCGATCAAGGCCGGCTTCACGCCGTGGGCGACATAGGTCAGGCCCTTGTCGAAGGCGAAGAAATACTCACGCTCGTCGTAACGCATGCTGCTCAGCGCCGCCGCCGCCAGTTGCTTGGCCTGCGGCTCGCTCATCTTGCCGTCCGCCGCCATCTTCTCGTAAGACGTCACCAGCGCCGCTGCGGACTCCACCAGATTGCGCGTCTTGTCCTTGCGATCCTGCAACATGGCGTCCCGCTCGCGCATCACCGAGAGCACGCCTATCGCCGTCACCAGCAGCGCCATCGCCACCAATAGCAAAAGCAGCCGGCCGCGCAGGCTCATTGTTGTTTTATTCATCTCCATCTCCCCACACCTTGTTAGCTTATTCTAGACAGTGCTTATCGCTCTTTCTTATGCGATTAATCCCAGTTTGAGGCATTTCGATGAAAAATATCAATAGCATAAAAAAACCCGGATCGCTCCGGGTTAAACTGGACGCGAGCACGCGTCCAGAGTCATCATTCCGTCCTTACTTCATTGTCGGCATCACGAATTCGGCGGTCATCTTGGCCGGCCAGCGGCTGGTCACCGTCTTCATCCGGGTATAGAAACGCACACCCTCCGGGCCGTGCATATGGTGGTCGCCGAACAGCGAGGCCTTCCAGCCGCCAAAGCTGTGGAAAGCCATCGGTACCGGGATCGGCACATTGATGCCCACCATGCCCACCTGAATGCGGTGACTGAACTCGCGCGCGGCGCCGCCGGAACGGGTGAAGATGCTGGTGCCGTTGGCGAAGGGATGGGCGTTGATCAGGCTGACCGCGCTGTCGAAGTCCGCCACCCGCACTACCGCCAGCACCGGCCCGAAGATTTCCTCCTTATAGATGGTCATCTCCGGCGTCACATGGTCGAACAAGCAGCCGCCGAGGAAAAACCCGTCCTCGTGACCGGGATGGCGGTAGCCGCGGCCGTCCACCACCAGTTGCGCGCCTTCGGCCACGCCCTGATCGACATAGCCCGTCACCTTGTCCAAATGCTGGCGCGTCACCAACGGCCCCATTTCCGCCGCCGCGTCGTCGCCCACGCCTATCTTCAGATTGCGCGCGCGTTCGGCCAACCGTTCCACCAGCGCGTCGCCGATATCGCCCACCGCCAACACCACCGAGATCGCCATGCAGCGCTCGCCGGCCGAGCCGTAAGCGGCGCCGATCAGAGCCTCCACCGCGCCGTCCAGATCCGCGTCCGGCATCACCACCAGGTGGTTCTTGGCGCCGCCCAGCGCCTGCACCCGCTTGCCGTGACGCGCGCCGGTTTCGTAGATGTACTGGGCGATGGGCGTTGAGCCGACGAAGCTGAGCGCGGCGATGTCAGGATGGACGAGCAAAGCGTCCACCGCCTGCTTGTCGCCGTGCACCACGCTGAACACGCCGGCCGGCAAGCCGGCCTGCTGCAGCAGTTCCGCCAATAGCAGCGCGGCGGACGGGTCGCGCTCGGACGGTTTGAGGATGAAACAGTTGCCGCAGGCCAAGGCGACCGGGAACATCCACAGCGGCACCATGGCCGGAAAGTTGAACGGGGTGATCCCGGCCACCACGCCCAGCGGCTGGCGCATGGAATGACTGTCGATGCCACCGCCCACCTGTTCGGTGAACTCGCCTTTCAGCAGTTGCGGAATGCCGCAGGCGAACTCCACCACCTCCAGGCCGCGGGCAACCTCGCCGATGGCGTCGGACACCACCTTTCCGTGCTCGCTGGAGATCAGCGCCGCCAGCCGCTGCTGGTTCTGCTCCAGCAACTCCTTGAACTTGAACATCACCCGCGCCCGCTTCAGCGGCGAGGTTTCCGCCCAGGCAGGGAAGGCCTTGCGTGCCGCCGCCACCGCGGCCTGGACCTCGTCCGGGCTCGTCAGCGGCACGCGGGCGGCGACGCTGCCCAACGCCGGGTTGTAGACATCGCCAAAGCGGCCGCTCTGGCCTTCGCAGCGTTCGCCGCCGATGTAATGAGGAATGGTCTGCATCTTATGTTCCGATTCGAATGAATTGAGTATTCGGCGCCGCGCTTACTCGCAGGCGCGCAAGGCGGAGGCGATGGTGTCGAACAGCCGGTCGATCTCGTGCTTTTCGATGATCAAGGGCGGCGACACCGCCAGGATGTCGCCCGTGAAGCGCACCAGCACGCCTTGTTCCCAGCACTTGAGGAAGACGTCGAAACCGCGCTGCCCGGCCGCGCCGGGGCGGCTGTCCATTTCGATGCCGGCCACCAGGCCCAGGTTGCGGATGTCCTTGACGTAGGGCTGGCCGCGCAAAGCGTGCGCGCGCTCCTCGAAATAAGCGGACAGCCCGGCGGCGCGCTCGAACAACTGCTCCTCGCGGTACAGGTCCAACGAGGCGATCGCCGCGGCGCAGGCCAGCGGGTGGGCGGAATAGGTGTAGCCGTGGGGGAACTCAATCATGCGCTCGCCGGCGGCGGCCATGAAAGCGTCGTGGATCTCCGGCTTCACCAGCAGCGCGCCCATCGGCACCACACCATTGGTCAGGCCCTTGGCGCAAGTGATGATGTCCGGCAGCACGCCAAACTTGTTGGCCGCCCAATCCGCGCCCAGGCGGCCGAAGCCGGTAATCACCTCGTCGAAGATCAGCAGGATGCCGTAGCGGTCGCAAATTTCGCGCAGGCGCCGCAAATAGCCCTTGGGCGGGATCAGCACGCCGGTGGAGCCGGCCATCGGCTCGACAATGACGGCGGCGATGGTGGACGGATCGTGCAGGGTCAGGATGCGCGCTTCCAGTTCGTCGGCGAACTCGGCGCCGTGCTCGGGCTCGCCGCGGCTGAAAGCGTTGCGGGCAAGGTCGTGAGTGCTGCGCAAATGGTCCACCGCCGGCAGGGACACCGGAAAGTGTTTGCGGTTGCCGGCCATGCCGCCCACCGAGATGCCGCCAAAGTTGACGCCGTGATAGCCGCGCTCGCGGCCGATCAGCTTGACGCGGGCGGCGTCGCCGCGCACGCGGTGATAAGCTACCGCCATCTTCAGCGCGGTGTCCACCGCCTCCGAGCCGGAACCCACGAAGAAGGCCTTACTCAAGCCCTTGGGTGCCATCGCCACCAGCTTGTCTGCGGCCTCGAAGGCCTTGGGGTGCGCCATCTGGAACGGCGGCGCGTAATCCAGCGTCGCCACTTGGCGCTGCACCGCCTCGACGATGGGCTTGCGGTTGTGGCCGGCGGTCACACACCACAAGCCGGCGCTGCCGTCCAGGATCTGGCGGCCTTGGTCGTCGGTGTAATACATGCCGTCGGCACTCACCAGCATGCGCGGGGCGCTCTTGAACTGGCGGTTGGCGGTGAAGGGCATCCAGAACGCGTCCATCTGCGGCTGATTCATCGTTGTCTCCCCTGGCTCTCGGCCGAATGATGACAACTAATCTAGCGGCTGCACCAATACAATTACAGGTACAGTTGGCGCGAATTTGCACAGTCCCGTATCGGCAAAATCGCCAGTACAGTCAAAACTATGAAAAAACCCGGCCGTAGCCGGGTTTTCACAAGACAGTTGCACTCGTTCAGAACGTGTTCAGGTCTTACAAGCGCGCAACAGATATTGAACAGGTTCTCAGACGCGGAAGCTGGAGAACAGCTGCCGCATATCTTTGGCCGCCTGCGATAGATCATTCAGCGTATCGTGCACCGTCTGCAATGCGCCGTCGCTGTCGACGATGCGGCCGTTGATCTGCTCAGTGCTCTGCGCAATCAAAGTAGTGGCCTTATGTTGCTCGCTGGTGGACAAGGTGATCTCGTTCATCTTGGCCATCACCTCCTGCATCGCCTGCTGGATCTGCTCAATACGCTGCACCGCGCTGTCTGTCAGTTCTACGCCACCGTCCACCGAGCTGACGGTGCGCTGCATATTGGTCACCGCCTGGCTGGTTTCCTCACGGATGGTGCTGACCATGCTGGAAATTTCCACCGTGGCCTGGCCGGTGCGCTCGGCCAGTTTGCGAACTTCGTCCGCCACCACCGCAAAGCCGCGGCCCATTTCGCCTGCGCGCGCCGCTTCGATCGCCGCGTTCAAGGCCAACAAGTTGGTTTGATCGGCGATATCCTTGATCACATTGGTAATGCCGCTGATCTGCTGCGAGCGCTGATCCAGCGACACCAACATGCCGGACAAGCCCTTCACCGCCTCCACCGTACTATTCATCTCGCGGGAGATGCGCTGCATTTCGTCCGCACTTTCGCTGGACACGGTGCCGGTGTGGTTGACCAGCGAATCCGCCTCGCGCGCGGCGTCGGCGATATGGGAAATGCTGACGGTGATTTCCTCCAGCGTTGCGGCGTTGGAGCTGGACACATCGGAAATTTGCCGGGAATCACGCGCCACCTGATCCACCGTTGTCGCCACGCTCTGCACGCCGTTGGTGACGTTTTCCGCCTCGGTGCGCACCGCCACGAACATGCTTTGCAAACGATGAATGAAGCTGTTGAACGCGGTGGCGGTCTCCGCGATCTCATCCTGGCCCTGCACTTCGATGCGGCGGGTCAAATCGCCCTCGCCCTTGGATATCTCCAGCATCGCGTTGCGCAAGCGGCCAAGGCCGGCCAACATCTTGCTCAGCATCACGCTGGCCACCGGGATCAGCACCACCACGCACAGCGCGCCCAAGCCCACCACGGTCAACAGCAGTTTTTCCAGCGGCTCGTTGACCACGGACTTGTCTATCATCACGCCCAGCAACCAGTTGGTGCCTTCCACCGGATCGACTTGCACCAGCTTGGTCTCGCCGTTGACTTCGATTTCCTCCATCGCACTGCTAGTGGACAACTGCACCAGCTTCTCACCGGTCAACGCCGGCACTTTTTCCGCCAGCGGCTTCAGCGTCAAGGTGGTGTCCGGGTGCGCGATCACCTTGCCGGCCTTATCCACCAGGAAGGCGTAACCGTTGCCCCGCAACTTGGCGGACAGCACGGTCTTGACCAGATCGTCGATGAAGATGTCGCCGCCCACCACCGCTTTCAGCGTGGAACCGTCGAACACCGGGGACACGAAAGTCACCACCAATTTCTTGGTGTCGAAATCGACGTAGGGATCGGATACGCCCGGCTTGCCGCTGGCCTGAGCCTGCTGATACCAAGGACGCGCCACAGGATCGTAACCCGCCGGTTGCGGCTTGAAGTCGGAACGGATCATTTTGTGATCAGCCGTGCCGATATAGGTCATGTCGTAGCCGCCGGCCTGACTCAAGCGAGCCAGCATCGGCATAGGCTCCGGCGTTCCCACCACCGGATTGCCGGCTATCACCACCTTGACCTTGCCGCCGTACCAGTCCTTGACCAGATTGGCGTATCCGCGCGAGGTGCTGGACAACTCATTGTCCACGCCCTGAACAATCTCGTTGCGCATCTGGGTATACACCAAGGTCGTAATAATGGCGCCCAGCAAAACCAGCAGCACTGCAATGAATACAATCAACTTTACACGCAAAGAGCGCATTTCCGTCCTCCATCCCCAATTCGACTTGGCTCGCCGCGATTGCTTGTCATTCCGCGACAAAGCACTGTTATGATCATTCTCAATGCCGGTAGGCTCTGTTCTTGTCTTAGCCGTTCCGTCAGCAAAGCTCAACAAAAAACATACAGATTGACGGCTGCGACATGCCATCCGGCTTATGACGTGATATTTATCACAAGCTGTTCTCAACGGACAGGCCCAATATCAATGATGCTCAAATAGTGCGCAATGGCTAGCCTGAATCTTATGCCCATAGATGGCATTACATTGGTTGAAAACATCGTCAATTCAGCTATTTCCGCCATCCAATGCGGCCAATGGCGTAAAGGCGCAAAAATCCCATCTATTCGCAGAATGGCCGGGGAGCTGGACGTCAGCCCTTTCACCGTGGCCGAGGCCTACGATAGGCTGGTGACTCTGGGCTATCTGGCCGCGCGACCGGGCTCGGGCTTTTACGTGGAGGCTAGGCGGGAAAGCCGGCCACCCGATCTGCCGGCAGCTCCTCGCGTCTGGCCGGTGGACGAATACTGGCTGCTGCGCAAGATTTACCAGCAAGACGCCAATACCCTGTTCGCCGGCTGCGGCTGGCTGCCCTCCCACTGGTACGACGCCGAAGCTCAACAAAAAGCGCTGCGGCAACTGGCCCGCGACGCCGTCGTCGCTCCCGGCTACGGCGACCCAAAGGGCTTTCTGCCTTTGCGCGAACATTTGGCCGACCGTCTGAGCGAACGCGGCATCCAGGCTCGCGCCGACGACATCGCACTGACCCAGGGCGCCAGCCGCGCGCTGGACATGGCGGCCTGCGCGCTGCTTCAAGCCGGAGACACCGTGCTGGTGGATGATCCCGGTTATTGCAACCTGCTGTCCTGCCTGGCGTTTCGCGAGTTCAAGCTGGTGCCGGTGCCTTGGACCGAACACGGTCCCGATCTCGAGCAATTGCGCGCGCTGCTGCTCCAGCATCGACCGCGGGCCTTCTTCACCAACCCCTGGCTGCAAAACCCCACCGGCGCCAGCTATGCGCCGTCCATCGCCCACCAGGTGTTGCGGCTGGCTGAGGAGTACGACTTCCTGATTGTGGAGGACAATGTTTCCGCGGACTTCGCCGGCGACCGCCAACCCGCGCTGGCGGCACTGGACGGCCTCAAGCGCGTGCTCTACATCGACAGTTTCTCCAAGTCGCTATCGCCGGGCCTGCGCGTCGGCTATCTGTGCGGCCCGTCCGAACTGCTAGAGCACATCGTTCATTACAAGATGATGTCCGGGCTGACCTCGCCGGAGCTGAACGAGAGGCTGGCGCTGGAATTGGTGTCAGAGGGCCGCTACCGCCGTCAGTTGGAGCGGCTGCGCGCACGGCTGGCCGAAGCGCAAGCGCAATGCCAACAGTTGTTCCTCGAACACGGCTGGCAGCTGTTCGCGCGGCCGGCCAACGGCCTGTTCCTGCTGGCGCGGCCCCCCGGAGAGCTAGACGCCAGGCGGCTGGCCGAACAAGCGCAGCAACACAAGATCCTGCTCGCGCCCGGTCATCTGTTCCGCGCCTACGGCATGCCCTCCGACTGGCTGCGCTTTAACGTCGCCTTCAGCCAGGATCGTCGGCTGTGGGATTTTCTGAGTAGCCCGCCGCAGTGATAACATGCGGTAACCACAGCTTAGCGGAGCCCATCATGCAACTCGTCGAAATGTTCGTCCATCCGTTGAAATCCTGTCGCGGCCTTTCCTACAGCCGCGCCTTCGCCGGCAAGCAGGGCCTGCTGCATGATCGCGAATGGCTGCTGACGGGAGACAACGGCCGCTTCTTCACCGCCCGCACCCATCCGCAGCTAGTGCGCGTGGAGGTAGACCTGATTCCAGGCGGCGCGCTGTTCAAATTTCCAGGCAAGACGCCAGTACTGGCAATGAGCACTCAATACCAGCAAGACGCGCCGGCCACGGTATGGAAGGATAACTTTGCCGCCTATCATGGCGACGCCGCCGTCGATCGCTGGTTCAGCGAAGTACTGAACGAACCCTGCCGGCTGCTGTGGCTGGGCATGCATTCCAATCGCCGGCTGAAGGACAGCGAACACGCGATGTCCTTCGCCGACGGCTACCCCTATCTACTAGTGAATCAGGCATCGCTGGACGCATTGAACGACGAGCTGGATCAGCCGGTTACACTGCGCCATTTCCGCCCCAATCTGGTGGTCAGCGGCGATTACGCCTGGGAAGAGGACGATTGGAAAGTCGTGCAGATCGGCGGCGTGGTGTTCGACGTCGCCAAGCCATGTTCGCGCTGTGTGCTGACCACGGTGGACCCGGATACCGGCATCAAGTCGCCGGAACAGCAGCCTCTGCGCACGCTGGTCAGCATCCGCACCTTGCCGGAAGGCGTCTGCTTCGGCGTTAATTTGGTGCCTCGCAATGAAGGCCTGCTGGAATTGGGCGCCGATTTCAGCGTGCTGGAAACCCGCTACGAATTTTGATTTCCCAACGCCGGGCCACCGGCGTTTTGACCGATTTATGCTGAATGAATTAATGAATTTGCAAGACCTACTCGATCAAATCCACGCAGAAGTTGTCGCCTACTACGGCCAAGGCCGAGTCGCCGACTACATTCCGGCGCTGGCCGAAGTGCCGCCGCGTCAGTTCGGCATGGCCATCACCACCTTGGATGGCCGCCATTACCGCTGCGGCGACGCCGCCGTTCCCTTTTCCATCCAAAGTATTTCCAAAGCTTTCATGCTGGCGCTCACGCTGGAGGCCGATGGCGACTCCTTATGGAGCCATGTCGGCAAAGAACCCTCCGGCAACCCGTTCAATTCGCTGGTGCAGCTGGAATACGAGGACGGCGTTCCTCGCAATCCCTTCATCAACGCAGGCGCGCTGGTCGTCACCGACCGCGCCGTCAGCCATTTTGACGACGCCCACGGCGCCTTGCTGACCCGCTTGCGCCAGGAGTCGGGCAACGCCACCTTGTGCGGCAACGCCCGCGTCGCCGAATCCGAGCGCGCCCACGGCCACCGCAACGCAGCGCTGGCCCACTTCATGAAGAGCTACGACAACCTCGACAACGAGGTGGAGAACGTACTTCAGCAATATTTCAACAGCTGCAGCATCACGATGAACTGCGTGGAGCTGGCCAATGCAGGCTTGTTCCTCGCCAACCACGGCATCACCCGCGACGGCTTGCAATCGCTAAGCCGCAGCCAGGCCAAGCAAATCAACGCGGTGATGCTGACCTGCGGCACTTACGACGCCGCCGGCGAATTCGCCTACCGAGTGGGCCTGCCGGTGAAAAGCGGCCTCGGCGGCGGCATGCTAGCCATCATTCCCGGCAAAATGAGCATCGCCGTGTGGAGCCCGGAGCTCGACGGCAAGGGCAATTCGGTGCTGGGCCTGGAAGCGTTGGATCGCTTCACCACGCGTACCGGCTTATCGATTTTTTAAACCATCCTGTCAACCGGGTCACCGGATAAGAAAAAACCCGCGCAAGGCGGGTTTTTTCTTATCCGGCAATGAAAAAAGCCAGGCTTGCGCCTGGCTTTTTCCTCAACTTCGTCGATTACTCGGCGGAGTTGTCTTCAACCGCTACGGCATCTTCCGCACGGTCCACCAGCTCTACCAGAGCCATCGGGGCGTTGTCGCCCTTGCGGAAACCGTACTTCAGGATACGCACATAACCACCATTGCGGGCGGAGAAGCGCGGGCCGAGAACGTCGAAGAGTTTAACCACGATATCGCGGTCACGAGTGCGGTCAAACGCCAGACGACGGTTGGCGAGAGACGGCTTTTTACCGAGCGTAATCAACGGCTCGGCCACACGACGCAGTTCTTTGGCTTTCGGCAGCGTGGTCACGATAACTTCGTGCTTCAGCAGCGAGTTCGCCATGTTGCGCAGCATCGCCAGACGATGGCTGGTCGTGCGGTTCAGTTTACGATTACTGTAACGATGACGCATTGTTAATGTCCTTTTATCTCAAACCTTACGGCTTTTCGAGGCCAGCAGGCGGCCAGTTCTCGAGTTTCATCCCGAGAGTCAGGCCTTTGGAAGCGAGAACTTCCTTGATCTCGTTCAGCGACTTGCGGCCGAGGTTCGGAGTCTTCAGAAGCTCGGTTTCAGTACGCTGGATCAGATCGCCGATGTAATAAATGTTCTCAGCTTTCAGGCAGTTGGCCGAACGAACCGTCAGTTCAAGATCGTCTACCGGACGCAGCAGGATCGGATCGATCGGCGGCGCCTTTTCAACGACTTCTTCAACCGCTGTGCCTTGGAGATCGGCAAAGATCGACAGTTGATCCATCAGAATACGAGCAGCGTTGCGCACTGCCTGTTCCGGCTCGATCACGCCGTTGGTCTCGATATCGAGAACCAGGCGGTCGAGGTCGGTACGCTGCTCAACACGGGCGCTTTCCACAGCAAAGCTCACACGGCGAACCGGCGAGAAGGAAGCATCCAGTTGAATGGTACCGATGGAACGGTTGTCTTCATGATTGGATCGAACCGACACCGGCTGATAGCCGCGGCCTTTTTCGATCTTGATCTCCATGTCGATCTTACCGCCAGAAGAGATGTGACAAATCACGTGGTCCGGATTGATCACTTCCACATCGTGCGGCAGTTCGATATCGCCAGCCAAGACAGCACCTTCGCCGTCCTTTTTCAAGGACAGCACAACACTGTCACGACCATGCAGCTTAAGCACTACGCCCTTGAGGTTGAGGAGGATGTCTACGACATCCTCGCGCACGCCATCAAGTGCGGAATACTCATGCAAAACGCCAGCGATAGTCACTTCGGTCGGAGCATAGCCCGGCATCGACGACAGCAGAATCCGGCGCAGCGAATTACCCAGAGTATGAGCGTAGCCGCGCTCGAACGGCTCCATCGACACACGAGCGTGAGTGGCGGAAACCGGCTGAACGTCGATAAGACGAGGTTTCAGAAATTCCGAAGCGCTGTTTTGCATAGTCATTCCCTAAGAGCTAGCGATTACTTGGAGTAAAATTCCACAACGAGTTGTTCGTTGATATCGCTAGACAGTTCGGAACGTTCCGGAGCGGATTTGAAAGTGCCTTCCATTTTCTTGGAATCAACCAGAACCCAAGACGGGAAACCACCCTGCTCGGCCAGAGCCAGACCTTCTACGATACGGGCCTGTTTCTTGGCTTTTTCACGGACGGACACTACGTCACCGGCTTTAACCTGGTAGGACGGAATGTTCACAACCTGGCCGTTCACAACGATAGCCTTGTGGCTAACCAGCTGGCGCGCTTCGGCGCGAGTGGAGCCAAAGCCCATGCGATATACAACGTTGTCCAGGCGGGCCTCGAGCAGCTTCAGCAGGTTTTCACCCGTAGAGCCCTTGCGACGCACAGCTTCCGCAAAGTAATTGCGGAACTGACGCTCGAGTACACCGTAAATACGACGGATTTTCTGCTTTTCACGCAGTTGCACACCGTAGTCAGACAGGCGGCTCTTACGAGCGCCATGCTGGCCCGGAGGGCTATCCAGTTTGCACTTGGAATCCAGTGCACGACGCGCGCTCTTCAGGAAAAGGTCGGTGCCTTCACGACGAGCGAGCTTACACTTAGGGCCGATATAACGTGCCATGTTCTCACACTCTCCGAATTAGATACGACGTTTTTTGGGCGGACGGCAACCGTTGTGCGGTACCGGCGTCACGTCGGAGATGCTGGTGATCTTGAAACCCAGCGCGTTGAGTGCGCGAACAGCGGATTCACGACCCGGACCCGGGCCCTTGATACGAACTTCGAGGTTCTTCACACCGTATTCTTGGGCAACTTTACCAGCGTGCTCTGCTGCTACCTGAGCAGCAAAGGGTGTACTCTTGCGCGAGCCCTTGAAACCAGCGCCGCCAGAGGTAGCCCAAGACAATGCATTGCCTTGACGGTCGGTGATCGTAATGATGGTGTTGTTGAACGAAGCGTGCACGTGCACGATGCCTTCGCTAACAGACTTGCGCACTTTCTTGCGTACACGAACTGCTGTGTTTGCTTTAGCCATTATCTGTTGTTCCTATTAATTACTTCTTGCCGGCGATCGCCTTACGCGGCCCCTTACGGGTGCGAGCGTTAGTGCGAGTGCGCTGACCGCGGCACGGCAGGCCACGACGATGGCGGAAGCCGCGATAGCAGCCCATGTCCATCAGACGCTTGATGCTCATGGTGACTTCACGACGCAGATCACCTTCAACGGTGAACTTGGCGACTTCGTCACGCAGAGTTTCCATTTCCGCGTCAGTCAGATCCTTCACTTTCGTGGAAGGGTTCACGCTGGCAGCAGCACAAATCTGCTGAGCGCGAGTCTGACCGATGCCGAAAATTGCCTGCAGGCCGATAACGGCATGCGCATGATTGGGGATGTTTACCCCTGCAATACGGGCCATACTCTTTCCTTAAGCCTTAAGACCTTGAAAAGTTTGCGATTGTAACACGCAAATCCAGGTCTAACAAATGTTAGCCTTGTTTTTGCTTGTGACGCGGATCCGTGCAAATCACGCGAACTACGCGATTGCGACGAATAATTTTGCAGTTGCGGCAAATCTTCTTTACCGAAGGCTGTACTCGCATGTCAGTTCCTTTCAATCCTCTAAAAGAGCAAGTGCGTTATTTCGCACGGAACACTATCCGGGACTGGCAGGACCGAGGGGAAACCCTCGCCCCAAACCGCCGTCAGATTGGATGCGAATGCCTACGCAATCGCACCCCGCCTGAACTGCCCGGTTACCACGTGTCCATTCACAAGCAAAACTCCGAAGCGAACTCCGGAATTTCGCACTGCATCTGGATGGTGTCTTCCTTAGCCAATAACCCAGCGCGAGCTCAAGTTGTCAGCGCGTGAGCGCGTTGCCTTTGAAGTTGGCCTTCTTCAGCAAGCTCTCGTACTGATGCGACAGCACGTAAGACTGTACCTGCGCCATGAAGTCCATGGTCACCACCACGATAATCAGCAGCGATGTGCCGCCGAAGTAGAACGGTACGTTCCACTTCAAGATCAGGAACTCCGGCAGCAAGCAGACCAGTGTGATATAGATCGCACCAATCAGCGTCAGCCGCAGAATGATCTTCTCGATGTATCGGGAAGTCTGCTCACCAGGACGAATACCCGGGATGAAGGCACCGCTCTTCTTCAGGTTGTCAGCCGTTTCCTTCGGGTTGAACACCAACGCCGTGTAGAAATAGCAGAAGAAGACGATGGCCGCCGCATACAGCAGCACGTAGATCGGCTGACCGGGATGCAGTTTGTCTGCGATGCCCTTCAGCCAGCCCATGTGCTCGCCCTGACCAAACCAACCGAGAACGGTGGCCGGGAACAGGATGATGCTGGACGCGAAAATCGGCGGAATCACCCCCGCCATGTTGAGCTTGAGCGGCAAATGCGTGCTCTGGCCCTGCATGACGCGATTGCCCACCTGCCGCTTGGCGTAGTTCACCAGGACTTTGCGTTGGCCGCGCTCGGCGTACACCACCACATAAGTCACCACGATCACTCCGACAAACAACACGACGGCAAACAGGATAGGCAAAGAACCCTGACTGGTCAGAGTCAAGGTCTTGCCGATCGCAGCCGGAACGCCAGCGGCGATACCTGCGCAGATGATCAACGAAATGCCGTTGCCAATCCCGCGCTCGGTAATCTGCTCGCCCAGCCACATGAGGAACATGGTGCCGGTTACCAGCGATACGACTGTCGTCAGGTAGAACTCCCACTGCGGAGTGACCACCAGGTTAGGCTGCTTGTACAGCATCACCGCAATGCCGAAACTTTGGAAAGTCGCGAGCAAAACGGTGGCGTAACGTGTGTACTGGGTTATCTTACGACGTCCCGCATCGCCCTCCTTCTTCAGCTGCTTGAGGCTCGGAAGAACCTCGGAGGCGAGCTGAAGAATGATGGAGGCGGAGATGTACGGCATGATGCCAATGGCAAATACCGTAAATCTCGAGAGGGCGCCGCCCGAGAACATGTTGAACATGTCGAGCAGGCCCGTCTGCGATGAGTGGAACAACTTCGCTAGCTCGGCAGGGTTGATACCCGGAACCGGAATGTGGGCACCGATGCGATAAACGATCAGGGCACCAATCAGGAACCAGATTCGACGCTTGAGATCACCAAACTTATTGGCATTTGCCACTAGAGAAGTATTCGCCACAGATTATTGCCTTATTCTACGCTGCCGCCGGCAGCTTCGATGGCGGCGCGAGCGCCGGCAGTTACGCCAACGCCGCGCAATTTTACTGCGCGCTCAATCTTGCCGGACAGCACCACCTTGGCGGAATTCGCCTGGATGGAAGCCAGACCAGCTTGCTTGAGAGAGAGCAGGTCGATTTCATCAACCGGCAGCAGGTTCAGTTCGGACAGGCGAATCTCGGCAACCTTGCCTGCGTTCAGCGACTTGAAGCCGCGCTTCGGCAGACGACGTTGCAGCGGCATTTGACCGCCTTCGAAACCAACCTTGTGGAAACCACCTGCACGGCTCTTTTGACCTTTGTGACCGCGGCCACAAGTCTTGCCCAGGCCGCTGCCGATGCCACGGCCTACACGGCGCTTGGCATGCTTGGCGCCGGCACCCGGCTGTACAGTGTTCAGCAGCATCTCTTAGCCCTCGAATTTCAACAAGTAGCTGATCTTGTTGATCATGCCACGGTTTTCAGGGGTATCGAGCACTTCAACAGTCTGGCGAATTTTCTTCAGACCCAGACCACGGGCGCAAGCCTTGTGAGACTCCAGGCGACCGATCAGGCTCTTTACCAGAGTGACCTTTACAGTCTTGGCGTTACTCATGGCTCACCCCCAGGATGTCCTCGACGCTCAGGCCACGCTTGGAGGCGATTTGCGCCGGGGTGTTGATGTTGCTCAGACCATCCAGAGTTGCACGCACCACGTTGTACGGGTTGGTGGAACCATGAATTTTTGCCGAGACGTTATGAACACCCATAGCATCAAAGATAGCGCGCATCGGGCCGCCGGCTTTCACACCGGTACCTTCTTTAGCGGGCTGGATGAATACAGTAGTAGCGCCGTGCTTGCCAACCACAGTGTGGTGGAAAGTGCCGTTTTTCAACGGAACCTTAACCATGTTGTGGCGAGCCTGTTCCATTGCCTTTTGTACGGCAACCGGAACTTCCTTGGAACGGCCTTTACCCATGCCAATTCCGCCATCGCCATCACCAACCACGGTCAAGGCGGAGAAAGCCATGATACGGCCGCCTTTAACCACTTTGGTGACGCGGTTGACGCTGATCATTTTCTCGACCAGACCGTCGCCACGATCTTCCGTTTCGTGTTTAGCCATTCTTCACTCCGAATTAGAATACGAGACCGTGTTCGCGAGCGGCGTCAGCCAGCGCTTTCATACGACCGTGGTATTTGAAACCAGAGCGGTCGAAAGCGACTTTCTCGATGCCAGCGGCTTTTGCTTTTTCAGCAATGCGCTTGCCGATCACGGCTGCAGCTACCACATTGCCGCCGTTTTTGAGATCAGCGCGTACGTCGGTTTCCAGCGAAGAGGCGCTGGCCAGTACTTTGCTGCCAGTCTCATCAACGATCTGGGCATAAATGTGGCTATTGGTGCGGTACACAGTGAGACGCACCATCTTGAGCTCCGCAATACGGGCACGGGTTTTACGTGCGCGGCGGAGTCGAGCTTGTTTCTTGTCCATATCAGTGCCTCAGTTACTTCTTCTTGGTTTCTTTCAGAACCACAACCTCATCAGCGTAACGAACGCCTTTGCCTTTGTACGGCTCAGGAGCGCGATAAGCGCGGATTTCGGCAGCCACCTGGCCAACGCGCTGTTTGTCAGCGCCTTTGATCAGGATCTCGGTCTGACTCGGGGTCTCAGCTTTAACGCCTTCAGGCATTTGATGAGCCACCGGGTGGGAGAAACCCAGAGACAGGTTCAGGGTGTCGCCTTGAGCCTGGGCACGATAGCCCACGCCTACCAGCTGCAGCTTCTTCTCGAAGCCTTTGGACACGCCGGTCACCATATTGTTCAGCAGCGCGCGCAGAGTGCCGGACATGGCACGAGCGAACTTGCTGTCGTTCTTGGCGGCGAATGTCAGTTGGCCGTTGTCCAGCTTGACATCTACCTCTTCGCACAGAGCGGTGCTCAGGGTGCCCAGGGCGCCCTTAACAATCACTTCTGCAGCGCCGAATTTGACTTCGACGCCAGCCGGGATGACTACGGGATTCTTAGCTACGCGAGACATTTGACCCCCTTAAGCCACGACGCAGAGCAACTCGCCGCCGATGCCGGCCGCGCGCGCTTTGCGATCAGTCATAACGCCTTTGGAGGTGGACAGGATAGCCACGCCCAAGCCATTCATGACTTTCGGGATTTCGGTGGAGCCCTTGTACACACGCAGGCCAGGGCGGGAAACGCGGTCAATGCGTTCGATCACCGGACGGCCAGCATAGTACTTGAGCTGGATATCGAGAACAGGCTTCTTCTCTTCGCCGGCAACGGCGAAGTCTTCGATGTAGCCTTCTTCTTTCAACACCTGCGCCAGCGCAATTTTCAGCTTGGAAGACGGCATGGAAACTGCCACCTTGGAAGCCATTTGGCCGTTGCGGATGCGGGTCAACATATCGGAAATAGGATCGTGCATGCTCATTTATGTGTCTCCTATTACCAGCTGGCCTTCACAACCCCCGGAATCTCGCCCTTCAGAGCGATTTCACGGAGTTTGTTACGACCCAGACCGAATTTGCGGAATACGCCACGCGGACGACCGGTGATGGCGCAGCGACGACGCTGGCGAACCGGGGAAGCATTGCGCGGCAGCTGCTGCAGTTGCAGGCGAGCTGCAAAGCGCTCTTCTTCCGAGAGGCTTTGATTGTTGATAGTCGCGATAAGGGCTTCGCGCTTGGCAGCAAATTTTGCAGCCAGCTTGACACGCTTCTCTTCGCGCTGAATCAGTGCAAGTTTTGCCATGTGCTTAACCCTTGAACGGGAACTTGAACGCGGCCAGCAAAGCGCGGGCCTCTTCGTCAGTCTTCGCGGTGGTGGTAACAGTAATGTTCATGCCACGCAGAGCATCGATCTTGTCGTACTCGATTTCCGGGAAGATGATCTGTTCTTTAACGCCCATGTTGTAGTTGCCGCGGCCGTCGAAAGACTTGGCGGAAACACCACGGAAGTCGCGAACGCGCGGCAGCGCGATCGTCACCAGGCGGTCCAGGAACTCGTACATGCGTTCGCGACGCAGAGTTACCTTGCAACCCACCGGATAGTGATCGCGAATCTTGAAGCCTGCGATGGATTTGCGAGCGGTGGTGACAACCGGCTTCTGGCCGGCGATCTTTTCCAGGTCGCCCACGGCGAAATCCATTACCTTTTTATCGGCAACAGCTTCGCCCACACCCATGTTCACAGTGATCTTCTCAATGCGCGGGACTTGCATGATGGACTTGTAGCCGAACTGTTTCATCAGTTCAGGCACTACGGTGTCTTTGTAGAAATCGTAGAGACGTGCCATGTTTTGTTCCTTACGCGCCAATGACTTCGCCGTTGGACTTGAACACGCGTACCTTGCGGCCGTCTTCAAGAACCTTGAAGCCTACGCGGTCAGCCTTTTGGCTTGCCGGATTGAAAATGGCGACGTTCGATGCGTCAACAGGCATGGTCTTTTCAACGATGCCGCCGGCCACGCCACGCACCGGATTCGGCTTCTGGTGTTTCTTGGCGACATTCACGCCCTCAACAACCAGTTTCTCGTCCAGAACGCGCAGAACGGTGCCGCGCTTACCTTTGTCTTTGCCGGTGATTACTACGACTTCATCACCCTTGCGAATTTTGCGCATGCGATCTCCTTACAGTACTTCAGGAGCCAGCGAAACGATCTTCATGAAGCGCTCGGTACGCAGTTCACGCGTAACAGGCCCGAAGATACGAGTGCCGATAGGCTCAAGCTTGTTGTTGAGCAGGACGGCGGCATTGCCGTCGAACTTGATCAACGAGCCATCCGGACGACGCACGCCTTTGGCTGTGCGAACCACAACCGCGTTGTAAACGTCGCCTTTTTTGACGCGTCCGCGCGGAGCAGCATCCTTGATGGTCACCTTGATGATGTCGCCTACGCTTGCATAGCGACGCTTGGAACCGCCCAATACTTTGATGCACATAACGTGACGCGCACCTGTATTGTCAGCGACCTCAAGCATGGTCTGCATTTGGATCATGTGATGATTACCTTTCTAATCCAACTTTATCCGTCACTCTCATCTGCCGGTTTCTCGCATAAGAGCAAGACCAAACAGACGAAACGCCACAGAAACTGTGGCGTATCCAACGGCCAGTTTTGGACCCCGTAAGGGCGGAACTCCTACCCGATAGGGGTAGGAAGATGGCCATTATACAGGGAGCCTTCGCTCCCTGCAAGTCTTTACACCTGGCGGGATTTCTCTACCAGGGCAGTTACCACCCACGTCTTGGTCTTCGAGAGCGGACGGGACTCGCTGATAACAACGATATCGCCGGCCTTGAACTCGTTGTTCTCGTCGTGCGCGTGGAACTTCTTAGAACGACGGATAATTTTGCCGTAGATCGGGTGCTTTACTTTGCGCTCGACCAGTACGGTCACGGTCTTATCCATCTTGTCGCTGACTACGGTACCGGTCAGCGTACGTACCACTTTGGTTTCGCTCATCTTAAACTGCCTTTTCTTTCAGAACGGTGCGCACGCGAGCGATGTCGCGACGTACTTTCTTCAGTTCAGAGGTCTTGGCGAGTTGCTGAGTGGCGTGCTGCATACGCAGAGCAAACTGGGCCTTCAAGAGGCTAAGCAGTTCCGCCTTCAGCTCGTCAACAGTTTTGGCTTTCAGTTCGGACGCTTTCATTACTGACCTACCTGTCTAGTTACAAACACAGTGGCGATCGGCAACTTGGCTGCGGCCAGACGGAAAGCTTCACGAGCGAGTTCCTCGGAAACACCATCCATTTCGTACAGCATCTTGCCAGGCTGGATTTCGGCCACGTAGTACTCCGGAGAGCCCTTACCCCCGCCCATACGGACTTCAGCAGGCTTGGAAGTAATCGGCTTGTCCGGGAAGATGCGGATCCAGATGCGGCCGCCACGCTTGATGTGACGGGTCATCGCGCGACGCGCAGCTTCGATCTGGCGCGCGGTCAGACGACCACGACCAACCGCCTTCAGACCGAAATCACCAAAGCTCACTTTGTTGCCACGAGTAGCGATACCTGTGTTGCGGCCTTTATGCTGTTTACGGTACTTGAGTCTAGTTGGCTGCAGCATTTCGAGCACCCTTTCTCGATTTCTTCTCGGTCGCTACCGGAGCCGGCTGAACTTGACCCGGCTTGAGCTCGCCCTTGTATACCCATACCTTGATGCCGATGATACCGTAGGTAGTTTTGGCTTCGGAGGTTGCGTAGTCTACGTCTGCGCGCAGGGTATGCAGCGGCACGCGGCCTTCGCGGTACCATTCGCTACGAGCGATGTCGATACCGTTCAGACGGCCGGAGCTCATGATCTTGATGCCTTGAGCGCCCATGCGCATTGCGTTTTGCATAGCGCGCTTCATGGCGCGACGGAACATCACGCGCTTCTCCAGCTGGGAAGCGATGCCGTCGGCGATGATTTGAGCGTCCAGTTCCGGCTTGCGAACTTCTTCGATGTTCACATGCACGGGAACGCCCAGGCGCTTTTGCAGTTCTTGCTTGAGCAGCTCGATGTCTTCGCCTTTTTTACCAATCACCACACCCGGACGGGCGCTGTGAATGGTGATGCGGGCGGACTTAGCCGGGCGCTCGATAGTCACACGGCCAACCGAAGCATGGCCCAGGCGCTTTTTCAGGAATTCGCGAACTTCGATATCCTGCTTCAGCATTCCCGGGAAGTTCTGCGAATTCGCGAACCACTTGGAAGACCAGTTTTTGTTAACGGCAAGACGGAATCCCGTCGGATGAATCTTCTGACCCATTTCTTACCCCTTAATTGCCAACGGTCAACGAGATGTGGCAGGTCTGCTTTTCGATGCGGTTACCACGACCCTTAGCACGGGCGGTGAAACGCTTCAGACTAGCGCCTTTGTCAACAAAGATGCCGGTGACACGCAGGGTGTCAATGTCGGCGCCTTCGTTGTGCTCGGCGTTAGCGATGGCAGATTCCAGCACTTTCTTGATGATTACCGCGCCCTTCTTCGGGGAGAAGGCCAAGATATTCAGAGCCTGATCAACGGACTTGCCGCGGATCAGATCGGCCACCAGGCGGCATTTTTGTGCCGAAAGGCGAACGCTTTTCAGATTTGCAGATACTCTCATCGCTTCACCTTATCTCTTCTTCGCCTTCTTATCGGCCGCGTGGCCTTTGAAGGTACGAGTCAGGGAGAATTCGCCCAGTTTATGGCCGACCATGTTTTCGGAAACATAAACAGGCACATGGGTGCGACCGTTGTGCACAGCGATGGTCAGACCAATGAAATCCGGCAGGATGGTCGAACGACGGGACCAAGTCTTGATCGGACGCTTGTCGCTGGTTGCCCGCACCGCATCTACTTTTTTCAGCAGATGCAGATCAACGAACGGGCCTTTTTTCTGCGAACGTGCCATTGTCAATTACCCTTTTTTGGAATAGCGACGGCGTACGATCATATTGTCGGTACGCTTGTTGCGACGGGTACGGAAGCCCTTAGCCGGAGTGCCCCATGGGCTAACCGGTACACGGCCTTCGCCAGTGCGACCCTCACCACCACCGTGCGGGTGGTCAACCGGGTTCATGGCAACGCCACGTACGGTCGGACGGATACCGCGCCAGCGAGTAGCACCAGCCTTGCCCAGCTTGCGCAGGGAGTGCTCTTCGTTACCCACTTCACCAACAGTCGCTCGGCAATCAACATGCACCAGGCGGATTTCGCCCGAACGCAGACGCAGTTGAGCGTAAGCGCCTTCGCGAGCCAGCAGCATCGCGGATGCGCCAGCGGAACGAACCATCTGAGCGCCCTTGCCAGGCTGCATTTCCACGCAGTGGATAGTGGTACCCACCGGGATGTTGCGGATCGGCAGAGCGTTACCGGCCTTGATCGGAGCTTCCGCGCCGGACAACAGCTCAGCACCGGCCTTCACACCGCGCGGAGCGATGATGTAGCGGCGTTCGCCATCGGCGTAGCACAAGAGGGCAATGTGAGCGGTGCGGTTCGGATCGTATTCGATGCGTTCCACTTTCGCCGGGATGCCATCCTTGTTGCGACGGAAGTCGATGATGCGGTAGTGCTTCTTATGGCCACCGCCACGATGACGCGTGGTGATGTGGCCATTGTGGTTACGGCCACCAGTGGAAGATTTCTTTTCCAGCAGGGCTGCGTGCGGAGCACCTTTGTGCAGGTCAGGGTTTACTACCTTGACAACGGCACGGCGGCCCGCGGAAGTCGGTTTTACCTTAACGATAGGCATGCTCTATCTCCTTACTCCGCTGCGGCCGGGGTAGCGGTCAGATCAATTTCTTGACCTTCCACCAGGCTAACGTAGGCCTTTTTCCAGTCACTGCGACGACCGATGGAACGGCCAAAGCGCTTAACCTTGCCCTTGACATTCACAGTGGAAACGCCTTCAACTTTTACGTTGAACAGCATTTCAACCGCAGCCTTGATTTCGGGCTTGGTCGCATCTTTGGCAACGCGGAACGCCATTTGCTGGTTCTTCTCAGCAATCATGGTGCTCTTTTCGGAAACGATGGGAGCAAGAATTACTTGCAACAGACGTTCTTGGTTCATGCCCACTGCTCCTCAAGTAGCTTCACAGCGTCGCGAGTGATCACGGTCTTCTTGAAGCGCAACAGGCTGTACGGATCAGCTTGAACCGCTTCGATAACCAGCACATTCGTCAGGTTACGCGAAGAGAGATAGAGGTTTTCGCTCAGTTCGCCAGTGATGAACAAAGCCTGTTCCAGGCCCATGGGCTGAACGGCGCCAACGAATTCTTTGGTCTTCGGGCTATCAACGTTCAGCTCGTCAACCACGATCAGACGCTCGTCGCGAACCAGCTGCGACAGAATCGCGGCCATGCCTGCACGGAACATCTTGCGGTTAACTTTCTGGGTGAAGTTCTCGTCCGGCTTGTTCGGGAAAGCACGGCCACCACCACGACGGTTCGGGGTAGAAGTCATACCTGCACGAGCGTTACCAGTACCTTTCTGACGGAAAGGCTTCTTGGTCGAGTGCTTCACTTCAGCACGGGTCAGCTGGGCGCGGTTGCCGCTACGGGCATTCGCCAGGAATGCGGTAACAACCTGATGCACCAGAGCTTCGTTGTATTCGCGACCGAACAAAGAGTCGGACACTTGCAGGCTGCCAACAGCCTTGCCTTGGGTATTGATTACATTCAATTCCATCACGCACCCGCCTTCACGCTAGGACGAACGACTACGTCACCGTTCTTGGCGCCAGGAACAGCACCCTTAACCAGAATCAGTTGACGCTCGGCATCGACACGAACGATTTCCAGGCACTGCACGGTGCTCTTGACGTTACCGTATTGGCCCGCCATGCGCTTACCCGGGAAAACGCGACCCGGATCTTGCGCCTGACCGATGGAACCCGGCGTGTTATGCGAACGCGAGTTACCATGGGAAGCACGGTTGGAAGAGAAGTTGTGACGCTTGATCACGCCGGAGAAGCCCTTACCTTTGGAGGTGCCGGTTACATCAACCAGTTGACCAACGGTGAAGATCTCAACAGCGATGGCATCGCCCGGCTTGAAGTTGGACAGATCGGAGGAGGTCAGCGAAAACTCGACCAGACCCAGACCTGCTTCAACGCCAGCCTTGGCGAAGTGGCCCGCGGCAGCCTTAACAACACGGCTGGCCTTTTTGGAGCCATAGGTAACCTGCACGGCATTGTAGCCGTCGGTTTCAGCAGTTTTGATTTGCGTGACGCGGTTAGCGGACATGTCCAGCACAGTTACCGGGATGGTTGCGCCATCTTCGGCAAAAATGCGGGTCATGCCGACTTTGCGACCGACAAGACCTAAACTCATGTTTATTTCCTTTTTCAGGCGCCGATTACGATTGACCGGCATAAAAAACACGACAGAAAAAACAAAAGCGGACTCGCCAAAATGGCGAGTCCGCTAATGTATCACAGAAAATTCAAGAATCGCAAGAACTTAGCTCGCAAACCCTTGAACTTAAGCGATTACTGCAGCTTGATTTCCACATCCACACCGGCCGGCAGATCGAGCTTCATCAGAGCGTCGACGGTCTTGTCGGTCGGATCCACGATGTCCATCAGACGCAGGTGAGTGCGGATTTCCAGCTGATCGCGGGAAGTCTTGTTCACGTGCGGGGAACGCAGCACGTTGAAACGCTCGATTTTGGTCGGCAGCGGAACCGGGCCTTTAACAACGGCGCCGGTGCGCTTGGCGGTTTCAACGATTTCCTGAGCGGAGCGATCGATCAGGTTGTAATCGAAAGCTTTCAGGCGGATGCGGATTTTCTGGCTAGACATTAGATTCTCCGATCCTTAAGCAATGATCTTGGCAACAACGCCGGCGCCGACGGTACGGCCGCCTTCGCGGATGGCGAAACGCAGACCATCTTCCATGGCGATCGGGGCGATCAGCTCAACGGTGATTTCAACGTTGTCGCCCGGCATTACCATTTCCACGCCTTCCGACAGAGTAACGGCGCCCGTTACGTCGGTGGTACGGAAGTAGAACTGCGGACGGTAGTTCGCGAAGAACGGGGTGTGACGGCCACCTTCGTCTTTGCTCAGCACGTAGACAGAAGCCTCGAACTTGGTGTGCGGGGTGATGGTACCCGGCTTGGCCAGCACTTGGCCACGCTCAACGTCTTCACGCTTGGTGCCGCGCAGCAGCACGCCAACGTTGTCACCAGCTTGACCTTGGTCCAGCAGCTTGCGGAACATTTCCACGCCGGTGCAAGTGGTCTTCGCGGTAGCCTTCAGGCCCACGATTTCCAATTCTTCGCCGACTTTAACAATGCCGCGCTCTACGCGACCGGTTACCACGGTACCGCGACCGGAGATCGAGAACACGTCCTCGATCGGCAGCAGGAACGGCTTGTCGATGGCGCGTTCCGGAGTCGGGATGTAGGAATCCAGAGCGGCAGCCAGCTTGAAGATGGCCGGTTCGCCGTATTCGGACTGGTCGCCTTCCAGCGCCAGACGAGCGGAGCCGATCACCACCGGGGTGTCGTCGCCCGGGAAGTCGTAGGAAGACAGCAGATCGCGAACTTCCATTTCAACCAGTTCCAGCAGCTCAGCGTCGTCCACCAGGTCGGCCTTGTTCAGGAACACGATGATGTACGGAACGCCAACCTGACGGGACAGCAGGATGTGTTCGCGAGTTTGCGGCATCGGACCGTCAGCGGCCGAGCACACCAGGATAGCGCCGTCCATCTGGGCAGCACCGGTAATCATGTTCTTAACGTAGTCGGCGTGACCCGGGCAATCTACGTGAGCGTAGTGACGGGACTCGGTTTCGTATTCTACGTGGGCGGTATTAATGGTAATACCGCGAGCCTTTTCTTCCGGCGCGCTGTCGATCTGGGAGTAGTCTTTGGCTTCGCCACCGAACTTCTTCGACAGAATGGTGGTGATAGCAGCGGTCAGAGTGGTTTTACCATGGTCTACGTGACCGATGGTGCCTACGTTTACGTGCGGTTTATTCCGCTCAAACTTTTCTTTTGCCATTTTGCAAAAATCCTTAATTAAAGAACATTAGATCGGGACTGACCAAGCCTTTACGGCCCGGCCAGCCTCAGCGCGCATTACTTGCGAGCGGCCATTACGGCGTCGGCAACATGCTTCGGAGCTTCGGAGTAGTGCTTGAACTCCATGGAGTAGGTCGCACGACCCTGGGTAGCGGAACGCAGATCGGTCGAGTAACCGAACATCTCGGCCAGCGGTACTTCGGCCTTGATCTTCTTGCCACCCAAACCATCGTCGTCCATACCCTGAACGATGCCGCGACGACGGTTCAAGTCGCCCATCACATCGCCCATGTACTCTTCCGGAGTTTCTACTTCCACCGCCATCATCGGCTCGAGGATGCACGGACCGGCGCGGCGCATGGCTTCTTTGAACGCCAGGGAGCCAGCCAGTTCGAACGCGATCTGCGAGGAGTCGACGTCGTGGTAGGAACCGAAGGTCAGACGCACGGTAACGTCAACCACCGGGAAGCCGGCGAGAATACCGCTGGACAGGGTGTTCTGAATACCCTTATCCACGGACGGGATGAATTCACGCGGAATCACGCCACCCTTGATCTCGTCGACAAACTTGTAGCCATTGCCCTCGCCGGACGGCTCAAGGGTAATGACTGCATGGCCGTACTGGCCCTTACCACCGGACTGCTTGACGTGCTTGCCGTCAACATCAGTAACGATCTTGGTAATGGTTTCGCGGTAAGCCACTTGCGGAGCGCCAACGTTGGCTTCAACGCCAAATTCACGCCGCATGCGGTCAACCAGAATTTCCAGGTGCAGTTCGCCCATACCGGAAATAATGGTCTGGCCGGATTCTTCGTCGGTACGCACGCGGAACGACGGGTCTTCCTTGGCCAGGCGGTTCAGGGCAACGCCCATCTTCTCCTGGTCGGCCTTGGTCTTCGGCTCAACGGCAACGTGAATCACCGGCTCCGGGAATTCCATACGTTCCAGAATGATTTCGGCGCTCAGATCGCACAGGGTTTCACCCGTGGTCACTTCTTTCAGGCCGATGGCGGCGGCGATGTCGCCGGCACGCACTTCTTCCAGTTCGATACGGTCGTTCGCCATCATCTGCACGATACGGCCGATACGCTCTTTCTTGCCCTTGATGGAGTTCAGCACGGTATCACCGGACTTAACCACACCAGAGTAGACGCGGAAGAAGGTCAGCTGACCCACGTACGGGTCATTCATCAGCTTGAACGCCAGAGCCGAGAACGGCTCGTCGTCGGAAGCGTGACGCTCCGCCGGCTTGCCGTCGGTTTCACCGGCGATGGCCGGGATGTCGATCGGCGCCGGCAGCAGTTCAATCACGGCATCCAGCATGCGCTGAACACCCTTGTTCTTGAACGCGGAGCCGCACAGCATCGGCTGAATTTCGCAACGCAGGGTGCGCGCGCGCAAACCAGCGATAACTTCTTCCTCGGTCAGCGTTTCGCCGCCCAAGTACTTGTCCATCATTTCTTCGCTGGCTTCAGCCGCGGCTTCAACCATCTTCTCGCGCCATTCTTCGGCAACGGAAACCAGGTCGGCCGGGATTTCGCCGTATTCGAATTTCATGCCCTGGGACGCTTCATCCCAGATGATGGCCTTCATCTTCAACAGGTCAACCACGCCGGTGAAGCCGTCTTCAGCGCCGATAGGCACGACGATGGGCACCGGATTGCCGCGCAGGCGAGTTTTCACCTGTTCAACCGCACGGAAGAAGTTGGCGCCTTGACGGTCCATCTTGTTCACGAAGGCGATACGCGGCACTTTGTACTTGTTAGCCTGGCGCCATACGGTTTCAGACTGGGGCTGAACGCCGCCCACCGCGCAGTACACCATCACCGCGCCGTCCAGCACACGCATGGAACGCTCTACCTCGATGGTAAAGTCCACGTGCCCCGGGGTGTCGATGATGTTGAAGCGGTGCTCGGGGAATTGCATCCCCATCCCCTTCCAGAAGGTGGTCACAGCAGCGGAGGTGATGGTAATGCCACGCTCCTGCTCTTGCTCCATCCAGTCGGTGGTGGCAGCGCCGTCATGAACCTCGCCCAGCTTGTGGTTCACGCCGGTGTAAAACAGAATACGCTCGGTAGTGGTCGTCTTACCGGCGTCAATGTGAGCGGAGATACCGATGTTACGGTAACGCTCAATGGGGGTTTTCCTTGCCACGATCTACACCTTAAATAGTGGGTCTGCTTAGAAGCGGAAGTGCGAGAAGGCCTTGTTGGCTTCTGCCATGCGGTGCACTTCGTCACGCTTCTTCATCGCGCCGCCACGGCCTTCGGCCGCGTCGAGCAATTCACCAGCCAGGCGCAGGTCCATGGACTTTTCACCGCGCTTGCGCGCAGCGTCGCGCAGCCAACGCATGGCCAGAGCCATACGACGCGACGGACGTACTTCAACAGGAACTTGATAGTTTGCACCACCTACGCGGCGGCTTTTTACTTCTACTACCGGCTTGGTGTTGGACAGTGCTGCGTTGAACACTTCCAGGGCATTTTTGCCGGATTTCTTTTCGATCTGTTCCAGAGCACCGTAAATGATGCGCTCTGCAACGGATTTCTTGCCATCAATCATGACTACGTTCATGAACTTGGACAGGTCCTGGGAACCGAACTTCGGATCCGGCAGGATTTCGCGCTTGGGGACTTCTCTGCGACGTGGCATGTTACTTCCTTAGATTATTCAGTTGAGCTTTAGCTCATGACTACCCAATGGAGCAGTCACTTACTAGACGACCCTGAGTGTTGATCAGGCCGCCTTGAGAGCATCCCAATTACTTAGGACGCTTGGCACCGTACTTGGAACGAGCCTGTTTACGGTCTTTAACACCTGCGGTGTCGAGGGAGCCGCGAACGGTGTGGTAGCGAACACCCGGCAAGTCTTTTACACGACCGCCGCGGAGCAGCACTACGGAGTGTTCCTGCAGGTTGTGGCCTTCACCACCGATGTAGGAAATCACTTCGAAACCGTTGGTCAGACGCACCTTGCACACTTTACGCAGAGCCGAGTTCGGCTTCTTCGGAGTGGTGGTGTAGACACGGGTGCACACGCCACGCTTCTGCGGGCAGGCTTCCAGCGCAGGCACCTTGCTCTTCGCCTTGATGGCGACGCGGCCTTTGCGAACGAGTTGGTTAATGGTTGGCATTACTATCAGTTCCTAGTTGAAGCTCTCCAACGGCAACACGCCGCCAGAAAGGACGGAGGATTATATTTTAGTCAACACCCCACCGTCAATGAAAACAACGCCGCCCCATCACCTTAACCGTTGATAGGGCAGCGTTTTTTCAACACTTTACGTCAAGACCGTCCGGAAGCGGGCAATTCCGCCTCTTTCCGGCCAGGACGATTAAGCGTTATTCGTTGCTGTCGAGCGCATCCGCCGGGGCGATGTCGAAGAACTGGGCTTCGGCCGCTTCCAAGGTGTGCTGCGTCGAGCCGCGACGGGTTCGGTGGTAAGCCAGACCGGTACCCGCCGGAATCAGACGACCGACAATCACGTTTTCCTTCAGGCCGCGCAGGTCGTCCTTCTTGCCCATGATCGCCGCTTCAGTCAGCACGCGAGTGGTTTCCTGGAAGGAAGCCGCGGAGATGAAGGAGTCGGTGGACAAGGACGCCTTTGTGATACCCAGCAGCACGTTTTCGTACTGCGCAGGCTCTTTGCCTTCCGCCAGCATCTTGTCGTTCATTTCCAGCGCGTCGGCGCGCTCCACCTGCTCACCCTGGATGAACTCGGTGTCGCCGCTGTCGGAGATGATCACGCGACGCAGCATCTGGCGAATGATCACCTCGATGTGCTTGTCGTTGATCTTCACACCCTGCAGACGATACACCTCCTGCACCTCTTGAACGATGTAGCGGGCCAAGGCCTCGATGCCCTGCAGACGCAGAATGTCGTGCGGGTCCACTGGGCCATCGACGATGGATTCGCCGCGGTTCACCACCTGACCGTCGTGCACCAGCACGTGCTTGTCTTTCGGGATCAGGTTTTCGTAACCGTTGCCTTCCAGATCGGTGATGATCAAACGCTGCTTGCCCTTGGTGTCCTTGCCGAAGGAGATCGTACCGGTCACTTCCGCCAGCATGCCGGCGTCTTTCGGCGAACGCGCTTCGAACAACTCGGCCACGCGCGGCAGACCACCGGTAATATCGCGGGTCTTGGACGATTCCTGCGGGATGCGGGCCAGCACTTCGCCCTTGCCCACTTCCTGACCGTCGCGCACCGTAATAATGGCGCCCACCTGGAAGGTGATCGATACCGAGGCTTCGGAACCGGCCAGCTTCACTTCGTTGCCGTTGTCGTCCAGCAGCTTCACCAATGGACGCAGCATCTTGGACTGCGAACCGGCGCGGCGCTTCGGATCGATCACGACCAGCGTCGACAGACCCGTTACTTCGTCGGTCTGCTTGGCAACGGTGTTGCCCTCTTCCACGTTCTCGAACTTCACGCGACCTGCGTACTCGGTGATGATCGGACGGGTATGCGGATCCCAAGTGGCCAGCACGGCGCCCGCCTTGATCACCAGGCCATCGGTCACCATCAGCGTCGCGCCGTACGGCACTTTGTGACGCTCGCGCTCGCGACCCATATCATCGTGGATCACCACTTCGCCGGAGCGGGTGATGACGATGAGCTCGCCCTTGGTGTTCGCCACGTAGCGCATCTGACTGGAGAAGCGCACGGTGCCGTTGGACTTGCCTTCCACCTGGCTGGCAGCCGCGTTTCGCGACGCCGCGCCACCGATGTGGAAGGTACGCATGGTCAGCTGGGTACCCGGTTCACCGATGGACTGGGCGGCGATCACGCCGATGGCTTCGCCGGCGTTGACGCGCTTGCCGCGAGCCAAGTCGCGACCATAACACTTGGCGCACAGACCGTAGCGGGTGTCGCAAGTGATGGCGGTACGCACCTTCACTTCGTCGATGCCCAGGCTGTCCACCACGTCCACCAGATGCTCGTCCAGCAGCGAACCCGCTTCGATCACAGTCTCGCCGGTGGACGGATCCACCAGATCGATCGCGGCCACGCGGCCCAGGATGCGGTCGCGCAGCGGTTCGATCACGTCGCCGCCCTGCAGCACGGCCTTCATGGTGAAGCCGTTGCTGGTGCCGCAATCGTCCTCGATCACCACCAGATCCTGCGTTACGTCGACCAGACGACGCGTCAGGTAACCCGAGTTCGCGGTCTTCAAGGCGGTATCCGCCAGACCCTTACGCGCACCGTGAGTGGAAATAAAGTACTGCAGTACGGTCAGGCCTTCGCGGAAGTTCGCGGTAATCGGCGTTTCGATAATCGAGCCGTCCGGCTTGGCCATCAAACCCCGCATACCGGCCAGCTGCTTGATCTGGGCTGCGGAACCCCGCGCGCCCGAGTCGGCCATCATGTAAATGGAGTTGAAGGATTCCTGATCGACTTCCTTGCCTTCGCGGTCCAGCACCTTCTGCTTGGACAGCTCGTCCATCATCGCCTTGGCGATCTTGTCGCCGGTGCGGCCCCAGATGTCCACTACCTTGTTGTAGCGTTCGCCCTGAGTCACCAGACCTTGACGGTACTGCTCTTCGATCTCTTTGACTTCCTTCTGCGCGTCGGCAAGCAGGTCGACCTTCTTGGCCGGGATCTGCATATCATCCACGCAAATGGAAATGCCGCCGCGAGTGGAGTAGGCGAAACCTGTGTACATCAACTGGTCGGCGAAGATCACCGTGTCGCGGATGCCGCAACGACGGAACGAAACATTGATCAGTTTCGAGATTTCTTTCTTCTTCAGCGCCTTGTTGATGTGCTCGAACGGCAGGCCTTTCGGCAGGATGTCGGACAGAATGGCGCGGCCCACGGTGGTGTCGTAACGCTTGATCACCGGCTGGAACTCGCCCTGCTCGTCTTTTTCCCATTCGCGCAGGCGCACGGTGATGCGCGTCGCCAGCTCAACCTGACGGGTTTCGTAGGCGCGATGCACTTCCTTGGTGTCCGCAAACACCATGCCTTCGCCCTTTCCGTTCACCTTGTCGCGGGTCATGTAGTACAGACCCAACACGATATCCTGCGACGGCACGATGATCGGGTCGCCGTTCGCCGGGGACAGCACGTTGTTGGTGGCCAGCATCAGAGTGCGGGCTTCCATCTGCGCTTCCAGCGACAGCGGGACGTGAACAGCCATCTGGTCACCGTCGAAGTCGGCGTTGAACGCCGCGCAGACCAACGGGTGCAGTTGGATGGCCTTGCCTTCGATCAGCACCGGCTCGAACGCCTGGATGCCCAGGCGGTGCAGCGTAGGCGCACGGTTCAGCAGTACCGGATGCTCACGGATCACGTCTTCCAGGATGTCCCAAACTTCCGGCACTTCCTGCTCTACCAGCTTCTTGGCCGCCTTGATGGTGGAGGCCAGGCCCATCACTTCCAGCTTGTGGAAGATGAAAGGCTTGAACAGCTCCAGCGCCATTTTCTTCGGCAGACCGCACTGATGCAGACGCAGAGTCGGGCCCACGGTAATCACGGAACGACCGGAGTAGTCCACGCGCTTACCCAGCAAGTTCTGACGGAAACGACCGCCCTTGCCCTTGATCATGTCGGCCAGCGATTTCAGCGGACGCTTGTTGGCGCCGGTCATCGCCTTGCCGCGACGACCATTGTCCAGCAGCGAGTCAACCGATTCCTGCAGCATGCGCTTCTCGTTGCGCACGATGATGTCCGGCGCGCGCAGTTCCAGCAGGCGCTTCAGACGGTTGTTACGGTTGATCACGCGGCGGTACAGATCGTTCAGATCGGAAGTCGCGAAGCGACCGCCGTCCAGCGGCACCAGCGGACGCAGTTCCGGCGGCAGCACCGGCAGCACTTCCAGAATCATCCATTCCGGCTTCATGCCGGAACGCTGGAAGGCCTCCAGCACTTTCAGGCGCTTGGAGATCTTCTTGATCTTGGTGTCGGAGCTGGTGGCCTTGAGCTCGGCGCGCAGGGTCTCGATCTCGCTGTCCAGGTTCAGCTTCTTCAGCAATTCCTTGACCGCTTCGGCGCCCATCATGGCGACGAACTCTTCACCGTACTGGTCTTCCTTGTCCAGGAAGTCCTCTTCTGTCAGCAGTTGACGGTATTGCAGCGGGGTCATGCCCGGATCAGTCACCACGAACGCTTCGAAGTACAGCACGCGTTCGATGTCGCGCAGCGTCATGTCCAGCACCATGCCCAGACGCGACGGCAGCGACTTCAGGAACCAGATGTGCGCGGTCGGGCTGGCCAGCTCGATGTGGCCCATGCGCTCGCGACGCACCTTGGACAAGGTGACTTCCACGCCGCACTTCTCGCAGATCACGCCGCGATGCTTCAAGCGCTTGTACTTGCCGCACAAGCACTCATAATCCTTCACCGGGCCGAAGATGCGCGCGCAGAACAGGCCGTCGCGTTCCGGTTTGAAGGTACGATAGTTGATGGTTTCAGGCTTTTTTACTTCACCATAAGACCAGGAACGGATCTTGTCAGGCGAGGCGATGCCGATCTTAATCGCATCAAACTCTTCTTCTTGCGTAACTTGCTTAAAGAGGTCGAGCAGAGCTTTCATTGCGTCTCCAGTCAGGGGACAGGCGCGGCGGCTTGCCGCGCCCATTCAACCCAATCAATAACGTTCCAGGTCCATGTCGAGGCCGAGCGAACGGATTTCCTTCACCAGCACGTTGAAGGATTCCGGCATGCCGGCATCGATCTTGTGCTCGCCCTTCACGATGTTCTCGTACACCTTGGTACGACCAGTCACATCGTCCGACTTCACGGTCAGCATTTCCTGCAGAGTGTAGGCGGCGCCGTAAGCTTCCAGCGCCCACACCTCCATCTCACCGAAACGCTGGCCGCCGAACTGAGCCTTACCGCCCAGCGGCTGCTGGGTCACCAGCGAGTACGGACCGGTGGAACGCGCGTGCATCTTGTCGTCGACCAGGTGATGCAGCTTCAGGTAGTGCATCACGCCAACCGTCACCTTGCGGTCGAAAGCTTCGCCGGAGCGGCCATCGTACAAGGTCATTTGCGTCTTGGACTCATTAAAGCCCATTTTCTCGGTCAGCGGGTCTTCTTGCGGATAGGCCAGATCCAGCATGTGCTTGATCTCGGTCTCCTTCGCCCCGTCGAACACCGGCGTGGCGAACGGCATGCCTTTGCGCAGGTTGTCCGCCAAAGACAAGATCTCGTCCTCGCTCAGCGAAGCAATGTCTTCGGCCTTGCCGGCTTCGTTGTAGATGCGCTCCAGGTAGCCGCGGATCTCGGCGGAGGACTGCTCCTTGAACATGCGGTCAATGCGCTCGCCGATACCCTTGGCGGCCCAGCCCAGATGCACTTCCAGGATCTGACCGATGTTCATACGCGACGGTACGCCCAGCGGGTTCAGCACGATGTCGACCGGACGACCGTCGCCCATGTACGGCATGTCTTCGATCGGCAGAATGCGCGACACCACACCCTTGTTACCGTGGCGGCCGGCCATCTTGTCGCCCGCCTGCAGGCGGCGCTTAACGGCCAGATACACCTTGACCATCTTTTGCACGCCCGGCGGCAGTTCATCGCCCTGGGTCAGCTTGCGCTTTTTGTCTTCGAACTTGAGATCGAATTCTTCGCGCTTCTGCGCCAGGCTTTCCTTGATCAGTTCCAGCTGCTTGGCGATGTCTTCATCCGACATGCGGATGTCAAACCAATCATGCTTGGACGGCAGGTCGGCCAGGTATTCCTGATCGATCACAGTGCCCTTCATCAGGCGCTTCGGACCGCCGTTGGCGACCTTGCCCACGATCAAACGCTCAATACGGCTGAAGGCGTCGTTGTCGAAAATACGCAGCTGGTCGTTCAGGTCCAGGCGATAACGCTTCAGTTCCGAATCAATGATGGACTGGGCGCGCTTGTCGCGCTCAATGCCTTCTCGGGTGAACACTTGCACGTCGATCACGGTGCCCACGGTGCCGGTCGGCACGCGCAGCGAGGTGTCCTTCACATCGGAGGCCTTCTCGCCGAAGATCGCGCGCAGCAGCTTCTCTTCCGGGGTCAGTTGGGTTTCGCCCTTAGGCGTCACCTTGCCCACCAGCACGTCGCCCGCCTCAACCTCGGCGCCGATGTACACGATGCCGGCTTCATCCAGACGGCCAGCCATGCGCTCGGACAGGTTCGGGATGTCGCGGGTGATTTCCTCAGGCCCCAGCTTGGTGTCGCGGGCAACCACGGACAGCTCTTCGATATGGATCGAGGTGTAGCGGTCTTCGGCGACCAGCTTCTCCGAGATCAGGATCGAATCCTCGTAGTTGTAACCGTTCCACGGCATGAAGGCGATGGTCATGTTCTGACCCAGCGCCAGCTCGCCCAGATCAGTGGAGGCGCCGTCGGCCACCACGTCGCCGCGCGCGATGTGGTCGCCCACTTTCACGATCGGACGCTGGTTGATATTGGTGTTCTGGTTGGAACGGGTGAACTTGGTCAGGTTGTAGATATCCACACCCACCTCGCCCGCGGTCGCCTCCTCGTCATTGACGCGAATCACCACACGGCCGGCATCGACATAGTCGACCACGCCGCCGCGACGCGCCACCACGGTGGTGCCGGAGTCAACCGCCACCGAGCGCTCGATACCGGTGCCCACCAGGGCTTTTTCCGGACGCAAGCAAGGCACGGCCTGACGCTGCATGTTGGCGCCCATCAATGCGCGGTTGGCGTCATCGTGCTCCAGGAACGGAATCAGCGAGGCGGCAACGGACACCACTTGGCCGGTGGCCACGTCCATGTACTGTACGCGGTCCGGGGTCGCCAGAATGGTTTCACCCTTCTCGCGGCAGGTCACCAGCTCGTCGATCAGCGTGCCCTCTTCGCTTAGCTCGGCGTTGGCTTGAGCAATCACGTAGCGGCCTTCTTCGATCGCCGACAGGTAATCGATCTCGTTGGTGACCTTGCTGTCCACCACTTTGCGGTACGGCGTTTCCAAGAAGCCGAACTCGTTGGTGCGCGCAAAGACGGACAGCGAGTTGATCAAACCAATGTTCGGGCCTTCCGGCGTTTCGATCGGGCATACGCGGCCATAGTGGGTCGGATGCACGTCTCGCACTTCGAAGCCGGCGCGTTCGCGGGTCAAACCGCCCGGGCCCAGGGCCGATACGCGGCGCTTGTGGGTGATCTCGGACAGCGGGTTGGTTTGATCCATGAACTGGGACAGCTGCGAGGAACCGAAGAATTCCTTGATCGCGGCGGAGACCGGCTTGGCATTGATCAGGTCGTGCGGCATCAGGTTGTCGGACTCGGCCTGATTCAGGCGTTCCTTGACCGCGCGCTCGACACGCACCAGACCGGCGCGGAATTGGTTCTCGGCCAATTCGCCCACCGAACGCACGCGACGGTTGCCCAGGTGATCGATATCGTCCACTTCGCCGCGGCCATTGCGCAGCTCAGTCAGGATCGCGATCACGGAAACGATGTCTTCGGTCGACAGCGTGCCTTCCATCACATCGCGACGCTCGGCGAATTTCTCGCCGATCAGGACCTTGAACCACTCCGGGGTCTTGTCGTCGAACTTGTACTGGTAAGTGCGCGAGCTGAACTTCATGCGACCCACGCGCGACAGATCATAGGTTTCTTCGCTGAAGAACAGACGCTGGAACAGCGCTTCCACCGCGTCCTCGGTCGGCGGTTCGCCCGGGCGCATCATGCGGTAGATCGCCACGCGAGCTTGCAGCTGGTCCTGAATATCGTCTGCGCGCAGGGTCTGCGAGATATAGGAGCCCTGGTCCAGGTCGTTGGTGAACAACACTTCCACCTGCTGGATATCCGCCAGCGCGAGCTTGGCCAGCACCTCTTCGGTGATTTCGTCGTTAGCGCGCGAAATCAGCTCGCCGGTATCGCCATTCGCCACATTGTGCGCCAGCACCTTGCCCAGCAACGCGTCAGCCGGCACTTCGATGCGGTCCAGCTCTGCGGTCTGGATGTCACGGATGTGCTTGGCGGTGATGCGCTTGTCCTTGGCCACGATCAGCTTGCCGTCGGCGGCAACGATGTCGAACTTGGCCACTTCGCCCTTCAGACGATCCGGCACCACGCGCATGAACACGCCGCCCTTGGTCAGGTAGAAGGTGTCGAAGCTGTAGAACTCGGACAGGATTTCTTCGTTGGTGTAACCCAGCGCCTTCAGCAGAATGGTCACCGGCATCTTACGGCGACGGTCGATACGGAAGTACAGCAGGTCTTTCGGGTCAAACTCGAAGTCCAGCCAGGATCCGCGGTAAGGAATCACGCGGGCGGAGAACAACAGCTTGCCGGAGGAATGAGTCTTGCCACGGTCGTGCTCGAAGAACACGCCCGGGGAGCGGTGCAACTGAGAAACGATGACGCGCTCGGTACCGTTGATGATGAAGGAACCATTGGTCGTCATCAGCGGAATTTCGCCCATGTACACTTCGTTCTCGCGCACTTCCTTCACCACAGGCTTGGAAGACTCTTTGTCGAAGATGGTCAGGCGGATGCGCGCGCGCAGCGGAGCGGCGTAAGTGATGCCGCGCAGCTGGCACTCCTGCACGTCGAACGGCGGCTCGCCCAAGACATAATGAGCGAAATCCAGACGCGCATAGCCATTGTGGCTGATGATCGGATAGATCGATTTGAACGCAGCCTGAAGGCCCACATCCCTACGCTGGTCAAGCGGCACACCCAACTGGAGAAATTCGGTGTAGGAATCAATCTGGGTCGCCAACAGGAATGGGACATCGAGAACACTGGCACGTTTCGCAAAACTTTTACGAATACGCTTCTTCTCAGTAAACGAATAACTCATAGAGTCTCCATCGAGGTGGGGTGGCGCAAGCAAGAAACCAAAAGTCAGCAGCCACGCTCAATAATTGCTGGCTTTTACCTTCTTCGTTTCGGCCAACTACAAGCGCAATAAGGCTGGCGGATTACTCCGCCAGCCTCACCCTCTTTTTTCAAAGAAGATTATTTGATTTCAGCCTTAGCACCGGCTTCGGTCAGCTGTTTCAGGATGTCGTCGGCTTCAGCCTTCGCCACGCCTTCTTTCAGGGCTTTCGGAGCGCCGTCAACCAGGTCTTTGGCTTCTTTCAGGCCCAGACCGGTGATGGTGCGCACAACCTTGATCACGCCAACCTTGTTGTCGCCAGCGCCAGTCAGGATAACGTCAAACTCGGTTTTTTCTTCAGCGGCAGCAGCGCCGGCGCCAGCCGGGCCAGCAACAGCAACAGCAGCGGCGGAAACGCCGAACTTCTCTTCGAACGCCTTAACCAGGTCGTTCAGTTCCATCACGGTCAGACCAGCAACGGCCTCGAGGATGTCTTCTTTGGTGATTGCCATGTGAAAATCTCCTGAATTCTATAAGAATCAAATAAGTTAAGCGGCTTCGGCTTGCTTCTTGTCGGACAGGGCGGCCAGCGCGCGGGCGAAGCCAGCGACCGGAGCCTGCATAACGTAGAGAAGCTTGGACAGCAGTTCTTCGCGGCTCGGGATGGACGCGAGCTCAGCAACCTGAGCGGCGTTCAGCACCTGGCCATCGTAGGAACCTGCTTTGACGACGATTTTATCGTCAGCCTTGGCATATTGATGCAGCACCTTGGCAGCAGCGACCGGGTCGGTGGAAACAGCGTAAACCAGCGGGCCGACCATTTGGTCAGCCAGACCGGCAAACGGGGTGCCTTCCACAGCACGGCGAACCAGCGTGTTCTTCAGAACGCGCAGGTACACGCCATTCTCGCGCGCCTGAGCGCGGAGTTTGGTCATGCTGCTTACCTCGATGCCCCGATATTCAGCGATAACGAGGGTCTGAGCGTCTGCCAGCGTGGCAGATACTTCAGCTACGACCGCCTTTTTATCTTCGATATTGAGACTCAAGGTCTACCTCCTAGACTGAAATGAAGCGAAAGGATTTTCGCTTCGCTTTGCAGCGGCGACCTACATCAGGAGACATCATAAAGAACTGGTGCTCATGGGCGGAATTGAACCGCCGACCTCTCCCTTACCAAGGGAGTGCTCTACCCCTGAGCTACATGAGCTTGAACTTTGTTCAGAAGCCTGTTTCGGGTACACCATCTGCGTAGGTTGCGGATTTCCGTACCGGCGAATCTGCGATTAAGCCTTGCGGCGCCTACGGTCTTTGACAACCTGACAAGCAAGCTTGCCAGCCCAAAGCCTTGGCGAGACGGCGAACCGCCCCGCCAAACTCAAACAGCGATTAAGCGCTGATCGAGTTGGTATCTACACGAGCGCCGACACCCATGGTGCTGGATACGGCGATCTTTTTCAGATACACGCCCTTGGAAGCTGCCGGCTTGGCTTTCACCAAGGCATCAACCAGAGCGGAGAAGTTTTCACGCAGAGCTTCGGCTTCGAAAGAAGCACGACCGATGGTGGCGTGAACAATACCAGCCTTGTCGGTACGGTATTGAACCTGACCGGCCTTGGCGTTCTTCACAGCTTCGGCGACGTTCGGGGTCACGGTGCCAACCTTCGGGTTCGGCATCAGGCCGCGCGGGCCCAGAATCTGACCCAGCTGACCCACAACGCGCATGGCGTCCGGGGAAGCGATCACGATGTCGAAGTCCAGATTGCCGGCCTTCACCTGCTCGGCCAAGTCGTCGAAACCAACGACTTCGGCGCCAGCGGCTTTAGCGGCTTCAGCGTTCGCGCCTTGGGCGAACACGGCAACGCGTACCGACTTGCCGGTGCCGCGCGGCAGAACCACGGAGCCACGAACCACTTGGTCGGATTTACGCGGATCCACGCCCAAGTTCACGGCGATGTCGATAGACTCGTCGAACTTGGCGGTGGCGGCGGCTTTCACCAGGGAGATCGCTTCGTCGATTGCATACAGCTTGTTGCGATCAACGCTAGCTTTCAGAGCTTGCAAGCGCTTGGAAACCTTAGCCATTACACGCCCTCCACTTCCAGGCCCATCGAGCGGGCGGAGCCGGCGATGGTGCGAACAGCGGCGTCCAGATCGGCAGCGGTCAGGTCCGGCTGCTTGGTCTTGGCGATTTCTTCCAGCTGAGCGCGAGTCACTTTACCCACCTTGTCGGTATTGGCCTTGGCCGAACCGGACTTGATGCCAGCAGCCTTCTTCAGAAGGATGGTGGCCGGAGGGGTCTTCATGATGAAGGTGAAGGACTTGTCCGCGAATGCGGTAATCACCACCGGAATCGGCAGACCCGGCTCAACGCCTTGGGTCGCGGCGTTGAACGCCTTGCAGAATTCCATGATGTTCAAACCACGCTGACCCAAGGCCGGGCCGATCGGCGGCGACGGATTGGCTTTGCCAGCGGGCACTTGCAGCTTGATATAGCCGACAATTTTCTTTGCCACGATTAAACTCCTAGTTTGGGTATAACGCGAGCATTAACTCGCTTCCCGACGAAAGCGCAATAGTATACACGCTTAAAAAATGCTTGCCAAGAGGCAGACTTACAACTTTTCAACCTGGCCGAATTCGAGCTCAACCGGGGTGTCGCGACCAAAAATCTGAACCGACACGCGCAGCTTGTTGCGCTCGTAGTTCACCTCGTCGACGGAACCATTGAAGTCATTGAATGGACCGTCGATGACGCGCACCTTCTCACCCACCTCAAACAGAACTTTCGGCTTCGGCTTCTCCACGCCCTCTTGCATCTGCTGCATGATGGCCTCGACTTCCTTCTTGGAAATCGGCGCCGGGCGGTTAGCGGTGCCGCCAACAAAGCCGGTCACCTTCGGAGTGCTCTTGACCAGGTGCCAAGTATCGTCGGTCATTTCCATCTCGACCAACACATAACCCGGGAAAAACTTGCGCTCGGTAATGGAGCGGCGACCGTTCTTCACGTCGACGACCTCCTCCACCGGCACCAGAATCTGGCCAAACTGATCGGCGACATCAGAACGCTCAATGCGCTCGCGCAGCGCCTTTTGCACGCTCTTTTCAAAACCCGAGTAAGCGTGAACCACATACCAGCGCATTGCCATTATTTACCTCGACCAAGAATCACATCATAAAACAACCAGGACAGACTGGAGTCCACCAACCACATGAACAAGGCCAGCACCAGCACAAAAACAAACACCATGCCGGTCATCTGCATCGCCTCCTTGCGAGTCGGCCACACCACCTTGCGCGCCTCGACTAGAGACTCGTTGGCGTAAGAGACGAAACTCTTCCCCGGCTGCGACAACCAGATCGCGCCAACCGCCAGCACCACACCGGCCACAAACGAAAGCGCGCGCAAAATGCCCTGATCCGCCGGAATCATGTAAAAACCGACGATACCAGCCGCCACCAGCAAACCGGCCAGCGCCAGCTTGATTTTATCCTGCATTTCCATGTCGATATCTTCTCAATGCGCGTATGCGACAAAAGACCAACCGGCGCACAAGCGCCGGCTGGTCTTAATTGGCAGGCCAGGAGGGTCTCGAACCCCCAACCCTCGGTTTTGGAGACCGATACTCTACCAATTGAGCTACTGGCCTTTAAACTTTAATTAAGCAATGATCTTGGCAACAACGCCGGCGCCGACGGTACGGCCGCCTTCGCGGATGGCGAAACGCAGACCATCTTCCATGGCGATCGGGGCGATCAGCTCAACGGTGATTTCAACGTTGTCGCCCGGCATTACCATTTCCACGCCTTCCGACAGAGTAACGGCGCCCGTTACGTCGGTGGTACGGAAGTAGAACTGCGGACGGTAGTTCGCGAAGAACGGGGTGTGACGGCCACCTTCGTCTTTGCTCAGCACGTAGACAGAAGCCTCGAACTTGGTGTGCGGGGTGATGGTACCCGGCTTGGCCAGCACTTGGCCACGCTCAACGTCTTCACGCTTGGTGCCGCGCAGCAGCACGCCAACGTTGTCACCAGCTTGACCTTGGTCCAGCAGCTTGCGGAACATTTCCACGCCGGTGCAAGTGGTCTTCGCGGTAGCCTTCAGGCCCACGATTTCCAATTCTTCGCCGACTTTAACAATGCCGCGCTCTACGCGACCGGTTACCACGGTACCGCGACCGGAGATCGAGAACACGTCCTCGATCGGCAGCAGGAACGGCTTGTCGATGGCGCGTTCCGGAGTCGGGATGTAGGAATCCAGAGCGGCAGCCAGCTTGAAGATGGCCGGTTCGCCGTATTCGGACTGGTCGCCTTCCAGCGCCAGACGAGCGGAGCCGATCACCACCGGGGTGTCGTCGCCCGGGAAGTCGTAGGAAGACAGCAGATCGCGAACTTCCATTTCAACCAGTTCCAGCAGCTCAGCGTCGTCCACCAGGTCGGCCTTGTTCAGGAACACGATGATGTACGGAACGCCAACCTGACGGGACAGCAGGATGTGTTCGCGAGTTTGCGGCATCGGACCGTCAGCGGCCGAGCACACCAGGATAGCGCCGTCCATCTGGGCAGCACCGGTAATCATGTTCTTAACGTAGTCGGCGTGACCCGGGCAATCTACGTGAGCGTAGTGACGGGACTCGGTTTCGTATTCTACGTGGGCGGTATTAATGGTAATACCGCGAGCCTTTTCTTCCGGCGCGCTGTCGATCTGGGAGTAGTCTTTGGCTTCGCCACCGAACTTCTTCGACAGAATGGTGGTGATAGCAGCGGTCAGAGTGGTTTTACCATGGTCTACGTGACCGATGGTGCCGACGTTTACGTGCGGTTTATTCCGCTCGAACTTTTCCTTAGCCATGGCAAAATTTCCTGGATACGAAACAACACAAAGTAAATGGTGGTGCCCATGGGCAGAATTGAACTGCCGACCTCTCCCTTACCAAGGGAGTGCTCTACCCCTGAGCTACATGGGCCCTTTAAAACAGGCTATACGCTTGGAGCGGGTGAAGGGAATCGAACCCTCGTCGTAAGCTTGGAAGGCTTCTGCTCTACCATTGAGCTACACCCGCCTGCAACAACAACCTCGAGCGACTTTCATCGCACACGCCCAGACGCTAAATTCTGGTGGAGGGAGAAGGATTCGAACCTTCGAAGGCTGAGCCGTCAGATTTACAGTCTGATCCCTTTGACCGCTCGGGAATCCCTCCTGAAAGAGACCCGAATATTATAGATAGCTCCGATGGCCGTCAACCGGTTTTTGCATTTTCCCCCAATTATTTTGCCGACAAAAGCAAAGCGCCCCGGCAAGCCTGGGGCGCTTTCAATAAATTCAAAAGCTTAGCGTTTCACGCCTGACCGGAAATCCGCAGATACTTCTGATGCAACGCCTCCTGAGTCTCCTCGTGAGACGGATCCAAGGGGATGCAATCGACCGGACAGACTTGCTGGCATTGCGGCTCATCGTAGTGGCCGACGCATTGGGTACACAGATTGGGGTCGATTTGATAGATTTCCTCACCTTGGGAAATCGCGTTGTTGGGGCACTCCGGCTCGCAGACGTCGCAGTTGATGCATTCGTCGGTAATCATCAAAGACATAGTAAATTCCTCAAGTATTCCACAACATGAATTCTGTCACCCGACAGTCGGGCTCGCAAGTTCGCCCCGTTATATATTTATGAGAACGCTGCGCACAAAGCGCTCAGACAGGATCCGCCGCCCGGCGCAGCAAACCGTAGTGCACCTGCCCGGCCTTGGCCCGCTTCAACACCTCCCAGCCCGGCAGTTCCTCGGGCCAACGGCGGCTTTCGATATACGCCAGACCGTCCTCGCTCATGACCTGAGCCAGTAAAGGTAAAACCTGGACCAACAAATCGGAATCAAACGGCGGGTCGACGAAGACGACGTCAAAACGCTCCCGGCAAGCCTTCAAATAAGCCAAGGCGTCGAACTGAGCCACATCGATGCTAGCGGCGGACAGCAACTGCCGGTTGGCCTTTAGGGACTCGGCCGCCGCGCGGGACTTCTCCACCATCATCACGCGCCGCGCTTCGCGAGAAGCGGCCTCGAAGCCCAGCGCCCCGCTGCCGGCGAAAAGATCCAGGCAGGACTTGCCGTACAGCTGCTGACCCAACCAATTGAACAAGGTTTCCCGCACACGGTCCGGCGTTGGCCGCAAACCCTGAGCGTCGGGAAACGGCAATAGCCGGCGCCGATACTCGCCACCGATGATTCTGACCGTGTTACGCGACTGACTCATAATTCCAAGCTCAAAAAACAAGGGGCTGAGTGTAACCCGATCCGCGTCGTTACGCCTCATTGTCGCGCAAACCGGCCGCCATCTGTCGCCGCTCACGCCACAAAAAGCTATCCATTCCTTATATATAGATTTCAACGATGCGATGCCCCCCTCTGCACTGCAACAATTGGGTAAGCATCTCCATTTGAGGATACAATTTAGCCATTTACCGAATTCTGCCGGCCTTAACGCATGTTTAGCTTCTTCAAAAGAAAACCCCAATCCGAGCCCACGCCTCCGACAACAGTCCAAACGGAGCCGGCGGCCGACACTCAAGCCGCCATCCCACCTGAAGTGGCCGCCCCCGCCATCCAACAACCAGAAGCGCATTCGCCCGAGCCTCAGCACTCTACTCCCGAGCTCGCGCCAGCGCCCGCCGAAGTCGCCCCAGTCCCGGCTCAAGCCGCCGCGCCACATGAACCCGCTCCGGTTTCTCTGAAAAAGATGAGTTGGGCAGAACGCCTGAAAGCGGGGCTGTCGAAAACCCGCGATAAGCTGGGCAAATCCCTCGCCGGCCTGTTTGGCGGCGGCAAGATCGACGAAGAGTTGTACGAGGAACTGGAAACCGTGCTGCTCACCGCCGACATGGGGGTGGACGCCACGCTGCACCTGCTCGGCGACGTGCGCGAGCGCGTTTCGCTAAAAGGGCTGAAGGATGCCTCTGAACTGAAAGACGCGCTGAAAGAGTCGCTAAGCGACTTGATCTCTCCGCTGGAGAAACCGCTGGACGTTAACGGCAAGAAACCCTTCGTCATCATGATGGCCGGCGTCAACGGCGCCGGCAAGACCACGTCGATAGGCAAGCTGGCCAAGTACTATCAAAGCCAGGGCAAGAGCGTGTTGCTGGCCGCTGGCGACACCTTCCGCGCCGCCGCGCGCGAACAGCTGATGGCCTGGGGCGAGCGCAACAACGTCACTGTGATCGCCCAGCAAGGCGGCGACTCCGCCGCCGTTTGCTACGACGCGATTCAAGCCGCGGTCGCCCGCGGCATCGACATCGTGCTGGCCGACACCGCGGGCCGCCTGCCCACCCAGCTGCACCTCATGGAAGAGATCAAAAAGGTGAAGCGGGTGATCCAGAAGGCCTTGCCGGACGCACCGCATGAAATCATTCTGGTTCTGGACGCCAACATCGGCCAGAACGCCATCACTCAGGTCAAGACTTTTGACGACGCCCTCGGCCTGACCGGGCTAATCTTAAGCAAGCTGGACGGCACAGCCAAGGGCGGGGTAATCGCGGCTATCGCCAAGCAACGCCCCGTTCCGCTGCGCTTTATCGGCGTGGGCGAAAGCATAGACGATCTGCGGCCGTTCAAGACCAAGGACTACATCGACGCGCTGTTTGACTGAACGCATCAGCCATCGCAAGCTCTCACTCTTGCCGTCACCAGCTAACGCGGGAACAGAATAATGATCCAGTTCGACCAGGTCACCAAGCGCTACCCAGGTGGCAACGAAGCCCTGAAAAACCTGTCTTTCAACATCGATACCGGTGAGATGGTCTTTCTCGCCGGCCATTCCGGCGCCGGCAAATCCACCTTGCTCAAGCTAATCGCCGGCATAGAGCGCGCCACCGCCGGCGGCGTAGTGGTCAACGGCCAGAACCTATCCAAGCTGCGCTCCAGCCAGATCCCCTATGTGCGCCAACACATCGGCCTTGTCTTCCAGGATCACAAGATCCTGTTCGACCGCAGCGTGTTCGACAATGTGATGCTGCCGCTGGACATTATCGGCTTTGATCGCCGCGACGCCGCCAAGCGCGTGCGCGCCGCGCTGGACAAGGTTGGCTTGCTCGGCAAGGAAAAGAGCATGCCGATCCGCCTGTCAGGCGGCGAACAACAGCGCCTGTGCATCGCCCGAGCCGTGGTGCATCGCCCCAGCATCCTGCTTGCCGACGAACCCTCGGCCAACCTGGATCGCGCTTATGCGCTGGACATCATGGAATTGTTCAAATCCTTCCACCAGGTAGGCGTCACCGTGCTGATCTCAGCTCACGACGAAACCCTAATGGAAGACTACGGCCGCCGAATCATTCGCCTGCGGGAAGGACAATTTGCCGCATGAAACATTATCTCTATCTGAACTGGCAAAGCGCCAAGCAGGCGCTGATCAAGATTCTTCGTCAACCGTTCGGCAGCTTTTTGACCTTGCTGATGTTGTCGCTGGCACTGGCCTTGCCGCTCTCGCTTTATTTGACCGTCAGCAGCGTGCAGGACTGGGTAGGCCGCTTGAGCGCCACGCCGCAAGTCACCTTGTTCATGGAGCAGTCATCGGAAGAAGCGGACTTGGCCGCGGTCACTTCCACTTTGACCCATCATCCCAAGGTCAAGAGCTACAGCTTCGTCAGCAAGAACAAGGCGCTGGCGGACATGGAGAAACGCAACGGCCTGCCGGGTTTGGCCGATGGCCTGGACAGCAACCCGCTGCCGGACGCTTTCGTCGTCACGCCTAAGGCGCTGGAGCCCCGCGAACTAGAGATGCTGCAAAAGGAATTGTCCGGCCTGCCCATGGTGGAACAAGCGCAATTCGACGCGGATTGGGCAAAGCGCCTCTACGGCATGGTGGAAATGGGCAAGCATCTGACCTGGTTCATGGCCATCGCCCTGGGCCTGGCGCTGGTGCTGGTAACCAATAATGCGATCCGAATGCAAATCCTGGCACGCCAGGACGAAATCGAGGTGTCCAAATTGATAGGCGCGCCGGACAGTTTCATCCGCCGCCCCTTCATGTACCACGCGATGTGGCAAGGCATCCTGGCCGGCTTGGCCGCCTGGGCACTGACAGGCTGGCTGACCTCAGTCGCCAACCCGGCAATTCGCGAATTCGCCCAGTTGTACGGAGAACGGGTGGAGCTGCGCAATTTGAGCCCGATTGAACTGGCCGTCGCCGTCGCCGTTTCCGCCCTGCTGGCGACGCTGGGCGCCCGCCTCGCCTCCGACCATCATCTGCGCAAGATAGAACCCAAATGAAACGCGGCCGCTTGCCAGCACATGTAAGCGGCGCAACAACTGTTAATCAGAGCAGACAGCGTCGACATATCGGCTGCGTTACTATCGAGTCGATAGAAAAAATCATTGGCGCAGGAACCTTTCATTGCTAGCACTCTCCATATACGAGTGCTAACATATCACTACCCAAGGAGGTAGTTATACAGATGACCACAACATTTGCCTTGCCCGTCCCGTCCACCAGCGGCAGCCTGGAGCAATACATCCAAGCTGTTAACAGCGTACCCATGCTGACGCCTGAGCAGGAAAACGAGCTTGCAACGCGCTTTCAGGAGCAAAACGACCTGGAAGCCGCGCGCCAGCTGGTGCTCTCGCACCTGCGCGTGGTGGTATCGATTTCCCGCGGCTATTCCGGTTACGGTTTGCCGCAAGCCGACTTGATTCAAGAAGGCAATATCGGCCTGATGAAGGCCGTCAAACGCTTCGAGCCCGATCGCGGCGTGCGCTTGTTCTCTTTTGCCGTGCACTGGATCAAGGCCGAGATTCACGAATTCATTCTGCGCAATTGGCGCTTGGTGCGCATCGCCACCACCAAGCCACAGCGTAAGTTGTTCTTTAATTTGCGCAGCATGAAGAGCAGTTTCTCCGCGCTGTCGGAAAACGAGGCCCGCCAAATCGCAGCCGATCTGGGCGTCAAGCCGGAAGAAGTCCGCGAAATGGAAACCCGCATGAGCGGCCAGGACGTCGCCTTGCTGGCTGACGACAATGACGACGACGGCTACGCGCCGATTGACTGGCTGGCCGATCACCACAATGAACCGACCCGCGAACTTGAGCGCCGCGCGTTCGACCATCTGCAAACCGAAGGCCTGCAGCAAGCGTTGGCCACGCTGGACCCGCGCAGCCGCCGCATCGTTGAAGCGCGCTGGCTGGCCGACGACAGCGGCTCCACGCTGCATGAGCTGGCCGCCGAGTTCGGCGTATCCGCCGAGCGTATCCGTCAGATAGAGGCCAAGGCTCTGGGCAAGATGAAGACCGCGCTCAGTCAGGGCGTGGTGATCGAAGGCTAAGTCCTCCCCGCTCAATAAAAAACCACAGACCAAGGTCTGTGGTTTTTTTGTGCCCTATCATCGCAAGGGCCTACTCGGCCATGGTCTGGTACTTGGCCGGCAACTTGGCGTAGGCTGCGCGAGCCACCGCGCGCAGGGGCTCCCATTCCGCCCTGTCGTCGTCCAAGGTGCTCAGGAACACGCCGGCGTAAGTGGGAAAAGAAGCCAGCGTCGTCCGCAGGGTCTGCTCCGCCTGAGCTTGTTTTCCGGCCAACACTTCCAGCTGCGCGCGCTTCAACATCACTTCCGGATAGGGGCGGAATGCGGTTAGCCGGTTCTCCAGCGCCAATTTACGCTCTAGTTGCTCCGGCCCCACTTTCAAGTAGTCATCCACTGTGTAAAGCGCGTGGTAGGCGAATAGCGGCTTGGTATCGGCGATCTCGATCAAGCGTTCCATCCTCCCCGCATCCCGTTTCGCATCATTGGTCGGCGTATACAAGCCTACCAGCTCCCAGAACATTGATAGACTACTGATTGACAGCCAGCCCACCCAAACCAGCGCCGCGAATAACGGGAGACGTAGTGGCCAAGCCAGCTGACGATCGCCTCGCGGCGCCATGGCTGCGAAGATCACCAGCATCGCCAGAAAGTAGTAATACCACAGCGGATACTCCAACATGCTGTGCGTCAGCGTCACCGCCAGGCAGCCCAAAGCCAATACCCCTTCGAGGGTGGCGCGACGTCCAAAGAACGGCCACAGCACCCAGGCAAAACCGCCGACGATCAACAAGGTGGCCATGCCGCCCATCTCGGCCAGCAATTGCAGAACCAGATTATGGGAGTTGGTGAACAAACCGCTATTGAAACCGGAGGCGGCGAATTGCGGCAGCGGCTGCAAACGCACGCTCTCCGCGGCAAACTGCGACCAACCCACCCCCGTCAGCGGATGCGACTGGAAACTCAGCCATGCTTTATGCATTTCTGCGAAGCGCCGCGACCCCATATCGTCGCCATTGGCCGCCAGGCGCGCCAGACCAGAAGTGTTTTGCAAGTTTTCGTGCGTCAGCCAGGAAAGCAATTGATTAAACCAAGGCAGGGCGAACTGCATCGCCAACACCACCAGGCAGGACAGCCACATCGCCCACAACATCCGGCGCGACTCCGCGCTACCGATGCGCCAATGCCAGAGCGCGGCCAGCCCGGACAAGGCCACCAAATACAACAGAATAGTGCGCGAACCCGCCCACCCCAGCATCAAAGCCAGGCCGAGGACGAGAATGCTCAGGCCCCAGCGCGGTAGCCTGCCGGCAGCATACAAATACACCCCAGCCACCACCGACCACATCAAATAGTGCGCATACTGATTGCGTTGGCCGATATGGCCAAAAATATTGCTGGTGGGGTGAGAGCCATCGTAGAACAAGCCCAGCTCCGCGGCGTAGCCGGTCAACTGAGCCACGCCTATCGCCGCCTGCACCAAGCCGCCAAGGATCAAGGCCCAAGCCAGCCAGACCGCGAACGGTCGCTCGCCCATTTCCTCGCGCAAAGACATAGTGACCGCTGCGAGCAAGGCCGCAGCCAGCCAGGCCAAGGCAGTGGCGTAATTCATTCCGGGGAACAAGGCCTCCACCCAGAACGGCTGCCCGGCCCAAAGCAGTCCCATGGCCAGACACCACCAGGCGCTGCGCGGCATATAGCGGAATAACGATCCGCTCGGCAACACGAAGACCGCCGCCGCCAGCAGCAGCCAGACCACATTGATTTCGCCAAACCATTGCGGCAGCGGCACATAGTGGATGCGCGAGGCGAAAGGCAGGATGGCGATGAGGCATAGGGCCAGCATCGCCAGGAATGTGGAAAATCTTTGAGCGCTCATATTACGGCTGTCGTTTGCTAGATGGAGGACGCAGGATACCGCAAGCAGGCGCTCCAACAAACCGTATCCTCGCGGTCAAAACAGCGGCTTGCGTGTCACGGGTACGGCCACGGTCATCACGGCGGCCAACTGCGCGGCCTGACTGTGAGGAGGATGTTGGGCGTAGGCTTGAGCAGCGACCATAGCTAGCTTTCTCAGAGGGGCAACTTGGGGACTATTTTGAGAAGCCAACATACCTACAAAACCATTCACATAGTCTGGATAATTAGCGATTGCCATCTTTAATGATTTATTCGCTTCTACCTTATTCCCATCCAAAGCCTGCAATATTGCCAACTTTATTAGCACATTAGGATATGGACGGTAACGCGCTAGCATTTCAAAATGAGCAAGCTTTATATCCAGCTGTTCGCTTGTAGGTATCATATAATTAGCCAATGCCATATCCACATCTCTTGCCCAAAATGGGTTTCTTCCAATACTCGACAACGCCTCTAACCGAGCAATATTATCTTTTTCATTTAATGATGGAGCACCATATTGAACAATAGTCCAAAAAGAACTTAGCCCCATCATAAAATACATCAAAAACCCTACCCCAAACAAAACCGACAACCCTTTTACGAACTCAGGGCGAAGCGAGATGCTCCACTCGCTATCTTTTACCAAAGCACAAACCAAAATAAACATGATTAAAAATGGCATATACCACATAGGATACTCAAACATACTATGCACCAAAATCACCACAAAAATACCGCACAACCACAGGCTTTCTATATTCTTTTTCACTTTCAACAACAGTCTGAACAGTAGATAACACAAGCCTAACACTACAGGAACTGTCCCAAATAACCCAGTCTCCGCTAGCAACTGGAAAAACAAATTATGACTATGAGTAAACAGCCAACTCTCCGGCTGTTTAGGCAAGCCGGCAAGCCATTCCATCCTTACCGTCTCTGCCGCAAACCCTCCCCACCCTACACCAAACCATGGATGCTCCATAAAAATAAGCCATGCCTTGGTCCACTCAATCCGTCTCCGCGCCCCCAAACCACCATCCATAATACGATCCGAGCCGCTAACAACATTAATAGGCAACCCCATTTTACTTAGCAGCAGCATAATCTCGCTATTCCAGAGTTGAAAGCAAAACATCAATAGTGCCGCCCCCACTACAGCCCAAGCAAACAACTTTACTTCACTACGTTCTTTTTCATTACCCTTCAGACTTCTATACCAGTACCACACCAACACTGACACCAAAAGCATATAGGCCAAAGGCAAACGAGCCCCAGACCAAGAAATCGCCAAAATTACTGGCAGTAAAAAAAGCAACACAAACCTGTATCGCATGCTACCAATCGCATACAAATAACAAGCCGACAGAACCCCCCAAAAAAGAAAATTTGCATATTGATTTCGCTGCCCTATATTTCCAACCACATCCAATGAATTTGGACTATAAACAATTAGCCCATAAAAATACTGCCCCATCCTCAATGCCTGAAAAATACCAGCAAAAGACTGCAGCAGTGCGAATGCAACAACAACCTTCGCCAGCATTACAATCAAAGAATTAACATCGGACGAATTCAAGCAACTACGCAATAAGAGAACAAATAAAGCCAAACCGACAAAAACAATGGCAAGCTGACTATAAAAAACTGATTGCAACATAACCATAGCAACAACTAACAAAACCAATTCAAGCCAGGAAACAAGTACTTTCCCAAACTTTAAAAAACACAAGCAGAGCATGGCTATACCAAGCAAAGCAAATGCTGAGGCATCAGACATCCAATCAGGTAGCGGCACATAACGCAACCAACTCATGAACGGTAAAGAAACCACCAGTGCAATCAATAAAAAAGAAAGCAGTTTTATATTTTTATCCATAACAAAAAGGGTGCCCTTAGGCACCCTCCTTATGCAAGGTTTTTTTAATATCAGTTGCCGGCACGGCAGTTAGCTGGCAGCCATTGAGTGCTAAGCCCACTTGTCCCTGATGCTGCACATATCCAAGTAATAGATCCGGCTGAAGCGGTAGGAGTCAGAGTCAATTGATTTTTAGTAGCATCAATTAACGTCGTGCTATATGTAACGGTAATAACACCATTTGTACCAACAGCAACGCTGGTTACTGAGTTACCACTAATTGTGGCTTGCAAGCCCGCAGACGCATTAGTCCCAGGGAAAGAACCATTTGATGCATAATATTCAGCAACTGCCGTTTTGGCAGCAGAAGCCAGACTCAAACCTTCCGACACTCTAGCTCGTTTGGTATAGTCCTGATAAGCGGGGATGGCAATGGCAGCCAAAATACCGATGATGGCAACAACAATCATCAGTTCTATAAGAGTAAAACCTTGTTGGGATTTTTGCATTACACGCTCCATTTAATGACAAGACGAAGGCACATATTGAGCATAAGCCGCATCCGTTGAGCACGACCATGCAACAGTACCACTACTCACTACAGGAGAAAAGACCACTGTTAAACCAGAGACTACGCTGTTATTAAATAACACGGTCACAGTACTGACTCCGCTGCTGATTCCAACCTGCACATTACTGACATAATTTCCTACCAAAGTATCAGGCAAACCCGCACTGGCATTGGTGCTTGGCCAAGTATTACCCGCCAGATAGAATTCAGACACCGAGGTCTTTGCCTGATCCGCATAAGTCAGACCCTCCGCCACCTTGGCTCGAACCACATAGTTCTGATAAGCTGGAATCGCAATCGCCGCCAAAATACCGATAATAGCAACAACAATCATTAGTTCAATCAAGGTAAAACCAGCCGCCTTCCTCATTGCTCGGCTCCAAGGCTTCTTTTATAGGAAGCGGCTTATGCAGAAACCATGCCAGCCCCTCTTCCACTCCTATCCCAGTCAATCCGACAGGCATCAACAGCGCAACAGGTAGAAATGTGACGTTTTTGGTCAGTCCGCTGACCTCTCCCTCCCTGTGATAGCATCGAATGCTTAATCTGAATACATAGAACAGAGATGAGCGATAACCAAGACTGGCTGCAACGCAGCTTCAATACCGTCTGGCACCCCTGCACCCAGATGAAGCGTCATGAGGCTTTGCCCATCGTTCCCATCGCCAGCGCCGACGGCGTCTGGTTGAGCGACTTCGACGGCAAGCGCTATCTGGACGGGGTCAGCTCCTGGTGGGTCAATCTGTTTGGCCATGGCCAGCCTCGCATCAAGCAGGCGATCAAGAATCAGCTCGACACGCTGGAGCACGTGATGCTGGCCGGCTTTACGCATCAGCCGGTGGTGGAGTTGTCGGAGCGTCTGGCCAAACTCAGCGGCTTGGCCCATGTGTTTTATGGCTCCGACGGCGCCAGCGCCACGGAAATTGCGCTCAAGATGAGCTTTCACTACTGGCGCAACCAGGGGCAAGCGGGCAAGACCCGCTTTATCAGCCTGGAAAACAGTTATCACGGCGAAACCGTCGGCGCCCTGGCCGTGACCGACGTTCCCTTGTTCTCCAACACCTATGCCGGCTTGCTGAAGCCGGGTCTGCGCGCACCGTCTCCGGACGCCCGCCGCGCGCTGCCCGGTGAAAGCGCGGCCGATGCCGCGCTCAGAGCGATCCAGGCGCTGGAAAATCTGCTAGCCAAGCACGCGGGAGAAGTTGCCGCTGTCATCGTGGAACCCTTGGTGCAAGGTGCGGCCGGAATGGCGATGTACGATCCGCTCTATCTGAGCGAACTGCGCCGGCTGTGTAATCAATATCAGGTGCACTTGATCGCCGATGAAATCGCTGTGGGCTTTGGCCGGACCGGCAGCTTGTTCGCTTACCAGCAAGCCGACATCACGCCGGACTTTCTCTGTCTGTCCAAAGGCATTACCGGCGGTTTCCTGCCGCTTTCCTGCGTGTTGACCAGCGATCCGATTTATCAGGCCTTCTACCACGACGATGTCACCCGGGGTTTCTTGCATTCGCACAGCTATACCGGCAATGCGCTGGCCTGCGCCGCGGCCCTGGCAGTGCTGGATATCTTCGCGGAGGAGGATGTCCTAGCCGCCAATGCCGCCAAAGCTCAGCGCTTCAATACGATGATGGCAGGCATACAAGCGCGTCTGGATGTCAGGAACTTCCGCCACAAGGGCATGATTTGGGCTTTCGAGGTCGACACCGCTCGAGCCGATTTCGCCCAGGCCTGCTTTGCTGCAATGCTGCGCCGAAGTTGCCTGTTGCGTCCGATCGGCAACACCGTTTACTTCATGCCGCCCTACTCGATCACCGACAAGGAAATGGCCTTCCTGATCGCCGCCACCGAAGCCACACTGGAGGAACTGGCGCGCGCATCCAACACCGCCGACGGTCAAAGCATCCCTTTGCCGTGATCCGCCTTGCCATGGCGGGGTGAGTGCTCATAGCATGGAAATGGCAAGATTTACATTGTGAATCGCCTTGCATGCCGCCATCCACCCTGCCAGAACAAACTATGGATCCTCTGCTGATAGATACTCAACCGGATAGCGTGGCGGCATGGCTCGAGCGGCTGCCTTTCACCGATCTGCCCGAATGCGGACGATTATTAAGTCAGTCCATGCAAAACCTGTCCCGAGTTCCACTGGACAGCCATTTGCGCCACAAGCTCCTGAAGCTGTACCTGAAAGCGGTGGATCGCTATTACCCTCTGCTGGAAAACGAGATTCGCCAACATGACAGTTTGGGGACGCCGAAGGTGCGCCAGCTGGCCTTGCTGAGCGTCGAGCTGTTCGCTCTGATTTTCATCACTTTCAAACAGACTCTGCACGATCGCCTTGCCAAGCGCGGCCTGCTGGATCGCGAGCACCCTAAAATCGAGCTGATGGCCTACACCATGATGGCGGCGCGCCAGCTGCTAAGCATCAGCCAGCAATGCTATAGCCCGATCACGCCGGACTTCTGGTACGACTGCCACCAGTTGCATGTCTTCGCCAGCGGCCGCGGCTGGCAAGACAAGGGGCTGGCCAACGACGATTCCATCCAGACCATCTACTTGCAGATCCTATTGATGGGGCTGACCCCCAGCAACCGCCTCGCCCCCACCGAGCAGGCCTTGTCGCGACAGCTGATCTTCGATTTAGCAGCCAAGGCCCGGTTGATTCCGGTGGAGGCCTTGACCCAGCCGGTCCATGGCTATCTGGTTGATCAACAAATCGACTCCCCGCCGCGCTTTCTGCCGATTTCCGCTAGCAAATTGGGCCCAGGCTGCTTTCTGCTGGATCTGGAACCGCTCCGCGACATCCTGGAGAAAAGCAGAGAGGCGCTGCAAAAAGCGCAGAACAATCGTCAGCAGGGCCTGATGGTAGACGAATTGCAGTTGTTATCCTTGCTGGTGGAAGAATGGCATCAGCCCAAACGTCGCCGTCATCCGCGGCTCAAGACTCAAACCATCATCGAAATCGTCGCGGCACTGCCGGGCATCTGGTTCCATCGCAACGATCTAAGTTGGCAGTTGCCCGGTATCGCCGCTGAAGAGGACACGCTTCGCCACCGGCCGCCGCCGCCGCCCTGCTTGCTGGCCATTTCCAATCAGAGCGACAACGGTTTGCTGCTGCACGGCCAACCGCGAGATCAATCGCTGCGTGCAGGGGAACTGCTGCTGGTCACCCCGCCAAACCAACCGGAAAACGCCAAGCTCGGCATCGCCCGCTGGGTTGCGCTACGCGCGGATGGTCGGGAAATCGAATGCGGCGTGGAGTTTATCGGTGCGCCCCCCCGACCCGCACTGGCCATGCCCAGCATTACCCATCCCGGCGACAGCTTTCAGTTCGCCTTGCTGCTGGCCACGCCTGCGGGAATGCCCAGATTGCTGTTGATGGCTGGACGCCCGTATAGCCAGTTACGCGAATTCCGCCTACAAGACGGCGAACGGGAAAGCCTGATCCGGGTATCCCGCTTGCACACGCAGACTCCGCTGTTCCAAATCATGGAATACCGCGACAGCGAGCATTTCTGACCCAGATCAAGCTTTTATCTGGCCGAGGACCCAGCCGAATTCCACGGTCCGCATCAAAGTCCGTGTAATCAACAGGCTGCCGACACGGTGACGGAGGCGCTTTGCCGCCGTCGGTTCTCCTCGCCGCCGGAGGCGGTCCGGCCCGCTCTTTTTCGGGTAAACTCCCCCGCATCTATCGTTTCGACTCATGGAGTTTTGGATGCGCTCGGTTATTCACGCCGCTGACCGGATTGTGGTCAAAGTCGGCTCCAGTCTCGTCACCAATGACGGCAAGGGCCTGGATATGGCGGCGCTCAATCGCTGGGCCGCGGAAATCGCCGAACTGAAGCGGCGTGGCAAACAGGTGGTGCTGGTTTCCAGCGGCGCGATTGCCGAAGGCTGCCAACGTCTGGGCTGGACAGTGCGCCCCAAGGGCGTGCACGAATTGCAGGCCGCCGCCGCAGTGGGCCAGATGGGCCTGTGCCAGGCGTATGAAACCGCCTTCCGCGGCTTTGGCTTGCAAACCGCGCAAATCCTGCTGACGCATGAGGACTTGGCTGACCGCACCCGCTATCTGAACGCCCGCTCCACCTTGACCAGCCTGTTGAATCTGAACGCGGTGCCCATCATCAATGAAAACGACACTGTAGTTACCGATGAAATCCGCTTCGGCGACAATGATACCCTGGGTGCGCTGGTGACCAATCTGATCGAGGCCGATGCCCTGGTTATTCTCACTGATCAGCAAGGCCTGTACAGCGCGGACCCTCGCAAGCACCCCGACGCGGAATTCATCCATGAAGCCATCGCCGGCGAGCCACGGTTGGAAGAGATGGCCGGCGGCGCCGGCTCCAGCGTCGGCACCGGCGGCATGATCACCAAGATTCTCGCCGCCAAGCGCGCGGCGCGCAGCGGCGCGGCCACCGTGATCGCCTGCGGCCGCGAGCATCAAGTGCTGTCGCGCTTGGCGGATGGCGAGGGCATCGGCACCCAGTTGCTGCCGCCCACCAACCGCATGGCGGCGCGCAAGCAATGGTTGGCCGATCATCTGAAATTGTCCGGACGCCTGGTTCTGGACGCCGGCGCGGCGCAGGCGGTGCGGGAACGCGGTACCAGCTTGTTGCCTATCGGCGTTTGCGCGGTGGAAGGCGATTTCCTGCGCGGCGAGGCGGTGGCCTGCGTCGATCAGGAAGGCAAGGAAGTGGCCCGCGGCCTGGTCAACTACAGCTCCAGCGAAGCGCGCACCATCATGCAGAGGCCCACCCGGGAGATTGAAGCCGCGCTCGGCTATATGATCGAACCGGAATTGATTCATCGCGACAATATGGTCGCGCTGTAAGAACGTGTTTACGATCTCGCGAGCTAAGGCGAGACAAGGCGAAAACGGCTGAGAAAGCGGAATGTACACGTGGTACATGAGCATTTCGAAGACGGTTTCAACGCTGTATCGCCGAAGCGCAGCAGATCGTAAACAGGTTCTAAGGGATGCGGCGGCGCCTTCGCTCCATCTCCACTTTCCATTCTTTGAATTAAAGGATTCACGCGTATGAAAAAGCTGGCCCTTTCGGCGCTTCTGGCTCTGACTTGGGGCTCGGCAATGGCCGAGGACGTACTCCATATCTACAACTGGAACAACGCCTTGTCCGCAGACACCGCCAAGCGCTTTGAACAATCGTGCAAATGCCGGCTGGTGCAGGACTATTACGGGGACAACGAGGAGATGCTGGCCAAGCTGGCCGCCGGCGCCAAAGGCTACGACATGGTCTTCCCCACCGCCTTCGCCGTCAGCACGCTGATCAAGCAGGGCAAAACCCAGCCGCTGAACAAGGCGCAGCTGCCCAATTGGAAAAACCTCAACTCAGGCTACCTGAACCTGAACGCGCCGTTCGACGCCGGCAACAAGGTGGCAGCCCCCACCGTGGTGTCGCTGACCTTGCTCGGCTACAACGAAACCCAGTTGCAAAAAGCCGGCGTGTTGCCGCAGGCCAACAGTTGGGCCTTGATCTTCGATCCGGCGGTGCTGGCCAAGATCAAAGGCCGGGTCACCGTACTGGATTCGCAGCGCGAACTGATGTCCGCCGCCCTGCTCTATCTGGGCAAGGACGCCAACTCCACCCATCCCGCCGATTGGAAAGCCGCTGCCGAGGTGATCCGCAAGGCCAAGCCCTACTGGGCCGCCTTCAATAACCAGAGCTACATCAAGGAACTGACCGTAGGCAATATCTGGGTGGCCCACGGCTATTCCAACGATTTGTTCCAGGCGCAGCAGGACGCGATGCGCGCCAAACGGCCGTTCAAGCTAGGCTACCAGCCACAGAAGGAAGGCAATATCCTGGCGGTGGACAATATGGTGATTCTAAAGGACGCTCCGCGCCCGGACTTGGCGCACCGCTTCATCAACTTCATGCTGGACGGCAAGAACGCCGCCGAAATCTCCAACCAGATCGGCGCAACCAACCCGGTCAAGGCGGCCGAGGCCTTCTTCAAACCTCAGATCAAGGCCAATCCGGTGATCATGCTGGAGCCGGCCAAGGGCAAGTACGTGGCGCTGAAAGATCTGGACGTGAAATCCCGCCGCGATTTGAACCGCCTGTGGTCGCAGATCAAGATCGGCCGCTGAGCCATACCCCGTTGCGACGAAAATCCCGGCCAACGACCGTAATGCCGTTCACTTAGCGGATCGAACTTGTTTGATCGGGTAACGGGACGGCTGCTTTTTCACAACGCGAGGGCATTCACGCCCTCGCCGTTGTTTCGAAAGTAGCAATTCACTCAAGCGCTCGCGCAGGCGAAGCAGCCGCGCCGGCAAGGTGCCGGGGCTGCTGATTGCTAGCCAGCTCCACTCGTAGCGCAAATAATGCAGCGCCGTCGTAAAGCTCAGATCCGTCGGTCTGACGCTG
>NZ_MUKU01000010.1 GCF_002081825.1 Chromobacterium haemolyticum | reverse complement strand
GCACCCTGTTACCGTTCGACTTGCATGTGTAAAGCATGCCGCCAGCGTTCAATCTGAGCCAGGATCAAACTCTTCAGTTCAATTCCAAGCAAATTTTCTGGCACGCAAGATCAAAGAAACATCAAGACATCTCTCGTCTTGCAGTGCAAGTGTTTGGTCATCGACCGAGCACTTACACCTATCGGTTATTCGTTTTGTTAAAGAGCGGTGCAGATCGCTGCGTTTCGTTTCCGCCGCTGCGTTGTCTGCTGAGGAGGCGAACTATACGTCACCCCCCTAAACCCGTCAACACCTTTTGCAACAAAAACCTCAACAAAAGCGGGCTTCACAGGGCAAACCCTTGATGCGGCAAGCAATATCCGAAAAGGGTATTTGCCGACACGCCTCAACCACCCCGCCGAACCATGAAAAACGGGCCGAAGATTGGCTTCGACCCGCGCTTGATTCGATCCAAATGACTAGCAGTCACGGCATAATCGGCAGCCTTTCCAAAGCCTGAACCAACTCCACCTCGCTCAGACACCAATCGCTGCCCTTATCCATTACCTTACCTAGGGAGAGCTGAAAATGCTTGCCCTTGGCCGTCATGTAGAACTCTTTGCCCAATACATATAAGGAGAGTGGTAACAGCAAAGCATTAACCACCTTGCCTGAACGCTGACAAGGAACGAACAAGGCGATATGCCCTGCCAGCCAAACCTGCTCAGGCGGCAGCGTGGGATCGATCAATCTCACATCGGTTGGCCGCAATGAAGCCGCCACGGGCCTTCGGCTCAGGGTTTCAACGCCCAGATAGATCTGATCCGCCGAGTTCCGCTTCACCCGACGCACTACGCCCAGGCTCCAACCATCCACAGACTTCTCGCGGAAACCGATCAGCGCGCCCAAACCCACCCATTCATTCCCCATCGCACCAAGGGTGACGCCAAGCCCAGTTTGGCTGACATTATCCACCTCCCAACGCGAGAACTCCTCTTTGGTCGGCTGAGAAACGACGTCCCCCCCCGAGGCAAGCCCTGGCATGGGCGCTCCCTTGTCCCGCTTCCTGGTAGTCACGAAGCCATAAATACGTATATTGGCCGCATCATCGAAGTTGCCATCTTCCAGCGCACCCGTTTGCTTGGCCTCGTCTACTACCCGAATCAAACGGTGCAACACAGGTAGGCGATACGCCACTTCTATGCTCTGCCCGGAGACCGGCACCCGTTCAGCCCTCTCGAAACGCATTTGCTGGGGAGACCACTCACGCATCAAAGCACGCAGGGTATTGGCGTCGATGCCTGGCTCCATCATCCTTTTGATTTCGGGCGGCACTCTGCCGGCATCCAGCACGATGCTCCAGCCGTGCAAGATCTCGACCAGATCCGTCGTACCCCAGTAGCGAGCGGCCTCGTCCACCAAGCCACTTGTCGCCCTCGCCGCAGGATGAGGTCCTTTTAGAGAGACCACAAAACTCGAATATTCCGCACATGTTCGCGTTAAAGACATACGGTTGCTCAGCACCTGCAGCAGTTGATAGGCGAAATGCAGTTGCCTGACGCTGAGATTGCCCCCGGTCAACACGGCGAGCATATGCAAAATGAGGAATTGATCCTGAACCGTGGTTGCCGGCTGGCCGTCGCCGAATAAAAATACCGGCACGGAATCGCAACCATGATGCTCGGCGAACCAATACAGTTGGTTTACCCCCAACCAAAAAGCCCCCTCCGGGTTAAAGCTCCGGATCCAGTGCCAGCGCGCATGTTCGCCAAGATAGAACATCATCCGCGACAGCACGATAGGCAATAGAGTCAGAACTTTGGCCCCCTCAACCGAATCGGCGTCGACAGTCAGTACATGCTGATAGCTATCGATGAAGCATTTGCCATACGCCAGTATCTGGCTTCTCAGCTGCGCTTCCAGCGCTTTGGGCATACGCGTATTCAGCAAGTATTGCGCGCAGAGGTTTTCATGTAGCGATTGTGTCTCTTGGTTGAGAGCCAGTAGCGCTTCAACGCGATCCACTGAAATATTGTGCCAATCCAACTCCAATGGCGACAGCAATGCCACCACGCGCTCATGCGCGGCCGCACCGTGTTCCTTCTTCAAAGCCGCCACAAACTCCCTGGCCGCTTCCGCACTGGCCAATGGGTCGGAGCGACCTTTAGCCCCTCTTGAAAAAAAATCCAGCATAGCCGCCCACTCTCAAGACAATGTCAGCACATTTCAATAACTACACGAAACAGCTTGAACGCTACATCCATTTATAGCAAGCCTCAAGCCGGACCGCTGGCCGTCAGACAAAGAAAAAGCGCCCATGACAGGCGCTTTCGAAATTCATTGCAAACCTGCAGTTTGCTTAGATAGCCAGTGCTTCCAGCGCTTTGCCGCTGGAGATCCACTCTTGCACCCACACCGGCTTGCGACCGCGACCGGTCCAAGTCAGCTCAGGGCTAACCGGGTGACGGTACTTGGCTTCCACCGGCTTGCGCACGCCGCCGGTTTTGCCCAACACTTCTTCCACGCTCAGGCCGTAAGCGCGAGCAAGCTCAATGATTTGTTTCTTGGCTTTGGACTTTTCTTCGCTTTCGCGGCGCTTAATTTCAGCTTCAACATCGGCGCGCAGAGCCACCAGCTGGGTAAAATCCAATTTCGACAGTTCCATTAGCATGTTCCCAAATATATTGTAAGAGTAGTGGTGCATTACAGATGATAATGTAGCCAAGCCCTTCTACTCAAGTCAAGGAAACAAAACAGAAATTATCAATTAATTCTCAAGCCCCTCATTCAAGGAATAGGGCAGATCCAGTTGCTGAAGCCTTATTGTGTATGCCTCATCCGCATAAATACCCTCTTCCCAAGCTTGAAATTGAACGACAGCCAAGCCTTCATATTGTTCTGGAGCCACTTGGCAAACCGCCGCCACCATGCCAATCGACTGCCCCACCACAGACGGACTATAGAGTTTAGCGCCGACTCCAAGCGACTGTTTAAATGCAACTTTGAACAAGCGACGCTTCAATTTTCCCAAATACTGCGATCTGGCGACGATTTCCTGCCCCGGGTAACAGCCTTTTTTAAAGCTCACCCCCCCAATCAACTCCATATTCGCCATCTGTGGCACAAATTGCTCCTGAGTTGCCAGACGGACCCAAGGGATACCCGCGTCGATATCCCGCCATTCCCAAACGCTGGAGGAAATTAGACCCGCACTGTCCGTCAGCTTTTCCCCTACCAGCGCCGCTCCGGCCTCGTCCACCACCAGCGCCCATCCCGCCCCTGGCAAACCTATCAACAGGCCCGGCTCAACCTGAACCATTTCTCGTGGCCCCGCGCTTGACGCCAATGAGGATTCAACCGCCAGCGCATCCAGCGCCCCCTTTCCCGCAAGGCCTATCAAGGTCAAATTATCCGCAATCGATACCTTCACCTTGGAACGCAGAACAAACATGCTCAAGCGCTTGGCCACGTAATCGGCCAAATCCGCAGATACCGCCAGGTAATAAGCTCCGTCGATACGCCAAACCAGAAAACTGGCCAGCATCCGTCCTTTGGCCGTAGAGTAACTGCTGTACTGAGCGCGGCTTTCGCCCGACAACTCACGCACATCGCTAGAGATCTGCCCTTGTAAAAAGGCCTCTGCGTCCTCTCCGGCCACCTGGATGATTTTATGCTTATCCAAAATCGATATTGCGACGCCGGCGCGCAATGACTCCAACTGCCGCAAATGAACATCCATTTCCGCCGCATCTTTATTTGCCCGCTCTGCGCGCGCATCCAGCCTGAGCTTCCCGTCCAGATTCATTTAACCCACCTCAAAAACGCGGCTATTCCCGCATTGTCAACAAACGAAATTTTAACGCGTCGCCGCCACCCTTCGCCAGCGGTGAATTGCGGGCGTCAACGCCGCGTCCAAGCCGCCCGACGGACGCAAGCGATTTTCAGCCGCGCAAGTGTTGACAGCCCGACAGGCTGAAGCTATAGTTCGCCCTCACTCAAATCCCTGATAGCTCAGTTGGTAGAGCGACGGACTGTTAATCCGCAGGTCGCAGGTTCGAGCCCTGCTCGGGGAGCCACTCCGGCCCAGTTTGAGAATTGCTTGTTTTCCATTCCCTGATAGCTCAGTTGGTAGAGCGACGGACTGTTAATCCGCAGGTCGCAGGTTCGAGCCCTGCTCGGGGAGCCAAAACAAGCCTGCATCACCGCATTATGATCCCTGATAGCTCAGTTGGTAGAGCGACGGACTGTTAATCCGCAGGTCGCAGGTTCGAGCCCTGCTCGGGGAGCCAAAATTTCAAAAGCCACAATCTCCGGATTGTGGCTTTTTCCATTTCCGCTTCCGTTTTACAATCGGCCCACCCTCCCCATTGGAATAATAATGATTTCCAGACCGATTGCCTTTGCCGGGGGCGCCATCCTGCTCTGGGCCTCTCTGGCCGCGCTTGGCGCTCAAACACGCTCGCTTCCCCCTTTCTTCGTCGTTGGCGTCTGTCTGCTGATCGGCAGCCTGCTCAGCCTGCGCCATTACCGCGACTGGAAAGTCCCGACGCCCACCCTGCTGGTGGGGATCTACGGCTTGTTCGGCTATCACTTCCTGCTGTTCTTCGCGTTTCGGCACGCGCCGGCGATGGAAGCCAATCTGCTGAATTACCTGTGGCCGCTGCTGATCGTCATGCTCTCCCCCATCCTGGTGCCGGGCACCGTGCTGCATGGCCGCCACATACTGGCCGGCGCGCTGGGCTTCAGCGGCGCGGCGCTGATTGTCAGCGGGGGCAAGCTCGCCTTGTCCAGTAACTACCTTGTCGGCTATCTGCTGGCCATCGGCGCCGCCGTGGTGTGGTCGACTTTTAGCCTGCTGACCCGCAGGTTGCCCCGTTTTCCCAATAGCGCGGTCGGCGGCTTCTGTCTACTATCCGGCCTGCTTTCTCTACTATGCCACGTCTTGTTCGAACCCAACATCACCCCCAGCGCCGGTCAATGGCTGGCCTTGATCCTGCTTGGCATCGGCCCGATGGGCGGCGCCTTCTTCCTATGGGACCGCGCGCTGAAGGAGGGAGATCCCAGACAGATAGGCTCTTTGTCTTATGCCACGCCCTTGCTGTCCACCCTGCTGCTGATAGGCACCGGCCAAGGACAGTTGAACGCCATTGCAATAACCGCCATCGTGCTGATTCTTGGCGGAGCCCTACTTGGCAGCCTGCCTGTTCGTTCACGTTCTCTTGCTTGAGCGCGCGCTTGGGGTGAAGCGCCGGCAATTGAATAACTTATAATGCTTAACGCTATTTAAACAGAGGTTAACTATGTCCATTATCAAAGAATTCAAAGAATTTGCCATGAAAGGCAATGTCATCGATCTGGCGGTCGGCGTGGTTATCGGCGGCGCCTTCGGCGCCATCGTCAAATCGCTGGTCGACGATGTAATCATGCCCCCCATCGGCCTGCTGATCGGCAACGTTGATTTCTCCAATATGTTCTTCGTACTAAAAGAAGGCAGCAAACAGCTTGGCCCCTATGTCTCGGTGGCAGCGGCCAAGCAAGCCGGCGCCGTCACGCTGAATATCGGCCTATTCATTAACGCCATGGTCAGCTTTACCATAGTAGCTTTCGCTATTTTCATGCTGGTCAAGGCCATCAATCGGCTGAAACGCGAAGAGCCCGCCGCCGCCGCGCCGGCTCCCACCACCAAAGAGTGTCCGTTCTGCGCGTCCAATATTCCGGAAAAGGCTTCTCGCTGCCCGCAGTGCACCTCCCAACTCTAGGCACCCCGATTGCCTCGCTACGCCAACTGATTTAGAATCGGCTGGTTCTGGGGGAGTAGCCTCGGCGCGACTTTCAGCGCCGGCATGCATCAACAGGCTTGGCCATCACGGCCATGGTGCATGCGACGAAAACTTCCGTTTGGCAAGACCCATGACATGTCTGCGCAACGCGGGGCTGCGGCGCGGGCTTGTCATGGCGTATGCGCAGCCCCCGGAGTCTTCATGGAAGCCTTTCTCATTTCCACCGGAATCGTCGCCCTGGCTGAAATCGGCGACAAAACTCAATTGCTCGCACTGATGCTGGCCGGCCGCTACCGCAAGCCGGTTCCCATCGTTCTCGGCATCTTCGTCGCCACTTTGCTCAATCATTTCGCCGCCGCCGCGGTGGGTCACTGGTTGATGAGCAAGATTGGGCCGGACCTCATGCGTTGGGGGCTGGGTCTTTCCTTTCTCGCCATGGCGGGCTGGATGCTGATTCCAGACAAGCTGGATGAAGATAGCCGGCTCATGGAACGCTTTGGCGTTTTCGGCACCACCTGTATCGCTTTCTTTATCGCGGAAATGGGCGATAAGACGCAGTTGGCCACCGTAGCCCTGTCCGCGCGCTTTCCCGACGCCTTACTGCTGGTGGTGGCCGGCACCACCCTGGGCATGATGCTGGCCAATGTGCCCGCGGTGCTCTTGGGCGAGGTTGCCGCGAAGAAGTTGCCGCAAAAAATGGTACACACCATTGCCGCTCTGCTGTTTGCTGGCCTGGGTATCATCACTCTACTGACCCCGCTGCAGATTTGAAGCACAGCTCAACACAAAACGGAGGCCGCGGCCTCCGTTTTTCCTTTTACCCGGCAATATATCAGGCCCGGCCGGCTCCGCGTCCAAGCGACTCCAGCAGCTCCTCCGGGTTGAATCCCAGACGGAAGCCCCCCCAATGCTTGCCGGACAGCATGATGGGCAGCACCACTTCCGACAACACTTCTCCGGTGTCGCGGGTATAGGTCTGCAGCAAGAAAGACTGCGTGCTGCGCGCGGCCCGCAAACCGGCAACATCGGCAAACTTGCGCTTGTCGCGGCTGTTGATCAGGTCCTTGGCCGCATCTCCGCTCAAAGGCTGGCTATACCAGCTATTGTGGGTCGGCGCGTAGCCGTTGGTGTCCACCGCCAGGCAGAACACGCCGCCGGGCACGGACTTGGCGGCGCGGTCGTACACCGGCTGCATCAGTTTTTCCAGCTTGGCGTCGTACTGAGTGCGGAACTTGGCCGGCTTGGCGCCGGCGATGGGCAGGTAGTTCTGGTCGAACAACGCCGCGCCCGCGGCCAGTTGCGCGGCCATGATGGTTTGCAACTCATCCCGCGCCTCGCGGGCCGTTTGCATGATCTGGTCGAACTCTCCCTCCCCCAGAATGAAACGCGCCACTAACTGCTGCACCTGCTCCGCCGCGCCGGACAGCTTGGTGGCCGAGTCTTCCGTATGGTTCAGACGGTCCGTCACCTGATGGCCCAGTTCGTGAATTTCTGCCACATGGAGATTGACCTGTCCATTGGAGGCGACAAACTCCGACATGGTGGCGGCGATCTGACTGAGACTATTCGCCGTGGTTTCAAAGTCGCCCATCATCTTGCTGAAATGCTCCGACGCCTTGGAGACGATTTCGCGAGCAGACTTGGTGTCCTCGGTGATCTGGGCGGTTTCCACCTGGGTTTCCGACACCAGCCCCAGCATATCGTCGATATTATGCGAAATCTCGTCCGTCGCTTTTTTGACTCGCTCCGCCAGCTTGCGCACTTCATCGGCCACCACGGCGAAACCGCGTCCGCTCTCGCCGGCCCGCGCCGCTTCGATCGCCGCGTTCAAGGCCAAGAGATTGGTCTGGTCCGACACGTCCTTGATCAGATCGACAATGGTCTTGATGCTGGACGAGCGCTGACTCAAATCATCCACTGTGTGGTTGAAATGGCCCACCTTCTGATTAATGCCGTAAATGCTCTCCGCCACGGACTTGAGCTCGGCGTAGGACTCCCGCGCCACGTCCAGATTGGCCAGCGTGGTGGATGAAATCGCCTGGGTCTGCTCGGTGACCTGGCCCACGCCTTCAGTACTCTGATCGCTGGCGGCCCGGACTTGCGTCGCCAACTGATCCTGTTTTCGCGCCCCCTCCAGCGACTCAACCACATTCTTTCGGGTGCGCGCCGAATCCATCGCGATTCGCACTGTCATCAGCCGCACATTGCTGATGATTTCGCGCATTTTCAGCAGAAAACGGTTATACGACAGCGACAACTCGCGGATTTCGTCGTGGGTAATGGTGGGGATATCCCTGGATAGGTCGCCCTCGCCAGCGCCTATTTCATTGAAAATCCGGATAATCATTTTCAGGGGTCTGACGATTAGAAAGCGCAGATACCAGACCATAAAGGCGATGAAGACAACGCTGACCACCCACAGCGCCATCGTCCAAAACAGCGCTCCGTCTATACTGGACTCGATGCCCGCCAACACCTGGGGCGAAGTGACTTGTCCTTTCAGCGAGCGCCGAATGTCCTCCAGCACATAATAAACATAAGCCACCATGCCCAGCTGAAACACGCTGATGAAAAAGAAACTGCACAATTTCTTGGTCAACGTATCCCAGAAAGTCTTTTCCACCAGGGTATACACGCGCCAGAACCACTGCATGACTTCTCCTCTTGCTCCGCAATCCTGTTCAGCGACTGATGCAAGGCCCGCGCTATCCGGCGCTTTGAGCCCGCTCGTTGCTGTTATCTAGAATTATTGTTGTTTATTGACTTCAATCAGCCATCCTAAGCGATGGCGGCCTTGTTTTTGGAATAGTTGGCGGACTATTGATTATCATCAAATAGGCAATGCCAATGTATTACAAATCTTCGCTTCCGTGTTGCCTTCTCCAGACCATCCAGAACTCCTGACCGCCAAACACCGGCACGCCGTCCTCCTGCGGCTGACAGCTCTCCAGCGCGAAAGCCGGTTCCAGCAAAGCGCTCAAGGCAGACATGCTCAGACCGAACGGCGGGCCACGCTGGGTGTCCGCGATGAAAAACACTCCCGCCAGTGCGCCTCCGGGGCGCAACAAACGCGCCATTTGTTCCGCATAGCGCGCATGCAGACGAGGCGGCAACGCACAGAGAAAGGCACGCTCAAACACCGCGTCGAAAGGCGGCTCGTGCTCAACGGCGAAAAAATCCGCCTGCTGGATATGAGCGGCCGCCTGCGGCCATTGTGCGCGCGCGATCGCCACGGCCTGCTCGCTGAAATCGATGGCCTGCACCTGATGACCGCAGTCCAGCAACAAGGGCAAATCTCCGGCGCTGCCGCAGCCTGGAAGCAAGATCCGGCTAACCGGCTGACGCTGAAAAAACGCCAAGGCCTCCGGGCTCGTTCGCGCGCCTTCCCACGGCGTCACGCCATCGCGATAACGCACATCCCAAAACTCGGTCAAAGAACTGTCCTGCGCCATCTCTCCCCCTAATTATGCTCGGCCCCCGCCTGCTCTCGCAGGAAGGCGGCAACTTGCGCCGGGCTCCAGCCGGCGCAATCCCGCTGGCAGACCGCCCCTTCTCTCTCCCGCCAAAGCAGGCAGTTTCCATCCATGCGGAACCATAAGGACAGGCAAGGCACGCTCATCCACTCGCCATCCTCAACTTGGTGAAGCTCCGGCAGGCAGGCGAAAACCGCGGCGATCTTCAACCCTCGCTGGCGCAACGGCAGTTGCAACCAGACCCGTTCCCGCTCTTCTGCGTCCATAAAACACCAATTCGAGATTTCATCGAAGCTGCGCGCGCAGCCGCGGCAGATATCGTCGCCCACCGCGGTGGAACACACGGCGATGCAAGGCGAATCAGGCCGGTCCGTCGTCATGCCCCGTTCCTTGAAACAATAATGTCATATTTCTTGACGCACCAAACTAAAGTGTCAGATAAATGAATAGTCATAAAAATAAAATATCCGCTGTCATGACCCGCAACGAAACCTTGATTTTCCGCACGCTGCGCCTGCTGCAGACCATGCACATCCAATACCTGGACGAACACAAACTGTTTCTAGCGCTCTCTCGCGAATCCGGCGGCGAATACAGCGCGGACGACGTTCACGAGCATCTAGTCTACATGCAGCAAAACGGCTTGCTCAAACCCGTCCGCACCGCGGACAACCATACCGCCTACGCGCTGGATTGGGGCGGCTACGATTATCTGGACGCCTCCTGAAAAACAAAAAGGCAGCGCGAAGGCTGCCCATGATCCGCAACGCGTCAGCGCCGGTTCATAAATAATCCCGCATCCGGAAGTAAGCCATGCCCAGCACCAAGGCCGGCGTGCGCAGCCATCTGCCGCCTGGAAAGTGATTATGACGAATCTTGGCGAACAGGTCGAAGCGCGAAGCGTCGCCGGCCACCGCCTCCGCCACCACCTTGCCGGCCAGACCGGTGATGTTGACCCCATGCCCGGAAAAACCCTGCAGGTAATAGACATTGCCGTCCAGCCGTCCAAAATCAGGGGCGCGGTTCGCCGTGATATCGCAGAATCCGCCCCAAGCGTAGTCGACCTTGACGTCCGCCAGTTGCGGGAACACCCGCAACATATCGCTGCGCATGCCAGCGGCCAGATTGGCCGGCTCGCATCCGGAATAGCTGACCTTCCCGCCGAACAACAAGCGGTGGTCGGCGGACAAGCGATAATAATCCAACACGAAATTGGTGTCGCACACCGCCATGTCGTTGGCGATCAGAGCCTCGGCCCGCTCCTTGCCCAAGGGTTCGGTGGCGATCACATAGGTGCCGGCCGGCATGATCCGCCGCTCCAGTTCCGGCACCAGCGCGCCAATGTAGGAATTACAGGCCAATACCACCTGGGTGCAATTGACCATGCCCTGCTCAGTCGTCACCCGCGGCCGCGCGCCCCGGGTCAGGCGCAATGCCGGGCTTTGCTCATAAATAGCAACGCCCGCCTCGCGCGCGGCTCGGGCCAACCCCAGCGCGTAGTTCAAAGGATGCAGATGACCCGAGCGCGGATCGTACAGCCCGCCCTGATAGCGCTCGCTGGCTAGCCGCGTTCTGAGTTCGGCCTTATCCCACAGCTGCATGCCGCCGTAGTCATAGGTCTGCGCCGCCTCGCGCTGCCAGTCCTCCAATTCCTGCATATGCCGCGGCTTCACCGCCACGCTGACATAGCCGCGTCGCCAATCGCAGTCGATTCGGTGCCGGCTCACCCTCTGCTCGATGATGTCCACCGCCTCCACCGACATATTCCACATCTGCTTGGCCAGGCTGTCGCCCAATTGCGCGCGCAGCGTGTCGACGCCGCAGGCGAACCCGGAAATCACCTGTCCGCCGTTGCGTCCGGAAGCGCCGAAGCCTATCTGCGCGCCCTCCAGCAGCACGACGGAAAACCCCCGCTCCCGCAGGTTCAACGCCGCCGACAATCCCGCCAGCCCGCCCCCCACCACGCAGACATCGCAGTCGACGACGCCTTGCAACGTCGCCCCAGGCTCCCAAGGCTGGGCGGTGGCGGCGTAATAGGATGGCGCATGGGCTTGATGGGCAAAACGAAGCATGGAAACCTTTCATGAAAACAAATGATGCGGCGACAGGATCAAGGGATGAAAAAACGCGTCAAAGCCTTTCCTTTCGCGATGGGAAATGAAAAAAGCGGATGCCCAGCCGCAGGCATCCGCTTGCGGGCAGCCCTTACCGGGTTAAAACCACCGGAACGTCCTGCCGCCAGCTGACGAACACCCCATCGCCCCAGGTGGGCGCGGTTTCGCCCGCGTCATACCAGCGCGAAGACGGCACCACAGATTTGACGACCTTGCCACTGGCCAGTTTCACGTGATAGATGGAATAACTGCCCAGATAGGCAATGTCCTCCACCACGCCGGCTGCGATGTTAGGCCCCGCCGGCAGCGGTTTGATGTCCAGCCGCACATCCTCCGGACGGATGCTGGCCCAAACGCGCATGCCCTTGGGGCCGGTAATCCCATGGTCGATACGAATATCCCCGCCCAGCTCCGGCGAGCGGACTTCAACCAGGTCCGGCTCGTCCACCACTACCGCGCCTTCGAAAAGATTACTTTCGCCGATGAACTCCGCGGTGAAGCGACAGTTGGGGTAATCGTAAATTTCAGACGGCGTGCCCACTTGCAATAAGGAGCCCTCGCTCATGATGCCGATGCGGCTGGCCATGGTCATCGCCTCTTCCTGATCATGGGTCACCATGATGCAGGTCACCCCCACCTGTTCGATGGTGTTGACCAGTTCCAGCTGGGTCTGTTGGCGCAGTTTTTTGTCCAGAGCGCCCAAGGGCTCGTCCAGCAGCAGCAGCTTGGGGCGCTTGACCAGGCTGCGCGCCAGCGCCACGCGTTGCTGCTGGCCGCCGGACAACTGATGCGGCTTGCGGTTGGCGTACTTGCGCATCTGCACCAGGTCCAGCATCTTGCCCACCCGCTCCGCGATCTCGTCCCGGGACACCTTATCCTGCTTCAGGCCAAACGCCACGTTCTGCTCCACCGTCATATGCGGAAACAGCGCGTAGCTCTGGAACATCATGTTCACCGGCCGCTCGTACGGCTGCAGGCCCTGCATATCTTCCCCGTCCAGGATGATGCGGCCCGAAGTCGGCGCCTCCATCCCCGCCAGCATGCGCAACAGGGTGGACTTGCCGCAGCCGGAGCTCCCGAGCAAGGCGAAAATTTCATTTTTGCGGATATCCAGATCGACATGATCCACCGCGACATGATCGCCGAACTTTTTCAGCACGCCGGCAATGCGCAGATAAGCCTTGTCTGCGTCGGCCTGCGTCTCGGCGGCTTGGGCATTGTGGGCGGAAAAAGCGGCTTGGGCCGGTTTGGCGGCAACAGCTTGCGTCATTGAGTCGTTCCCTCTATTGCAATCCCACAGCGGCGCGGGCCTGCTGCGTCCGCCGCGCGGCCCTCGTCTCGAGGCGGTGCGGCGGCAATCGAATGCCTTGCTTGATGATCGCGCTGGCCAAGGCCCGCGCGCTTGGGGTCAAGAGTCCGTCCGGCTTTCCGCGCCGGCCGGCGGCCCCGCCGCGAGAGCGCGTGGCCATGCCGCCACCGCCGTGTCTGTTGCCAACATGATGTCTCCTCTGTGCGGCGCCGATAGCTGCCGCGGCCAGACGGCCGCGACGGCGGTAAGCGCCTTTGTCGTTTTAGTCTTGAACAGAAGCCTATGACACGTTTAATAAATTTGACAACATCTAGTGCAATCGCTCTCGAAAAATTATCCTCTCTGTGGCGCGCGCGCCTCACCCTGACAGACCAGACAGGCCAGCCAATCCGGCCAGCACGCCCACAAAGACCGGCAAGCTCTGCGTGATCGACATTGTTTAATTCATCAAACACTTTACCCTTATCCAAGGCTTGGGAGCCGGTAGCGCTGCGCCAGCCCGTCTTCCTGAGCTCGCGCCGCCAGCAAATTACCCCGCAAGCGCCGGCGCGCTCTAGAATGAAGCATGCATGTTGACGTCGCCCAACGCCTGATCAAAGGAACAACGCCATGCCCTATGCCGAAATCTCCGGACACAATGTCTATTACGAACTCAGCGGGCAGGGCGCCCAAGTGCTGGTGCTATTCAACGGCATCACCATGTCCACCGCAGCCTGGGCTCTGCTCCAGCCTCAGTTGGAGCCGCATTTCCAGCTGTTGCGCTTCGATTTTCTCGGTCAGGGCCAAAGCGACCATCCCGGCGGCGACAAATATCCGCTCAGCGAACAAGCCGACCTCGCCGCCGGTCTATTGAATCATTTGGGCATTGCCGAGGTCTATCTCACCGGCTTGTCTTACGGCGGCATGGTGGCGCAGCACTTCGCGCACCGTCATCCCGACCGCGTGTCGAGGCTGCTGTTGGCCGCCACGCTGGCTTGGGCCGACAGCGTCAACAATCACATCAGCGACAGCTGGATCGCGGCCAATCACAGCGGCGGGCTGGACTTGCGCTACGCGGTCAGCGTGCCCTGGCTGTTTTCCAGCCGTTTTCTCGCCAGCAACACCGCCATGCTGGACGATATGAAGTTGATTGCCGGCATGGTGGACTGGGACGCGGTGATCCGGCTGATCGCCGGCGTCACCGAGCACGACGCGCGCACCTGGCTGCACGAGCTGGCCATGCCCTGCCATATACTGGTTGGCGACGAAGACCGCCTGACGCCCTTGTATCAAGCCGAGTTGCTGCGCGAACGCCTGCCCTGCGCGCAGCTGGAAATCCTGCCGGGCGCCGGCCATGTATTGCATATCGAGGCCGCGGACGCCTTTGTCCGCAGCATTATCCGTTTTGGCCACAGCTAAAACGCCCATCGTCAGAACAAGGAGAACCGAATGACCGTCGAGTCCGTTTTGCTTGCCGTTGATCCAAAGGGAATCGCCACCATCACCCTCAACCGCGCCGAGCTGCTGAACGCGCTGGACGACAGCAGCGTCGGCCTGCTGACCGCGATGCTGGAAACCCTGGCCGAAGACGAAAGCGTGCGCGCCGTGGTGCTGACCGGCAGCGGCATCAGCTTTTCCGCCGGCCACGATATCGACTGGATGCGGCGGATGGCCGGTTTCGGACGCGAAGAGCTGGAACGTCACGCCCGCCTGCTGGCCAAGCTGCTGCGCACGCTGGACACCTTGCCCAAACCCACTATCGCCAAAATTCAGGGATCCGCCTTCGGCTTGGGCGCGGGGCTAGTCGCCTGCTGCGACGTATCCATCGCCAGCTCGGAAGCGCTGTTCAGCTTTTCCGAAGTCAAACTGGGCGTCATCCCCGCGCTGGTGGCCCCCTATATGGTTCGCGCCATCGGAGAGCGATCGACGCGCCGCTACTTCATGACCGCGGAGCGCTTCAACGCCGGCAAGGCCAAGCGCCTGGGACTGGTGCACCAAGTGGTGGAAAGCGATGAGCTGGACATGGCGGTGGACTTCTTGATCAACCATCTGTTGATCAACAGCCCGGCGGCCATGCTGGAAGCCAAACGCTTGCTGACCGACATCGCGGGCATGGGCGTGGGGGAAGACGGCATGGAAATCTGCATCCAGCGCATTGTCGCCATCCGCCTGAGCGAAGAAGGGCGCGAAGGCATCCAGGCCATGCTGGAAACACGCAAACCCTCATGGATGGATTGAGCGCCGCGGACGAAGGGGCGCGGCGCGGCTGGCCCCGCCGCCCCATGGATGCGACAATGCGGCCAACTTCACCGCATTGTTGCCGCCATGTCCAATCACAGCTTCTTTTGGCACGATTATGAAACCTTCGGCGCCGTGCCCCGCCAGGACCGCCCGTCGCAGTTCGCCGGCATCCGCACCGACGCCGAACTCAATGAAATCGGCGAGCCGGTCATGCTCTACGCCCGGCCGGCACCCGATTACCTGCCGTCCCCGGTGGCCTGCCTGCTGACCGGCATCACTCCGCAGTGGTGCTTGCAGCACGGCGTGGCCGAGCACGAATTCGCCGGCGTGATCGAACGCGAGCTGGCGACGCCGGGCACCATTGGAGTCGGCTACAACTCCATCCGCTTCGACGACGAAGTCACCCGCTTCCTGTTCTGGCGCAATCTGATGGACCCCTATGCGCGCGAATGGCAGAACCAGTGCGGCCGCTGGGATCTGCTGGACCTGGTACGCGCCACCTTCGCGCTGCGCCCGGACGGCATTCAATGGCCGCAGCACGAAGACGGGCGCCCCAGCTTTAAACTGGAACATCTAAGCGCCGCCAACGGCCTGGCCCACGAAGCCGCCCACGACGCGCTCTCCGACGTGCGAGCCACCATTGCACTGGCACGTCTGATCAAACAACACCAGCCCAAGCTGTTCGACTTCTACCTGTCGCTGCGCAAAAAAGACGCGGTCAAGGTCCAGCTCAGCCTTCACGCGCCCAAACCCGTGCTCCACGTTTCCGGCATGTATGGCGCGGAGCGCGGCAATATGGCCATGGTCTGGCCCCTGGCGGCCCACCCGTACAACGCCAACGAGGTCATCGTCTGGGACTTGTCCCACGACCCCCGCGAACTGCAAGGCCTGGGGCCGGACGCCATCCGCGAACGCTTGTACACCCGCAGCGAGGACCTGCCCGAAGGCGTGCAGCGCTTGCCGCTCAAAACCGTGCACATCAATAAATCGCCGTTCGTGGTCGCCAATCTCAAGGTGCTGAGCCCGGAGCGCGCCGCGCATTGGGGCCTGGACATGGAGCCAATCCAGCGTCACGCCGACTACGCCGGCGCCTTGCCGGACCTGACCCCGGTCTGGCGAAAGGTCTATAAACGCGAGTCCGGCGAGCCCCGCGACGTCGACGAAAACCTCTACGGCGGATTCGTTTCCAACAACGACCGCAAAGTGCTGACCAAGCTGCGCCGCATGTCGGCCGACCAGCTCGCCGGCGAGATGGCTTTCTTCGAGGACCCGCAACTGGCCGAGCTCTTGTTCCGCTACCGCGCGCGCAACTTCCCGCGCTCCCTGTCCGGCGAGGAGCAACAACGGTGGCAGACATGGCGCCAAGCCAAGCTCAACGGCGGCCCCGGCCGTGATTTTCAGCAACTCCGCCAAGAACTGGCGGAAGCCCGCGCCGGCGAGCTAAGCGAACAGGCGCAAAGCGTGTTGGCACAGTTGGAGGCCTACGCCGCGCAGCTGTAAAAACCTAATCAAAGTCTCGCGAGCAAGGGCGATACAAGGCGAAAACGGCTGAGAAAGCGGAGTGTACTCGTGGTACATGAGCATTTCGAAGCCGTACTCACCGTGGGGCGTCTCACGAAGCGCAGCAGATCGTGAGTGGGTTCTAAGAGCCTGTTTACGATCTCGCGAGCTAAGGCGAGACAAGGCGAAAACGGCTGAGAAAGCGGAATGTACACGTGGTACATGAGCATTTCGACGAGGTTTTCAACGCCGTATCGCCGACGCGCAGTAGATCGTAAACAGGTTCTAAGACTACAGCGTCCGCACATAACGCCTGGCGATGAACAGAGCCGCCAAGCTCAAACCCACGATCACAATCATCGCCAAGGTCGATGCGCCTTCATAGCCCCAATAACCGGACATATATCCCCCTTTAAAACCTGTTCACAATCTGCCGCGCCGCCGCGGTACGACCTTGAAGCGCCTTCGAAAAGTTCATGCTCCATGGCCATTCCGCCTTCTGAGCCATTCATCCCTTGTCTCGCCCTTGCGCGCTCGATAACAAACAGGCTCTCAAGCCAAACCGGTCTGGCGCATGCGCTCCAGCCCAAAATCGCTGACGCGATAGTTGAACAGCAGACGCGCTCCTTCGTCTTGCCAGCGCTCGCACAGCGCCACCACCAGGCCGCTGGCGCTCAAATCAGCCAGGCAGGCCCGTACCATGCCCAGCCAATAGTCGTCATCCGGTTTGCGGTACTCCCGGCAGATGCGCCGGGCCAGCTCCACATCCCACAAACCAGGTTGCCCGGCCAGGGTCTGCAAAATGAAACCCTTGATATGCACCTTCATGCTCCCCCCTCCACATTGCGCACCGCGCCCGGATGGCGCTCGCTGTCCGACACCATGACGAAGCCGCCCAGAATCACCAGGGCCAGGCCAATCAGAAAATGCCACTCGGGAAAGTTCAAGGTAAACGCCGCGGTGAACAACGTCGCAAACAACGCGTAGAAGGCGCCGATAGCCTGGCCGCGCCCAACGCCGATCAAGGGAAAGGATTTGTACCAGGCCACCGCGCAGAAAGCGAAACTGAGCCCGCCCACCGCCAAATAGAGCATAGGCCGCCACGACCATAGCTCGCCGGCCAACGTGTACACCGGCAAAGGGATCAACCAGGCCAACGCCGGCAAAATCAGCAACACCCAATACAGGGCCTCGGCCAGATAACGGATCGCCACCCCGCAATCGGGATCGGTCACGTCCATCGCCCGCCCAACGATGGCGCCCTCCAGCCCCCAGCCCAGCGCAGCCAGCGCGCCGCCCAAATAGCCCAGCCAGCGCGCGGCGCCCTCTCCGGCCAGGTCGCCTGACAGGCCCGGCGCGTAAATCGCCGCCCCTCCCAACACGATCACCGCGATGCCCAGCGCCGCGCGACGGCCTATCCGCTCGCGATACCACAGGCGCGCCAGCGCCGCGCCCACCACCGGGTACAACAGGCCAGCCACCGCGGCGAACACCGCGCCCACATAGCCCATCGCCAGGTAGGAGCCGAAGTTGGCCATCAAACCGCCCAATACCGCAGCCAGGAAATACCACTTGGAAATGCCGCCGAAACGCCATAGCGTGCGAAAGAAGTCGGCCAGCTTGCCCAAGGCCGCCAGCCACAACAATTGAAACGCCGCCACCAGGCAGGCGTGAAAAGCCGTCAACACCGCGGCCGCCATCAAAAACTGCTCGGGCCGCCCTTGCGCCAGCCCGGCCAGCGGCGCTTCGTGCCACACCGCGGCGCCCGGCACATACCATGCGCCCCACAACACCGCCGCGCAAAGCGCCCAGCCATAACCCCAGCGGGTCCGGCGGCGGAGATACTGCTGTCTGTGCATGCTGTTCATAGCGCGTCAGCTCCGGTTATCGGACGCCGCTCACACTCTCCGCGGCGCCTACTCTGGGTTCAAACGCAACAAGACTCTATCCATCTGCCTTGCCAGACGAGGTATAAAAATTACCATAAGTTAATTTTTTTACCAATAGTAAATCACAATACCGCCACCAACGCGTGGCCGCAAAGCGGGCGCAAAAAAGCCCGCCGACAAGCGGCAGGCTCCGTGTCCCCCTTGGCAAACCGCCGGAATCAGCGCGGCCCCAAGGCCCCTATCAAGCGATCCACCGCGCCGTCGCTTCCACGCTGCGCCACCAAGGACAACACCAGCGGCAACGTCTTGCCGCCTTCGGCATGCCACTGCACATCCAGCTGCGCGCGGCTGGAAATAGTGAAGATCGCCTCCAGGCTATCCAACCAGCCCTGCCTCGACGCGATGCGCAAGCCCTCCAGAAAGCGCTGTTCAGCGGCGTCCTCCAGGGCCTCGCCGAACAACAGCCGCGCAGCCTGCGGCGACAAGCGCAAGCGCCCGGCGGCGAGGTCCCACTCCCAGCTCGCCATGCCAATGGACTGCAGCGCCAGCTCGCTGCGGCTCCGGGCCTCCTCCAGCGCGCGGCGCGCGGCGCGACGCTCGGCCACCTCCTCCACGACAGCGATCAAATGCCATGGCTCGCCGCTCACGGGATGACGGCTCAGCGAGACGCTGACATTCACCCAGACATGGCCGCCCGACTTGCGCAGCAGACGCTTCTCCAGCGCAAAACTGGCCACATCTCCACTCAGCAGCTTATCCAGCCTCAACAGATTGTCTTCCAGATCATCGGGATGGGTCAGTTGCTGAAAGCTCATGCCCTCCATCTCCTGCGGCGGATAACCGGCCATCTCGGCCAGGCGACGGTTCACCTTGAGCCAACGTCCGTCCAGGCCCAGATGCGCCAAGCCCAGCGCCGCCTGCTCGAAAATCTCCCGAAACCGCTCCTCGCTCTCGCTATAGGCCAGCGCGGCCTGTCGGGTGTCGGTCACATCTTGGGTAGCGCCTATCATCGCCTCCGCCCGCCCTTCCCCGTACAAGACCTCGCCCTCCTCGTGAATATGGCGGCGGCGGCCGTCAGGCAGCAAGATGCTGTACTCCACGCAATAGGGTTGGCGCTCATCGATCGCCCGCCGGATGGCTCGATCGATGCGATCTCGGTCCTCCGGCGCCATCGCGGCAAAGTAACGCTCCATCGTCACCTTGAAGGCCTGCGGCTGCCAGCCGAAAATCCGGTAAGCCTCATCCGACCAGATGCAGTCGTCCTTGCGCACATCCCAGAACCAACTGCCCAAATGGGCGATGGACTGCGCCTTGTCCAGGATGGCCTGGTTCTGACGCAAGGCCTGCTCGGCCAGGCAACGCTGGGTGATGTCGAAGCTGACGCCTATCATCTTCACCGGACGGCGGTCGGCGTCCAGCACGCAGGTGGCGCGCGAGGCGATCCATCTCGTGTCGCCCGCCGGCCAGCGCACGCGGAACTCGGCCTCGTAAGCCGCGCCGGAGTTCAGGCACGCCTCCAGTTTGGCGCGCAAGGCCGGCGCGTCGGCCGGATCCAGCGCCAGCCAGAAATCGGACAGCAGGCGCACCGGGCGGCCAAACAATTGCTCGGCGTTGGCGGAGTAAGCCACCGCGTCGCTCAGAATGTTCCACTCCCAGGTGACGATGCCGGACACCTTCTGCGCGAACTTCATCCGCGCTTCGCTTTCCATGATCTCCGCCAGATGCTTGCGGCGGATCTCCGTCAATTGCGCATCCGTCGTCGTCGCCAGATCCAGCACCGCCTGCTCGCCGTAGCGCAGCCAGATCCAGTTCACGCCCAGAAAATCCGCCAACACCCGCAGTTTGCGGTATTCGATTTCCCCGCCGCGCGTCCATTTGTGCACGGCGGCGGACGATACGCCCAGGGCTTCCGCCACCTGTTTAAGCATGACGCGCTTGCGCCCCAGCACGGCCTTCAGGCGGGTGGCGAAGGTTTCATCCCCGGCGGGAACAAGGGTTTGACTGAGTTGATTTGACGACACGCAACTGGTCGCGGCGACGGCCGCGCCTCCTGGGTAATTGAATGCGAACACGGCGCGCCGATGCGCGCGCGCCACAGCCTGCGGCTGTCAGCCGGCCATGTTAACTCAGGCTGGAAAAATCCCGAAGCGGACTAAAGAGCCCGACGGCGCCAAACCGCAGCGGGCCTCCAGCCTGGCTGAAACATGAACGATATAGCCAAAGCAAATCAAATCCTCACCACCATAGCTGGCTCCGGATTGCAGTCCATGGCCAATCGCCACTACAATTAAACCAAAGGTAAATTAATTTACCAATAGTTAATTTAACATTTTGTGCGAGGCCGCCATGATCTCTACTCAGCTCTTCATCGATGGCCAATGGCGCGACGCCGCCAACAGGCAAACCCGTCCGATTCTCAACCCCTGCGACGAAAGCGTGATCGCCGCCGCCGCGGACGGCGGCCGCGCCGACGCCCGGATCGCCATCGCCGCCGCGCGCGCGGCTTTCGATCACGGCCCCTGGCGCTCCAGCACTCAGCGCCAGCGCAGCCGTCTGCTGCTGGACATCGCCCAACGGGTGGAACGCGATAGCGAAAGCCTCGCCGCGTTGGAGACCCTGAACACCGGCAAGACCCTAAGCGAGAGTCGGACCGACATGGGCGACATCGCCGCCACCTTCCGTTATTTCGCCGGCCTGGTGGCCACCGAAAGCGGCCAGGTCAATTCAGCCCCCGAGCACGTGATCAGCCGAACCTTGCACGAGCCGGTGGGCGTCTGCGGCCTGATCACGCCCTGGAACTACCCCTTGTTGCAAGCAGCCTGGAAGATTGCGCCGGCCCTGGGCGCCGGCAATTGCGTTGTGCTCAAGCCCAGCAGCCTGACCCCGCTCAGCAGCTGGCGTTTCACTCAGCTGCTGGCCGAGCTGGACTTGCCTCCCGGCGTGTTCAACCTGGTCAGCGGCGGCTCCGAGGTGGGGGCCGAATTGGCGGAGCATGCCGATGTCGATCTACTGTCCTTCACCGGCGGCGCCCAGGCGGGGGCCAGCATCATGCGCGCCGCCAGCGGCAACTTCAAACGCATCGCCTTGGAGCTGGGCGGCAAGAACCCCAACATCGTCTGGGCCGACGCCGATCTGGACGCCGCCGTCGACTACGCGCTGAACGCCGCTTTCTTTCACGCCGGCCAGGTCTGCTCGGCCGGTTCGCGGCTGCTGCTGCAAGACGAGATTCACGACGACTTCGTGAAGCGGCTGGCGGAACGGCTGCCGCGCATCATCGTCGGCCCCGGCCAGCAGCCGGACACCCAAATGGGACCAGTGCAGTCGGCCCAGCAGCACGACAAGATCCTGAGCCTGATCGCCGCCGGAGTGGAGGAAGGCGCTCGTCTGGTCTACGGCGGAGGCCGCCCGGACGGCGAGCGCTACCGCAAGGGCTACTGGCTGCAACCCACGCTGCTGGCCGACGTCCACGCGGACATGCGCATCGCCAAGGAAGAGATTTTCGGCCCGGTCATCACCGTGGAGCGCTTCCGCGACGAAGCCGAGGCGCTGAGGCTGGCCAACGACACCCCTTACGGCCTGGCGGCGGCGGTGTGGACCCAAGACCTGGCGCGCGCCAACCGGATAAGCCGTGCGCTGCGCTTCGGCACGGTTTGGGTCAACGACTACCACCCCTACTTCCCGGAAGCGCCGTGGGGCGGCTTCAAATCCAGCGGCATAGGCCGCGAGCTGTCGCGCATCGGCCTGGACGAATACACCGAGCTGAAGCACAGCTACATCAATCTGGCTCCCAAGCCCATGGGGTGGTTCGGCGCTTGAACCTCCCATCGTCCGGCCCCGCCTTCGTTCACGTCCGAGGAGAATCAAGATGAACACCACTCAGGAATACGACTACATCATCGTCGGCGCCGGCTCCGCCGGCGGCGTGCTGGCGGCGCGGCTGAGCGAGGACAGCGACGTCAGCGTGCTGTTGCTGGAGGCCGGCGGCCCGGATTGGCGGCTGGACTGGCGCACGCAAATGCCGGCGGCGCTGGCCTATCCCTTGCAAGGGACCACCTATAACTGGGCCTATCTGACCGAACCGGAGCCGCATATGGGCGGACGCCGCATGGCCCAGGCGCGCGGCAAGGGGCTGGGTGGTTCCTCGCTGATCAACGGCATGGTCTATATCCGCGGCAACGCGCTGGATTACCAGGGCTGGGCCGAGCTGCCCGGCCTGGCCGACTGGAGCTACGCCGACTGCCTGCCTTATTTCCGCAAGGCGGAAACCTACGACAAGGGCGCCGACGACTACCACGGCGGCGACGGGCCGCTGCACGTGACCACGCCCAAGGCCGGCATCAGCCCCCTGTTCGAAGCCTTCATCGAGGCCGGCGAACAAGCCGGCCACGGCCGCACCGACGATCTCAACGGTTATCGCCAGGAAGGCTTCGGCCCGATGGACCGCACCACCACCGCTCAGGGACGGCGCTGCAGCGTATCGCTAGCCTATCTGGACGCCGCCCGCGACCGCGCCAACCTTTCGGTGAAAACCCGCGCGCTGGCGGACCGCGTCCTGTTCGACGGCACGCGCGCCGTCGGCGTGCAATACCTGCAGGGCGGCCTCAGCCATCACGCCCGCGCCTTGCGCGAAGTCATCGTCTGCAACGGCGCGATCGCCTCGCCGCAGCTGCTGCTGCGCTCCGGCGTCGGCGACGCCGCCGAGCTCGGCCGCCACGACATCGCCGTGGCGGCCCACCTGCCCGGCGTCGGCGCCAATTTGCAAGACCATCTGGAAATGTACCTGCAGTACGAATGCCTGCGGCCGGTGTCGCTATACCCGTCGCTGCGTTGGTGGAACAAGGCCCGCATCGGCGCCCAGTGGTATCTGAACGGCGGCGGCCTGGGCGCCAGCAATCACTTCGAAGCCGGTGGCTTCATCCGCAGCGACGAGCGTTTCGCCTTCCCCAATCTGCAATACCACTTCCTGCCGCTGGCGGTGAATTACGACGGCAGTCACGCCGTCAAGATGCACGGCTTCCAGTGCCATGTCGGCTCAATGCGCTCGCCCAGCGTCGGCCACGTCAAGCTGGCCAGCCGCGACCCGCGCGACCCGCCGCGATTGCAATTCAATTACATGGCCCACGACACCGACTGGCGGGAGTTCCGCGCCGCGGTGCGGCTGACGCGCGAGATCATCGGCCAACGCGCGCTCTCCGCCTTCCGCGGCCGGGAAATCCAGCCCGGGCCGCGGGTAAGCAGCGACAGTGAAATCGATCACTTCGTCAAAACCCACGCCGAAACCGCGCTGCATCCGTCCGGCAGTTGCAAGATGGGCAGCGCCGACGACCCGACGGCGGTGGTCGACCATCAGGGCCGGGTGCACGGCTTGTCCGGCCTGCGCGTGGTGGACGCGTCCATCATGCCCCGCATCGTCACCGGCAATCTGAACGCGCCCACCATCATGATGGCGGAGAAGATCGCCGATCAGATCCGCCAACTGCCGCCGTTGCCGCGCTCGGACGCGCCGTTCTACCAGGCCGCCCGCGAGCAAGCCCCCGCGACGGCCGACGCGCAAACGCTTCCCCTATAGCCGTTTTCCCAGGAGCTTCGCCATGTACGACCTCATCGGCCTGATCGGCGTCATCAGCTATCTGGGCGCTTATTTGGGCAGTCAGTTATTCGGCCTGCGCACATCGGACCTTCGCTATTTCGTCCTGAACCTGCTCGGCCCGGTCTGTATTCTGGTATCGCTGTCCAACCACTTCAATCTGGCTTCCTTCGTCAACCAGTGCATGTGGTTCCTGATCACCCTGGGCGGCTGGTGGCGCGCCAGCCGCCGCCGGGCGCTGCCGGCGCCAGAATCCGGCTCTTGAGAACGTGTTGACGATCTGCGAGCAGGGCGAGACAAGGCGACAACGGCCGGGAAAGCGGAATGTACGCGTGGTATATGAGCATTTCGAAGCCGTACTCACCGTGGGGCGCCTCACGACGCGCAGCAGATCGTAAACAGATTCTGAGTCATGGGCGGCGCTGTCCGCCCATGATCCACTTATGCGACAATCCGCCGATTGAATCGCAAGACCCGCTCATGAACGACATTCCGCACGCCATCCTGCTGATGGGCCCCACCGCCTCCGGAAAAACCGGCCTGGCGCTGGAATTGGCTCGACATTTTCCGGTGGAGATCATCAGCGTGGACTCCGCGCTGGTCTATCGCGACATGGACATCGGTACCGCCAAGCCCAGCGCGGCGGAAATGGCGCAATGCCCGCATCACCTGATCGACATCATCAGCCCGCTGCAAAGCTATTCCGCCGCTCAGTTCCACGCCGACGCCAACCGGCTGATCCGCGAGATCAACGCCCGCGGGCGGCTGCCCTTGCTGGTGGGCGGCACCATGCTTTACTACAAGGCCTTGCTGGAAGGCTTGTCCGACCTGCCGCGCGCCGACGCCGCGCTGCGCGCGCAATTGGACGCCGACGCCGCGCAAGCCGGCTGGCCGGCGATGCATGCGCGGCTGGCACAGCTGGACCCGGACACCGCCGCCCGCCTCAACCCCAATGATTCGCAACGCATCCACCGCGCGCTGGAAGTCTGCCTGCTCAGCGGCGAGCCGATGTCGCGCTTGCTGGCTCGCGGCAAGGAAGCCGCGGCGGATTTCCGCCTGCTGTCGCTGGGTCTGGTGCCTGCGGAACGCGGCTGGCTGCACCAACGCATCGCACAACGCTTCGAACTGATGCTGGAGCAGAACTTCCTGGCCGAAGTGCGGCGCCTGCGCGCCGATTATCCGGCGCTGACGCTGGAGCTGCCGTCGATGCGCTGCGTCGGCTATCGCCAGGCCTGGGAATATCTGGACGGCGCCGGCGATGAGCAAACCTTCATCGACAAGGGCGTCGCCGCCACCCGTCAGTTGGCCAAGCGTCAGCTAACCTGGATGCGCAGCCTGGACCTGGTTCCAGTCAACGCCCAGCGGGCCGGCCTGGCCGAAGCGCTGGGCGCCGCCGTCGCCGCCTTCCAGGCCGGCGAGCCCCTGCCCGCCGGCCTGCGTTTCGACGGCGTGTATTAATGGCTCACCAGGGCCGGCTGGCCGACGCGCACAGCGGCACCACCGGCCCGTTGCTGCCGGTGTCCAGGAAGCCGTCGCTGATCCAGTCGCCGCCGCGGGTGCGGTTCCACACATCGGTGCGGCCCCACACCCCCTCCACCGCCTCGGCGCGCACATGGCACTGCAAGGCGACGCTGTCGCCGCGGCTGACCGCGCCGGTGATGCCGGCGCTCAGGCTGGGCGCGCTGCGCAGGTTCACCCTTCCCTCGCCCTTCGCCGGCGTCGCCACGCCGCTGGCGCCGGCCGGCGCGCCTCCGCCGCCGTAATTGTTCAGCAAGCCGCCGACATTGACCCGCGTCCCGTTGCGCAAGGCATAGCCCTGATAGGCGCGGTTGCCGGCGAAGAACTGCCAGCCGCCAAACAGCTTGCCGTTCACCGGCTCGGCCCGGCCTTGATACAACAAGGAAAAATGTACATGCGGGCCGGTGGTGCTGCCGCCGCACGGCAGGCCGTTGCCTATGGTGCCGAGATACGCGCCCGGATTGACCCGCGTCCCGTCCGCCAGCGTGTTCAGATTGATCATATGGTAGTAAGTGGACGAGAAGCCGTTGTCGTGCACCAGCTTGACCAAGCCGCTGCCGCCGCGCACGCAGCTCTTGTAGATCACCCCGGCCTGCGGCGCCAACACCCTGCCGTCGCCGCCGGCGAAGTCGATGGAATCGTAAGGCTGGCTTTCCCCGCTATAGCCGTGCGGGCCGCCGGTCATGCGCCAGGCCGCGCCTTGCCGCCACGGCAGGCCCAGACCGGTGGCGTTGGGCGCGAACGGCAAGCCCGGCCTGGCCGACTGGCTGCCCCAGGCGCGGCGCTCGTCCGCGTTGAGCCAATCGGCCGGCGCCAGGCTCAGCATCGCGGCGAAGCCCGGACTGCCTTCCAGTTCCAGCGTCCAGCCCTGCGCGTCGCGGCGCGCCAGGAACAGCCTGGACACCGGCACATGATCCATCGCCGCGATCGTGGTCATCGTCGGCAGGGGCTGGGTTACCGACCCCAACACCCAGCCTCCGTCCTCGCTGTCGCGGTTGACCTCCACCAGCATGTCCAGCGCCTCCCCCTTGGCCAGCGGCAACATGGGCTGCAAGGCTTTGACCGCCGCCTGTCGCAACAGGGGATCCGGCTGCTTCGACTCCGCCTGCGCGCCGCCGGCCAAGGCCGCCAATACGGCCATCATTAGAGCTGCTTGTTTCATTTCGGGCTCCATTCCTGGTTGGGAAAAACCAAAGCGACGCAATGCCAATGACATTGCGCCGCAAACCATAGGGTTATAGAAAGACCCGCTCTTATTTCCTGCTGGCCTTTGGCCCAGCAGACATTCAGGCAAATTCGATAAAAAAAGCCCACGTCGCATGACGTGGGCGCTTAGCGGAGTGAGGCCTGCTCAGCGTGCCGCCACCAGCTTGATTTCCACTTTCCAGGCCGGATTGGCCAGCTTGGCTTCCACCGTGGCACGCGCAGACACGTTGCCGGCCGGCACCCAAGCATCCCAGGCGGCGTTCATCGCATCGTAATCGGCCAAGCTGGCCAGGAAGATGGTGACGTCGACGATCTTGCTCTTGTCCGAATCCAGCTCCGCCAACAATGCGTCGATCTGGCCCAGCACGTTTTCAGTTTGCGCCTTGGCGTCGGCCTCGGTGTTTTCCGGCACTTGGCCAGCCAGGAAGATCAGGCCGTTGGTGACCACGGCTTCTGCCAGACGCGCGCCTTGCTTGTGACGATAAATGCTCATGCGGATTCCCCTTGGGTGAGTCGGATCAAGACGAAGTTTCTAACCCGGCCGCGCCGGCTATTGCCATGCCTGGCGCAAGTCCTCGATCAGCGCCGCCTCGCCCTCGATGCCCACCGACAAACGAATCAGATTATCGGCGATGCCTAGTTCGCGCCGACGTTCAAGCGGAATCGACGCATGCGTCATCGCCGCCGGCAGGCACACCAGGCTCTCCACTCCGCCCAAGCTTTCCGCCAGCGTGAACAGCTTCAGCCGCGCCAACACCCTCCGCGTTTCTTCGGCGTCGCCTTTCAAATAGAAAGACACCACGCCGCCGAAACCCTGCATCTGCCTGCGCGCCAGCTCATGCTGCGGATGGCTGGCCAGGCCCGGATACAACACCCGCTCCACCTGTGTCTGGGCTTCCAGCCAGCGCGCCACCGCCAGCGCGTTGCTGTTGTGGCGCTCTACCCGCAGGGCCAGCGTGCGCAAGCCACGCAGCACCAGGAAGCTGGCGAACGGGTCCAGCACCGCGCCGACGGCGTTGTGCAGGAAAGCCAGTTGCTCGGCCAGCTCCGGCCGCTGGCGGCTGACCACCGCCGCGCCGGCGATCACGTCGGAATGGCCGTTCAGATATTTAGTGGCGGAATGCACGACGATGTCGAAACCGAAAGCCAGCGGGCGCTGCACCACCGGCGAGGCGAAGGTGTTGTCCGCCACCGTGATCAGGCCGTGCCGCTGCCCCAGATCGGCCACCGCCGCCAGGTCCACCAGTTGGTTCAGCGGATTGGACGGGGTTTCCACCCAGATCATCCGGGTGTTCGGCCGGATCGCCGCCTGCAAGGCACCTAGGTCTTCCGACGCCACATAGCTGATCTCCAGCTGCGCGCTTTGCTTGCGCACCTGTTCGAACAATCGGTAAGTGCCGCCGTACAGATCGTTGACCGCGATCAGGTGGCTGCCCGCCGGCAGCAGCTCCAGCACCGTGGCGATGGCCGCCAGCCCGGAAGGGAAGGCGTAGCCGCGCGCGCCGTCCTCCAGCTCCGCCAAGGCCCGCTCCAAGGCTTCGCGCGTCGGGTTCTGCGAGCGGGAATACTCGTAGCCGCTGTGCTCGCCCGGCGCGTGCTGCCGGTAGGTGGAGGTGGCGTAAATGGGCGGAATCACCGCGCCGAAGGCGTCCTGATGCAGGCCGGCGGTGATGGATAAAGTGTTGAAATCAGTCATGGCGTTTACTTTCAATGCGGATGGCCGGCCCCGCTTGGACCGGCCGGGATGAGGCGGGACTAGACGGAACGCGAGCGCGGCTGACGGCGCCAGAAGGCCAGCAGGTCGGCCTGAGTGATCAGGCCCAGATAGCGCTCGCCGTCCACCATCAGGGCGACGTGGCCATCGTTGAAAATATGCAGCAGGTCTTGCAGCGAAGCGCGCGGCGACAGGGTGCGCACCTCGCTGGTCATCGCGCTGCGCACGTTCTGGCGGAAGTTTTCCGGCTCGCCGTGCACCGACAGCAGCAAATCCCATTCGTCCAGGATACCGACCACCTTATCGTCGGCCAGCACCGGCAACTGCGACACATCGTGCAAACGCATGCGCTGGTAGACCACGTTCAAGGGCTCGTCCGGGTGGCAGGAAACGGTGCTGCCGTCGGCGTGTCGGCGCACGATCAAGTCGGTCAGATCGCCCAGCCGCGGCAGCTCCACCAGGCCGTTGTCCACCAGCCAATCGTCGTTGTACATCTTGGACAGATACTTGTTGCCGCTGTCGCACACCAGCGTCACCACGCGTTTGGGCTCGGTTTGGGCGCGGCAATAACGCAAGGCCGCCGCCAGCAGCGCGCCGGACGAGGATCCGGCCAAAATGCCCTCCCGGCTCAGCAAAAGACGGGCGCTGTCGAAGCTTTCCTGGTCGCTGATGCGATAAGCGCGCTTGACCAGGCTGAAATCGGTTTGCGGCGGAATGAAGTCCTCGCCTATGCCTTCGATCAGCCAGCTGCCGGCCTCGCCGTGCCGTCCGGTTTCAACATGGTCGGCCAATACCGAGCCCACCGGATCCGCCAGCACGATCTCCACTTGCGGCGCCTCTCGGCTGAAAAAACGCGTCAGCCCGGTCAAGGTGCCGCTGGAGCCCACGCCCACCACCACCGCGTCCAGTTCATGACGCATCTGCTCCCAGATCTCCGGACCGGTGCCGATTTCATGCGCCAGCGGATTGGCCGGGTTGTTGAATTGGTCGATGTAGTAAGCGTCCGGCGTTTCCTTAGCTATGCGCGCGGCCAAGTCCTGGTAATACTCCGGATGCCCCTTGCCCACGTCGGATCGGGTCAGCACCACTTCCGCGCCCAAGGCCTGCAGATGCAGAATCTTCTCCCGGCTCATCTTGTCCGGCACCACCAGCACCAGCCGGTAGCCTTTTTGCGAAGCCACTAGCGCCAACCCCAAACCGGTGTTGCCGGCGGTGGCCTCCACGATGGTGCCGCCCGGTTTCAGCTTGCCTTCGCGCTCGGCCGCGGCAATCATCGACAGCGCCACCCGGTCCTTGATCGAACCGCCTGGATTGTGGCTTTCCAGTTTCAAATACAGCTCGCACAGGCCGGTGTCCAGATGCGCCACCTTCACCAGCGGCGTATTGCCGATCAAGGACAAAACGGATTGGTCTTGCATATTGAAATCTCCTAGCTACCGCATATAAATATTATTTTTAAAAACTTATAGTTATATAGAGAGAATAAAAAAACCGCCGCTTCACACCACGGCGGTGGCTTGCAGAAAACTATAGAAAAACACCAGCTCCGGATTGCTGCGCAATTGGCGCAGTTCCCGCGTCATCGCCGCCACCAGCGCGGCGTCCACTCGCCCGGCCTCGATCAACTGATCCGCGGCCGACAACAACAACTCGGTCCAGTAGTCCAGCACTTGCTGTCGGCGGTGCGGGTCGCGGCTGTCCAGATGCCAGGTCTTGACCTGGGTTTCAACATGGCGAAAACCCAGCCGCAGCAGCATATTGCCCAACTTGGCGCCTACGAAGGGATCCCCTCCCACCGCCAGTTGGTGATCGTTGAAAGCCAGCCAGTATTGCTGCAGATGGGAGGAATAAGGCGACAGGAAGAAGGAGGCGTTCATCGCCTCGGTAGCGTACAGCCGCGCGCCCGGCTTCAAGACGCGGCGCACCTCGGCCAACACCCTCTCCGGCGACAATACGTGCTCCAACACCCAGCACAGGAAGGCGGCATCGAAGCTGGCCGGCTGGAAGTCCAAATCCTCGGCGTCCATATGCAGCAAGCGGGCGCGGTCCTGGCATGGGCTGCCTTGCAGACGCTGGCGCGCCACCGCCAACTGACGCTGACTGAAGTCGACGCCGGTCACCTCCAGATCAGGATAACGCCGCAACAGGATCTCGGTCTGCGCGCCCACCCCGCACCCCACCTCCAGCAGTTGGCCGACGCCGGAGAAATCGATGTCCCGGTACACAACGGACTCCGAGAAGCGCGCCTGACGCACCAAACGCGCCTGCTCGGCGGCGGAAAAACCATGAATATAGGGCAGCTCGCTCGCCCCGTCGGTCAGTTGCAGTGTGGCCATGTCCATCTCGCAGAGTTGCATCAACATGGCTCATTATATTTCCAAATATTATTACAAATATAACTTTTATTTCTTATTTTTATATAAAAAATAAATCTAATCGTCATGAATCAAACATAATCGCCGACCGGCGTGGACGCAAAAAAACCCGCAGCGCGCTGCGGGTTTTTATCGAATCAAACCGGCTTAAACCATCGCGGCCTGACGCAAGCTGATCGAGAAACGCTGCAAGGCGGCGATTCCGGAAGCCTCGGCGCGGGCGCACCAATCCTGCAGCTCCTTGAGCAGCTGCTCGCGGCTCAGCGTGGAACGCTCCCACAAACGGGTCAACTCCTGACGCATCGAATACACCGTGGCCAACACCTGGCTGTGTTCCATCAAAGCCGCCAACTGCATGCGCTCGGTTTCCGGCGTGTCCTTAGCATCCTGCTTCAACCACACTTTCATCTTGCGGCTGAGCTTGCTGCCGGAAAAGTCAGGCAGATTGATCTTGTCCAACTCGCTGCGATACACCTCCTTCAACTCACGCGCGTAACGGGAAGCGATGGCGTAGCGATTGGAAATGATGGCCTGCAGATGCTCGAGGTCCAGTTGCTGACGCGAAGCGTCCTCGGCCAAGCGCGGCGCCACCTTGCGTACCTTGGCCAGGCCCAGGATTTCCAGAATGCGGATATACATCCAGCCGATGTCGAACTCGTACCATTTATACGACAGCTTGGCCGAGGTGCCGAAGGTATGGTGGTTGTTGTGCAGCTCCTCGCCGCCCACCAGGATGCCCCAGGGGAAGATATTGGTGGACGCGTCCTCGTTCTCGAAATTGCGATAGCCCCAGAAGTGGCCAATACCGTTGATGACCCCAGCCGCCCAGAACGGGATCCAGATCATCTGCACCGCCCAGATCGTCAGCCCCGCCGGTCCGAACAAGACCAGATTGATCAGCAGCATCAGCACGATGCCCTTGGCGCTGTGACGAGTGTAGACATTGCGCTCCAGCCAATCGTCCGGCGTGCCGTGGCCGAACTTGTCCATGATGGCCTGATCCTTGCAGGCGCCGCGGTACAGTTCCGCGCCCTCCCACAATACTTTCTTGATGCCCAATACCTGCGGGCTGTGCGGATCGTCCGCGGTCTCGCACTTGGCATGATGCTTGCGATGGATGGCCGCCCACTGCTTGGTGACCATGCCGGTGGTCAGCCACAACCAGAAGCGGAAGAAGTGACTGGGGATGGGATGCAAATCGAGCGCGCGGTGCGCTTGGTGACGATGCAGAAAGATGGTGACCGCTGCGATGGTGATGTGGGTCAGCGCCAAAGCGACCACGATATAGCCCCACCAGGGGAGGTCAAGCACGCCGTTTATCCAATTCATGTACTAATCGCGCCTCGTAAATCAATCTAGAAGAAAGACTCTATTCTATACAAGCGGTCCGCCGATGTCAGACCGTTTTGCGTTTGCGCCGGCTATCTGTCCGCCGCAAACGCGAATTTGGACCCCGCCGACGCCCTTGGGTTCACTCGGCGGCAGTAACGCAAGCGGCGGACGATGGTGTACCATAGGGCCTCATTCCATCCTAGTTAAGAAAAAGCGCTAGTGTTGCCAAATCGTCGTCTGATCATTGCCGGCGCCACCCTCGGTGGCCTGTTCGTTCTGTATGGAGGCGCAACCCTGTGGGCCGGCGTCAAGGCGGAGCAGACCTTGCAGGAACAGCACAAGATGCTGGCCGACCTGCCGCTGTTCAAAGTCAAATCCCACAGCTACCAACGCGGTTGGTTCTCCTCCACGGAAACCACAGAACTGGTGTTCAACCGCCATTTGTCCGGCCCGTATGAAAACATGCTGCCCGACAATGTGAAGCCCTTGCTGAACGCCACCATCAAGTTCACCAACCACGTCAAGCACGGCCCCCTTCCCGGCATCGGCGATTTCGACTTCCGGCCCGGCCGCGCGCTGGTACTCACCGAGTTCGCGATGAGCGACTCCACCCGCAAGACGCTGGCCAGCTTCTTCGGCGACAAGGAACCCATCACCATCTTCAACCGTCTGGGCTTCGGCGGCGGCGGCGAACTGGACGTCAAGGTTCCGGCCTTCGACTATGAGGAAGCGCTGTCCGGCGTGAAGATGAAATGGAAGGGCTTTGACCTGAAGCTCGACTACGCAAACGGCTACAAGGAATACAAAACCGAAGCTCTGTCTCCCGGCTTCCTGCTGGAAGCCGCCAGCAAAGGCACGGTCGCCTTCGACGGCGTGCGCTACGTTTCCGACATCCGTCCGGGCAGCACCGGCGTCAAGCTGGGCACCAGCGAACTGACCGTGGGCAATGTCCGGCTCAACTCCCGCGAAAGCGTGCCCTACAGCATCAAGCTGAACGAGCTGGTCTATCTGATGACCCGCGTGCGCGTTGGGGAGTTCATCAACCCGTCCGGCGAATTCAAGCCGTCCGCGGTGACGCTGAAGGATTTCCGCTATCAAATCGTCACCAGCGAGCAGGACGACTACGTCAACACCCGCGGCAAGCTCAACTTCGCCGAGTTCAACTTCAACGACCACCGCTACGGCCCGATGCGCCTGGACATCTCGGCCAACCACCTGCACGGCCCGACGCTGGTCAAGCTGGACCAGGCCATCGGCCAAATCCCGTTCGAGGGCGTAGACCCCGCGCTGCTGCGCAAGCAATACATCGACACCATCAAGAAGAACGGCATTCCGCTGCTGCAGAACGACCCCAAGGTGGTGATCAACGAGTTCTACCTGAAAATGCCCAACGGCGAAGCCAAGCTGGAAGGCAGCCTGGGCGTCAAGGGCCTGCAGCCCGCGGACCTCAACGACGCGGCGCAGTTCATCCGGCGCTTCGAAGTGGACGCCAAGCTCAGCCTGCCGCGCCAGACGCTGGAAGACCTGGTGATCGCCCAGGCGCGCACGCTGTTCACCGTCGATCAGAGCGCCGAGGACCAGCCGAACATGAAGGAAGTGGAAGACCTGGCCAAGAACCTGCTGGACAGCCAGTTGGCGCAGTGGAAGAGCGAGCAGTACATCGTCGAAGACAAGGGCCAGATCAACACCGAGCTCAATTACGGCAGCGGCGTGCTGACCATCAATAAAAAGAAAGTGGCCCTGCCTTGGGAGGAAGCCGAGACGGAACCCCCACGCGACGCCTCCCAACCCAGCACCGACAAGAATACGGACAAAAAGAAATAAGGCGGCGGACGCCGCATGCAAAAAGGGCTGTCGCAAGACAGCCCTTTTTCTTTCCCGACCCGGTCGAAACCCGGCCGCGTTTAATCGTCGTGCATCTGGCTTTGCAGGTAGTTCTGCAGCCCCACGCTTTCGATCAAGCCCAGTTGCGTCTCCAGCCAGTCCACGTGCTCTTCCTCGCTCTCCAGAATGTCTTCCAGCAAGTCGCGGGTCACATAGTCCTTGGCGCTTTCACAGTAGGCAATGGCTTCGCGCAACACCGGCAGCGCGTCCATTTCCAGCTTCAAGTCGCATTCCAGCATTTCCTTCGGATTCTCGCCGATATGCAACTTGCCCAGATCCTGCAGATTCGGCAAACCTTCCAGAAACAGCACGCGCTCGATCAACGCGTCGGCATGCTTCATCTCATCGATGGACTCGTGGTATTCGTGCTCGTTCAGTTTCTTCAAACCCCAGTTCTTGTACATGCGGGCATGCAAAAAGTACTGGTTGATCGCGGTCAGTTCGTTCTTGAGGATCTGGTTCAGATACTTGATAACTTTTTTATCGCCTTGCATCGCGCTCTCCGGGAAGAAATGATTCTTCCATTATGACATAGCGCGAGCCAGTCTCAAGTTATCACAAGCAAAATAAAGGACTACGCGCCGCGAGGTGCGGTGCGTGGGAGATTTGCAGTTCGCTCGGCCTTGGCCGAGACTAGCAACAGGCGAGGTCAGGAGTTAGGCGGCGCTGCGCGCGGTCGAAGCCGGTCCAAGCGCGTGGACAGCCTCCTTGCGAAGTTGGTTAGCCATGCAGGCGCATTTGCCGCACTCTGTCGCCACCCCGAGCTCGCGGCTCAGATCGCACATTCGGGTTGCCCCATTGTGCACCGCTTCGCGGATTTGCTTGTCAGTCACAGCGTGGCAGAGGCAAACGTACATGGCAGTTCCGGTGGTGAGTTAACTCGGGATTGAGTTAAAGTAATCGAGAATCGTTATCAAGAATATAGATTCAAACAAGAATCATTGTCAACAAGAAAGCGCAGACCATGACGCAGTGGAAACCAAATGCGACAGTTGCGGCAGTCATTGAGCTGGATGGGCGCTACCTGATGGTGGAAGAGGTGACCAGCGATGGCATTTGTTTCAACCAGCCCGCCGGCCATCTGGAATACGGCGAAACACTGGAAGACGCGGTAAAGCGCGAAGTTTTGGAAGAAACCGGCTGGCACTTCCGGCCCTTGGGGCTGGTGGGCATTTATCTGGTGGACCGCCCCAACAGCGACATCACCTATCTGCGTTTCGCCTTCTACGGCCACCCCTTGCGCCGCGAGGACTACCCGCGGCTGGACGAGGGCATCCTGTCCGCGCAATGGCTGAGCCACGATGACATCGTCGCGTTGCGCCCCCGGCATCGCAGCCCCGTGGTGCAGCAATGCCTGGACGATTACCGCGCCGGCAAGCGCCACCCCCTGTCGCTCATCCACCACCTCGACCGCTAGCGGGCGCCTTAGCCCGCAGCCCGGAGTCTGCATGTCCTTGAGATCATTGCCTTTCCTATTGGCTATGCTGGCCTGGTTTCCATGGGCCGCGCAAGCCAGCGCCATCAATATCTGCTACCATTACGGCTGTTCCAGACATGCCTACGTAAACATCTCCGCCGAGGCCGACGCCTGGCTCGCCGCTCGCCTGTCCGAGGCCAACAGCCCGGAAACCGAACGTTCCGCCGTCGGCGCCGCGGTCACCGCGCTCTATCACATCGCCGCGCGCACGCTGCCCATCTGGCAGGACAAGGGCGGCAATTTCCGCGACGGACCCGCCGAAGGCCGCATGGACTGCGTGGACCACAGCAGCAATGTCACCACTTTCCTCACTTATCTGCAGGATCACGGCTGGCTGCAATACCACACGGTGGGCAAACCGGCCTGGCGCGCGCCGCGCCTGCTCGATCTGCATTACACCGCGGTGCTGCGCGACATGCTTTCCGGCCAGGACTGGGCGGTGGACAGCTGGTTCAAGGACTTTGGGCAAGCCCCGGTGGTGCTTGCCCTTGATATTTGGATGGAAGGATATTCCCCGTGACGGGTAAGAAAAGAATTGTCGTCGGCATGTCCGGCGGCGTGGACTCCTCGGTGACCGCTTCGCTGCTAAAACAGCAAGGGCACGAGGTGATCGGCGTCTTCATGCAGAACTGGGAAGATGACAACGACGACGAATACTGCTCGATCAAACAAGATGCGCTGGACGCGATGAGCGTGGCTGACATCGTCGGCATCGACATGGAAATCGTCAACTTCGCCAAGGAGTACAAGGACCGCGTGTTCTCCTACTTCTTGAAGGAATACTCCGCCGGCCGCACGCCCAACCCCGACGTGCTGTGCAACGCCGAAATCAAGTTCAAGGCCTTTCTAGACTATGCGATGGAGCTGGGCGCCGACTGCATCGCCACCGGCCACTATGCGCGCAAGCTGGAAAAAGACGGCACCCACTATCTGATGAAGGCGGTGGACCACACCAAGGATCAGAGCTACTTCCTGTACCGGCTGCAGCAGCATCAGTTGGCCAAGGCCATTTTCCCGCTTGGCGACATCCGCAAGACCGAGGTGCGCAAGCTGGCCGAGGAAGCCGGCCTGCCCACTGCGGCCAAGAAGGACTCCACCGGCATCTGCTTCATCGGCGAGCGGCCGTTCCGCGAATTCCTGCAGCGCTATCTGCCCACCCAGCCCGGCGAAATGATCCTTCCGGACGGCAAGGTGGTGGGCGAGCACATCGGCCTGATGTATTACACCCTGGGTCAGCGCAAGGGGCTTAACATAGGCGGCGCGCGCGACGGCACCGGCGAACCGTGGTTCGTCGCCGGCAAGGACATTCCCGGCAACAAGCTGATCGTGGTGCAAGGCCATGACCACCCGCTGCTGCTGAAGCCCACCTTGGCGATGGCTGACCTGAGCTGGACGCTGCCGGCGCCGCCGGCGGCAGGCGAATACGCCGCCAAGAACCGCTACCGCATGGCCGACGCCAACTGCAATCTATCCGCCATCGTCGACGGCCAGGCCACGCTGACCTTCCGCGACAAGCAATGGGCGGTCACCCCCGGCCAGTCCGCGGTCCTGTACGACGGCGATGTCTGCTTGGGCGGCGGCATCATCCAATAAGAAGCGGTTCAAAGTCCGCTGCGTGCCGACGGCACAATGAAAAAGCCCTGCGCCAAGCCGCAGGGCTTTTTTCTTTCAGGCTCAAGATTGCGGCAAGGGCTGCAGCCACCTCAAGCCCAGGCTGATCGCCAGCATCGCCGCCAGGCTGGCCGCCAGCACCGCGGCAACGCCTTGCCAACCGCCCTTCCCCCACATCAGGCCGGACAAAGACCCCACCAAGCTGGAGCCCAGATAGTAGGCGCTCAGATAAATGGCCGAGGCCAGCGCCCGCCCCTGCCGCGCCCGCAGCCCCACCCAGCTGCTGGCCACCGAATGACCGGCGAAAAAACCGAAGGTGAACAAGGCGATGCCGGCCACCAGCAGCGTCACGCGGTCGCTCAGGGTCAAGCCCAGCCCCAGCAACATGGACAGGACCATCAGCCACAGCACATTGCGCCGGCCCAGGCGGTCCGACAACTTGCCAACCCAGGCCGATGACCAGACGCCGACGATATACAGCGAAAACACCAGCCCCAACAAGCTCTGGCTCATATTGAACGGCGCGGCCAACAGACGAAAACCCAAATAGTTGTACAAGCTGACGAAACAACCGGACAACAAAAAGGCGCTGACGAACAACCAGGGCAGTCCTGGATCGCGGAACAAGCCCTTGGCTTCCCGCCACATGCGGCCGAAATCATGCCTGCGCGGCTGGAAATGACGCGACGGGGGCAGATTGCGCCAGAACAAGCAAGCCCCCGCCACGCCAAGCAAGGTCAGCGTCAGCAACGCCCAGCGCCAGCCTAGATGATCGGCCAGCAAGGAAGCGATGAAACGGCCGCTCATCCCGCCCAGCGCATTGCCGGCGATATACAGGCCCATAGAGTGGCCCAACGACTTGGCGTCCACCTCTTCGCTCAAATAGGTCATCGCCACCGCAGGCAAGCCGGCCAGAGCCACCCCGAACGCCGCACGCAGCCACAGCAGATGCTGGAAGCTGTCCGCCAGCGCCGACAGCAACATCAGCAGCGCGCCCAGCGCCAGCGCCGCGTTCATCAAGGGGCGCCGGCCCAGGCGATCCGCCAGCAGGCCGGCGGGAATCAGGCTCAGGGCCAGACTGCCGGTGGCCAGCGACACCACGCCGCTGGAGGCGGCCGGCGACAGGGCGAACTCCTGAGCGAACATCGGCATCAGCGGCTGCGCGCCGTAAAGCATGGCGAAGGTGCAATAGCCGCCGACAAACATGGCTCGCGCGGTGGCGCGAAATTCTGGGGTGCCGGCATGCAATTTGGCCGGGGGAAAGCTGGGTTCGGACGGTGGCGGCGCAAGGCCGCGAAGGCAAGGAGACGACGAATCGGCGGACATGAAAAGCTTTCAATGCGAAATATGGCTTTGAGCTTAGTCTTGGCCGAAAGCGCAGTCCAATATATATTTAAACATCATTTGATACTTTTGAAATATCAATCATGGAACTGCGCCATCTACGCTACTTCGTTGCGGTTGCCGAGGAGCTCCACTTCACCCGCGCGGCCCAGCGCCTGCACATTGGCCAGCCTCCGCTCAGCCAGCAGATCCAGGCCCTGGAATCCGAACTGGGTGTGCGGCTGCTGCGCCGCCACCAGCGCAAGGTGGAGCTGACCGAGGCCGGCCGCCAATTCCTGGGCCGCGCCCAACGCATTCTGGCCGACGCGGAACTGGCCGCGATGGAAGCCCGGCGTGCCGCGCGCGGCGAAATCGGGGAGTTGAGCATAGGCTTCACTTCTTCTCTGCCGCTGTCCCCCATCCTGCACGCCGGCCTGCACGACTATCGTCTGCGTTTCCCGGAGGTCGGCCTCAAGTTGCGCGAGATGTTCACCACCGACCAGTACCAGGCTTTGCAGCAACGGCGGCTGGACATCGGCTTCGTGCGCTTCAACGGCCTGGAGCCCATGGCGGACATCGCGATGGTGGAATTACAGCGAGACGCGTTGCGAGTGGTAATCAGCGCCGAGCATCCGCTGGCTGGCCTGCCGGCGCTGCGGCTTGAGCAATTACGCGGGGAAAGCCTGATCGGCTATCCCCAGGAGGCCGGCACCGGCTTGAACACGGTGCTGCGCGAACTGGCGCGCCGCCAAGGCATGGACTGGCGGCCGCGACAGGAGGCGGGCGAGGCGATCACCCAAATCGGCTTGGTGGCCGCCGGACTCGGCATCGCCATCCTGCCCTCTCCGCTGGAATACGTGCGGCTCCCCGGCGTGCGCTATGTGCCGCTGTTGGACGAGGGCGCTTATCTGGCGATGGGCTTGGCCACCCGTCTGGACGAAGATTCGCCGCTGGTGGCCCAGTTTCTCAATTTGATGCGCGAGCGCTGGCTCAACGACCGCCGCTGACGTCCAGCAAGCTGCCTGTACAGAAAGAGCTGGCGTCGGACAACAGCCAGACAATGGCGGCGGCCACCTCCTCAACCGCGCCGCCGCGCCCCATCGGCACGCTGCCGGCCAGGCGCTCCACCCGGCCGGGCTCGCCGCTGGCGGCATGAATGCCGGTATGGATCAGCCCCGGCCGCACTGCGTTGACGCGGATGCCTTCGGCGGCCACCTCCCGCGCCAGGCCCAGGGTCAGGGTATCGATGGCCCCCTTGCTAGCGGCGTAATCGACATACTCTCCGGCCGAGCCCAGCCGCGACGCGGCGGAAGAGACGTTGACGATGGCGCCGCCAACGCCGCCATGGCGGGTGGACATCCGGCGCACCGCCTCGCGACAACAGAGAACGGGGCCCAACACATTGCTGCGCAAGACTTGCTCCACCCGTTGCGCCGAGTAATCCTCCAGCCGGCCAATCGGCGCGGTGACGCCGGCATTGTTGACCAGCGCGTCCAGGCGGCCAAAATGCGCCGCCACCGCGTCGAACAAGCCCACGATGTCCGCCTCGAGCGAGACATCTGCGCAAAACGCTTCGGCGTCCGCGCCCGCTTGCCGCAGCTCGGCCACAACCGCCTCCGCTCCGGTTTGGTCAAGGCGGTAATTGACTGCAACGCGCCAGCCCTCTACTGCCGCCAGACGCGCGGTCGCCGCGCCTATGCCGCGCGAAGCGCCGGTAATCAACACCACTTTGACGCTCATCTTCACCCCTTGCGCATGAATTGCTGATGCCAGCGCGTGCGCGCGCCGCGCGCCGCGCCGAAACGCTCCGCCAAGCGCTCTCCGTCTCCCGCCGCCAGCATTTGACGCAATTGGTCCAAACCGGCGCGATAGCGGTCGAGTTCCTCAAGCAAGGCGTCCCGGTTGGCCAGGCTGATGTCGGTCCACATTTCCGGATGGCTGCCGGCAATGCGAGTGAAGTCGCGAAAACCGGTGGCGGCGAAATCAAAGCAGCGCTCGGCGTCGGCCTTGCCCGCCACCATGTCCACATAGGCGAAGGCCAGCAAGTGCGGCAGGTGGCTGACGGTGGCGAACACCGCGTCGTGCTCCTGCGCCGTCATGCAGTGGATTTCCGCGCCGCAGGCGCGCCATAGCGCCGCCACTCGCTCGGCGACGGAAGGCAGGGTCTCCGGCAACGGCGTCAGCACGACTTTGCGGTTTTCGTACAAGCCGTACTGCGCGGCGGCGGCCCCGGATAGATCGGAGCCGGCAATGGGATGCGCCGGCACGCAATGCGCTAACTGGTCCGGCAAATGCCGGCGGTACAACTCCACCACGTCGCCCTTGGTGCTGCCGGCGTCGGTAACGACCGTCTCCGGACGCAGCCGCGGCGCCATCGCCGCCATCAGCGCGCCCATCTGCCCCACCGGCGAGGCCAGCAACACCAGATCGGCGCGCCCGGCCACCTCGGCCAAATCCTGGCTGATTTCGTCCACCACGCCCAGTTCCAGCGCCCGCTCCAGGTTTTCCCGGGTGCGGCCGACGCCGATCACATGCCGCGCCATCCCGGCGCGCTTCAGCGACAGGGCGAACGAACCGCCAATCAGGCCCACGCCCACCACCACCAGGGTATCCATCCCTTGCTGCACCGCTTCTCCTCTATCCATCGCCTTGGAACCTAGAACGGCTATCATACCTGCCTAGTGTTGGCTGACAACCACTCCGTTGCGACGCATCAAGCGCGCGCCCTGCATAGGACATCCGATGAGCTACAGTTTTTATTGCTATTTCAAGGTCGACACGGACAACGCGCCCCTGCTTGCGCGGCTGCGGGCGCTGCAAGCCGGCGTTCTGGCCCGCGCTGGTGTCGCCGGCCGCCTGCTGCGTCGACGCGACGACGCCGGCACCTGGATGGAAGTTTATGAGGAGATAGCCGACGCGGATGCTTTCCGTCGCGTCTGGCTGGAAGCCAGCGCCGAATGCGGGTTGGCGGCGTTAAGCCGCCATGAAGAGTGGTTTCAGCCGCTGGATTAAGAAGCTGTTCACGATCTGCTGCGCGTTGTGGAGCGTGATACGGAGAGTACCCCTTCGAAATGCTCATGTAGCGTATCAGCCGTTTTCGCCTTAGCTCGCGAGATAAGGCGAAAACGAGCGAAAAAGCGGAATGTACACGTGGTACATGAGCATTTTGAGCTCGTTTTCAACGCCGTATCGCCGACGCGCAGCAGAACGTAAACAGGCTCTAAGAAATGGGCCAGCTCAGGCTGTCCACCGGCCGCGCCAAGTGGAACCCCTGGACGAAATCGCAGCCGGCGGCGCGAGCGATGTCCAGCTGCATCTCGCTTTCAATGCCCTCGCCCACCACCTTGGCCCCGTGCAGCTTCAAGATGGCCACCAGCTCGGCCAATTTGTCTCGCAGCGCCGGCCGCATCAAGGCCCGCCGCATCAGCACCTTGTCCAACTTGACGTAATCGGGCTCCAGCAGCCACACCCGTTCCAGATTGGACGCGCCCTGGCCAAAATCGTCCAGGGAAATCAGGAAGCCCAGATCGCGGTAGCGCTGTACCGCGCCGTGCAGCCTCACCGGGTCGCTGACCGCGTCCTCGACGATCTCCAGGCAAACATGGCTAGGTTCCACGCCCAACAGTTGCAAGGCCTCGGCGAAAAACTGTCCATGCGCCTCGCTGACGTTCACCAAATGCTGGGCATTGACGTTGAGCGACAGCACCAGGCCCGGCGGCGGCGCTTGCAGCAAGAAATTGAGCAGATGCAGACAGCGCAGCTGCCGGTCCACATACACGGTGCGGCGCGGCGTGGTTTCCGCGGCGAACAGCACCGTGGGAATCAATGGGCCGCCGAAGCGGTCCGACACCCGCGCCAGCGCCTCTACCGACCACAACTTCGGCTCGCCGTCTTGCAAGCGGAACACCGGCTGGAAGACGCTGCGAAAGCGCCAGTCCTCGTGCTGTCCGCGCACGCGCTCTTCGCGCCAGGACAAGGGCTCCTCCTCGAAGCCATGCCGCGCCAGCATCTGATTCAAGCGCGGCAACGCCGCCTGCGCGCGCTGCGCCCCCAGGTCCCAAACCGCCGCCTCACACTCCGCCATCGCCGACATTGCGCCTCCCGGCATGCGCCAAGAAAACAAACAAGAAAAAAGGCCGAACATCGTTCGGCCCAAACAGGATACGAGAGAAACCTGTATGCGGTTCCGTGGAACCGGCAAACAGAAAAAGGCCGGCTTTCAGGCGACAGCGCCGCCGAAAGCCGCCAGCGCGCTACTGCGCCAGAAAGACCCGCTCAATATACATGGCCCTCTTTATCTCTAAAAATAATTAAATGCTCGTTGTATAGTTCACATAAATCTATGAGTCGAACTCAAGCCTGCTGCGAAGCCGGCTTGCCTTCCGTCTCCTCCGCCGGCCTTCCCATAATGCGGTCCAGCCACAATGCGATCACACCGTCGCCGGTGACATTGCAGGCGGTGCCGAAACTGTCCTGCGCCAAGTAGAGCGCAATCATCAGGGCCAGGCTGGCCTCGGGGAAATGCAACATGCTGGCCAGGATGCCCAGCGCCGACATCACCGCGCCGCCCGGCGCGCCCGGCGCCGCCACCATGGTCACGCCCAAGAGCAGGATGAAGGGGAACATCACATCCCAGCTAGGCACATCCAGGCCGGCCGTCATCAACATCACCGCTGTGGCGCAAGTCACCAGCGTGATGGTGGAACCGCACAGGTGGATCGTGGCGCACAGCGGCATCACGAAATCCGCCACCGGGCCGGAGACTTTCATCTGCTTGGCCGAGCGCAACGCTACCGGAATCGTCGCCGCCGACGACATGGTGCCCAACGCGGTCAGATAGGCCGGCAGCATATTGCGGATCAAAGACCAGGGGTTGCGGCCGCTGGCGAGGCCCGTCACCGTGTACAGCAGGGTCAGCCAGATCCAATGCATGGCGATGGCCAGCACCAGTACCACGCCAAAGGTCTTCAGCGTGGAGAACACGGAGCCGTCGGCCGCCATCTCCGCGAAAACGCAGGCGATATAGGCAGGCAACAACGGAATCAGCACTTTTGCCAACACCAGTTCGACGATGTCCTTGCCTTGATCCACCACTTCCTTGAGGCGCTGCGCGCGGGTGACGGCGATGCCCAGGCCAAACACGAAGGCCAGCATCAAGGCGGTCATCACATCGAACAGCGGCTTGATCTCCAACGTGAACAAGGCCTTGATCGCCGCCGGCTTATCGGTGGCGTGCACCCCCTGAGCGATCAGCGACGGCAGCACGCCGGAGGAGACGGCGAAGGCCGCCAAACCGGACAGAATAGTGGAGCAATAGGCCAGCCCCACGGTCCAGCCCAGCATCTTGCCGGAGTTGGACTCCAACGCGGCGATGCCGCTCATGATGTAAAACACGATAATCAGCGGAATCATAAAGCCGATGAACTGCCCGAACAGGGCTTTGAAAGTCATCAGCAAGGCCAGCGGCCCATCCGGGGCCCATAGCCCCAGCGCCAGGCCAACCGCCATGCCGGCCAGTAGTTTAAGGATCAATTTCACGGCAACCTCTCTGAGCTTGGTCTTAATATTGTTCGCGATCCGCGCATGCGCTTGCCGCCATGCCCGGTCCGGACACGGCACGCCAGTCGGAAGAATGGAATCCGCCCGGCAAGGGCGGCTTGGACAAGAAAGCAGACGCGGTCTGGGCAGGCCTGCCGACAACGCCGGGAACTGCCCTCCCGGCGCCAGGCTTCAACCTTCAGGCTTGAAGCGACAGGCTGTGTTGCAGGGCGCGCAGCAGTGGATGAGGTGTCCAGCTGCGCTCGCCCAAGCGGGTAATCTGCCAGATACCCATCAGGCTATTGGAGAGAAACACCGCATCGGCGTCAATCAAGCGCGACGTGGAAAGTCGCGTTTCAGTAAAAGAGCGTCCGATATCCAAACAATACGCGGTCAACCAATCCCGCACCGCTCCGTTCACACCGCAACGGTCCAGCCTCGGCGTGACGATCGCTTCGCCTTCCAGCACGTAGACATTGCTCATCGTGCCCTCGGCCACCCAACCCTCCATGTCCAGCATCAGGCCCTCGGCGACGGCGGGGTCTTGCCACTCAGAGCGCGCCAGCACGTTCTCCAGCCGGTTTAGGTGCTTGATGCCGGCCAAAGCCGGCTGCAAGGCCAAGCGGGTTTCGCACCAGCGCGCCGTCACGCCCTGTTCAGATCGCTCCGGCGGATAGCCGTTCCAGGCCGCGGCGCTGACGATCCGAGTGCAGGACGGGGCCTCCGGCATCGCATAACCACGCGCGCCTGCGCCGCGGGTCAGCATAATCTTGGCCGCAGCGCGCGGCAGGCCGTCTCCCGCCGCGGCCAGTTCCGCCAGCAGCAAGCTCTCCTCAGGCGGGGGCAGGCGCAGCCTGCGCGCGTCGTCGCACAAACGCGCGTATTGCCACGCCCACAACCTGGGCTTGCCCTCTATCAGCTCCAGCGTCCGAAACACGCCGTCGCCGTAGGCCAGGCCGCGATCCGCAGCAGCGACCCTCTCGTCGGCGCGGCCGTTGATCAGCATCGCCATCAGGCCTGCTCCACGCCCAGCGCCCGCAGCAGGCCGCGCGCCTTGTGGCGGGTTTCCTGCAGTTCGCGCTCGGGATCGGAATCGGCGACGATGCCGCCGCCGGCGCGAAAACGCAGCGAGGCGCCCTCTTGCATGAAAGTGCGGATCAGGATGTTCAAGTCCATGCTGCCGTCGCGGTTGAGGTAGCCAAGGCTGCCGGTATAGGCGCGCCTAGCGCTGTTTTCCAGTTCGCGAATAATTTGCATGGTGCGCACCTTGGGGCAGCCGGTGATGGTGCCGCCGGGAAACAACGCACGCAGCGTGTCAGCCGGACCCACGCCGGAACGCAGGCGGCCTCGAACATTGGATTCGATGTGATGGACATAAGCGTAGCTTGCCACGGCCATCAATTCGTTGACCTCAACGCTGCCGGGCAGGCAAATACGCCCCAGATCGTTGCGCTCCAGATCGATCAGCATCACATGCTCCGCCCTCTCCTTGACGCTGGAAATCAATCGCTGCTTCAAGGCGGCGTCTTCCGCTGGATCCTGCGAGCGTGGATGGGTGCCGGCAATCGGCCGCGTTTCCGCCCATCCGTCGCGCACCCGCACCAGCCGCTCCGGCGAGGAGCTGACGATCTGCGCGTCGCCGAAATCCGCCAAGGCGGAAAACGGCGCCGGGTTGGCGCGACGCAGGGCGGAGAACAGATCGGCAGCGGCCACGCCGGCTTCCAGCTCGGCGCGCCAGCCGCGCGAAATATTCACCTGGAACACATCGCCTTCGTAGATGTAGCGCTTGAGGCGGACTACCGCGTCGGTGTACCACTGCGGCGGATCTTCTTCCAAACCTCGCAGGGCCACCGGACGCGGCGCGAACACCGGCGCCGCTTGGGCCAGGCTCAACACCCGCTGCCACAGTTCGGCGCTTTCCGCCACGATCCAGCCGCAGCCCTCGCGGCGATCCACCAGCACCGCGGCCGGGGTACGCGCCAACGCCGCCAGCGGAAAGCTGTCCGGCAACGCTTCGGGCACGCTGGGCTCGAACTCGGACAGCAGATCGTAGCCCAAGTAAAGAAAATGCCCGCCGACAAAAGGCAGTTGATGACGGTTATCGACCGCTTGGGGCTTGAACTCCGCCAAGCGGCGCAGAAAGTCGCCGCCTTCGCCGGCGTAAAACAGCTCGCGCCCGTCTTCCAGCAACAAAAGATCCCAGCCGGCGTCGCCGGAGGACATCATCAAATAGGGAAAGGTTTGCGGATCCGCCGCGTGCATCGCCAGCAGGTCCGGCGCAAAATCCAGTTTCTGAGTGAACATCGAGAAAGTCCCGGGCCGGCAGCCCGGCGCAGCTTGCCGCCCGCTTTGACCCGGACGGCGTGAAAACAAAGAAAAACCGCTGCGAGTGTAGCGCAGCGGTTCGGGCTGTCAATCGACAAGACTACGATCAGACGCGCTTGAACACCAGCGTGCCGTTGGTGCCGCCAAAACCGAAGGAGTTGGAGATGCCGATGTCAATCTTCATCTCGCGAGCGGTATTGGGCACGTAGTCCAGATCGCAGCCGGCCTCCACATCCTGATCATGCAGGTTGATGGTGGGCGGCGAAACCTGATTGTGCACCGCCAAAATGGTGTAGATCGCCTCCACGCCGCCGGCGCCGCCCAGCAAGTGGCCGGTCATCGACTTGGTGGAGTTGACCACCAGCTTCTTGGCGTGGTCGCCGAAGGCCAGTTTGAGCGCCGTGGTTTCATTGGCGTCGCCCAAAGGCGTGGACGTGCCGTGGGCGTTCACGTACTGCACTTGGTCGGCGTTGATGCCGGCGTCGCGCAGCGCGTTGCTTACGCCGCGCGCCGGACCCTCGGCGCTGGGCGCCGTGATGTGGTGGGCGTCCGAACTCATGCCGAAGCCGATCAACTCGGCGTAGATCTTGGCGCCGCGTTTGACCGCGTGCTCATAGTCTTCCAGCACCAGCACGCCGGCGCCCTCGCCCATCACGAAGCCATCCCGGCCCTTGTCCCAGGGACGGGAAGCCGTGGCCGGATCGTCGTTGCGCGTGGACAAGGCCTTCATCGCGGCGAAGCCGCCGATGCCCAGCCGCGAAACCGCGCCTTCAGAACCGCCGGCCACCATCACGTCGGCGTCGCCGTACTGGATCATCCGCGCCGCGTCGCCGATGCAATGCGCGCCGGTGGTGCAGGCGGACACAATGCCGTAGGTCGGGCCCTGATAGCCTTTCAGGATGGACACCTGGCCGGCGATCAAATTGATCAACGAACCCGGAATGAAGAACGGGCCGATCTTGCGCGGGCCGCCTTCCAGCAAGGCCACGCCGGTGTCCTCGATCAGCGGCAAGCCGCCGATGCCGGAGCCGATGTTGACGCCGACCCGGGTCTTGTCCAGGCCCGGAATATCATCCAGCCCAGCGTCCGCCACCGCCTGCAAGGCCGCGGCGATGCCGTAGTGGATGAACAGGTCGTTGCGGCGGGCTTCCTTCGGCGAGATATAGTCGCTGATCTCAAAGCCCTTCACTTCGCCCGCGATCTGGCAAGCCATGTCGCTGGCGTCGAAACGGGTAATCTTGGCGATGCCACTGTGGCCGGCCAGCAAATTGGCCCAACCGGTGACGACATCGTTGCCGACCGGGGACACATGGCCCAGGCCGGTTACTACAACTCTGCGTTTTGACACGAAGAATCTCCGTGAGAGATGGGAGGGCAGTCTCCCGACGAGACCGTCCACGCATTACGATGCCCTACGGTTTGGCAGGGATCAAACGCGCGTTTGGCATCCTCTTGGCAAAAGACCTCTGCGAAGAGACCAGAAGGCTCCGGGCAGAGGTCCTAATACCCCTCGAAAGGGAAGGAATTACTTGTTCAAGTGAGCAGTGACGTAGTCGACGGCTTGCTGAACGGTGGTGATCTTCTCGGCCTCTTCATCCGGAATTTCGCACTCGAACTCTTCTTCCAGAGCCATTACCAGCTCAACGGTGTCGAGGGAGTCGGCGCCCAGATCGTCCACGAACGAAGATTCGATTTTCACTTCGGCTTCGTTCACGCCCAGTTGTTCGGCAACGATCTTCTTAACGCGCGCTTCGATGTTTTCCATTTGTTTAAACCCTTGACCTTTCTGATTCGGGATAACAAAACCCCGGTATTCTACAAAAAAAAATTAGAGCAGCCTACCTAAATCTCCAGGCAGGCCGCAAACTCGTTCACGGCATCAACATGCCGCCGTTGACATGTAGCGTCTGGCCGGTGATATAGCCAGCGCGATCCGACGCCAAAAACGCGGTGGCGTCGGCGATATCCTTGGCGTCGCCCAGGCGGCCCAGGGCAATCTGCTCGACCAGCGCCGCGCGTTGCGCTTCCGGCAGCGCGCGGGTCATGTCTGTGTCGATGAAGCCGGGCGCCACGCAATTGACGGTGATGTTGCGGCTACCCACTTCGCGCGCCATCGACTTGGTGAAACCGATGATGCCGGCCTTGGCCGCCGAGTAGTTGGTCTGGCCCGGATTGCCGGACACGCCCACTACCGAGGCGATGTTGATGATGCGGCCGAAGCGCGCCTTCATCATGCCCCGCAGCACAGCCTTGGACGCCTTGAACACCGACTTCAGATTGGTGTCCATGATGTCGTCCCAGTCCTCGTCCTTCATCCGCATCAGCAAGCCGTCGCGAGTGATGCCGGCATTATTGACTAGGATCGCGATTGCGCCGAATTCTTTCTCGATGGATTCGACCAGCGCGTCGATCGCGCCGGCCTCGGTCACATTTAGCACCCTGCCGGCGCCGCCCTGTGCGGATAGACGCTCATGGATGCTCGCTGCGCCGGCCTCGCTGGTCGCGGTGCCGATCACCACAGCGCCTTCGGCGGCCAGCGCCGAGGCGATCGCCGCGCCGATGCCGCGCGACGCGCCGGTGACCAATGCCACTTTGCCTTGCAGGCTCATTGCAGTCTCCTTATCGTTATTCCCGGCCCCGTCTTGGCGAGGCCGCATTGCATTCAGTTCAGTTCGCCGCGGGCGGCTTCCACCGCCGCCACATCGGTCAGCGCCAGGCATTTGACGTTGCCGTCGATGCGCTTGGCCAAACCGGCCAGCACCCTGCCCGGCCCGCATTCCGCCATCTGTGTCACGCCGTCGACAACCAGCTTCTGGATGGTCTCGGTCCAACGCACCGGCATGTACAGCTGACGGGTCAGCGCGTCGCGGATCTGGGCCGGCTCGCTATAGCTGGCGACGTCGGCGTTGTGCAGCACCGGGATGGCCGGAGCGCTGATATCCGCTTGCGCCAGCGCCGCGGCCAACTGCACCGCCGCAGGCCGCATCAACGCGCAATGCGAGGGCACGGACACCGGCAAGGGCAAGGCGCGCTTGGCGCCGCGGGCCTTGCACTGCTCCATGGCCCGTTCCACCGCGCCTTTATGCCCGGCGATCACCACCTGGCCCGGCGAATTGAAATTGACCGCTTCCACCACTTCGCCCTGAGCCGCTTCCGCGCAAGCGGCGCGGATGTCCTCGTCGGACAAGTTCAGGATGGCTGCCATCGCGCCGACGCCCACCGGCACCGCGGATTGCATCGCCTCGGCGCGCAGGCGCACCAGTTTCACCGCCTCGGCGAAGGGCAGCGCCGCCGCCGCCACCAGGGCGGTGTATTCGCCCAAGCTGTGGCCGGCCACCAGCGTCGGCTGCCGGCCGTTCAACTCCTGCCAAGCCAGGTAAGTGGCGTAGCCGGCGGCCAGCATGATGGGCTGGGTATTGACGGTGGCGTTGATCTCGTCGGCCGAGTCCGCCTGCAGCATCGCCCACAGGTCGACGCTCAAGGCATCCGATGCTTCGTCAAAAGTGTGTTTCACCACGGGCAGATCAGCAAAGCCATCCATCATTTTCAAGCTTTGCGAGCCTTGGCCCGGGAACAGAAATGCAAACGCCATAGTCGACTCCTGAGAATTCGACGCAAGAATGACGCAAACCGGCGACGTCTGCCAAGCCTAACGATCAAATATCGCTCAAGCTAGTGACCTCACGGTCAGCCGTCGGCGGCTTGCGCGCCAATGTTTGGATCAGATCTTCAACAATACAGCGCCCCAGGCGAAACCGCCGCCTATACCTTCAAGCAATACGGTCTGGCCTCGATGAATGCGCCCGTCTCGCACCGCGCTGTCCAAGGCCAGCGGAATCGATGCGGCGGAAGTATTGCCCTGTTGCGGCAATGTGACGATCACGCGGTCCATCGGCAAGCCCAAATGCTTGGCGGTGGATTCGATGATGCGCAAATTGGCCTGATGCGGCACCAGCCAGTCCACTTCGCTCTTGTCGACGCCGGCTTCCGCCAGCGTCTTGACGGCGATGTCGGACAAGGCCTTGACCGCGAATTTGAACACAGCCGGGCCATCCATGTGCAGATAGGGCATGCCCTGGATCTTGCCGCCTGAAATCTGAGCCGGAGTATTGAGAATGTCCTTGTAGCGTCCATCCGCCGCCAGCTTGGCGTGCAGAATGCCCGGCTCGTCGGAATCGCCGAGAATCACCGCGCCGGCGCCGTCGCCGAACAGCACGCAGGTGCGGCGGTCGTCCCAATCCAGCACCCGCGACATGATTTCCGCGCCCACTACCAAGGCGCGACGGGCCATGCCGCTCTTGATGTAGTTGTTGGCGGTCACCAAGGCGAACATGAAGCCGGCGCACACCGCCTGCACGTCGAAAGCCGCGCAGCCGGGAATGCCCATTTTTTCCTGCAGCAAACAGGCGGTGCTGGGGAAGACCATGTCGGGAGTGGTGGTGGCGACGATGATCAGATCGATCTCGTGCTTGTCGATGCCCGCGCTCTGGATCGCGGCTTCCGCCGCCTTGAGCGCGAGATCGCTGGTTTTGTGTTCCTCTGCCGCAATATGGCGCGCGTGGATGCCAGTGCGCGAGACTATCCACTCGTCGCTGGTATCCACGCGTTCGGCCAACTGCGCATTGGTGAGCACCTGCTCGGGCAGAAAGCTGCCGGTGCCTAGAATGCGGGAATAGCCCATGGTTGTCAGTTCGCTTCCGCCTCGGACTGCTTGAGATTGTTTAATTGGTGAGCAATCCGGTCGGCGATGTGACCAATCACGTCGGAGCCGGCTTCCTCGCAAGCCTGCTCCAGCGCGTAACGGAATCCTGTGACATCGGTCCCGCCGTGGCTTTTCACCACGATGCCGCGCAACCCCAGCAAGCTGGCGCCGTTGTAGCGGCGAGGATCGATGCGTTTCTTGAAGAGCTTGAGCACCGGCAGCGCGGCCAGCGCGCACAAGCGCGTCCACCAACTGCGGCCAAACTCTTCTCTCAGGAACACGGCGAACATGTGAGCCAGCCCCTCAGCTGTCTTCAAAGCCACATTGCCGGTGAAACCGTCGCAGACTACCACATCCACCGTGCCTTTACAGATGTCGTCGCCCTCCACGTTGCCGTGGAAATTGAGTTCGGACTGGCGCAGCAGTTCAGCGGTCTTCTTGATATTGTCGTTGCCCTTGATGTCTTCCGAGCCGATGTTCAGCAGGCCCACGCTAGGAGTGGCGATGCCGCTAAGGCACACCACCAGTTCGGACCCCATGATGCCGAACTGCAACAGTTGTTCTGGAGTGCAATCGACGTTGGCGCCCAAGTCCAGCACGCAAGACAAGCCCTTGACGGTGGGCAGCATCTTGGCGATGGCGGGCCGGTCGATGCCGGGAATGGTCTTGAGCACGAAACGCGCGGTCGCCATTAGAGCGCCGGTATTGCCGGCGGACACGGCGGCCTGAGCCTCGCCTTCTTTGACCAGATTGATGGCCACCCGCATCGACGAGTCTTTCTTGTTTTTCAAGGCGAGCTGAGGCGCCTCATCCATGCCCACCACTTGGGTAGCGTGCTGGATGCGGATGCGTTCACGCGCGACGCCTTGGTGCGCGTCCAGTTCCGCCTCTAGGGCAGGCTGGTCGCCAACAAGAATCAAACGGGTGTCGGGATGGTTCTGCAGGAATTGGATCGATGCAGGGACGGTAACCTTGAGGCCAACGTCACCGCCCATTGCATCAACCGCGACGGTGATAGTCATCAACGAGTGCGGTAATAGTGCTGCCTAATCAGTGAGGAAAGTAGGAAAACGGGGAGATTACTCGCCCTTGGTCTTCACAACTTTGCGGCCGCGGTAAAAACCGTTCGGGCTGATGTGGTGGCGCAGGTGTGCTTCACCGGTGCTGGCTTCTACGGCCAATGCCGGGGCGGTCAGAAAATCGTGTGCACGATGCATGCCGCGCTTGGACGGGGACTTTTTGTTCTGTTGAACAGCCATGGTCGACTCCTAAGAAATTCAAGTAGATTCGGTTCGAATCCGGGTTTTACTCGGACTTGGGTCTCTTAAGCGCCGCCAGCACCGCAAACGGATTGGGCTTGTCAGCCTTGGCGAGCGAGAGAGTTTCCCTGCCGCAATCGTCGTGTTTCGGCGACAACGGCAAGCCCATAATGATTTCGTCTTCGATCAGCGCAGTCAGGTTCAGTTCCGGCTCGGCGATGATCGCGTCCAGCTCTTCGTCTTGCTCGCAAGCTTCTTCCAGCTTGTCCGGATCGGTAAACAAGGTGACCACCGAATCGGTGTCCAGGCTGTACGGCATGCTTTCCATGCAGCGCTGGCAAGTCACTTTGAGTTCCGCCGACAAATGAAGACGCAGCGACAAACGGTTCAACCGGTCGCGAAAACCGTCCAGGGCGTATTTTACTTCCCCGGAGGCGTCGGACAGGTCGCTGTGCACACGCTCATCCAGCTCGCCAACCGGCAGTTTGCCGGCTTGCGAACGCCCTTCCCGGGCGAACTTGAGCGGATCGATCAAAATCGGTTTAGACATAAACCTCGCATGGTACAATCCATTCCCCTGATTTGTCAAAAGAAACAAGGAGCCCTCCGCGCGCGCCGCCAGGCCGCCCCGGCTCCGCAACAAGCGACGTCCACACCATGCAGATCGTACTGGCCTCCACTTCCCGCTATCGCCAAGAAATCATCGCCCGTCTGGGCCTGCCCTTCCACGCTGAACCGCCGGTGTGCGACGAAACCCCGCTGCCGGGCGAAACCGCGCTGGAAACCGCGCTGAGGCTGGCGCGCGCCAAGGCGCAATCGCTGGCGGAGAAGCATCCGCAAGCGCTGATTATAGGTTCCGACCAAGTGGCTTTGCTTGACGGACAGCAGATAGGCAAGCCAGGATCGTTTGAAAACGGCGTCAAGATGTTGCAATGGATGAGCGGCCGTACCGTCGTCTTCCATTCGGCGCTGGCCTTGTACAACAGCGCCGAAGGCCGCCTGCAGGAAACGGTGGGCATCACCCGCGTTACCTTACGCGAACTGAGCGAAGCGCAAATCCGCAACTACCTGGAACGCGAACCGGACGCGCTGCACTGCGCCGGCAGCGCCAAGAGCGAAGGCCTGGGCGGCGCGCTGCTGGAACGCGTGGAATCCGACGACCCCAACGCGTTGATCGGCGTGCCCTTGTTCAAATTGATTACGATGCTGGCCAACGAAGGCGTGGAGATTTTGCGATGAGCGGCACCCTGTTTCTAATCCCCGCCCCCTTGGGCGACGAATCCATCGCCTGGCTGCCCGAAGCCGAACGCGCCAAGGTGCTGCACCTGACCCGCTTCGTGGTGGAGGCCGAAAAAACCGCGCGCAAGCATCTGAAGGCGCTGGGCGTCAGCGCGCCCATCCGCGAACTCGCCATGAGCACGCTGAACGAGCACACCCCGGCCGCCGACGTGGCCGCCTTGCTCCAGCCGCTGCTGGACGGCCACGACCTCGGCCTGATTTCCGAAGCCGGCTGCCCGGCGGTGGCCGACCCCGGCGCGCAACTGGTGGCGCTGGCGCACGAACGCGGCTTGCGAGTGGAGCCCTTGATCGGCCCCTCCTCCATCCTGCTGGCGCTGATGGCCAGCGGCGCCAATGGACAGTGCTTCGCCTTCCACGGCTATCTGCCGGTGGACGCCGCGGACAAGGCCAAAATCGTCAAGGAACTGGAGCTGCGTTCGCGCCAGCGCAACGAAACTCAAGTCTTCATCGAAACGCCGTACCGCAACAACGCCTTGCTGCAACAGCTGCGGGACACGCTATCCCCCGCCACCCGGCTGGCAGTGGCTTGCGACCTGACTTTGCCGAGCCAGACCATCGTCAGTCGCCGGGTCAAGGACTGGCCCAAAGACGCGCCGGATCTGCACAAACGTCCGGCCATTTTCATCATTCACGCCGCCTGAGCCCGCCCATGGCCAAAATTCCGCCGCTGATCCACTCCCTGCTGGATACCGATCTTTACAAGTTCACCATGCTGCAAGTGGTGCTGCACCAGTTCCCCGCCTCGCACGGAGAGTACGAGTTCAAGTGCCGCAACCGTCCAGACATGCCGCTGACCCAGCTGAAGAAGGAGTTGGAAGCGCAACTGGACTGGCTGTGCCAGTTGCACTTCACCCAGGAAGAGCTGGCCCATCTGCGCACGCTACGCTTCATCAAGAGCGATTTCGTCGATTACCTGGAGCTGTTCCACCTGCAGCGGCGCTTCATCACTGTGTCCTGCCAAGACGAGGAACTGGTGATTCGCATCAAGGGCCCGCTGGTGCAAGCGATGTTCTTTGAAATCTTCGTGCTCGCCATCGTCAACGAACTGTATTTCCGCCGCCTCGATTCAGCCGAGGTCCGCGCCGAGGGCCTGCGCCGGCTGGAAGCGAAAATCGCCGTGCTGGAACGCTTCCGCGACAGCGAGGCCGAACAGCAACGCTTCCCCTTGCTGATCGCCGATTTCGGCACCCGCCGCCGCTTCAGTCGGGAATGGCAGCAGCACGTGGTGGAACGCCTGAACAACGCGCTGCCGGACATTTTCCGCGGCACCAGCAATGTTTATCTGGCCTGGAAACTGGGCATCACCCCGATAGGCACCATGGCGCATGAGTTTTTCCAAGCCTTCCAGGCGCTGGGGGTGCGGCTGCGCGATTTCCAGAAGGCGGCATTGGAGTCCTGGGTGCAGGAATATCGCGGCGACCTCGGCATCGCGCTAACCGACGTGGTGGGCATGGACGCCTTCCTGGCGGACTTTGACCTTTATTTCGCCAAGCTGTTCGACGGCCTGCGCCATGACAGCGGCGACCCCTATCAATGGGGCGAAAAGGCGATCGCGCATTACCGCAAGCTGCGCATCGACCCGGCCACCAAAATGCTGACCTTCAGCGACGGCCTGAGCGTGGACAGCGCGCTGGACCTGCACCGCCACTTCAGCCCCAACATACAAGTCAGCTTCGGCATCGGCACTCATTTCACCAACGACATGGGGCTTGAGCCGCTGCAAATCGTCCTCAAATTGGTCAGCTGCAACGGCCAGCCGGTGGCCAAGCTGTCCGACAGCCCGGGCAAGACCATGTGCAGCGACGAAACCTTCCTCGCCTATCTGCGCCAGGTATTCAAGGTGGCGCTGCCAACCTGAGAGCGTACTCAAAGTCCGCTGCGCGTCGGAAGGGAAATTGTGCGATGAATGCCGGCTTCGAAATGCTCATGTACCATGCGTACATTCCGCTTTCTCAGCCGTTTTCGCCTGTCTCGCCCTAGCTCGCGAGACCTTGAACAGGCTCGGAGCCCTCCTCGGACGCCAGCGCGCTCAGCACTTGCCGGCGCGCCGGTTCTGGCAACCCTTCGCCGGCCAGCGCGACCGTCTGCCTGCCCAAGGCTTGATAGACGGCGCGCAACTCGCCATCGTCCATCGCCTGCAAATGCAGGGCCACCGTCGACGCGTCGCCCCGCGCGATCGGCCCGGTCAAGGCCGCTTGCGGCCCTAGCGCCAACGCATTGCCCAAGGTCTGCCGCATCAACCCTCCCAGCAAAGGCGTCAACAATTCTTCCGGCACGCCGCCCTGGCAGGCTAAACGCCGCGCGATGGCCATCAGCGTCACTAGATAATTGGACGCCACCGACAAGGCCGCGTGATAGGCCGGTTTGCCGCCGTCGGCCAACCGAAACGGCAGGCCGCCTATGGCCTGCGCCAGCGCCCGCAAAGCGGCGCACGCCTCGGCATCGCCCTCCAGCGCGCACAGCACGCCGGAAAACCCTTCAAGCGCGACAGCGGGATCGGCGAAGGAAAATGCCGGATGCAGGCTGCCGATATGCGCGCCGCGCGCCGCCGTCGGCCGCAATAATTCGGACCCGCTGACGCCGCTGGCGTGAAACACCACAGCGCCGGACGGCACGCCGGACGCGGCCAGCCGCTGGGCGCAATCGGCGATCGCCGCATCCGGCACCGCCAGCAGATAAAGATCGGCGGCGGCCAAATCCGCCCACTCCGTCACCGGCCGGCCCATGCCGATGAAGGCGCAGGCGGCGGCGGCGGAGTCCATATTGCGCGTCATCACGTCCTGCACGCTGTAGCGGCCGGAACGCCGCGCCAACGCCGCCAAGGTCTTGCCCAGGCGCCCCGCGCCTATGATGTTGATCCGAATCACGCTGCCCCCCCCTGAATATCTCAACCGCCTGGGCGAGACCCGACCCGGGCGCAGACAAAAAAACATCGTTGCACGATAATGCGATGCAAGGACGCCGCGCATCGGCGACGCCTGCCTCCGGAGAGATCCCACCATGAAGCTCGCCGTTTTTCTCGGCGTCATCGCCGCCGTCTTTCTCTACCTGATCACGCTATACAACGCGCTGATCAATTTGAAGCACCAGTTGACGCAAAGCTGGGCCAATATCGATGTCATCCTCAAACAGCGACACGACGAGTTGCCTAAGCTGGTGGAGGTGTGCCGGCAATACGCCCAGTTCGAACAGGAAACCCTGACTCAGGTCATGGCCGCCCGCGGCGCGGTGGCCGATTCCGCCCGGGCCCGGGATCCGGAAGCCCTCGGCGCAGCGGAAGGCCGCCTGCACGGTCTGATCAGCCAGCTGTACGCGGTGGTCGAAGCCTATCCGGCGCTGCAGGCGGATCAGCAATTCTCGCAATTAAGCGCGCGCATCAGCCAACTGGAAGAAGCGCTGGCGGATCGCCGCGAACTTTACAATGAGGCGGTCAAACTCCACAACGCCCGCATCGAACAGTTCCCCGATGTGCTGCTGGCCCGATTATTTCACTTCCCGCCGGCCCGGCCGCTGCGTTTTGCCGCCTCGGAAACCCGCGACGTGGACATGAAAGCGCTGTTCGCGCGCGACTGACATGCCGGCTCTCCCCTCTGTGCTGCAGGTCCTGGGGCTGACCCTGTATCTGCTGGCCGCAGCCATATGGCTCCTTGGCGGAGAAGCCCGCCACGGCCTGCTGATCGCGGCCATCGTCGGGCTGATAAGCTGGCGCATGAACTACCGTCATTATCGCCAGGTGGCGGACACGCCCACCTCCAGGCTGGGCAGCGCGGCGTTGGGTCAGGTCGAATTATGCGGCCGGGCCCGCTGCCATCCCGGCGCGCTCAACTACAGCCCCTTAAGCGGCCGGCGCTGCGCCTGGTATCGCTGCTGGCGCGTAGACGAGCGCCGCAAGCTGGACTGGGATGACTGGCTGGCCTGGGCCTTGCAACGCTCCAACCGAATGGCGACCAGTGTCAACCCTCCGGAAATCAGCAGCGACGACAGCTTCCTGCTAGTGGACGGCGACGCGGAAGCCACCATCCTCCCCGGCGCCGCGCAAGTGGTGGCCCGCCACCGGCGCCGCTGGCACGAAGATGGCATGCTGCTGATAGAGGAATGGATAGATGAAGACGAGACCATCTATATCCGCGGCCAGTTGCGACGCCTGGATTCTCGCGCCACCGCTCTGGACTTGCGCCTGGACATCGGCGCCAAACTGGCGGAATGGAAAAACGACAAGGAAGACCTGTTGCGCCGCTTCGACCTGGACGGAGACGGCCAACTCAGCGAACAGGAGTGGTCGCTGGCGCGCGCGGCGGCGCAACGCGAAGTCATCGCCCTGCAGCAGGAACTGGCACGACAGCCGGCCTCCTTGCTGCTGAGCGGCGATGAGCAAAGCGGGCCGCTCATCATCACCACCTTGTCGCCGGAGCAAAGCGCGCGATGGTTCCGCCGCCGAGCCTGGCTCCACGCCGCCGTGGCGTTTGCCTGCGTATTGGGCTGGCTCAAGCTGGCTCGGCTCTAAAAACCTGTTCAAAGTCTGCTGCGCGTCGGCGATACGGCGTTAAAAACAAGCTCAAAATGCTCATGTGCCACGCATACATTCCGCTTTCTCAGCCGTTTTCGCCTTGCCTCGCCTTAGCTCGCGAGATCGTAAACACGTTCTAAACCTCTATACTGAAACCAGAGCAATCGCCACGCGGCAGGAGCGCACATGATCCGCCTGATCTATAGCAGCGCAGCCCACCACCCGGTTTCAGCCGAAACCATGCATAAGCGCATCCGCCATTTTCGCGACTACAACCAAAGCCAGGGCATCGCCAGCGTGCTGCTGATGCTGAACGACGACTTTCTGCAAATACTGGAAGGCCCTGAAGAAAACATCGATGCGCTCTATCAACGCATCGCGCGCGACCCGCTGCACCATCAACTGACCTTGCTGTCGCGCGAGGAGATCGAACACCCCATGCTGGCGAACCATCCGTTGGAATACCTTGCTCCGGTGCCGCAAGCCGATGGCAAACCGCTATCCGCGGCCGCCATCGCCCGAGACGCCGGCTGGACCCTGCACGGCAAGGTCCAGCATGTGATTCAAAGCTTTCTCGACGGCAAATGGCATCACCACCTGCCCAACGGCATGAATCCGCAAGTGCTGCACCGCGGCTGAATCCATCTATATATAGTGTCTTCGCGATCAACCGCGGCTTGCCCCCCCTCTTCGGCCCTCCATCTTGCCTCACACATCCGCAAACAAGCGTTACCGCGCCGCAGCAGTCAGCGCCTGGTCGATGTCGGCCAGAATGTCGTCGATATGTTCGATGCCTATCGACAAACGCACCATTTCCGGCCGCACCCCGGCGCGCAATTGCTCATCAGCCGACAACTGGCGATGAGTGGTGGTGGCCGGGTGGCAGGCCAGCGATTTGGCGTCGCCGATATTCACCAGCCGGGTCACCAGTTGCAAAGCGTCGATGAAGCGCCCGCCTGCCGCCGCGCCGCCTCGGATGCCGAAGGACAGAACACCGGAAGCCCGGCCGCCGAAGTAACGCTGGGCAAGGTGGTGGTCCGGGTGATCTTCCAGCCCGGCGTATTCAACCCACTCCACCGCAGGATGAGCTCGCAGATGCTCGGCCACTTGCTGCGCGTTGGCGCAGATTCGGTCCATGCGCAACGCCAGTGTCTCTATGCCTTGCAAAATCAGAAAGGCGTTGAACGGCGCCAGCGCCGCTCCCATATTGCGCAAGGGCACCACTCGCGCCCGCGCGATATAGGCCGCCGCCCCCAGCGCTTCCACATAGTTGACGCCGTGATAGCTGACGTCCGGCGTGTTCAAGCGCGCGAAGCGCTCGGCATGCTCGGCCCAGGGGAAACGGCCGCTATCGACAATAGCGCCGCCTATGCTGTTGCCGTGTCCGCCCAGATATTTGGTCAGGCTGTGCACCACGATATCGGCGCCGTGCTCGAACGGTCGGCATAGATAAGGCGACGGCACCGTGTTGTCGACGATCAAGGGCAGACCATGGCGATGCGCTTGCTCGGCGAAAGCGGCGAAGTCGACCACATTGCCCAGCGGGTTACCAATGGATTCGCAAAACACCGCCTTGGTGCGCGCATCCGCCTTTTCTCCTATTTGCTCCGGATGACGGTGACTGACAAAGCGCACCTCGATGCCCAGCTGCGGCAGCGTGTGGGCGAATAAATTGTAAGTGCCGCCATACAGGGTGCTGGTCGCGATGATGTTGTCGCCGGCCTCGGCAACAGTTTGTATCGCGTACGTGATCGCCGCCATGCCGGAAGCCACCGCCAGCGCGCCAATCCCGCCCTCCAGCGCAGCCACCCGCTTTTCCAGCACATCGGTGGTCGGGTTCATGATGCGGGTATAGATATTGCCCTGCACCTTGAGATCAAACAGATCCGCGCCGTGCTGAGTGCTGTCGAATGCGTAGCTGGTGGTTTGGTACAAGGGCACCGCCACCGCCTTGGTTGTCGGATCCGGCGCATAGCCGGCATGTACTGCCAGGGTTTCCAGCTTCATCTTGTCGGTCCTTCCTTCTATCAGGGTAAGTGACATACCGTTCGCCCATGCCACCCACCTACCTTAACCGGGAACCAAGACCAACAAAAGAAGCGAAACCTAACACCGCCAAACCAAACAATCTATGCGGACGCAAGAACAGACTGCAAACCTCGTACAACTTCAAAACAGACAAAATAAAACAAAACATATTTTACAAACAACAAGTTAGCACTCACGTCCAATAGCATATATTCAAGTGCGCCATCTCTTTTCAAGCTATTTACATAGACATCGCTTTCTATTATGATTCGATTGTGAATTCGTTCCGATGTGCGTCTTGCGGCATCGTGAATTCTCTTCAAGTCACGTTGATTTTTGAGCCCGCTCCTCGCGGGCTTATTTTTTTTCACCACCCCGAATCATTCTATTCTTCCCCTCACCGTCGATACCCCTTTTGCATAAGGCTTTCCGCCGGCAAGTGCGTTTTTACAACACTTGCACGCAATGAGCCATTTTCATGATTTACCCATTTACTTCATTGGCTTAGCAAGACATTTCCATGTAAAACCACACATACAAAGCAACAATTGGTTGTTGATTTGCAACACCGTATTTACCTAAAAGTTGCATTTACACAACTTAGCCAATAGCATTTGCTCACATTCCTAAACCCATATAAAAGGATGACTTGACCATGAAAAAGAGTCTGATCGCCCTGCTGGTAGCTACTCTGCCGGCTGCAGCTTTCGCTGACGTGACCATCTACGGCAAAATCAAAGGCGGCGTTGAATACGTTGACAATGGTTCCACCAAGCAAACCAACATCGACGACCTGGGTTCCCGTATCGGCTTCAAAGGCAAGGAAGACCTGGGCAACGGTCTGAAGGCTATCTGGCAAGTTGAAACCGGCTTTGGCATCGACGGCCAATCCCGTACCGGTTCCGGCAGCGGCACTTTCGCCAACCGCAACTCCTTCATCGGCCTGCAAAGCGACCTGGGCACTCTGCGCCTGGGCAACGTGTCCAACTTCATGGACAGCGATATGGGCATCGTTGACAGCTGGGAATACCGCAACGATGCACTGGGTCTGGGCATCTTCACCCGTGACGGCAACCGCCTGAAGAACTCCGTACGCTACGACCTGCCGAGCATCGCTGGCTTCAGCGCCGCTCTGCAATACGGCACCAAAGAAAACAAAGCTGGCACTGCTGACACCACTGGCAAAGTTCAATCCGACCGCGAAGTTTACAACTTGGGTCTGGGTTACGAGAATAGCGGTTTCTTTGGCAAGTACAGCTTCCAACGCGAAGGCACCGCCATCATCGATGGTAACAATTCCCGTCGCAACGACAAGCATCGCCTGGAAGTTGGCTACAACGCCAACAACCTGCTGGTAGCTTTCGGCTATCAACAAGAAAAAGGTGGCCTGGATGTAGTGAAAGGCTCCACCTGGTACGATCTGGTTAACAAAGGCCTGGATCTGACCAACGTTGATCTGACCCAAAACGTTAAGACCCGCGAATACGCTCTGACCACTGCCTACACCATCGGCGCGTTCACTCCGAAATTCACCTACGCTCACGGCGACAAGGTTGAAGTTGGCGGCGTGAAACTGAACGACAGCACCTACAATCAGTTCGTACTGGGTGTTGACTACGCGATCTCCAAGCGCACCACCTTCGGTGCACAGTACGGCTTGATCGATGTTAAAGGCGGCAAGAACGACGCTAACAAGGATCTGAAGGCTTTCGGCCTGAACATGATCCACGCATTCTAATTTGTCGGTTCGACGCAAGAACCCACGAACAGAATGAGAAAAAGGCCCGCGCAAGCGGGCCTTTTTCATTGCCGGAGCCTTCTTCTCCGGTTCACTGCCATTCCTGCGATAGCTATAAACGATAGTCTCTAGCAAAATACAGTCAGTCTCCGCCACACCTCCATGAAAAAAGGGCAAGCTGCACGCTCGCCCTGTCATGCCCCTGCTGCGCCTGGAATCAGGCCGGCGCCGCCTCGAACGCCCAAGTATCCTCCAACCCGAATTCCACCCAGCACTCGCCCTTGGGCTTGGCTTGCTGACCAAAGGCGCGCAAGCGCAGATCTCCATGCTGCAACAGGTATTCCCAGCGGTCGCCCAAATACATCGACGCGATCAAGCAGGCCGGCAGGCTGTTGCCGCCCGGCTCATCCTGCACGCGCAACCGTTCCAAACGGATCACCGCCTCGGCCTGCTGCCCCACCTGCAATGCCTGCCTCGCAGTGGCGCGAAGTTTCCAGCCCTCGCCCTGCAAGGTGACACTGGCGCCGTCCCGAGCAGCCACCTTGGCCTGCAACGTATTGTTGGCCCCCATGAATTGCGCGGTATAAAGGGAAGCCGGCGCGGAATACAGCTCGGTAGGACTGCCTGCCTGTTCGATACGACCGTTCTTCAACAACAAAATCTGGTCCGACATCGCCATCGCCTCACCCTGATCGTGGGTGACGCACAAGGCGGACAAGTTCATCGACACGATCAGTTCGCGCAACCACGCGCGCGCCTCTTCGCGCAGCTTGGCATCCAGATTGGACAGCGGCTCGTCCAGCAGGATCACCGGCGGGTTGTAAATCAGCGCCCGGGCGATAGCCACGCGCTGCTGCTGGCCGCCGGACAATTGATGCGGATAGCGCTCCGCCAGATGCCCTAGCCCCAGCTTGTCCAGAATCTGCCTCACCCTTGCGGCGATCTCCGCCGTCGAAGTCTGGCGCAATTTCAAACCATAGCCGACGTTCTGCGCCACGGTGCGATGCGGCCACAAGGCGTAAGACTGGAACACCAGGCCGAGGGAACGCTGCTCCACCGCCAGATTGCAGCCGGCGGACGCGTCATACAAAGGCCCGCCGTCCAGCAGGATTTGACCTGCCGACGGCTGCTCCAGTCCGGCGATAGCGCGCAGCAAAGTGGTCTTGCCGCTGCCGGAAGCGCCAAGCAAGGACACCACCTGGCCGGCGGCCAGATCAAAGGAAACACCCTTCAAGATTGGATTCTGATCGTAATTCAGATGCAGATCGCGCACGCTCAGCTTAGTCATGCAGTTTCACTCCCAGACGCAAGGCCAGCGCCAAGCCGGCGCCCACCATCAAAATATTGATCACAGACAGAGCCGCCACTTGGTCCACCGCGCCGGTGGCCCACAAGGACACCAGCAGGGAACCGATCACCTCGGTGCCCGGCGACAACAGATACACCGCAGTCGAGTACTCACGCTCGAAAATCATGAAGATCAGCAGCCAACTGGACAGCAGACCAAAACGGATCAAAGGCAAGGTCACGTCCAGACTGGTCCGCCGCTGACTGGCCCCGGCGGTGCGAGCGGCTTCTTCCAGCTCCGGCCCTACTTGCAGCAAGGCGCTCTGCACCAAGCGCATGCCATAGGCCAGCCAGACCACGGTGTAGGCCAACCAGATCGACAGCATGCTGTTCTTCGCGCCTTGTAGGCCGGGCACAAACAAGAACACCCACAGAAAGGCCAAGCCGGCCAGGATGCCCGGCACCGCGCGAGGCAACAGCACCAGGTAATCCAGCAAGCGCGCCCCCCAATCGTGGCGACGATGACCCGCGAAACCGACCAGGGTGTAGAAGCCCACCGCCAGCGCGCCGCCGATCACGCCGACACCCAGCGTGTTGACGATGGCGCGGACGATGTTGTCTTCCTCGAACACCAGCGCGTAATGATCCAGCGTCAAGGTCTCCAGCAATGACACGCCCTCGCCCCAGTGACTGACCACGGAGCGCAGCGCAATGCCGGAAATCGGCACCACCACGGTGAGAAACAGCCACAACAGCACGATGGCCAGCGCCAGATATCGCCACGGCCCCAGCGATAGCGGATGCTGGCGACCGGCCTTGCCCTTGAGCGCGACGAAACGCTGAGCGCTGCGCAACAGCCGGCGCTGCAACAGGACCAGCGGGAAAGTAATGGCGATCAGACACACCGCCACCGCGGCCATCAGGTGATAGGACGGCACGCCGAGTTTATTGGTCAGCTTGTACAGATAAGTGGCCAGCACCAGATGCCCTTCCGGATCGCCCAGCACCAGCGGCAGGCCGAATACCTCGAAGCCGAGAAACACCACCAGTACGCCGGCAAACAACATGGAGGGCATCACCATCGGCAGGCTGACGTCGCGCGCCACGCGGAAGGGGCTAGCGCCGGCCACCCGAGCCGCCTCTTCCACGTCCGAGCCCAGATTGCGCAAGGCCGCCGACGCGTACAGATAGACATGCGGCACATGGGTCAACCCCGCCACTACCGCGATGCTGAGCAGCGAATAAATGTTCCACGGCACCTCTTCCACGCCGAACCACTGCTTGAACCACAAAGAATAAAAACCCACCGGCCCGGCCGCCACCACGTAACCGAAGGCCAACACCATGGGCGACACAAACACTGGCGTCAGCAGCAAGGGCTCCAGCCAGCGTCTCCCGGGCAAGTCGGTGCGCGCCATCAAAAACGCCAGCACCCCGCCCAGCGGAATGGCGATCAGCGCCATGCCGGCGGCGATCACCAGCGAATTGCCGAGCGCGGACCAGAAATCGGGATCGGCGAACACAAAGCGATAGGCGACCAGCCCCACGTTTTTGTCCGCCATGAAAAAGGGCTGATCCAGCAGGCTTTGATAGATCACCAGTGATAGCGGGGTCAATACCAGCAGGGCCAGCGCGCCCAAAACCAGCCAACGGCCGGCAGCGCTCCCACGTGGCCAGCCGCCGTGGGCGGCGGCCTTGGCCGCCTCGGCGGGGGCTGCCGGATTAATCGAGGAATTCATGCTTGCTCCCAGGCCTGCGCGCAGGCCTCTGCGCCGTCCGCGCGTGGCGGACGGCTGATTCTGTCATTGGAAACGTCGGCCGCAATGGCCGGAAGGGGACGCTATTTCTTCAGCGCCTGCTGCCACTGACGCATGAAATCCAGCCGCTTGGCCTGGTCCAGATAGACCAGCAGGCCGGTGCCCACCTGGATGGGCTTGGCGCTGCCGCCCAATTGCTGGTTCAAGGCGGCGATGGAAGCCGCGCCGCTCACGTCGCCGCGCAGCGAGAACAGCTCGGACTGGTTGGCCAGCACGCTCTGGCCGCGCTTGGACAGCAAATAGTCCAGCCACAGCCGCGCCGCGCCGGGATTGCGCGCCTTCTTGGAGATGATGGCCAAGCGGCTGACCACCTGGGTGTAGTCCTTGGGATAGACGTAGCCGATGGCCGGGTCCTTTTTCGCCTTGGCGTAAGCGTAGGAACCGAGGATGTTGTAGCCGATCAGGTTCTCGCCCGAGGAGATCCGCTCCATCATCGCACCGGTGGAGGTCTGCAGTTTGACCCCCGTGGCACCCAGCGTACGCGCCAGTTCCCAGGCGCCGTTGGCGTTATGGCGCACGTCCTGGGTCAGGAAGTTGAAGCCGACGCCGGACTTTTCCACATCGTAAGTGGTGACCTTGCCCTTGAAACGAGCCGGATTCGCCTTGAGGATGCGCACTAGGTCGGCGCGGGTCTGCGGAATTTCCTCCGGCTTCAGCAAACGCTTGTTGTAGACGATGGCCACCGGCTCGTATGTGGTGCCGTAGGCTTGCTGCTGATAATGCGCCCAAGCCGGTAGATTGGCCGCTTCCGGCGAAGCGTAGCTGGCGGCGTAGCCGTCATTGACGAACTTCACTTGCAAATCCATCGCCGAGCTCCACACCACATCGGCGCTAGTGCTGTTGGCCGCGTTCTCGCTGATGAAGCGGTTGTAGATCTCGGTGCTGTTCATATCGTGGTATTCCACTTTGACGCCGGGGTACAAGGCTTGGAAATCCTTGATCAAGGGCCTCGCCGCGGCGCTGTCTGTGGCCGAATACACCACCACCTTGCCCTCCTTGAGGGCGGCGTCCACCAGACTCTGGTAAGCGGCGGGATAGCCGGCGGGCAGCGCCGCCCAGGCGGCGGCGGAGCCCAGCGCACAGCACAGCGCGGACAGGCTTCTGACTCTATTCATGGTGTTGCTCCTAGGTAGATGAAGATGTTCGCGACATCTTTCGAATCGCGCAGCTCTATTGGCTTCGCTTCCCCAGCCATGATATTAGAGTAAAGCTTTCAATCCGCTTTCAGTGACCCAACCATGCGCCTGCTCTTGGTGGAAGACAATCCGGCCTTGTCCGAATCGCTGGCCCAGGCCTTGCGCCAAGCCGGCTTCGCCGTGGACTGCATGCTCAACGGCAGCGACGCCGATCATGTGCTTCGCACCCAGGACTACGCGCTGGCCATCCTGGATCTGGACCTGCCCAAACTCAACGGCTGGGAAGTGCTGCGCCGGCTGCGCGGCCGCAAGCAAACGTTGCCAGTGCTGATACTGACCGCGCACGGCTCGGTGGAAGAGCGGGTGCGCGGGCTGGACCTGGGTGCCGACGACTATCTGGCCAAGCCCTTCGACCTCAACGAACTGGAGGCGCGGGTGCGCGCGCTGATCCGCCGCAGCCACGGCCGCGAAAGCCCGCTGCTGGAATTAGGCCCCCTCAGCTACGACAGCGTCGGCCGCCAGTTTCAGCTGAGCGGCGACGCGCTACACTTGACGCCGCGCGAACACGCGGTACTGGAAGTGTTGATGTTGCAAGGCGGCAAGGCCATAGGCAAAAGCCAGCTATCGGAAAAGATTTTCGGCCTGGATGAAAGCGGCAGCGCCGAAGCCATTGAAATCTATGTGCACCGCTTGCGCAAAAAGCTGGCCGGCCAGCCGGTTTCCATCGTCACCTTGCGCGGGCTGGGCTACCTATTGACCACACCATAAATGCGAACCGCCCTCTCTCGCCTCAAACCCGCCAGCTTGCGCAAGCAATTGCTGCTCGGGCTGTCCATTCCGCTGCTGCTGATGCTGGCGCTGGACGGCTGGATGACTTACAACCGCGCCTTGCAGGCGGCCAATACCGCCTTCGACCGCATGTTGCTCAGCTCCGGCCGCGCCATCGCCGACGGCGTCGCCGCCCATGACGGCGCCGTCAGCGTGGACATCCCCTATTTCGCCTTGCAGATGTTCGAGTCCAACGCCTCCGGCAAAGTGTTCTATCGCGTCAGCCAAGCGGACGGCACGCTGCTCACCGGCTACGACGACTTGCCGCTGCCACCGCCGCGCCGGCGCGAGTCCATCCGCTACCAGCCCGATTACATGGACATCCCCTACCACGGCGAAACGCTGCGCTTGCTGACCTTGAGGCTATCGGTGCGCGACATGAGCACGCTGCGCAGCCAGGACGTATGGATACAAGTGGCGGAAACGCCGGAGTCTCGGGAACAGCTGGCGCGCACCCTGCTCATCGGCTCCCTGGCGCAGGAGGCGCTGCTCGGCGTCATCATGCTCGCCATCGTGCTGCTGGCGGTCAGCCATAGCCTGCGCCCTTTGCGTCGTTTGTCCCGTAATGTGGTGGCCCGCAAGGAAACCGATCTCAGCCCCCTGCCCAGCCGCGAGCTGCCCACCGAGTTGACGCCCTTGGTGGAAGCGCTGAACCAGCAAGGCGTGCGCTGGCATAAATTGCAGGCGGCGCGCCGCCGCTTCATCGACGACGCCGCCCATCAGTTGAAAACGCCGCTGGCGGTGATGAGGACGCAGGCGGAGCTGGCGCGACGCCAGGCGCAGGAATCTTCATTGCGTCAACAATTGGACAAATTGCTCGCCTCGCTGGACAGCGCCAGTCATGGCGTGCACCAGCTATTGCAACTGGCGCGGGTGGAGCCGGACAACGGCCAGGCCATCGAACTGGACGACATGGACCTCGCCGCCTGGGTCCGGGAGTGGGCACTGGAGCAAGCGCCCTGGGCGCACGGCCAAGGCGCGGATCTGGGTTACGAGGGAGAAGATACGGTGCGGATACGCGGCAACGCCGGTCTGCTGCGGGAATTGTTGGGCAACCTGCTGGACAACGCCATCCGCTACCATCCCGGCAACGGCGACGCGCGGATCACGATCGCGGCCGGCGCGTTGCCGGCGCCGTGGCTGCGCGTCGACGACAACGGCCCCGGCATCGCCGAAACGGAACAAGACAAGGTATGGCTGCGTTTTTATCGCATCGCCGGCGCAGCCAGCAGCGGGAGCGGCCTGGGTTTGGCCATTGTCAGGGAGATCGCTCACCGGCACGGAGCGGCGGTGGAGTTGAGCCGCAACGCCGGAGGCGGGCTCAGCGTCAAACTGCAGTTCCCCCCGACCGGCGGCGAAGCGGTTTAGAACGGAAGCTGGTACAAAGGGTTACGGCTATCAGCGCCTTCCGCGCGGATGCGCTCCAGTTCGGTGCGCAAGGCGGTCAGCAACCACTGTTCGCGCATTTTGTCCCCTTCCGGATGTTCGTTCAGCATTCGGTACAAAGCCATGCCGTGGAAGGTGGTCATCATGGTCAACAAAGTGGCGAAGAAGCCGGTAGAGATCGCGTAACGCGGAAACAGCGACGCCATCATCGCAACGAAGCGGTCGCGGAAGTAGTTGCTGGAGCTGGCCAGGAAGATTTCTCGCAAGTCGGCGGTGGTTCGCGCCGCCATCAGCAGTTCCATCAACACGATGTGGCGCGGCGACAGCACCAAGGCCTTCATCAGCGCGACGATTCTCTCCTCTTCCGGCATCGTGCCGGGCATTTCCGCCGCCAGCTTGAGGCCGGCCTCGAAAATATCGTCGACCACCTTGCGCCCCACCGGCAGCATCAGTTCGTTCTTGGTGGCGAAATGGCGGAATAAGGCCCCCTGGGAGACACCGGCCCGGCTGCAGATCAACTGCACGCTGGTACCGTGATAGCCAAACTCCAGCAGACACTCGATGGCCGCTTCCACCAGTTTCCCAATGGTGGACTCCCTACGACTTTGTTGTGTTCGTCTAGTTTGCATTATATTCTTATGTCATGTTTATCCCAACCAAGGTTTGATGATACGCGAAACTTTTGCCATAAGCGAGGGTGAGCGCACGCTAAATAGGCCAGTGAGTAGTTTCAACTAGAGACGGTGGGAAAAATGCTGTTCTTTTTAAGATTATTTCCCAATAACACTTAAAAATACGTCGAAAAAATTAGAATAATTATTATTAAATTGCGTAGTTCTGATGATTTGGAACATTTTGCATGAAAGACTGTCTTTCCTGCCGCATTCACCGTGATCTAGCGGCCGACGTGGCATCCGCGCAACGCGGTAAAATAGCGGCAAGATCGGCGCGGATGCGGGGAAAATACCGCCACAGCCAAGACAATGGCTCGCACCGGCCTTTGACTTCCCAGCCCTCTTTCCACCTGCTCTCTGCGCACTACGCTTCTGCTCAAGATAACAAGCACGCACTCAAGCAATGTCATTCTTAGGAAGCAGACAGTTTCTAATCGAAAAAATAAATACGCTAAAACAACATTTCAACAAAAATACGATGCTGAATTACTTAATACGGGAAAATACTCACGTATAAGTTCATATCCGAACATTACTCGGAGTCTAGCGCCCGGTGCTGACAAAACCTGACGGACCAGCCGCAAGCGGCCAGTCCACCTAGCTTAATTCAACTGCGCTTGCCCAAAGTCCACCCGTCCAAACGGGCTAACCGCATAGCCGCTCAAACCCTTGCTTGCCAATGCGTAAGCGGTAGGATGCGCCAACGGCAGCCACAAGGCTTGTTCCTGTATCAACTTCTGCGCCGCCAGATACAACTTGGCGCGCTGCGCGAAGTCGCTGCTTTTCTTGCCGTCGCTGATCAATTTGTCCAGTTTCGCGTCGCAGAAACGCGCGAAATTGGTGCCGGACTGTACCGCCGAGCAGGAAAACTGCGGGGTCAGGAAGTTGTCCGGGTCGCCATTGTCGCCGGCCCAACCCATGAACAATAGCTCATGCTCTCCGGCTTTGGCGCGCTTGATCAGTTCCCCCCACTCAATCACCTTGATCTGCACCTTGACGCCTATCTTGGCCAGATCTGATTGCAATAGCTCGGCGCCTGCTTTGGGATTGGGGTTCAACGTGCTGCCGCTGGGCCGCACCCATACCGTGGTTTCGAAACCGTCGGGATAGCCGGCCTGGGCCAACAGCTTCTTGGCGCGCGCCGTATCGTAGGGATAAGGTTTCACGCCCTTGTTATAGCTCCAGGTATTAGGCGGATAAGGCAGGTCCGCTGCGGTGGCGGTATTGTCGAATACCGTTTTCAGATAGCTGCTCTTGTCGAAAGCCAGGTTGAGCGCCTGTCGCACCAAGGGATTGTTCAGCGGCTTTTTCTGACTGTTGAAGGCAATGAAAGCCGTCATGAAGGCCGGGGTCTGCAACACCTTCAGCTTGGAATCGCCCTTGGCAGCCAACACATCCTGCGGCTTGGGCGACAAGGCCAGCTGGCATTCTCCCGCCTTCAGTTTCTGTACGCGCACAGCCGAATCAGGAGTGATCGCGTAGATCAGCGCGCCGATCTTGGGTTTGGCTCCCCAATAGCCGGGGTTCGGCGCATAGCGCACCACCGCGTCCTTCTGGAAGCTGCGGAAGACAAAAGGGCCGGTACCGATGGGCTTGGCGTTCAAGTCCGTCTGACGGCCGGCCGCCAGCAACTGCCCGGCGTATTCGGCTGAATAGATCGATGCGAAACCCATGGTCAGGCTGGACAGGAAAGTGGCTTCCGGATAGTTCAGCTCGAACCGCACGGTATTGGCGTCTACCTTCTGCACGGCCTTGATCAGCTTGGGGAACTGCATAGCCTGTGCGTGCGGATAACCGTTCGGCGCGCTCTTGTACCAAGGGTGCGCGGGGTTGAGCATGCGTTCGAAAGTAAACACTACGTCGTCGGTCGTCAGCTTGCGGCCAGGCTTGAAGTAATCGGTGACGTGGAACGCGACATTGGGCCGCAACTTGAAGGTATAGCTGAGGCCGTCCTCGCTGATCTGCCAACTGGCAGCCAGCCCCGGCACCACTTTGCGAGCGGCCGGATCGTATTCGACCAAGCGATTCATCAGCACGTCCGCCGACGCGTTGGTGGTGACGAGGGAGTTGTACTGCACCACGTCGAAACCTTCCGGATTGGCGTCCGTGCACACGGTCAACGGGCGCGCGGCCAGCGCCAGGGTCGGCGCCAGGGCCAAGGCCAACAGCGTCAATTGCTTGTTCATCGGCATTTCCTTATCAAACTGCATGGCATCTTCAGTATCAGAAACGAAGGTTAAGCGAATAAGCGCAAAAAACAAACCATCGATTATGCATATTCATATTCGCGCCGCGGACAAGGCCGAAATTTGAGCCCGGCGCAAATTGCCGCTACAGTCAAAGCGGACAGCCAGAATACAAAGCGCCATCGACATGACCCGCCGTCACTGCCTGCTTGCCCTGCTTTTGACCTGCCTTGCCGCCACGCAACCGCGGGCCGCGCCGGGTCCCGCGCTGGACATCCTCACCGAGGATGATCCGCCTCTGACGTTTGAGCAAGACGGCAAGGCCGCCGGCCTGGTGGTGGAGGTGGTTCAAGGCATACAACGCCGCGTCGGCAACCACGACCCCATTTCGGTTGTGCCCTGGGCGCGCGGCTACCGCCAAGCGCAACAGCAGCCGAACACCGTGCTGTTCAACACCAATCGCACCCCGGAACGGGAACGCATGTTCAAGTGGGTGGGCCCGGTCACCGAAACCCTGGGCTGCCTATTCGTGCGACGGGACAGCCCGATCAAGCTGCAGACGCTGGACGACGCTCGCAAATTGCCGCAGATCATGGTGGTGCGGGACTGGTATCTGCAACAGCTGCTGAGCGCGCAGAATTTCTCCAACCTGGCCACCGTCGCCACTCCAGATCAACTGCTGACCATGCTGATGCGCAAGCGCGCCGATGTCATCGTCAGTGAAAACACCACCCTGCCCCACCAACTACGGCAACAGGGCTTCGACCCCTCTCAGGTACGCAAAGCGCTGACCTTCTCCCACACCTACGGTTACATCGCCTTTTCCCGCCAGACGCCGGATGCGGTGATCAAAGCCTGGCAGCAGGCGCTGGACGAGATGAAGCGCGACGGCAGCTTCGCCTCCTTGTACCGGCGCTGGCTGCCCGGCGAGGCCGTGCCCGGCATCAATCCGCCCGCCCCCTGATTACTCGAAACGGCTGCGCCACCAGGCCACCAGCTCCTCGGCCGGCAAAGATCGCGAATACAGATAGCCCTGACCGCTATGACAGCCGCGCGCCAGCAGCAAGGCGTGCTGGGACTCGGTCTCCACGCCTTCGGCCAGCACTTGCAGGCTCAGGCTTTCGGCCATCGACACGATGGCCGCCACCATCGCCAGATCGCGCTCGTCGCTATCCAGCCGAATGATGAAGCTGCGGTCTATCTTCAATTCATCGATGGGCAGCCGCTTAAGGTAGGACAATGAGGAAAAGCCGGTGCCGAAATCATCCACGCTGACGTGAAAGCCCATGCGCTTGAGCGTCGGCAGCGCCTTCATCGCGCTGTCCGCGTCCATCAAGGTGCCCTCGGTGATTTCCAGGCACAGTTGCTCCGGCGGCGCCCCGCTTTCTTCTGCGATCACGCGCAAGCGCGATACGGCGTCCGGCAAACCGAAGAAGCGCGCCGACAGATTGACGCTGACGCGCCAGGGCGGCAGCCCCTGCCCTCGCCAGGTCACGACCTGCTTGCAGACATTGCGGAACACGTATTCGTCGATATCGATGATCAGGCCGGTCTTTTCGGCGATGGCGATGAACTCGGCCGGCGATTGCCTGCGCCCATCCAACTCCCAGCGCAACAAGGCCTCCACCCCCAACATGTCTTGGCTGCGCAGCGTCAATTGCGGCTGGTACTCCAACCTCAGTTCCTGCCGCTGCAGCGCCTGGCGCAGGCCGGTTTCGATCTGCAGGCGCTGACGCACGCCGTCGGCCATATCCTCGGAGAAGAAACAATAGCCGTTCTTGCCTGCGTACTTGGCGCGATACATCGCCATATCGGCGTCGCGCATCAAACCCTCCGGCGTGTCGGCGTCGCAGGGGCAGCAGCTAACGCCAATGCTGGCGGACAAAAAATAACGGTGATCTCCGTCCTGACACGGCGCCGCCAGCGCCGCCAGCATTTGTTCAGCCAGGCTGTCGGCATCGCCGTCCGCGGCGTTTTCGGCCAAAGCCACAAACTCGTCGCCCCCGATGCGGAACAAAAGGTCATGCCCGCGCACGCAAGCGCGCAGCCGTTCGGCCACGATGCGCAATAGGCGGTCCCCCACCTCATGCCCCAGGTTGTCGTTGATAAGGCGAAAATCGTCCAAATCGACCAATAGCAGGTACAAGCGCCGTCCCGAGCGCTGATGATTCCTCAAGCTCCATTGCAGCCGCTCATTCAGCTGCACCCGGTTGGGCAGTTGGGTCAGACTGTCATGCTTGGCGAGAAACTCGATATCAAGTTGCGAACGCTTCAGAGTGGATACGTCGCGGGCAAAACCCATCGCGCGCCGCGGCCGCCCCTGCTCGTCTCGCCATAGGCTGGCGCTCACCTGCATCCAGACCGGCGCCTCCTCCGGCGCGGCGATGCGAAACTGGCATTCGTGCAGGCTCTCTCCGGCCTCCGCCGGCAAAGCCAGCCAGCGCCGGCGCAGCGCATCCAGATCCTCCGGATGGATTTGCCTCAGCAAGGCGTCCAGGCTGTCGTGGCGATAATCTTCGGCCCGTCCGAAAATCCGCCCCACCGGCCCCTCCTCATGCAAGATTCCGTCGACCAGGTCCAACTCCCAGGCAATCTGCTCCGCCGCGTACAACGCTTGCTTCAGACGCATCGCCGAGCGGCGCCGCTCTCCGATCAATCTCCCCACCCGCGCCAGCAGCTCCGCCACTGAAAACGGCTTGAACAAGAACTCCTGTACGCTGTTCTGCAGCATTCGCAGCCGCAACGAATCGTCGGCCCGCGCCGACAGCATCACCACCGGAATGTCCTCGGTCTGCCGGTTGCCGCGCAGCGCCGACACCAGCTCTTCGCCACCCATGCCCGGCATCATGAGGTCGCTAATGATCAAGTCCGGCTGCTCGCTCAACGCCAATTGCAAACCGCGGCCGCCCTCCGGCGCCGTCATGACTCGATAGTGTTTGCCCAGCGCGCCGGCGATGAAGGCGCTCATATCGCTGTTGTCTTCCACCAACAGCACCAACGCCTGGCCGCCCTTGTCCGGCAAGGCCGTGGTCTCGCCCACTTGCGGCGCCGGTAAGGGCACCGCGCCGCCGGCCAGCAGATCATCCAGCCGCAAATATTCCGACACCACCGGCGTTCCCGCCGGCGCCTCCAAGGGCAGGGTCAGTCGGAACAAGGCGCCGCCGCCCTCCGCCGCGGACAAACGCACGTCGCCATGGTGCAGTTCGATGAACTCCTTGACGATGGCCAGGCCCAGCCCAGTGCCGCCATGGCGGCCGTAATCGCCGTCCTCCACTTGCACGAAGCGCTCAAAAACCTTGTCGCGCATCTCGGCCGGCACCCCCGGCCCATTGTCCCGCACCCGAATGTCGGCCTGCCGCCCTCGCAGTTCCAACGCGATCTGAATATGACCGCCGTCCGGCGTAAATTTGAAGGCATTGGACAACAGGTTCAATAAAACCCGTTGCAGCTTGATCGCATCCACCTGAGCCGGCGCCGTTGTCGGCGCGGCCACTTGGTAATCGATGTGTCGGTCGCTGGCCAGAGAACCGAAATAAGAAGCCACGTGGCGCACTAACTCGGCCAGATCCAGCTGCACATAACGCAGCTTCAACTCCCCGGCGTCCAGCTTGGCCACGTCCAACAAATCGTTCACCTGCTGCAACAACATGCGCGCCTGCCTCTGGATCAGCGATAGATTGGGAGCCTCGCCCGGCTCGGCTTGCCCGGACAAAAAACGTTCGACCTGCCCCAGAATCAGCGTCAGCGGCGTGCGCAGCTCATGACTGACGTTGGCGAAAAATCGCGTCTTCATCTGGTCCAGCTCCCGCATTTGCTGATTCAAGCGGGCCAATTCGCTATTCGACTCCTTCAAATCGGTGTTGGCACGGGCGATCTGCGCGTGCTGATTCACCATTTCGGCTTCTAGCGCCGCCGCGTCATTCTTCAACCATTCGACGGGAAAATCTGGCACTGCGTTCTTGCCCCGCAAGCGCACGAACTCGCTGACGTCCTGCGCGCTGTGAATGATGCAGGCCACGCTGCCGTCTGCGCGCTTCACCGGCCAATTGGTCGGACTCCAATAACGCTCTTCGAAACTGCCATCCGGCCGCGGGATATCGTATTTCTGCATCGCCATGCTGTCCTCGACGCCGGTGGCCAGCACGCGCTGCAAAGAAATGCGCAGATTACGCGAGCCCTCGCCTTCCGGCTCGGCGGGATTGACCGGAAAGATGTCGAACAGATTGCGCCCCAGGATGGACTCGCGCCGGGTCAAGGTCGTCTGCAGGTAAATATCGCTGGCGGCGATAACGTTGAAATCGGTATCCAGCACTAAATACAGGCCGGGCGCCCGTTCGAACAGCAGCTGAAAATCCGGTGCGGCAATCGCAACCTGCGCGTTCAACGCCAACGCAGCCTCCTATCGGTGGGGTTTGCGGATCAAGGGTGGCAAGCCTGCCGTCATATTCCTCATTAAATATGATAGTCGTATATCCATTCAACTCCAGTGCCGTATCGACGCGTCGACGCGTAAAAAAACCCCGGCCTGGGCCGGGGTGGTTTGGCGTCCGCCTGCGCGGATCAGGCGTAGCTGTCGGTGGACGGGCAGCTGCACACCAGATTGCGGTCGCCGTATACGTCGTCGATGCGGTTGACGCTGGGCCAGAACTTGTTTTCCAGCACATAGGGCAGCGGGAACAAACCGGTTTCGCGGCTGTATGGACGTTGCCAGTCGCCGGCGATGTCGGCCTTGCTGTGCGGCGCGTTGCACAAGGGATTGTCGTCCGCCGGCCACACGCCGTTCTGCACCTGGTCGATTTCCCGACGGATAGCCGCCATCGCCGCGATGAATCGATCCAGCTCCGCCTTGGGCTCGGACTCGGTCGGCTCAATCATCAGCGTGCCCGGCACCGGGAAGCTCATGGTCGGCGCGTGGAAGCCGTAATCCATCAGCCGCTTGGCCACGTCCACTTCGGTCACGCCGCTGGAGGCCTTGAGCGGACGCAGATCGATGATGCACTCATGAGCCACCCGGCCGTTGGCGCCGGTGTACAGCACCGGGAAATGCTCGGCCAGCCGCGTCGCCACGTAGTTGGCGGACAGCAAGGCGTTCTCCGTGGCCTGCTTCATGCCTTCCGCGCCCATCATCGCGATATACATATAGGAGATGGGCAGGATGGAGGCGGAGCCGAAAGGCGCCGCCGACACCGCGGTCTGGCCCGGCTGGGCGGTGGGCACCGAGGCCACCACGTGGTTGGCGATGAAGGGCGCCAGATGCGCTTTCAGGCCAATGGGGCCCATGCCCGGGCCGCCGCCGCCATGCGGAATGCAGAAGGTCTTGTGCAAGTTCATGTGCGACACGTCGGCGCCGATGTCGGCCGGACGGCACAAGCCCACCTGGGCGTTGAGGTTGGCGCCGTCCATATACACTTGGCCGCCGTGCTGATGGATGATCGCGCAGATTTCGCGGATAGGCTGCTCGAACACGCCATGGGTGGACGGATAGGTGATCATCAGCGCCGCCAGCTGAGCCGAATGCTGCTCAGCCTTGGCTTTCAGATCCGCGACGTCGACGTTGCCGGCCTCGTCGCAATCCACCACCACCACCTGCATATTCATCATCTGCGCGGTGGCCGGGTTGGTGCCGTGGGCGGAGCGCGGAATCAGGCAGATATTGCGCTGGCCGTCGCCGCGCGACTCATGGTAACGGCTGATCGCCAGCAGGCCGGCGTACTCGCCCTGGGCGCCGGAATTGGGCTGCATAGAGATGATGTCGAAACCGGTGATCGCGCGCAGCTGCGTTTCCAGGCCGGCGATCATTTCCAGATAGCCGACTGTCTGTTCGCGCGGGGCGAACGGATGCATATTGGCGAACTCCGGCCAGGTGATCGGGATCATTTCACTGGTGGCGTTGAGCTTCATGGTGCAGCTGCCCAGCGAGATCATCGAATGATTCATCGCCAGGTCGCGGCTTTCCAGCTTCTTCATATAGCGCAGCATCTCGTGCTCGCTATGATGGGTGTTGAACACCGGGTGGCTCATGAAGGCGGATTCGCGCTTCAGTCCGGCCGGAATCGCGTCGGCGGCCGCGGCGTCCAAGGCCACGATATCGGCGCTCTTGCCGGTGAAGATTTCGATCAGGCGCGCCAGATCGGCCTCGCTGGCCGCTTCGTGGAAGGCCACGCCCAGCACATTGCCGCCAGCGCGACGCAGATTGTAGCCGGCGGCCAAGGCCGCCTGATACACCGCGTCGGCCTTGGGCGCGTCCACTTGCACCGTGTCGAAGAAACGATCGAACACCAACTTGCCGCCGGCGGCCTTGACCGCGTGCGCGAAGATGGCGGCCAGACGGTGGATGCGGGCGGCGATACGCTTGACGCCCTCCGGACCGTGGTACACCGCGTACATGCCGGCGATATTGGCCAGCAGCACCTGGCTGGTGCAGATATTGGAGTTGGCCTTTTCGCGGCGGATGTGCTGCTCGCGGGTCTGCAGCGCCATGCGCAGCGCGGTCTTGCCCTTGGCGTCCACCGACACGCCGATGATGCGGCCCGGCGCCGAGCGCTTCATCTCGTCCTTGAAGGCGAAGTAAGCGGCGTGCGGGCCGCCGAAGCCCATCGGCACGCCAAAGCGCTGAGTGTTGCCGATGGCAACGTCCGCGCCCATCTCGCCCGGCGATTTCAACGCCACCAGGGCCATGATGTCGGCGGCCACCACCGCCACCGCGCCCTTGGCCTTGACCGCGGCGATGTGCGGGGTCAGGTCGATCAAATCGCCGGCCTCACCCGGATACTGGAACAAGGCGCCGAAGTATTCGCCCTTGCCCGCTTCTTCCGGGTGGCCCAGCACCAGTTCGAAGCCGAAGTACTTGGCGCGGGTCCGCATCACGTCCAGGGTTTGCGGCAGCACACGGCTGTCCACGAAAAACTGGCCGGACTTAGCCTTGGACACCCGGCGCGTCATCGCCATCGCCTCGGCGGCGGCGGTGGCCTCGTCCAGCAAGGACGCGTTGGCCAGTTCCAGACCGGTCAGGTCTATCACCATTTGCTGGAAATTCAGCAAGGCTTCAAGACGGCCTTGAGCGATCTCGGCCTGATACGGCGTATAAGCCGTGTACCAGCCCGGATTTTCCAGCAGATTACGCAGTATCACCGTCGGGGTCAGCACCGGGTAATAGCCCTGGCCGATGAAGGATTTATTAACCACGTTCTTGGCGGCGACAGCCTTCAGCGCGGCCAGCGCCTCGGCTTCCGGCATGGGATCCGGCAGCTCCAGCTTGCGGTTCAGGCGGATGTCGGCCGGCAGCGTCTGCGCCACCAGTTCGTCGATGGAGGCCACGCCGATGGCGGCCAGCATTTGCTCGCGCTCGGTGTCGGACGGGCCGATGTGGCGGAAGATGAATTCTTTGCGGTTGAAAAGTTCGGAGAGAGACATGAGTACGGGACCTTCTGTGCTTGCCGTCCGCGCCGCGGCTTGCGCGGCCAATCGGGTGTTGCTGGATATCCGGGCGAAAAAAACGCCTCGCGACCGATTAGGACTGCGAGGCGGTTTTCACCATCAGGCGCCAATTTCCTTGGCGTAGGCGGCGGCGTCCATCAGGGCGTCCAAGTCCGCCGGATCCGCCGGCTTGATCTTGAAGAACCAACCCGCCCCGTAGGGTTCGCTATTGGCCAGTTCCGGTTCGGCTTCCAGCTCCTCGTTGATGGCCAGCACTTCGCCGACAACCGGACAGTAGATGTCGGAAGCGGCCTTCACCGATTCCACCACGCCGGCCTGCTCTTCCTTGGCCAGCTTGGCGCCCACTTTCGGCAGCTCGACGAAAACGATGTCGCCCAGCAGTTCCTGCGCGTGCTCGGTAATGCCCACGGTCACGGAGCCGTCGGCTTCCAGGCGCAGCCATTCGTGGCTTTCAACGTATTTGAGTTCGGCGGGGATGTTGCTCATGAGTGTCTCCAGTCAAATCCAGGTCTTACAACGATATTCCCGGCCGCGTCTCGCGGCCTGCCCAAGCACGCCGCTCAGGCGAAAACTTTTTTGCCGTTGCGCACGAACGGCATCTTGACCACGCGCACCTCGGTCAAAGTGCCGCGCAGGTCCACCAGCGCCTTGTCTCCGGTGGCGGCCGGCACGCGCGCGATTGCGATGGAATGCTTGAGGGTGGGCGAGAAGGTGCCGCTGGTGATCACGCCTTCGCCAACCCCTTCCACCACCACTTTCAGGCCTTCGCGCAACACGCCGCGGCCTTCCAGTACCAGGCCCACCTGCTTGGTCTTCACGCCGGCGGCTTTCAGCGCTTCCAGCGCCTTGCGGCCGATGAAGTCGCGCTCAGCCGGTTCCCAGGCGATGGTCCAGCCCATGCCGGCTTCCAGCGGGGAAACGGTTTCGTCCATATCGTGGCCGTACAGATTCATGCCGGCCTCCAGGCGCAGGGTGTCGCGCGCGCCCAAGCCTATCGGCGCCACGCCAGCGGCCTGCAGTTGCTGGAAAAAGGCCGCGGCCTCGACGCCGGGCAGCATCACTTCCAGGCCATCTTCCCCGGTGTAGCCGGTGCGGGCGTAGAACCAATCGCCGGCGGGCTGGCCTTGGAAGGGCTTCAAGGCCTGGATGACGTCGGCGAGCTCGGGCTTGACCGCGCAGACCTTGGCGATGGCCTGCGGGCCCTGCACCGCCAGGATGGACAGATCGCGGCGCACCTTGATGTCCACGTCGAAATCCGCCTTGCGCCCTTCCATCCAGGCCAGGTCTTTGTCAGTGGTGCCGGCGTTGATCACCATGCGGTAACCGTAGGAAGTCAGGTAGACGATCAGATCGTCCACCACGGTGCCGTCGGGGGTAAGCATGCCGGAATACAGCGCCTTGCCTTCGAAGCCGAGCTTGGCCACGTCGTTGGCGATCAAGCGCTGCAGCCAAGCTTTGGCGTCCGGCCCGCTGATGTCCAGCACCGTCATATGAGAAACGTCGAACATGCCGGCGTCGCTACGCACGATTTCATGTTCTTTTAGTTGGGAGCCGTAATGGATGGGCATTTCCCAGCCGGCGAAATCGACCATCTTGGCGCCGGCGGCGATATGGGATTCAAACAGGGGCGTGCGTTTCGGGGCCGTCATGGGTGCGTCCTTAGCAAAAGCGTGTAGTGTTGCTCTATTCCCTACACCCCTCTGTCCCTGCACCTGAGATTTTCCGGCCTTGCGGCCGTTAGCCCCTTCGGTGGGCATCCGTGGATGCCGCTCTCCAGATTCGGCGAACTGGCTGCGGCCAGTCCGATGATGCAGTCCTTTTGCCTGAGCGATTGCGGGTGCGCTTGCGCCTTCGGCGGTGGCGCGGACGGCCACTCTCTCCTGCATGACGTGCCAGATTATGGTTGCTGAACCGGGCCTTGGCAAGCCGCGTTTATCTTCAACTTAAACAATGGCTTAAAATATTCGAAACCGCAAAACATTGAACCAGCATTGCTTCGTTTAAGATTGATTGCGAACATATTTCACTTCGTTATCGATCACGTAATCGACAAACTCCCCCTCCAAGCAAAGCTGATCGTAAGATGACATCCATCTTTACCCAGCACGATCTCTATCCAATCTGGAAAGGAAACCGCGATGCGAAAACTAATCAACGATCCGCGCCATGTGGCGCGGGAGATGCTGGAAGGCCTGGCCGACACCCTGCCCGGGCTGGCGCTGCTCGAAGAGGAAAACGTCTTGCTGCGCGCGGACCTTCCCGCCCCCGGCCTGCTCGACAAAGTGGCGCTGATCTCCGGCGGCGGCAGCGGTCACGAACCCGCCCACGCCGGCTACATCGGCCACGGCATGCTGGACGCCGCCGCGGTGGGCGACGTCTTCACCTCCCCCAGCGTTGACACCGTGCTGGCGGCGATCCATGCCGTCGCCGGCCCCAAAGGCGTGCTGCTGATCATCAAGAACTACACCGGCGATCGGCTGAACTTTGGCCTGGCTGCGGAGCTTGCCCGCGCCGAGGGTATTGCCGTCGACAGCGTGGTGGTGGCCGACGATGTAGCGCTGCGCGACACCGTGGAGCCGGCGCGTCGACGCGGCATCGCCGGCACCGTTCTGGTTCACAAGATCGCCGGCGCGGCCGCCGCCAACGGCGCCAGCCTGGCCGAGGTCGCCGCCGCGGCGCGACAGGCGGCGGAACAAGTGGCCACCATGGGCGTGGCGCTGGGCGCCTGCACCGTGCCGGCCACCGGCCGCCCCGGCTTTCACCTAGGCGACGACGAAGTGGAACTGGGCCTGGGCATCCACGGCGAAGCCGGCGTGCGCCGCGTGCCGCGCCAATCCGCCGACGCCTTATGCGCGACGCTGCTCGACGCCATTGTCCGCGACAAGGATTGGCAAGCCGGCCAGCGGGTGGCGATGTTGGTCAACGGCCTGGGCGGCACTCCGCCGATGGAGCTCGCCATCGTGGCGCGCAGCGCGCTGGCCTCGGCGCGACAGCGCGGCTTGCGAGTGGAACGGCTGTGGAGCGGCAACTTCATGACCGCGCTGGAAATGCCGGGCTGCTCGCTGTCGCTGCTGGCGCTGGACGAACAGCGCCTCAACTGGCTGGATCAAACCGCCCTGGCCCCGGCCTGGCCCGGCTCCGGCCTTCTGCCGGCGCGACGCCAGCTGCGTCCGGCGCCCCCGCGCTCGACAACGCCGCTCTCCGTCGCCGAAGCCGACCCCAAATTGCGCGCCGCGGTCTGGGCCGCGGCCAACGCGCTGGACGCCGCCGAACCGCTGTTGACCGAACTGGACGGCGCGGCCGGCGACGGCGATCTGGGCGTCAGCATGCAGCGCGGCGCGGCGGCGATCCGTGCCTTGCCGGACAGCGCCTGGAGCGATCCGGCCACGGCGCTGCGCACAGTCGGCCAGGCCTTGCGCCAAGCCATCGCCGGCAGCTCCGGCCCGTTCTACTCCACCGCTCTGCTGCGCGCGGCGCGGCGGCTGGACACGGCGAACGCGCCCGGCCCGCTCGACTGGGCCGCCGCGTTCAAGGACGGCGTCGCCGCTATCGCGGAACTGGGCGGCGCGCAGCTAGGCGATCGCACCATGCTGGATGCCTTAACGCCGGCCGCAAACGCTTTCGAGACCGCTCTGAACACTGGCCAGAGTCCAAACGAGGCCTGGCGTTCCGCGCTGGAGGCGGCGGAACGCGGCTGCGCGGCCACCGCCGCCATGCGGCCGCGCTTGGGACGGGCCAGCTATCTGGGCGAGCGAGCGCTAGGCGTGCCCGACGCGGGCGCCAGCGCCGCACTGGTCTGGTTGAAAGCGCTGGCCGGCTAGCGCTTGACGATGTGGCCGCCTCGACCCCGCGGCGGCCGCGTCGAATCAGGCCGATGCCGGCTCCATGGACGGGTAAACCCAGTCCACGCCCAGAGCCTGTCCCCACAGACAGTCGCCCAAGTCGTAATGCCACCATTCCTCGGCATAGTTGCTGAAGCCGGACTGCTTCATCAGGTTGAACAAGGCGCGGCGATTGTCGCGCACCGCCAGCCAGCGTTCGGACGAAAAGCCCTGTGCTGGATCATGCGGCGCTTCGAAGAAATCGGTGCGCGACGCCGGCTCCGCCGCGTCGAAGGCCGTGCCGAAATCGCAGATCTCGCCGGTGTCCCGCCGGCAGATCGCCAGATCGATCGCTCCGCCTGAATTGTGCGGCAGCACCGCGAAACGGGCGGTATCGTCGGGATGGGCGGCAAACAAGCGCGCCTGCCGCTCCACCGCCGCCGCGTCCCAATCCGGATGCGCGGCGCGCACATCGTCCAACACCATCTGAAACAGATCGGCCTGGGTCTCGCGGCTGCGGTAAGCGTCGAACAATAACAGGCCATACTCCGGAGCCAGCCGCGCCGCTGCCTCGCGCAAGCGGCGCGCCACGAAGGTCCGCGCCGACATCCGCTCGGCACAGCCTTTGCGGCCGGCGTGGTAATAGCTGTTTTCCGGAAACAAACCATCCGCGCGCTCCAGCGCGCAAGGCTCGTTTTCCTCCCGCATCCGCGCCAGCGTTAACGCGTCCGGCGTCGGGTAAGCGAAATCGATGGTAACAAGCAGGCTATCGACGGCGGCTATCCTCATTGCAACTCCCAGTCTGAAACCAAAGCGCCCTAGTAGGCCACCGGCCAGCGGCATAGGCAAGCCCATTCCGCCATGACGATAGCCTTTCGCCCAAAGAAAACGCGGCCAAGGCCGCGTGTTGGATCCAGCGTCGCCGCTCACTCACGAAGGGTCGGCGTAACGTTCCTTCACCTGCCAGACATAGACCGGCAGGCCCAAGAGCAACAGGATCATGCCCCACATCACGATGTCGGCGCCAGAACCGTACAAAGCCCACACCGAATAGGCGAAGCCCACCCCGGCGAAGCACAGCGGCGCCAGGTAGTCCTTGCGCTGGAACTGCTGAGGACGCATCAACATGATGGCCAGCAAGGCCATCGAGCAAAAGGCGTAAGGCAGTAAGGTCGTGGCGGTGGCCAGCAGAATGATGAACTCGAAAATTTTGACGCCGCCGTCGCCGCCGGCGTATTTCATCGCCATCAGCACCGTCACCAAGCCGCTGGACAGCACCAGGCCGAAAATAGGCACGCCTTGGCGGTTCATCTGAGCGAAGCGACGGGGAAACAGGCCGTCATGCGCGGCGGCTGCCGGCACGTGCGCTTGCATCAAGCTCCAGCCGTTAAGCGCGCCGAAGCAGGAAACAATGGCGCCGAACCCCACCAGATAATAGCCCCAATCGCCCCACATCAGCTTGGCTGCGTCGGCGAACGGCGCCTGCGAGGCGGCCAGCATCGCCGGCGGCATCAAGCCCATCAAGACCACCGTGGACAAGATGTAGAGCACCGTGGCGATCAGGGTGCCCAGCACCGTGGCGCGCGGAATGGTTTTTTCCGGCGCTATCACGTCGCCAGCCGGCACCGACGCCGACTCCAACCCCAGAAAAGCCCACAGGGTCAGCGCCATGGTGGCGGACACCGAACTGAGCAGGGGCTTGTCGTGGGGGTTGAAAACGATGTTGTCCGGCTGCATATGGAAAAACCCGATGAAGGTGACAGCGGCCAAGGGCAACAGCTTCAGCAAGGTGGTCGTCACCGCCACCAAGCCGGAACTGCGCGCGCCGCGGCTGTTGATCCAGGTGACGATCCAGATCAGGCTGATGGCGAACACGCCGGCCAGCAGATTATCGTGCCCCAACACCGGAAAGAACACCTGCATATAGCTGGTGGCGGCCACCGCCAGCGCCGCGTTGCCGGCCCACAGCGCAATCCAGTAACCCCAGGCTATCCAGAAGCCGGCAAAACCGCCGAAGGCTTCATGAATGTAGGCGTACGGCCCGCCTTCCTTGGGCAAGATGGCCGCCAGCCGCGCGAACACCAAAGCCAGGCAGATCGCGCCGGCGGCGGTGAGCAGCCAGCCTATCATCGACACGCCGCCGAACGGCGCGAGCGACGCCGGCAACAGGAACACGCCGGAACCGATCATATTGCCCACCACCAGGGCGGTGCACATCCACACGCCCAGCGCCCGGGTCTTGGACTTGCTGTCTAAATTGGTATTGCTCAAGGCTTGGTCTCCATCGGGCCTGCCGATTGACGGGCGCGCCGCGCGCGCGTGTTTCTACGATCATGCGATGGCGCCGGCGGAACGGGTTTTGCCAGTTCCGTTCGCATTCAGACTGATACAGCTGAAAAAGCGCCCATGATAGAGGGCCGCGCCCGCAAGCTGGGCATGCTTTCTTTAAGCCGCTTGACCGGAGTCAACTGAAGCGGGACTTTGCGCCAACGCGCGCGCATGAAAAAAAGGCGGCATTAGAACACAAATTCGACATAAAAACATGTCGCATTTTCCGTATATCAAGGAGAAGGCGATGGCGACCCGCTTGCCGCGGCCGATGATGCGCAACAAGCGCGTGCGCAGATGCCAATATAGGCCAGCCGGGATGGAAAAAAAGACGTCAAACGCATAATTTTGGCATAAAACGGCGCAATTCAGCCGGCAAGCACCGGTCCGACCGACACGTTCGCCAGCGACCAGTGGGCGCGCGCCCACTGCCACAACTCAGCTAGGCCGCCGCACTCCTCCGGCGGAACATGCCCCAGGTGGCTTAAGGCCAGGCGCAAGGTCGCGGCGGCGTCCTCCGCCGCCACCGCCGGCGCCAGCGTCTGCTTGGACAGTTTCTCCCCCGCAGCGTTGACCAGCACCGGCAGATGACAATAACCCGGCGTCGCCACGCCCAGCGCCTGCTGCACCGCCACCTGGCGCGGCGTGGACACCAGCAGATCGGCACCGCGAACCACATCGTTCACCCCTTGCTCCGCGTCGTCCACCACCACCGCCAATTGATAAGCCCAATAGCCGTCAGCGCGCAGCAAGACGAAATCGCCGATATCGGCCGCCAGGTTCTGCCGGTACGACCCCTGCAGGCGATCATCCACCACGGTCTCGCCGGGTTCCACCCGCAGGCGCCAGGCTCGCCCCCCCTCTTCCGGACGCCTCAGTCGGCAATGGCCGGGATAAACGTAACCGTCCAGGCCGCGCCGCGCGGTCTCGGCGATCTTCTTGCGCGTGCAATTGCACGGATAGGCGTGGCCGGAAGCGATCAATTGCTCCAACGCATGCCGGTACAACTCATGGCGGCGGCTTTGGTAAACCACTTCGCCGTCCCACTCGAAGCCATAGGCTTCCAAGGTGCGCAGGATGGCGTCGGCGGCGCCGGCCACCTCGCGCGGCGGATCCAGGTCCTCCATCCGCAGCAACCACTCGCCTCCGCGCGCGCGCGCCTCCAGATAACTGCCGATGGCGGTGCACAGGGAGCCGGCGTGCAACAAACCGGTGGGGCTGGGGGCAAACCGCCCGCGATAGGGAGAAGCGTTCATGACGGATAGGAAATTTACGGCGGCAATGCGTTGTGAAGGGAATTTCTGGCTAATAATGTTGACTGATACGCTCAAATCATCGCCCCGCGGCCGCGCCAAACGGCGCCGCCGGCTTTCGACGACCAAGGAGCCGAACATGGCCTACGTTGTAACCGATGCCTGCATCAAATGCAAATACACCGATTGCGTCGATGTCTGCCCGGTGGACTGCTTTCACGAAGGCCCCAACTTCCTGGCGATCGACCCGGAGGAATGCATAGACTGCACGCTGTGCGTGGCGGAATGCCCAGTGAACGCGATCTACGCGGAAGACGACGTGCCGTCCGGACAAGAAGGCTTCGTCGCGCTCAACGCCGAGCTTTCCAAGCTCTGGCCCACGATCACCGAGAAGAAGGATCCGCTGCCGGACCACGAGGACTGGGCGGCGGTCGAAGGCAAGCTGCAACACCTGGAGCGCTAAGAACGTGTTTACGATCTCGCTAGCTAAGGCGAGACAAGGCGAAAACCGCTGAGAAAGCGGAGTGTACATAGGGTACATGAGCATTTCGAAACGGTTTTCAACGCCGTATCGCCGACGCGCAGCAGATCGTAAACAGGTTCTAAGAACCGGTTCAAATGAACAGTTCTATATCCCCGGACTTGCCGGCCACCTCCGGCTTCAACACCTGCTGACGATAGCGGTTTTCCTCGCTGATCAAGCTGCGGCTGCGCTTGAGCTTCTTGACCAACACCTTGCCGCTGTCAGTGAAGAAGTACACTTTGCGGGCACAGTCGCCCAGCAGGTCTTCGGCCAGGATGGGAATCCTTTCCGCATCCAGATAAGCGTGGATGAAGCGGCGGTTGCGCTCGCCCACGTTCATCACCGACATGCCTTCCAGCACGTTGCCTCCGCCGAACACCTTGGCCTCCATCCGGTGTCGCATCGCGCCCAGCTTCTGCATCTCGGTGATCATCAACTCCATCGCGTGAACGCCGAAGCGCGCGGCGGACGCGCCTTCTCCCACCTCGATGCTGCCCTCGGGAAGCAGAAAATGGTTCATGCCAGCTACATTGGCCGCCCGGTCCAACATGCACACGGCCACGCACGAGCCCAGCAGCGTCACCAACAACTGCGGCTGGCTGGTAACGTAGAAGCCGCCGGGAAATACTTTCACCGCCTGGCTTTGAAAATGCTTGTCGAAATAGGAATGGCTGCTGAAATGCACTGCGCCGTTCTTCATAACATCGCCTTTTCCGACCTGCCGTACAGGCAGGCCATGATTTTGGAGGCCAGCGCTTCCAGCGGCCACTCCTGTTGCACGCCGCCGGCCTTCATCGCCTCGCGCGGCATGCCGTACACCACGCAACTGGCCTCGTTCTGGCCGAAGGTGACCGCGCCGGCGTCGCGCATCTTGCGCAGGCCGTCCGCTCCGTCTCTCCCCATTCCTGTCAGGATCACGCCGATGGCGCGCTTGCCCAGGCCGCGCGCGGCGGAGTCGAACAGCACATCCACCGACGGCCGGTGCCGGTTCACCTTCTCGCTCTGATCCAATTCAATGCGGAAACCGCCCGCGGCGGCCTGCGCCCGCATATGCCAATTACCTGGCGCGATATAGGCGACGCCGGTTTTGATCTGCTCGCCGGCCTCCGCCTCCTTTACCCGCATCGGGCAGTAACTGTTCAGCCTTGCGGCGAAGCTGGCGGTGAAATACTCGGGCATGTGCTGAGCAATCAGAATCGGCGGACCATCGGCCGGCAAGCCGCTCAACAGGGTTCGGATCGCTTCCGTGCCGCCGGTGGAGGCTCCCACGAAAATCATCGCTTGCTGGATGCTGGCGCCCAAGAGAGGTGCCTGCGGCCCACAGGCCTCGACCCTGCGATGAAAGCGGTGCGGCGCACGCACCTTGGCGGCCGCCACCGCCCGGATTTTGTCTCGTATCTCATCGGCGTAATCGTTCATCCGCCTGGCGATATCGTGCGCCGGCTTGGACATAAAGTCGATGGCGCCCAATTCCAACGCCGTCAGCGTCGCCTCCGAACCTTGCTGCGTCAGCGAGGAGATCATTAGTACCGGCGTCGGCCGCAAGCGCATCAAGCGCCGCAGAAATTCCAAACCGTCCATGCGCGGCATTTCGACATCCAGCGTGATTACGTCGGGATCCAGTTCTCGAATGCGCTCGCGGGCGATCAACGGGTCGGAGGCAGTGGCCACCACCTCCATGTCCTGCGCCTCGTTGATGATGGAGGTCAGCAGATTGCGGATCAAGGCGGAGTCGTCCACCACCACCACGCGAATTTTCTTGTCGAACCCCATCCACGCTCCCGAATCGATAAAAGGGCGGACACGCCGGCTAGGCCAGCCGGTAGCTGGTTTTGCCGCAAGGCAGGAAGGCGTCGCTCAGGTGCAGGATATTTTCCGAATGCCCCAGCAACAGCAAACCGTCCGGGGCCAGATGCCGCGCCATATGATTGAGTATGGCCGCCTGTGTCGGCTTATCAAAATAGATCAACACATTGCGGCAAAAAATGACGTCGAACTCTCCCAGCGGCGGCCACTCTTCCGCCACCAGATTCATCTGGAAAAAAGTCACCGCCTCGCGCAAACGTTTCTTCAGGCGCACCTTGCCGTCGTTGGCACCTACGCCCTTGTCGAAAAAACGGCGCAACTGCGGCTCCGGCAACTGGCTGACGCGCTCGCGCAGATAGACGCCGTGCATCGCCTGCTGCAATACATGGGTGTCAATATCGGACGCCAGCAATTCGCAGGGGAAAGGCCGTAAAGACTCAGCCAGTTCAGCCATGGTCATGGCGATGGAGTAAGGCTCCTCGCCCGTCGAAGACGCCGAGCTCCAGACCCGGTACGGCCGGCCGCGCTTCCGCCAGCGCTCGGCGTGCGCGCGCAGCATGCTGAAATGATGCGGCTCCCGAAAAAACGAAGTCAGATTAGTGGTCAGCGCATTGACGAAGTTCTGCCACTCCTCCGACAAGGCGTCCTGGTCCAATCGGTCCAAGTACTCGGCGAAGCTTTTCAAACCCAAACTCCGCACTCGCTTGGCCAGCCGCGCGTACGCCATATGGGTCTTGCTGTCGTTAAGAGCGATGCCGACTCGCCGGTACACCATGCCGCGGATGCGGCGAAAATCTTCTGGCGTGAACTTGATGTCCAGTTCCAGGCCCATCAACTCGGCCCTCGCGGCTCCGCGCTCAGCCTAGCCAGCGTCAAAACTCCTCCCACTCGCCGTCCGTCAGGTCCACTTGCGGGCGCAGGCGTTCCGGCACCACGATCTTGCCGGCGTGTTTGAGCGGCACAGTCTTGGCTCCGGCGACATGAGCGACGACATGCTCCGCCGTCTGCCCAACATGCGCCGCCATTGGCCGCAAACGCTGTCCCTGCTCCCCCAGCTTGAATACCTGGACCGCGTCGTCCAAATAGCGCGCTTGCTCTTCCAGCGACTCCGCGGCAGCCGCTGCCTGCTCCACCAGCGCGGCGTTCTTCTGAGTGTTTTCGTCCATCTGCGTCACCGCCAGATTGACCTGCTCTATGCCCGAGCTCTGCTCAATCGACGCGGCGGAGATATCGCTCATGATGTCGGCGACGCGGCGGATGGAAATCACAATCTCGTCCATGGTGCTGCCCGCCTCGTCCACCAGCTTGGAGCCGGACTCGACCTTGGCCACCGAGTTGCCTATCAAGCCCTTGATTTCCTTGGCGGCGGCGGCGGAGCGCTGCGCCAGGTTGCGCACCTCGCTGGCCACCACCGCGAAGCCCCTTCCCTGCTCGCCGGCCCGCGCAGCCTCCACCGCGGCGTTGAGCGCCAGGATATTGGTCTGGAAGGCAATGCCGTCGATCACGCTGATGATGTCGACGATCTTGCGCGCGCTGTCGTTGATCTCGTTCATGGTGGCCACCACGTCCCCCACCACTTTGCCGCCGCGCGCGGCAATGTCGGAAGCGCCGGTGGCCAGCGTGTTCGCCTTTTTGGCGTTCTCCGCGTTCTGCCGCACTGTACTGGTGATTTCCTCCATGCTGGAAGCGGTTTCCTCCAGGCTGGCCGCTTGTTGCTCGGTGCGGCTGGACAGATTAGCGTTGCCGGAGGCGATCTCGCGCGCGGCGGTGTTGATCGCGTCGGTGGACTCCTTGATGTTGGAGACGATTTCCTTCAAGCGCTCCACCGTGGTGTTGGTATCATTCTGCAACTGGCTGAACAGGCCCTGGTAGTCGCCCTTGATCGCATGGGTGAGATCGCCCTTGGCCAAAGCCGCCAGCACGGTGGCGATATCGCCCAGGCCCTGGCTGGTCACTGCCAGCAGTTGATTGACACTTTCGCCCAACTGTCGGAAAAAGCCGTCCTTACCTTCCAGATTGATGCGCCGGTCGAAATCGCCTGCCGCGGCCGCGGAGATGATGCTGGCCACCTCTTTCTCGATCTCCACCTCCCCGGTGCGATCCTTCCACTCCACCACCGTGCCCAGCCGCAAACCGTCGGTGCCGAACACCGGATTGGCCACCAAGCCGAAAATACGCTCGCCAATATTGATCTGCGCGCGATAAGTGGAACGCAGGTTGGCCAGCAGGTCGCGCTGATGCGCCGGATTGCTGTGGAACACATCCATATTGGTGCCCAGCAAGGCGCGCGCGTCGAAATTGGGCAAGGCTTTGCGCATATCGGCCTCGGCGCGGCGCATCATCTCCAACACGCTGTGATTGGTGTAGATGATGTTGCGATCGTTGTCGGCAATCATCACATTGGTGGAGGCATTGTCCAGAGCGTTGCGTACTCTGATGTTTTCAACTGCCTTCTCGGCCAGCAAACTCATCGACGCGAACAGGCTATGCTTATCGCCCGCCCTGACCTTGATCTCGGAGCGCACCTGGCCCTCGGTCAACTCCCGCATCACCTTGACCAGCTCCGCAGGCTCGCCGCCCAACTGTCGCATCAGCGAGCGGATAATGAAGACCCCAAAGCCGATGCCGATCGCCAACGCCAACAAAGTGAAGCCGAACAGCAACTTGTAAGCCTGTTGGGAATTGTCGCTGGCGTCCTGCCCCGCCTTGCGCATCAGTCCCTCCTCAAACGCGATGTAGCGGTCGATCGAGGTCATGTATTTGAGCTGGGTGTCGCGCAAGGTGACGAACAAGTAATCGCGTGCCTGCACATCCCGCCCCTGCGCCTGCATGCGTCGGAACACATTCAGTTCGGACCGGAAACTGGCTTCATCGGAACGCATCGCTTCAAACAGCGGCCGCCCGGCGCTGCCGACATTCGGTTCCAAGGCAGCCATGCGCTGCGTCAGATTGACCAGACTGTCGTCAATCTGCTGGTTGAGTTCCTTGATCAGTTGGGCATCCTTGGTCAACAGCAGATTGCGCACGTCCCGCGACGCCAGGTCGACATTGGCTGCAATCTTGTGCGCGGCGCTGACCTGCGGAATATGCACGCCGGAGATATTGACCAGATCGCCGGCCAGTCCCTGCAGCTGTCTGACCGCCAACGTCATCGCCACCGCCAACAGCAGAATCAAGAGGCCAAAGCCCAACACCAGCCGATGGATCACTTTCATATTATTCATGCTTCGCCCCCTCAAAACAGGCTTGCGGCCGCGCTTATACGCGGCCCGCGGCGTCAGTCAACGCCATTTCCTCGCTGCCCATCAAACGCTCGATATCGACCACGATGATCATGCGCTCATCCAGCGTGCCCAGTCCTTCGATATAGGCGGTGTCCACCGCCGCGCCAAACTCCGGCGCGGCTCGCAGCGCTTCCCGCTCCAGTTGAATCACATCCGACACCCCGTCCACCACCGCGCCGATGACACGCCCGCACACATTCAGCACGATTACTACGGTGAACTCGTTGTACACCGGCTCTCCAATGCCGAACTTCAGACGCAAATCCACGATAGGCACGATATGGCCGCGCAGATTGACCACGCCCTTGATGAAGTCCGGCGCGTTGGCGATGCGGGTCACCGCGTCGTAGCCGCGGATTTCCTGCACCTTCAGAATATCAATGCCGTACTCTTCCGCCCCCAGCGTGAACACCAGCAGCTCATTGCCCGAGCGCCTCTGCGCCAACCCCGGGTCGTTCCATTCCGCCACCATTTTTTTTCCTTCTTGTTTCATGTGTCCAGCACCATCCGCTGGTTGTGCCTCGCAATTGCGGCAATGTCCAGGATCATGGCCACCTGGCCGTCGCCCAGAATTGTGGCGCCGGAAATACCCTCCACCTTGCGGTAGTTCGTTTCAAGGTTTTTCACCACGAACTGCTGCTGGCCGATCAAATCGTCCACTAATAGCGCCAGCCTGCTGTTGCCGGCTTCCACAATCACCAGAATCGCCTCGCTCGGCGTATGTTTCGCTTCCGGAATGGAAAAAAATCGTCCCAACGGCACAATCGGCAGGTATTCGCCGCGAATTCCCACCACCTGTCCTCGCGCGGCCACCGTTTTGATTTCATTCGGCGCCGGCTGCAGCGACTCCAACACCGCTCCCAAGGGCATCACATAGGTTTCCGCGCCGATGCGCACCGACATGCCGTCCATGATCGCCAGGGTCAGCGGCAAATGAATGCTGATGGTGGTGCCGATGTCGGCCATGGAGTCAATTTCCACGCGGCCGCCCATGCTCTGGATATTGCGCTTGACCACATCCATGCCCACGCCGCGGCCGGACACCTCGGTCACCTCCGCGGCGGTGGAAAAGCCGGCCTCGAAAATCAGGTTCCACACTTCAACGTCGCTTAGCGAATCCGGCGCAGCCAAACCGCTTTGTCGCGCCTTGGCCAATATCCGCTCCCGGTTCAGCCCGGCGCCATCATCGCTGACTTCGATGACGATATTACTGCCCTGGTGGAAAGCCCGCAGCGTAAGGCGCCCGACCGGATCCTTGCCGCCCGCCTGCCGAGCTTCCGGGGATTCGATGCCATGATCCAGGCTGTTGCGCACCAGATGGGTCAGCGGGTCGGACAGTTTCTCGATGAAGCCTTTATCCAGCTCGGTGCTTTCGCCCATCATCGTGAGCTCCACCTTTTTACCCAATCGGCCGGCCAGGTCCCTCACCACGCGCGGAAAGCGGTTGAACACAAAGGCGATGGGCGTCATCCGGATCGACATCACCGCCTCCTGCAACTCCCTCGCGTTGCGTTGCAAAGCGCCGATACCGCTAAGCAGGCGCTCATGCGCCACCGGATCCAGGCCCGCTCCGGACTGCGTCAGCATGGACTGGGTGATCACCAGCTCGCCCACGAGGTTGAGCAGCAAATCCACCTTGTCGATGTTGACCCGGATCGAACTCTCGCTCGTCGCCCCGCCGCGCGCCGCCGGCTTGGCCGCGTCGAACTCCGACGCCAGCGGAACTTCGTCCCGCTTCGCCGCCTCGGCAAGCGGCGGCTCGAACAGACCGAATCCGTCTCCTTCCAGCCAGACCGAGGCGTCCGGCACTGGAGCCGCCTCAAGGAACAAGCCGAAACTGCCCTCCTCCTCCACGCCATGATCGACATTGATGCGGAAATGCTCCTGCGGCACGGCAAACGCCAGCGACTCCGCCACCTCCGCGGCGTCCAACGGCGAGGTGAACACGGCAACCCAGGGCAGCTTGTCAAGCTCCTCGCCGTGCTGCACCACACTCAAGTCGCCGTGCTCAGCCAGTGACTCCAGCAAGGCGTCGATGTCGACGCCGTCCACCACGTCGATTTCCAAGTACAGCGTCCAGTGTCGCGTTTCCTCCGGCGCCCGCCGCGCCGCGGTCTCCATTGGCGCGGCCGCCAGCGCCTCCAACTGCGCCTTTAGCTCATTGGCTTGCGCTGCATCGACGTCGCCTTTGCCCTTGTGCGCCGCCAGCATCCCGTACAACACATCTTTGGCTCTCAGCACCAAGTCCACCAGATCCGAACTCAAGACGCGCGCGCCGCGCCTCACCTCGTCCAGCAAGCCCTCCAGCACATGCGTCAAGTCCGCCATATCGGCGAAACCGAACGTGGCCGCGCCGCCCTTGATCGAATGCGCAGCGCGGAATACCGCATGCAAATCCTCTTGCTCCGGACAGGATTTATCCATGCCCAGCAGCAGGCTCTCCATGCTGGACAAATGCTCATCCGCTTCATCAAAAAACACCTGATGAAACTGCGACATGTCGATTGCCAAAAACTCGCTCCTCGTCGTGCCCGAAATCAGCCGATCACGCGCTTGACCACATCCAACAGCTTCTGCGGATCAAAAGGCTTGACCAACCAACCCGTGGCCCCAGCCGCGCGGCCAAGCGCCTTCATTTGATCGCTGGACTCCGTGGTCAGCATCAGGATGGGCGTCGTCGTATACTCCGGCAGTTTGCGCAAGGAGCGGATCAGGGTCAGGCCGTCCATGCCCGGCATGTTTTGGTCGGTCAGCACCAGATTGAACTGGCCTCCCTGCGCCTTGGCCAGGCCCGTGTTGCCGTCACCGGCCTCCACTACCTCGTAACCGGCGCTTTTCAAGGTGAACGACACCATCTGTCGAATCGAAGCGGAATCATCAACCGTCAGTATTTTTTTGTGCATAACATCCCCGTTTCAGAAAACCTTCCTGCGCCCGCTCGCCTGACTCGGCTCTTCGCTCATCGTCAGCTCGACACAGGCCGCGTCGGATCCGGTTTCCATTCTTTACCTTGCTCGCTCGTCGTCTCGTTCCCCAACGGCGAGACGACCGATTCGCCCAAGCGCGGAAATTCGCGCAGACATTAATGATTGATCAACTAAAAAGCCCGCCGATTCAAGCCTGAATCCGCGCTGCGCCTACGCATGCGACCAAGAAACGTCGTTAAACCGGTCGCGGAGACGCCGCCGACGGCACGGCGAAAGCCAGCGACGACATGTCGTCATTGTATGGGCTGCTGAAGCCTAGCGGAATTGACGGCAAGGGGCCATAGCCGTACGCATCGGCCGAGGAAACACTGGACAAGCGCAGCAGACGCGACAATAGGTACGGCAGATCCGACTCCTCCATGCCATCGCTGTGCGCCAGGAAATGCTGGCCCTCCGCCCAGGGCAGCGCCAGCGGCTGCCGCAGCTCGACGTCGGCTCGCAACCCCAGCGGGCTACACATGGAGGAAAAACGCCGCTCAAGCCTGGTGGACAGAAACAGTAAGATATCCGGCATGCCGGCATTGACCAGTCGCACCTCGCAAGCGTCCCAGTCAATCTCCAGCAAAGCACTGCCAACGTAGCGCCCATCGGCCACATGGCGATACATGAAAGCATTGAGTTCGCTCAGAGCCGGCAAGGATAAAGGCTGCCCCAACAGCACCCGCGACGCCCCCAATGCCAGCAGCGCGGCGTCCAACGCCGATCCCTGCCCATGACCGGACGCGTCCCCCAGGATCAGCAAGGTCCGTTCCGGCAAATCCGCGCGCAGCACCACGTCGCCGCCCACCGCCTCTACCGGCTTGACGGACACCTCCAAGGGAAACATACGGACCGTCGCCTGTTTCGACGGACGATATAGAGACATGGCGCCGTTGATAATGTCGAACGCCGCCGCGCCGAATAGACACGGGCAAAGCGCATGTTGCTGCCAATGCCAGGCCAGCAGCCGGTTGCGCAGCAAGTCCGCGTCGAAGTCCCCGCGCAGAAAGTGAATATTGGGCGTGGCCAGCCAGGGCGCAGGACGCCCTGAGGAAAACACCCACAAGGGCTTGTCGCCCTCCCACTGCTCGAACAGCTCCGCGGGAGCGTCCGCCAGATTCGTCAGCCAAAGATCCTGCTTGCCGCCCACCGCAAAGTCGGCGCCACCGCAAAACCACCAATCCAGCGCCGACAACCAAGGATCGCCACGAACCCGTGCCTCGGCATCAGCGGACAACCAGGCCCGGATGCGCACAGACGCTCCAATGCTTGAACTTACTTAATGGTGAACATCTTGTTGAAGCAGGCGATTTCAAACACCTGCATCACCGCCTCGCGACAATTGATCAAGGTCATGCTCTTCTTCTGTCCAGCCGCGCGCTCCTTCAGCAACAGCAACATTCCCAGCGCGGAACTATCCAGAAACGGCACCTGATCGAAATCAATCTCAATCTCCTGTACTTCCGGATTGTCCAGCAGTTCCTGGCTGGCCTGACGGAATTCCCGGTGCAAGTTGAAATCGAACTGTCCGATCAGGATCATCTTCCCAACTCTGCCCTCTACTTTGACAATGGGTCTCATGCGGCGTCCTCGGCTTTCTTCTGAATAAACGGCACATCCATCACGATTGCATCATCGGAAGGCTGAGCTCGAAACAGGCCCCGCCCTCCCCCTTGTTGAAACAACGCACTTGCCCGCCCAGCTCGTCCACCACTTTCTTGACAATGGCCAAGCCCAAGCCGGTACCGCCGGGGCGGGTTGTGAAGAACGGTTCGAACATCTTCTCCAACTCCTCCGGATTGAACCCGGGCCCCGAGTCCTCCACCCGAAACAGCAAAGCGGTCTCCCCCTCCTCCACCGATAAGCGCACCACATCGCCGCTTGCGGAGAAGTGCCAGGCATTCTCCAACAGATTCACCAAGGCTCCCTGCAAGGCTTTGCGGTCCACCAAGACCTTTATGGCAGATGACACCACCACATTGCAATCAAAAAGCACGCCTTTTTCATGACATTGTGGTTGCATGACCGCGCGCAAATCCTCCAGCAACCCCTCCAGATCCAAAGGCTCCAGCGTTGTCACCTGACCGCGGACAAAACTCAGCATGTTCTGGATCAGACTCTCCAACGCTCGCATCCGCGCCAAGCTCTTGTCGACGAAACGGGCGCGGTCCTCCGCGCGCGGGATATCCTGCTTCAGATTCGCCGTGTACAACATCGCCGTGGCCAACGGCGTGCGCAGCTGATGCGCCAATGCCGCCGCCATGCCTCCCATGGACGCCAACTTCTGCTGACGGGCCAATTCTCCGGTCAATTGATGCAAACGAGATACATCGTGAATAAGCACAATCTGCCCTCCGACAGATGGCAGGTCCTGGCATTGCATCGTCAACACCAAACCCGCCGCCCCATGCCGATGGCAATAGGTATCGTCCAGTTCCGAACGCGCCAGCCCCGTCAGCATGTCCCGCCATAAAGCGCCTACAGAACAACCGTTTAGCATCCGGCTGGCCGCAGGATTCACCGCCGTGACCACGCCTTCGGCCGAGACTTGCACCACGCCCGCGGGCAGCGCCTCCAGCAGCAAGCCCAAGCGCTCGGCCAGCATCGCATTCTCATCGCGCTGTTTGCGCAGCTGATTGTTGGCTTCGTCCAGTTGCGCATTGAGAACTGTCACTTGGCTCTCAAGTTGTCTATATGCATCAATAAGTTGGCCGGATACCGCATTGAATTGCTCGAACGCGGCTTCCAGTTGCTGCTGATCTTTGAGGCTTGAAACCATATGCCGAATCGCTTGCGAGTTATTTGTAAAAACCACTTAAACAGTATGATAATGAATGGGTATCGCTGAGCCAAGCTGTTATCTGGCATGAGGCTCAGCAAAAAAAACCGGGCAAAACCGATATCTGGCGTATAACGGGTAGTAGTACGCCACTTCAAAAGAATGCAGCGGAGGTTTCTGTGTCAGAGCTTCTCAAAAAAATCGACGCCAGGACGAAACTGGCCGGCACCAACAAGCTGGAAATCCTGCTGTTCTCGTTGGGCCAGGATCAGCGCACGGGGCGCAAGGAAATCTTCGGGATCAACGTATTCAAAGTGCGCGAGGTCATGCGCACGCCGGAAATCACCTCCGCGCCTGAAATGCCCTCCTCCGTGGAAGGCATGGTCAGCCTGCGCGGCGCGCTGGTGCCGGTCATCGACTTGGCCAAATACACCGGCGTCGTGACCAGCAACAAGCCGGAAATCATGATCGTCACCGAGTACAACGCCCACACCCAGGGCTTCCTGGTGGAAGCGGTGGACACCATCTTGCGTCTGGACTGGTCCGCAATGCGCGTGCCGCCGGAAATGATCACCAACCGCATGGCCGGCTTGGTGACCGCCGTCACCGAGCTGGACAACGGCACGCTGGTGATGATGATGGACGTGGAAAAAGTGCTGGCGGAAACCACCATCGTCGACGACGGCCATACCTTCCTCGGCATCGAGCCGGTCAAGGAACCGCGCCGGATCTTCTTCGCCGACGACTCCGCCGTAGCGCGCAAACAGATCGAACGCACGCTGGAAGTGATGAACATCCAGTACACCTCCGCCATCAACGGCATGCGCGGATGGGAAGAATTGCAGAAAATGGCCAATCAGGCCGATCTGGCCGGCAAGAAGCTGTCGGATTCGCTGCACTTGGTGCTGACCGACGTGGAAATGCCGGAAATGGACGGCTATATGCTGACCAAGATGATCAAGAGCGATCCACGTTTCAACGGCATTCCGGTGTTGATGCACTCCTCCCTTTCCGGTTCCTCGAATCAGAAACTGGGCGAATCCGTCGGCGTTGATTCCTACGTCGCCAAATTCGAACCGCAGAAGCTGTCGATGAAACTGCGCCAGATGCTGAATCTGGAACCCAAAGACTAAGATCAAGTAAGCAAAAGCATTAAGGGAGAGGGACAGATATGGCAGCCACAGACGCCTCCTTGCTTGCAACCGTTGACGCCAGGACCAAACTGGCGGGTTCCAACAAAATGGAGATTCTGCTGTTTTCGCTTGGAACGCGGGAAACTTTCGGCATCAACGTTTTCAAAGTGCGCGAGGTGTCGCAGACCCCCGCCATCACCAAAACGCCGAACATGCCCTTTGGCGTGGAAGGCGTGCTGTCGCTGCGCGGCAATATCATCCCGGTCATCTCGCTTGGTAAGTTCATCGGCGCTGATCAAACCCGCAGCTACGAAACCATGATCGTCACCGAGTTCAACAAGAGCACCCAGGCCTTCCTGGTCGACTCAGTGGACCGCATCATCCGCGTGGACTGGGACAAGGTGCGCGCGCCGGAAAACATGATGGCGGCCAGCGGCACTAACCAGAACCTGATCACCGCGATTACCGAACTGGAAAACGGCAAACTGGTGTCCATCCTGGACGTGGAGCAGATCCTGGCCAGCGTGGTCGGCGAGCCGCGCCTGCCCGACGTGCCCACCGCCCAGTTGGAAAACGACCAGTACATCTTCTTCGTCGACGACTCGGTCGTAGCCCGCAAGGAAATCACCGGCGTGCTGGAAAAAATGGGCATCAAATTCCAGCAGGCCACCAACGGCCGCGAGGCATGGGACCGGTTGCAAACGCTGGCCAACCGCAACTTCGGCGAGGACGAGTGCCTGCACGACCACCTGAAGATCATCCTCGTAGACGCCGAAATGCCGGAAATGGACGGCTATGTGCTGACCAAGCTGATCAAATCCGATCAGCGCTTCCGCGGCATCCCGGTCGTGATGCACTCCTCGCTGTCCTCCAACGCCAACCGCGCGATGGGCTCCAGCGTGGGCGTGGACGCTTATGTCGCCAAGTTCGACCCCGGCGTGCTGGCCGAAACTTTGATTCCATTCCTGCAGAGGTAGTCGCTACAATATGCGGCTCGATGAATTTCAGATAAATCAGGACACACCTCAATGGCAGACAAGAATATTCGCTTCCTAGTCGTAGACGACTTCTCCACCATGCGGAGAATCGTGCGCAACCTTTTGAAAGAGCTAGGGTTCACCAATGTCGATGAAGCCGAAGACGGCATGGTTGCGCTGCACAAGTTGAAGACTCAGCATTTCGACTTCATCGTTTCCGACTGGAACATGCCCAATATGACCGGCATTGAGCTGCTCAAGGCAGTCCGCGCCGACGCCCAGCTCAAACACCTGCCCTTCATGATGATCACCGCGGAAGCCAAACGCGAGAACATCATCGAAGCGGCCATGGCCGGAGCCAGCGGTTACATCGTGAAGCCTTTCACTGCCGCCACCATGGAAGAGAAAATGAGCAAGATCTTCCAGAACATGAATAAACCAGCCTGAGTGCCGAAAAAAAACGGTCTGCGTCAGTATTGAGGAGGATTTACCGTGTCCAATCACATCATGGAAAGCGGGGACAACCCGGAGCTTGAGGCTCTGTTCGACAGCATCTCGATGCAGCAGAGCGAAGCCCCTCCGGTGTCAGAAACCGCCGCGCCCGAAGCCGCGGCAGCCGCTCCGCAGCCAGCCGGGACTGCCGGCAGTCCTACCTCGATGTATGAACAAATTGGTCAGTTAACCCGCAAAATGCATGATGCGCTACGCGATCTAGGCTACGACAAATCTCTGGAAAAAATGGCGGACGCGATTCCGGACGCCAAGGACAGGCTGACTTACATCGCCACCTTGACGGAAAATTCGGCCGAACGCGTACTCAACGCCACTGATCTGGCCAAACCGTATCAGGACCAGTTGGAAAGCAAGGCGCTGGAATTGTCCTCGCGCTGGGAACGGCTGTACGCCAACCTGTTGACCGTGGAAGAGTTCCAGCAACTTGCGACCGACACGCGCAGCTACTTAAATGAAGTGCCGGCCCAGACTCAGGCCACCAGCACCCAGTTACTGGAAATCGTCATGGCCCAGGACTTCCAGGATCTAACCGGCCAAGTCATCAAAAAGATGATGGGCATGGTCAAACTGCTGGAAAGCGAGCTGGTCAATTTCCTGATCGAGTTCTCGCCCGAGGCGAAAAAAGAAGAACTGGGCATGGGCACCAATCTGCTGAACGGCCCCGTGATCAATCCGGAAGGGCGCACCGATGTAGTCAGCAGCCAGCAACAGGTCGACGACCTGCTGGAAAGCCTGGGCTTCTAACGAACAACACGCAGAACAGAGCACGCGAGCAAGGCGTGGCGGGAGTGGAAAATGAGCGAATTCGCCGGCATGGAAGAGCTGCTGCAAGACTTCTTGATGGAGTCTACGGATCTCCTTTCCGATGTAGACAATAAACTGGTCGAACTGGAAAAACGTCCGGAAGATAAAGCACTGCTGAACGACATTTTCAGAGGCTTCCACACCATCAAGGGCGGCGCTGGCTTTCTCAACGTCGGCCCGATGATCAATCTATGCCATCGCACCGAAAACCTGTTCGACAAACTCCGCAACGGCCAACTGCACATCACCGCCGGCATCATGGACGTGATTCTTGACGCCACAGGCATCGTGCGCGACATGTTCGGCACCATGGGCCAGGGGCTGATGCCCAGCGAAGCCGACCCGCGCATCCTGGCAGCTTTGGACGCCGCACTGGCTGGCGAGGCGCTGGCCGAAGATACCGCGGCAGCCGAGCCGGCCCCGGCGGCGGCTCCTGCTCCGGTTGCAACGCCGGCGCCCGTCGCTGCGCCCGCACCGCAGCCCGCAAGCAACGGTCAAGGTCCGGACTGGAACCAGCTCTATCAAGCCGTCACCCCTGGCGGCGCGCCCGCCGCCCCGGTGGCTGCGGCGCCCGCCCCCCAAGCGGCGGCGGCGCCTCCGGCCCCGGTTGCCGCTGCGCCCGCTCCCAAACCCGCGGCCAAGCCGGCTCCGAGCAAACCGGCCACCAATGCGCCCAACAGCAGCGGCCCCCAGGAAAACACCATCCGCATCGATACCGTGCGTCTCGATATGGTGCTCAATCTGTCCGGCGAAATCGGCCTGACCAAGAACCGCCTGACCACGCTGCGTACCGAAATCCTGCAAGGCAACCGCGACACCAATACACTGCGCTCGCTGGACGAAGCGATCAGCCAACTGGACTTGCTGGTAGGAGATCTGCAGAACGCGGTGATGAAAACCCGCATGCAGCCGATTGGCCGCCTGTTCCAGAAATACCCGCGCTTGGCGCGCGACCTCGCCCGTCAGTTAGGCAAGGAAGTCGAACTGGTGCTGTCTGGTGAAGAGACCGAGCTGGACAAAACCATGATCGAGGATTTGAACGATCCTCTGGTCCACTTGGTGCGCAACGCCGTCGACCACGGCATCGAACAGCCGGAAGAGCGCATCGCCGCCGGCAAGAAACCGCAAGCGCTGGTGCAGCTGACCGCCGAGCAGGTGGGCGATCACATCCTGATCGAGATCACCGACGACGGCAAAGGCATGAACGCCGACGCGCTGCGCCGCAAGGCGATCGAAAAAGGCCTGATCGACCAGGAAAGCGCCAACTCCCTGGATGAGAAACAGTGCCTGCAGCTGATCTTCCTGCCCGGATTCTCCACCAAGGATCAAATTTCCAGCGTATCCGGTCGCGGCGTGGGCATGGACGTGGTGCGCACCAACATCCAGAAACTGAACGGCCGCATCGACATCAATTCGGTGCCGGGCGAAGGCACCCGCATCAGCATCTCGCTGCCGCTGACGCTGGCCATCCTGCCGGTGCTGGTGGTGCGCGCCTGCAACCAGCCGTTCGCCGTGCCTCTGGCGATGGTGCGCGAAATCATCACCATCGACCCGAACGCGATCCAGGAAGTGTCGGGCAAACCCACCATCGTGGTGCGCGACGAAATCCTGCCGCTGAAAACCCTGGCCGGCCTGCTGGGCTGGGAGCCGACGCAAAAGCCCTACTTCGGCGTATTGATGCAGTCCGCGGAAAAGTCCTTCATCCTGGCGATCGACTCCTTCGTCGGCCGCGACGACGTGGTGATCAAGCCGCTGCAGAACATTCGTCCGAAAGGCGTGGCCGGCGCCACCCTGTCCGGCGACGGCTCCGTCGTACTGGTGCTCGACATGGAAGATCTGCTCACCTCCAGCGAGGCTAGCAACACCGTTACCCGATCCGCGGACCTGATCGCCACCTGAGCAAAGGCATACCGGGACAATGACCTCGACAAGCGCCTTCATAGGCAGGCAGGCCGTTCTCAACCGCAACCAGCAGCTCATTGGCTATGAGCTGCTTTTTCGTCCCAGCGGCGAGGCCTCCGGCGTCGGCAAGCACACAGAACTGCAAGCCGACACCCAAGTGCTGGTCAATACCCTCAACAATATGGGCACCAGCTGGCTGATCGGCAGCAAGCTGGCCTTCATCAACATCGGCGAAGCCATGCTCAGCAGCGATTTTCTTGAGCTGCTTCCGCCCCGCCGCGTCATTCTCGACATCTCGCCGCGCATCGTGCCCTCCAACGAACTGCTGTCGCGCGCGCGGCATCTTCGCTCGCTGGGTTTCGGCATCTCTCTGGACGACTTCAGCTTCGAATCGCCTGCAGCGGCCTTTCTGGAGCTGGCCAACTACGTCAAGCTGGACATCCAGCACCAAGACACCAACCGCTTCCAGATGCTGGCGTCGCGCTTGCGCAGCTATCCGGTGATCCGCATCGCCGAACGCGTGGAAACCCACGCTCAGTTCCATCTATGCAAGGAGCTGGGCATGGACGGCTTCCAGGGCTTTTACTTTGCCAAGCCGGAAACCCTGTCCGCCAAGGTCATCCACCCATCCTTTCGCAACACACTGGAACTGCTCAACCTGCTGCGCCTGGACGCCGACATCCGCGATGTCGAGCAGGTTCTCAAACGCGATCTGGCCTTGTCTTACAAGCTGCTGCGCTACGTCAACTCCGCCGCCGCCGGCTTGAATACCAGCATCAGCTCCTTCTCCCACGCCGTCACCGTGCTGGGATACCAAAAGCTCTACCGCTGGCTGACCCTGCTGCTGGTCACCGCCTCCGATGAAGGCCATGCGCCCCCGGCGCTGCAAAAAACCGCGGTCACACGCGGCCGTTTCATGGAATTGCTGGGCAAAGCTCACGGCGAGCGCCACGACACCTGCGACAATCTGTTCATCATCGGCATGTTCAGCCTGCTGGACGTATTGTTCGACATGCCGATGGCCAACATCATCGAACACCTGCAACTGCCGGAAAGCATCACCGAAGCCCTGCTGCACGAAAAAGGCACGATGAGCCGCTTCCTCAAGCTGGTCAAAGCCTGCGAGGACGGCCAACTGGCCGGCGTGCCTGAACTCTGCGCCCAACTAAACCTCAGCAGCGAACAATTCAACCAGGCGCATGTCTCCGCGCTCGCCTGGGTGGAAGAACTCGGCTTATAATTCGCAATCTTGCAGTACGCGCTTAAGCTTGAGACCGAATTCCCCGATGAAATTGCTTGCCATTGATTGCTCCACCTCGTTTCTATCCCTAGCCATTGACAACGGCTCGCGTATTTTCTCCTTTCACGAGAAAGTCGAGCAAAAGCATGCCGAACGCGCGCTGCCGGAATTGGCCCGCCTGCTGGAACAGGCGGAACTGCGCCTGGAGCAACTCGACGCCATCGCCTTCGGACAGGGCCCCGGCTCCTTCACCGGCCTGCGCATCGCCTGCGGCCTGGCCCAGGGACTGGCCTTCTCCGCCGGCCTTCCGGTCATCGGCATCCCTACGCTGGACAACATCGCCCAACAGGCCGGCGCTGGCACGGTGCTGGTTTGTCTCGACGCCAGGATGCAGCAAGTCTATAGCGCCAGCTATCGCGTCACAGGCAAGGACGCGCCGGAACGGCTGTGTCCGATCGGCGTCGGCGCGCCGAAAGCCGTGCCTTGGCCGGAGCGAGCCGACATTGCCGCAGGCGACGGCTTCGAACGCTATCCCGATCTGCAAAACAATGCCGGCAGCGCCATCCTCCGCGCGGATCTGCTGCCCAACGCCGTCGCCTACTTCGCGCTGGCGCGCAGCGGCCGCTATCCGCAAACCCACCCGCGCGAAGCGGAGCTGCTGTACGTGCGCAATAAAGTCGCCCTGACCGCGCAGGAACAGCAGCAGGCGCGCCAGAAATGACCACGGACTACCGAACCTTCCTGCCCGACGACGCCACGCAGCTGGCCGAACTAGAGAGCCGCGCCTGCGCACACAGCTGGTCTGCCGCCCAATACCGGGACTCCGTGCGCTGCGGCCACCAGTTTCATGGCCTGTTCGCCTCGGACCAACTACAGGGCTTCGCCGTTACCCAAAGCGTGCTGGACGAAGCCGAACTGCTCAACATCGTGATAGATCCACGATGGCAAGGCCAGGGCTTGGGCAAACAGCTGCTGCGGGAACTGCGCGCCGCGCTGGCCGCAAGCGGTGCACGGCGCCTATTCCTGGAAGTGCGGGCCGGCAACGCCGTTGCCCGCAGCCTCTACTCAAGCCAAGGTTTCGTTGAAAACGGCCGACGCAAGAACTACTACCCCTGCGCCGACGGCCGCGAAGACGCCATCCTGATGGAGACCACGCCATGAACCGCGCCGCGCTAATTCAAAGCGTGATAGGACTGGGCCCCTCCTGGGAAGCCCGCCCCGGTTGGTTCGAGCAACATCCTGCGGCGCTGAGCCGCCCACCAGAAACGCTGGCGGCAATCGACATTGAACCGGAGGAGTCTCTGGCGCCACCGCGCCAGGACACCGTCACGCCGGCCCAGCCGGGCGTACCCCTTGCCCCCCCGTCCGCCGTCGACATCTCCCCGCCCGTCTCGCCTCCCCTGCCTCAAGTCCAAGCGCCTCCCCTTCTGGATTGGGACGCTCTCGAACGCGCGGTACGCGACTGCCGCGACTGCCGCCTCTGTCAAACGCGCACCCAGACCGTTTTCGGCCGCGGCAACAAACAGGCTCGCTGGCTGTTGATCGGCGAAGCGCCGGGCGAGCAGGAGGACAAGCAAGGCCAGCCCTTCGTCGGCCGCGCCGGCCAGTTGCTGGACAATATGCTGAGCGCTACCGGGCTGGACCGCGACCGCGACGTGTATATCGCCAATGTGCTCAAATGCCGCCCGCCCGGCAATCGCAACCCTAGCGGCGATGAAATTGCCACCTGTCAAAACTATCTGATCCAGCAAATTCGTCACATCCAGCCCACATTGATCCTGGCGCTTGGCCGTTTTGCCGCCCAAACTCTGCTGCAAACGGAAAAAGGCATTGGCCAATTGCGCGGCAAGCTTCACAGCTACCAGGACATCCCCTTGATCGTCAGCTATCACCCCGCTTATCTATTGCGCAATCAGCCTGACAAACACAAAGCCTGGCAAGACTTGATCTTCGCCAAAAAGACTTTCGGTCGCCTGAGTACCGATTAAACGCAAAAACCCCGTCAAGCATGCTTGGCGGGGTTTTTTAATGCCGAACCATAAAGAAAAAACCCTTCTCCGTGCACCAGAGAAGGGCTCTTTGCTTTCGCGTTCTCGCGGAAACCGGCTTATTTCAGCTTGGTTTCTTTGTACAGAACGTGTTTGCGAGCAACGGGATCAAATTTTTTGATCTCCATTTTTTCCGGCATCGTACGCTTGTTCTTCGTAGTCGTGTAGAAGTGGCCGGTGCCAGCAGTGGACTCAAGCTTGATTTTATCGCGCATGTGTTATTACCTCAGTAGCTTTCTGGTTGACCGCAATCAGATCTCGCCGCGAGCGCGCAGATCAGCCAGCACTACATCGATGCCAACTTTGTCGATGGTACGCAGTGCCGCGTTGGATACGCGCAGACGCACCCAGCGGTTTTCGCTTTCAACCCAGAACTTGCGATATTGCAGGTTAGGCAGAAAACGACGTTTAGTCTTATTGTTGGCGTGGGAAACATTGTTCCCGGTCATCGGACGCTTGCCGGTGACTTTGCAAACACGCGCCATGTTGAACACTCCCAAAACCGGTAAAAGCTGGCTTTATATCATAGACAAAGCCAGACACTCAAGCAGAAAACGCACCCTTTAAACAGCATGGGCGCGATCGTGTATGAAACAGTCGGCGGCAATTGTACCGTATTCGCCACAGAGATGCGAGCACTTATTTGCCAAACAGGCCGACGCAGCCGGCGGCCGACGCGAGCGGGCGGCGCAGCCGCTTGCAACAACATGGTTCGAAGCGATTCAAATCGCAACGATTTCAGGGTAGAATCCCGGATTCCCATAGAGCCGTAATCTCATGACCAAGTACATCTTCGTAACCGGCGGTGTGGTGTCCTCCCTGGGTAAGGGCATTGCCGCTGCGTCCATCGCCGCCATCCTCGAGTCTCGCGGGCTGAAAGTCACCATGCTGAAGCTCGATCCCTACATCAACGTTGATCCGGGCACCATGAGCCCGTTCCAGCACGGCGAGGTGTTCGTCACCGAAGACGGCGCGGAAACCGACCTCGATCTGGGCCACTACGAGCGCTTCATCCACGCGAAGATGAAGAAAAGCAACAACTTCACCACCGGCCAGGTGTACGAATCCGTGATCACCAAGGAGCGCCGCGGCGACTACCTGGGCGGCACCGTGCAGGTGATTCCGCACATCACCGACGAGATCAAGCTGAAGATGAACGAAGGCGCGGCCGACGCCGATGTCGCCATCGTCGAGATCGGCGGCACCGTGGGTGATATCGAATCGCTGCCCTTCCTGGAAGCCATCCGCCAGATGCGCTCCAACCTGGGCCGCAAGAACACTCTGTACGTGCACCTTTCCTACGTGCCCTACATCGCCACCGCCGGCGAGATCAAGACCAAGCCGACCCAGCACTCGGTGAAGGAGTTGCGCGAGATCGGCATCCAGCCGGACATTTTGCTGTGCCGGATGGACCGCGAGCTGCCGGAAGATGAAAAGCGCAAGATCGCGCTGTTCTGCAATGTGGAGGAAAACGCCGTGATCGGCTGTTACGACTCCGACTCCATCTACAAGGTGCCGGCCATGCTGCATGGACAAGGCATCGACAACATCATCGCCGAACACCTGCAACTGGATCTGCCCAAGGCGGACCTGACGGTATGGACTCGCATCATCGACGCGATCGAACACCCGGACCACAGCATCAACATCGCCATGGTCGGCAAATACGTTGACTTGACCGAGTCCTACAAGTCGCTGACCGAAGCGCTGAAGCACGCAGGCATCCACACCCGCACCAATGTAAACATCATCTACGTGGACTCCGAGGAAATCGAACGCGACGGCGCCGATTCGCTGAAGGACATGGACGCGATCCTGGTGCCGGGCGGCTTTGGCAAGCGCGGCGTGGAAGGCAAGATCAAAGCGGTCAAATTCGCCCGTGAAAACGATATCCCCTACATGGGCATCTGCCTGGGCATGCAGATCGCGCTGATCGAGTACGCTCGCGACGTGGCCGGCATGGCCGGTGCCAACTCCACTGAATTCGACCTCGACACCGATTTCCCCGTAGTGGCGCTGATCGACGAATGGGTCAACCACGACGGCAAGGTGGAAAAGCGCGACGAAAACTCCAATCTGGGCGGCACCATGCGCCTGGGGGGCCAGCAGTGCGACCTGGTTCCGGAGTCCCTGGCGGCCAAGATCTACGGCGGCGGCGAGATCGTAGAGCGTCATCGCCACCGCTACGAAGTCAACAACTACTATATTCCGCGCCTGGAACAGGCCGGCCTGACCATCAGCGGCCGCTCCGCCGGCCATGAGAAGCTGGTCGAAACCATAGAACTGGCCAAGCACCGCTGGTTCTTCGCCTGCCAGTTCCACCCGGAATTCACCTCGACTCCGCGCGACGGCCACCCGCTGTTCATCTCCTACGTGAAAGCGGCGCTGCAATACCAAGCGGACAAGCAAGGACCCAAGGCATGAAACTGTGCGGATTCGAAGTCGGCCTCAATCAGCCGCTGTTCCTGATCGCAGGCCCCTGCGTGATCGAGAGCGAACAGATGGCGCTGGACACCGCCGGTCAGCTCAAGGAAATCACCACAGAGCTGGGCATCAACTTCATCTACAAATCGAGCTACGATAAGGCCAACCGCTCCTCCGGTTCCTCCTTCCGAGGTTTCGGCATCGATGAAGGCCTGCGCATCCTCTCGGAAGTGAAACGCCAGATCGGCGTACCCGTGCTGACCGACGTGCACAGCGAAAATGAAATCGTGCAAGTCGCCAGCGTGGTCGACGTGTTGCAAACGCCCGCCTTCCTGTGCCGCCAAACCGACTTCATCCGCGCCGTCGCCCAGTGCGGCAAGCCGGTAAACATCAAGAAGGGCCAGTTCCTGGCTCCTGGCGACATGAAGAACGTGATCGACAAGGCCCGCGCCGCCGCGCAAGAGGCCAACCTCGAACCGGACAGCTTCATGGCCTGCGAACGCGGCGTGTCCTTCGGCTACAACAACCTCGTATCCGACATGCGTTCGCTGATGATCATGCGCGACACCCAGTGCCCGGTGGTTTACGACGCCACCCACTCGGTGCAGCTGCCCGGCGGCCAAGGCACCTCTTCCGGCGGCCAGCGCGAATTCGTGCCGGTGCTGGCGCGCGCCGCGGTGGCGTCCGGCATCGCCGGCATCTTCATGGAAACCCATCCGGACCCGGCCTGCGCAATGTCCGACGGCCCCAACGCCTGGCCCTTGCCGCGCATGAAGGAACTGCTGACCACGCTCAAGGCGCTGGACGAGTTGGTCAAGCATAATCCTTTGCCGGAACACACCCTGTAACCGGCAGGCGCAGATCGCAACCGGCTCCGGCCGGTTGCTTGCCCTCCGCCCGAACACAACCAGCCTTTGAAGGAAATGTAAATGAGTTCGATCATCGATGTGGTAGCTCGTGAGATTCTGGATTCGCGCGGCAATCCGACCGTGGAAGCAGACGTATTGCTGGAGTCCGGCGTCATGGGCCGCGCGGCGGTGCCCAGCGGCGCCTCCACCGGCGAAAAAGAAGCGCTGGAACTGCGCGACGGCGATAAAAGCCGCTATCTGGGCAAGGGCGTGTTGAAGGCGGTGGAAAACATCAACACCGAAATCTGCGAAGCCATCATCGGCCTCGACGCCAGCGACCAGGCCTTCATCGACAAGACCCTGATCGAGCTGGACGGCACCGAAACCAAATCCCGCCTCGGCGCCAACGCGCTCTTGGCCGTGTCCATGGCGGTGGCCCGCGCCGCAGCCGAAGACGCAGGCCTGCCGCTGTACCGCTATCTGGGCGGCGCAGGCCCGATGGCCCTGCCGGTTCCGATGATGAATGTGATCAACGGCGGCGCCCACGCCAACAACACCCTGGACATCCAGGAATTCATGATCATGCCGGTGGGCGCGCAAACCTTCCGCGAAGCGCTGCGCTGCGGCGCTGAAATCTTCCACAGCCTGAAGAAGATTTGCGATCAAAAAGGCTACGCCACCACCGTGGGCGACGAAGGCGGCTTCGCGCCCAACCTGAATAGCCATGAAGACGCGATCAAACTGATCCTGGAAGCCATCGACGCCGCCGGCTACGTGGCCGGCCAGGACGTGATGCTGGCGCTGGACTGCGCCTCCTCCGAATTCTACAAGGACGGCAAGTACCACCTGACCGCCGAAGGCTTGCAGCTCACTTCCGAGCAGTTCACCGACTACCTGGAAACCCTGGTCAACAACTACCCGATCCTGTCGATCGAAGACGGCATGAGCGAGCACGACTGGGACGGCTGGAAGCTGCTGACCGAGCGCCTGGGCTCCCGCGTGCAGATCGTCGGCGACGACCTGTTCGTCACCAACCCCAAGATCCTGGCCAAGGGCATCGAAGGCGGCCTAGCCAACTCGCTGCTGGTCAAGGTCAACCAGATCGGCACGCTGTCGGAAACGCTGAAAGCGGTTGATCTCGCCAAGCGTTCCCGCTATACCAGCGTTATGAGCCATCGCTCTGGCGAAACCGAAGACAGCACCATCGCGGATCTGGCCGTTGCCACCAACTGCATGCAGATCAAGACCGGCTCGCTGTCTCGCTCCGACCGCATGGCAAAATACAATCAGTTGCTGCGCATCGAAGAAGAACTGGGCGACGCCGCCTACTACCCGGGCAAAGCTGCCTTTTACCACCTGAAGTAATCGTATGCGCTGGCTGACCCTGACTCTGGTGACAGTAATACTGGCCTTGCAATGGCCGTTGTGGTTTGGAAAAGGTAGCTGGCTCAGAGTCTGGCAGCTGGACAAGCAACTACAGGAACAGCGGGCGACCACCCAAAAGCTGGTGGCCCGCAACGCCGCGCTGGACGCGGAAGTGCGTGATTTGAAACAGGGGACGGACGCCATTGAGGAGAGAGCCCGCAATGAACTTGGCATGATTCGGAATGGTGAAGTATTTTTCCAATTGCTGGATCCGGTGAAGCCAACGCCTCGCTAAATATCCGCCCGGACCGCACTGTAGAGCTGAACAGACAACAAGAATGACGTCCGGTCTAAAAAAGTCCAAGGTTTGGGCAATGACAACACAAAACCCCATCGAAGTCGCACGAGAAACGCTCAAACAGCTGACGGTGCGCAAGCTGTTGCCGACGCCGGAAAACTTTGAGCGGGTCTATCACGAGCTGACGCAAACGCCGGTCGATCGCGACAACAAGCTTGCCGTGTTGTTGCTGCGCGCACTGGAAACTTTGCCCCAGGAAAGCGTGCAGGCCAAAGTCACTCTTACCCGCCTCAAGCAAGTCTGCGACGAAAATCGCTGGGAACAAGCACCACAACTGATCATCGACTTTCTGCGCGCCTCTCTCAGCGCCAGTCAGCAGCAGCATAGTTGGGGCACGCTGATCCAAAATCTGATCCGAAACTGGGATCTGCGGCTGCCCAATATGCCGCAGCACCACAAGCAGTCCACGCTGGAACGGGTGCTGATCAATTACGGCAACCAACCGGACGAATTGAACCAGAAACTGGCCACGCTGATCCAGAACTGGACTCAGTCCGCGCCGCCGTCCAACAGCAACGGCGCGGCAAGCTCCGACCCTCCCGTTCCGGCAGCCGGCCTCGACGAAGACGGCGCCGACGCGCCCAGCGACAGCTGGCTGGCCTGGCAACGCACGCTGAGCTTCGCGCTTAAGCACGGCCTGGAGCCGCGCCTGATCAACTATCCGGAATTGGTGGACGCGCTGGAGGCTTTGCTGGGCGAACTGAATCAGGTGGCCGATGACGCCACGCTCAACGCCTACATGCCCAAGCTGCGGGCCTTCATGATCAAGCTGGAGCTGCAATCGCAGCAAGACGACCGCTTGGTGTCGGCGATGACCAACCTGCTGCGTCTGCTGCTGGAAAACATCGCCGAGCTCAACCACACGGACATCTACCTGGTGGGCCAGGTTCATTCGCTGCAGGACATCCTCAGCCATGAGCCGCTGTCCATGCAGCAAGTCTACCAAATGGAGTCCAGTCTCAAGGACGTAATCCGCAAGCAAGGCCAACTGAAAACCTCGCTGGACGAGGCGGCCAGCTCGCTGCGCTCCTTGCTGGACCGCTTCATCTCGCGCTTGGCGATGATGACGGACAGCACCGACGACTTCCAGAACAAGATCAAGGACCACAGCACCCGCATCAAACAGTCGCAGAACGTCGAGGAGCTTGGCAGCATCATCGGCTCCCTAATGGAAGACACCTCGCTGATGCAACTGGACCTGACCCGCTCCCGCGACGAACTGTTGTCCGCCAAGGAGCAGGTGGAAGCCGCCGAACAAAGAATCGCCGAACTGGAGACCGCGCTGGAGGCCGCCAGCGCCAAGGTACGCGAAGATCAGTTGACCGGCGCCTTCAACCGTCGCGGCCTGGCGGAGCATTTCCAGCGCGAAATCAGCCGCGCGGAGCGCACTGGCGCGCCGCTATCGGTCGCCCTGCTCGACGTGGACAACTTCAAGCAACTGAACGACAAATACGGCCACCTGGCCGGCGACGACGCCTTGAAATACCTGGTGGACACCATCAAGCACAGCCTGCGCCCGGCCGACATCGTCGCCCGCTTCGGCGGTGAGGAATTCGTGATCCTGATGCCGGACACGCCGGAAGAAGAAGCCGTCGCCACCGTGCAGCGGCTGCAGCGTGAACTCACCAAGACCTTTTTCTTGGCCAACAACGACCGCCTGCTGATCACCTTCAGCGCCGGCGTGGCCAAATGGCATTTGGGCGAGCAAGAGGCCGACGTGCTGGAACGCGCCGACCAAGCCATGTATCAAGCCAAACTCAACGGCAAGAACCGCGTGCACTCGGCGGAGGAGCAGCCGCCGTCTCTGATGGCGCCGCAGCTATAAACCGCGTTTAGACATCCTCTCGGCGGCGGCTAGCTTCCGCCGCCTTTTTTCGTCTGTTTTCCGGCCTCGGCGCGTTGACGCCGCACCGTCTTGGGGTCGGCGATCAAGGGTCGGTAAATCTCCACCCTGTCGTGCTCGCGCAGCGGCGCATCGTCTTTGACCGCCTTGCCGAAAACACCCAGCTTCAAACTCTCCGCCGCCGATTCTGGGAGGCGCGCCAGCAAGCCGGACAGCTCCACCGCCTGACGCGCCGTTGTGCCTGGCGCCACCCGCAAAACCACCAGTTCCTGACGCTCTGACAGCGCCAACGCCACTTCCACCTGCAAAGCTTCAGTCATCGCCGTACACCTTGTCCGCTTCCTTGATGAAGGCGTCCACCAGCGTGCCTGAAATATGTCCGAACACAGGGCCGATGATCATTTCCAGTATCTTGCTGGAAAACTGATAGCTGAGCCGGAACTCCACCTTGCAGCCGATCTCGCCCAGAGGCATGAAACGCCAGCGCCCCTCCAAATGCTCGAACGGACCATCCACCAACTCCATCAGAATGGCCTCGCCCGCTTGATTGGTGTTGCGAGTGGTGAAGTGCTGCTTCACCTTCAGGTAATCGATGTGCAAGCTGGCCACCACCTGATCGCCCTCGCGCGACAACACCTCGGCCTTGCCGCACCAGGGCAGGAACCGGCTGTAATGCTCGATATCATCCACCAGCGCAAACATCTGCGCCGGCGTATGCGCCACCAACACGCTTTTTTCAACCACCTGCATCCATCGCTCGCTTATCGTCTCCGCTGCCCCGTCCCTGGCCGGGAAATCGTCGGCATCGGTAAAAACCGCAAGTTTAACAAAATCCGGCGCGCCCTACCCGGCCGCATCCCGGCTTCACGCCAAAGCGCTGTGTTTTCATGGCTTTGGCAAGCGGCCCGCTTCTGATACAATAGAGGATTCATTCAAAAAACATCCCGTAGGCGACATGAGCATCATCCAGAACCGCAAGGCCTTCCACGACTACTTCATCGAGGAAAAGCTCGAAGCCGGGCTCGTGCTGGAAGGTTGGGAGGTCAAGGCCATCCGCGCCGGCCGCGTCCAACTGAAGGAAAGCTACGTGGATTGGAAAAACGGCGCGTTCTGGCTGATCGGCTGCCACATCACGCCGCTGCAATCCGCGTCCACCCACGTCAAAGCCGATCCGGTGCGTCCGCGCAAACTGTTGCTGTCCCAAGAGCAGATCAACCGCTTCATCGGCAAGGTGGAACGCGCCGGCTACACCATGATGGCGCTGGACCTGCACTACACTCGCGGCAACATCAAGGTGGAAGTGGGGCTGGCCAAAGGCAAGAAGCTGCACGACAAGCGCGACACGGAAAAAGACCGCGAATGGCAGCGCGAGAAGCAGCGCTTCATGAAAAACCAGCGTGGAGCCGCCTGATGAACCGCAGCGCGGCTTTGCCCATCGTGCTGATTTGCCTGGGATCGGTCTGGTTCCTGAAAAGCACCTCGCTGCTGCCCAACACATCCACCCTGCTCGCCTTGCTCCTAGCCGCCGCCGGAGTCTTGCTGTTCGTCGTGGACGGTTTCAACAAATCCACCCTGGTCACCAGCCCGCTGCTGGTCTACGCCGGCGGCGCGATCTATCTCTACGACAATCTGGGCCTGCGCCCCAGCCATCTGCTGTCCTTCGGCATGATCGTCGCCGGCCTGCTGATGCTGCTGGCCCGCAGCGAGCACGTGCCGGAACGCAGCCGCCGGTTCCGGCTGCCGTCGAGGGACGGCGAACAATGAAATCAGGCCTGGGCCGCCGCGCGCTCAGTCTCCTGCGACACAATCTCAATCATCATGGCCGCACGGCCCACAACATTTCCTGAAGGATAGGCATGGACAAAGTCCTCATTCTCGATTTCGGCTCTCAAGTCACCCAACTGATTGCCCGCCGCGTACGCGAAGCTCACGTTTACTGTGAGCTTCATTCGTTTGACATGCCGCTGGAAGAAATCCGCGCCTTCGCGCCCAAAGCCATCATCCTCTCCGGCGGCCCGAACTCGGTGTACGAATCCGACTACCAGGCCGATCCGGCGCTGTTCGAACTTGGCGTTCCCGTGCTGGGCATCTGCTACGGCATGCAGTTCATGGCCCAGACCTTCGGCGGCAAAGTGGAAGCCGGCGACAAGCGCGAGTTCGGCTACGCCCAGATCAAGGCTCGCCACCACTCCAAGCTGCTGGAAGGCCTGCAAGATCAGGTGGACGACGCCGGCAACGGCTACCTCGACGTCTGGATGAGCCATGGCGACAAGGTCACCGGCCTGCCGCCGGGCTTCAACCTCATCGCCGAAACCCCGTCCTGCCCGATCGCAGCCATGGCTGACGAAAGCCGCGGCCTCTACGGCGTGCAGTTCCATCCGGAAGTGACCCACACCAAACGCGGCACCGAAATGATTCATCGTTTCGTGCTGCACGTAGCCGGCTGCAAGCCCAGCTGGACCATGCCCAACTACATCGACGAAGCGGTGAAGAAGATCCGCGAACAAGTGGGCGATGAAGAAGTCATCCTCGGACTGTCCGGCGGCGTGGACTCCTCGGTAGCCGCTGCGCTAATCCATCGCGCCATCGGTCCGCAACTGACCTGCGTCTTTGTCGACCACGGCCTGCTGCGCCTGAATGAAGGCAAGATGGTGATGGAAATGTTCGCGCAGAACCTGGGCGTGAAAGTGGTTCACGTGCAGGCGGAAGCCGACTTCATGAGCAAGCTCGCCGGCGAGAGCGATCCGGAGAAGAAGCGCAAGATAATAGGCGCGGAATTCATCGAAGTGTTCGACCGCGAATCCGGCAAACTCAGCAACGCCAAATGGCTGGCTCAAGGCACCATCTACCCGGATGTGATCGAATCCGCCGGCGCCAAGACCAAGAAAGCCCACACCATCAAGAGCCACCACAATGTGGGCGGCCTGCCGGAAGACATGAACCTCAAGCTGCTGGAGCCGCTGCGCGAGCTGTTCAAGGACGAAGTGCGCCAGTTGGGCGTCGCGCTCGGTCTACCGCACGACATGGTCTACCGCCACCCCTTCCCGGGCCCGGGCCTGGGCGTGCGCATCCTTGGCGAAGTGAAGAAAGAATACGCCGACCTGCTGCGCCAGGCCGACGCCATCTTCATCGAAGAACTGCGCAATACCGTGGACGAGAAGACCGGCAAGAACTGGTACGAGCTGACCAGCCAGGCCTTCGCCGTGTTCCTGCCGGTGAAATCGGTGGGCGTGATGGGCGACGGCCGCACTTACGATTACGTCGTCGCGCTGCGCGCCGTGGTCACCAGCGACTTCATGACCGCCCACTGGGCGGAGCTGCCATACAGCCTGCTGGGCCGCGCGTCCAACCGCATCATCAACGAGGTAAAGGGCATCAACCGCGTGGTCTACGACGTGTCGGGCAAGCCGCCGGCAACGATTGAGTGGGAATAAACGCCCTTCTATCAACCCCGGCCCGGCGCCGGGGTTTTTTCTTGCCCGCGCCCGCCTTAATTTATGCCGTTAAAATGCAATTGACTATCGCCACATTTCCCGACACGCGCTAAACTGGCGGCATGTTTGCCATACCGCCATATTCGCATTGCCTTAAGCAGATCCGAGCCCCCCGACTAGCCGCCGTCGGCGCGCATTGAATCCGACTCCAGCCTCTCCTCCGCCGCCATCCCAAAACCCTCATGAACGCCATCTCCACGCCTGCCTCCGCACTTTCACGCACCGACTACCGCACCCTGGGACTGGCCGCATTGGGCGGCGCGCTAGAAATCTACGACTTCATCGTCTTCGCCTTCTTCGCGGCCACGCTCAGCCACCTGTTCTTCCCGCCGCAGGTGCCGGAATGGCTGCGCTTGCTGCAAACCTTCGGTATTTTCGCCACTGGCTATCTGGCTCGCCCGCTGGGCGGCATGCTGATGGCTCACTTTGCAGACCGCCTGGGTCGCAAGCGCATGTTCAGTCTCAGCATGCTGATGATGGCCGGCCCTTGTCTGCTGATCGGCCTGCTGCCCACCTACGCCCAAATCGGCTATCTGGCGCCGCTGATGCTCTTATGCCTGCGGCTGCTGCAAGGCGCGGCGGTGGGCGGCGAGGTGCCCAGCGCCTGGACCTTTGTCGCCGAACACGCGCCGGCGCGCCATCGCGGCTACGCGCTGGGCCTGTTGCAAGCCGGCCTGACCATGGGCTATCTGCTGGGCGCGCTGACCGCCACCCTGCTGGCCGAAGTCTTCAGCCCTCAGCAAATGCAGGACTACGCCTGGCGGATCCCGTTCCTGCTCGGCGGCCCGCTCGGCCTGTTCGGCGTCTGGCTTCGCCGCTGGCTGAATGAAACGCCGGTGTTCCTGTCCCTGCGCTCTCAGCGGCAGGAGCGCACCTACCCGTTGTTGGAAGTGCTGCGCTCGCACCGGAGCACTCTACTGCCGGCCGCGCTGCTGACCTGCGTGCTGACCTCGGCCGTAGTGATCCCGGTCGTGGTCACGCCCACTTTTCTGCAACAACACTTCGCCTGGCCGGCCAAGGACGCCTTCGCGCTAGGCAGCCTCGGCATCGTGTTTCTGAACATCGGCTGCGTGATCGCCGGCCGTATCACAGACCGCGTCGGCCCGTTGCGCAGCCTGATCCTCTACAGCCTGCTGCTGCCCGTGGGCGTCGGCCTGCTCTACGCCAGCCTGATCGGCGGCTGGCGCTGGCCCGGCGTCGCCTACGCCGTCGCAGGCCTGTGCTGCGGCATCGTCGGCGTGGTGCCCTCGGCGATGATCAGTCTGTTTCCCGCAGATATCCGCGTCTCCGGCATCGCCGTCACCTACAACATCGCCTATTCGCTATGGGCTAGCGCCGCGCCGCTGCTGCTGATCGCCGCCGCCCCTTGGAGCCCTTGGGTCTCAGCCTGGTTCAGCCTGGCCATGGGCGGCGTGGGCCTGTTCGCAGCCAGCCGCTTCCGCGCGCCTCGCGTTCCACATTGGGAAAACGTAGCCTACAGCCGGATTTGACGCAGGCGAAACCGGTGAAATCCAGTGTTTGACGTCATTGGCCCAGCCTGATAGGTTCATGGTAGCCAGCTTGATTGCTGCACCGCGAGAGTCGTGCCCTCGCGGAGTTCCCATTTCACTTTCACCAGGAGATCTTTATGTCCAATGCCGCTGCAATCGCCAAGGAAAAAGAACAATTACTGGATGACGTGCGCCAGGTTCTGGTCAGCACCGAAGAGCTGATCGACGCCTCGCTGGACGACGGCAGCCAGAAAAGCAAGGAAATCCGCCAGCGCGTCAGCGAGAAACTAAAAGTGGCCAAGGCCAAGTTGCTGGACGCCGAACAAGTGGTGGTCGGCAAGGCCAAGGTCGCCGCCAAGGCGACAGACCAATACGTGCATGAAAACCCGTGGAAATCGATCGGCATCGCCGCCGGCGTCGCCTTCCTGCTGGGCATGCTGGTTTCCCGCCGCTAAGGCATGCCGCAACGCCAACCCCCGCCCCGTCCCGGCAGCCTGCGCTCCTTCGCCGGCGGGGTGGTTTCCCTACTGCTGACCCGAGCGGAGTTGCTGTCGCTTGAAGCCCAGGAGCTGAAAGACGACATCATCGGCAGCCTGTTCACCGGCATGCTGGCGCTGATTCTCATCGCCGTAGGCCTGACGGCCGGGCTACTGTTGGTCTGGACGCTGACTCCGCCGGCTCAGCGTGCCTGGGTCCTCGCCGCCTGCGCGCTGTTGTTCTGCGGCGCCGGCGCCTGGCTGGGCTTACGCCTGCGCCAACGCCTTCGCGACCAAGGACCGGCCTTCGCCACCACTGTGGAGGAAGTGCGCAAGGACTGGGCGGCCTTGGGTGGAGGAGACGCTCCGTGAACCCAAGGGACCGCGCCATCAAGAAACAGTTGCTGGTGATGAAGGGCGAAGCGCTCAGAGTGAAACTGCGCCTGGAATTGGGCACTCTGCGGCGCCATCCTCTAGGCGTAGCCGGGGAAGGTCTGAAAGCCTGGAGCCGGCAGCGCGGCCTCGGCAAAATTCTGGCCACGCTTGGCAGCCTGCTGCCACCCGGCGGACGACTGCAATCCTGGCTTGGCAACGGCGCGCGGCTATGGGCGCTGTGGCAACTGGGACGCCGGCTCTGGCGCAACCGCTGATCAAGCCTGGACGTTCACGCCCGCGCCGGCCTCCGCCTCAACGTGGACCTGGACGTCCATTTCTCCGTTCTCCGCGATTTCCCCTGTCGCCAGCATCTTCTCGATACCGGCCATATCCTTGTCCATCTCCTTGATCATCTTCCGGAGTTCCTGATCCGCTTGCAGCTGGCGCGTCTGCTGCTTGAGCCAGTTTTGCAGCTGCTTCAGCTTCATCATGATGTCCTGAATCACAGGGTCTCCCGCCACCGGATTGCCGCCGGAAAGCGGATTGCCGCCCCTCGTCCGCGGCGCGGCGCCATCGTCGCGAGCCACGCCTCCCGCGTTCTTGTCGCCGTTGGCGACAGCCGCGTCGCCGTGCGCGCCGGCGGCCGAGGACGCTTCCCCCGCCCCGTCCTTAGCCTGCCGCGTCTCATCCTCCGCCGCGGCGGCTTGAGCCTGAACCTGGGCCGCGGCCCCGGACGCGTCTCCGCCGGCGTCCGCCGGCTCGGGCACGGCCGCATCCGATGCGGCCGCGCTTGCCGCCGCCGCATCGCCGCCCACGCTCACCGACATCATGGAATCGGCTGCGTTTTGCGTCATGCTGGCCACTAACTGTTTCAACTCCTTGACCGCGCGAGCCAGTTCCGCCGCCAACGCTTTCAAGCTTGCCTTGTCTCGGCCCGCCATCTGCGCCATCTTCAGCAGCATGTCCACCTTCTTCTTCAGCATCTCCTTTTGCATGCCATCCACTTCGGGCGAACGCTTGGGCAATGGCCGCAAAGTCACTTTCAATTGCTGCATGAATTTACCCAAGCTTTGCTGCAAAGAGGATTGCAACTGCTGACGCGCCTGTTGCGCCGGACTAGTCGGCCAGGGAGAGGGATTTTCGACGGCAGCCCGGACCTGCGCGGACTCGGCGGCGGAAGCTTGCGTCGCGCCGCCGGCAGGCCGCTTGGCCTGAGAGAGCGCATAAGAGGCTGAGTAGGGCTTTATCACGGACATATAAGAAAAAACCTATGGTTATGACATTCTATCGACCGTGTAAGGGATTTCTTTACGCTAAAATCGACATCATGCAAGACAAACCCGTCCCGCCCGCAGAAACCATCGCGAGCAGCTCGCCGCTGGCCTCGCCTCCTCTGCCGCCCGCGGCCATCGCCTGGCTCGCCGAAATCGGCATTATCGACACAGACGCCCTGCGACAACGCGGCTCCGTCCTGGCTTTCTTGCAATTGAAAAGCCTCGGACGCACCGCCACCCGCAAACTGCTGTTCGCGCTGGAAGCCGCCTGCCGCGGCATTCATTGGAACCAGCTTGAGGACGAGGCTAAAGACGCCTTGCTGCGACAGCTCGCCGCGCACCCACCCGTGGCCGCCCCGCCGTCCGACTCCGAAATCGCCCGCCATCTGACCCAAGCCCTGGAACTGGCCGCCCAAGCCGGCCTGGAAGGCGAGATTCCGGTGGGCGCAGTGGTTGTCCGACAAGGCGAAGTGATTGGACGCGGCTACAATCAACCTATAGGCCGACACGACCCCAGCGCCCACGCCGAAATCATGGCCATGCGCGACGCGGCCGGCCTGTTGGGCAATTACCGCCTGGACGGCTGCGATCTATACGTGACGCTGGAACCTTGCCTGATGTGCAGCGGTGCCATCATGCACGCTCGCATCGCTCGCGTGATTTACGGCGCGCCCGACGCCAAGACCGGCACCGCCGGCAGCGTGCTGGACGTTTTCGCCGACAGCCGTCTCAATCATCACGCCGCGGTGTTCGGCAAACAGCAAGCGGACGCCTGCGCGCAACCGTTGACGGCGTTTTTCCAAACCCGTCGGAAAGGCTGATGCCATGCTGCGACTGATGCTCGCCCTATCCCTGAGCGCGTCCGCTTTCGCCGTGGACATGGAAGATGACGCCTCGCTAATAATGGATCCGCTGGCGGCGGCTGCCTTCGCCGCTAGCCAGCAAACCGTCGCGCCCTTGCTGGACACCCACCCCAATCCTCGCCATTACGGCACGCCATGGATTCTGGTTGGCGTGCGCAGCCAGACCCTGCGCCGTTACGACGGCTGGGGACTGCTGCAGCGCGAATACCAAGTATCCACCGCGCGCAACGGCGTGGGAGAAGTTAGCGGCAGCTACCAGACGCCGCGCGGCTGGCACCGGGTCTGCGAGCGCATCGGCGCCGGCGTAGAGGCCAACACCATTATTTTTCGCCGTAAAGTGACGCCCTGGAAGTACACGTCGGAACTGCACGCTCAGTACCCGAACAAGGACTGGATCCTCACCCGCATCCTGTGGCTGTGCGGCGAAGAGCCGGGAAAGAACCAAGGCGGCGAGGTAGACAGCTATAATCGAGCCATTTACATTCACGGTGCCGGGGATCATGTGCCCTGGGGCACCCCCAGCTCCCTCGGCTGCGTCCGCATGAAAAACCCGGACGTAATCGAACTGTTCGACGCCACCGACAACGGCATTGATGTCCTGATTGATGAGAACGCCTGATGCATTCCGCGCTGACCCTGACCACGCCCGCCCTGCTGTTTCCCGCCATCTCCCTGCTGCTGCTGGCTTATACCAACCGCTTTCTCGGCCTGGCCGGCATCATTCGCAACCTGTATGAGGAGTACCGCGACAGCCAGGATCCAAAGATCCTGCGCCAGATCGGCAATTTGCGCACTCGCATCACCTTGATCAAATGGATGCAATGCCTGGGCATTGCCAGCCTGTTTCTATGCACCGTGGCGATGTTTCAGGTCTATACCGGCTGGCAAGCCTGGGGGGAACTGACTTTCGGCATCAGCTTGCTGTGCATGATCTGCTCGCTGGCGGTGTCCTTGATCGAGCTGCTGCGCTCGTCGGACGCGCTCAACATCCTGCTGTCCGATCTACAAGCGGAATACGACAAGCGGCGCTAAGAACCTGTTCAAAGCCTGCCACGCTGCGGCGGAATAGTTAGACAAGGGGTTGAAAACAACTTCGAAATGCTCATGCGCCGCTTGAACATTCCGCTTTCAGCTGTTTTCGCCTTGCCCCCTCTTGCTCGCGAAACCGTGAACGGCTTTACACTGGACGCCGTGCCACCAGCAGACTTAACGGCATACTGACTTGGCGTGCTTGCCCGCCATCGCCCCAAGCGCGGGCGATGCGGCCGGAGGCATCGTCCAGCACATGTTCACCCAAAGTCTGCTTGCACAGCTTGCTGGCGGAAAGCGTGTTGAGAAACCCTAGATATTGCTCCAGCGTCCAATCGCACCCAATCGCCAACTCCGGCGTTTCAAGCGTAGGCAGCGGGCAGCCCGCCGTGCTGTAGCCGTCCCACAGAATCTGGCAGCGGCTGGACCAGAACGGCTCGATGATGGAAGTCAAAATCGCCGCGGCGCGGTCCACCTCAGGGGAAACCCGGCATAGATGATAGCCCCAGGCGGCGAATACTCCGCCCGGCTTGAGCACTCTTCCCACCTCCGGCCAAAACGACGGGAAATGAAACCAGTGCAACGCCTGCGACACCGTGATCAGATCGAAAGCGGCGTCGTCAAAGGGCGTGACCTCGGCCGGACACTCCCGGTAATACACCTGATTATGCGCCTCGGCCTGGCCCAGTTGCGCGGAGCTGATATCGGTGGCGTCTACCCGCGCGAAGCTCTCCCCCAGCCTCACCGCGGTCTGGCCGTTGCCGGTCGCGCAGTCCCAGGCCCGTTCACGCTCGGGACACTGCGGCAACAACCACTGATACAAGGCCTCCGGATAAGCCGGACGAAACCGGGCATATAAATCCGAATACAGGCTGAAAGTAGCAACGGAATTGGATAGCATGTTTGCTCTCTACAATTGCTGTAGCTTTCCATTAGATGACAGCCTAGACCGTCATGTCCATTCGTCATAACAGACGTTCACAATATATTTCAGCCCAGCCGCATTCTCAAGCCGTCCGCGGCGCGGGTAAGGGAGCGAATTCAACGCGCCCACCGATAAAATGCTTATATCATAATCGACATGCAATCACCAGCCGTCGCGACGGCATCCGCAGCCAGGTTTTCAAAACGCACCGACAGAAATGAAACAGGCAGGAATGAAGAAACCAACAACTTGTGGCCGTCGGAAATGCAAAAAGCCCGCGTCAGCGGGCTAGTTGCAGTTCAGAAGCGGGATTGTGGTGCCGGTAAGAGGCCACGAACCGATATATTGCAAAACATTGCAAACCCGATTAAACCGCATAAATCCTTAGCCTTTGGGCTTCTCTACCTACCAAACTGCCTCTTGGTCCGTGGCGTAATCTTGCTTATTGGCGTAAATTCTAGCTAACAATTACGCCAAGGTTTACGCCACGATGGCCACATATAGAAAACGGGGGGACGCATGGCGCGCGGAGGTCACTAAGCGCGGCGTGCGGCGGTCTGCAACATTCGACACCAAGGCGCAGGCAGTGGCCTGGGCCACGCAGCTAGAAGCGGAGATATTGGGCGGCAAAATCCATGCCGTCAAGATGACGCGCACGCTTGCCGACGCAATGGAGAAGTATCGCGACGAGGTAACGCCGAGCAAAGGCGGAGCCAGGTGGGAGAAGATCCGCCTCGACAAGTTCATCCAGGAGTTGGATTTCATCGGTGTTCTGGTGGACCGCATCACAAGCGACAAGATCGGAGAATGGCGCGATTCGCGCTTGAAGGAAGTCTCGCCCAGCACAGTTAATCGCGAAATGAACTTGCTGTCGGCCGTGTTTGAGGAGTGCAGAAGGGAATGGAAGTGGTGTTCGGTCAACCCAATGCACGGCGTCCGCCGGCCGCAGGAGCCGCCGCCGCGGGAGCAGCGCGTCACCGATGAGATGGTCGACGCTCTTGTCGACGCCATGGGATACATCCGATGGGAAAAGCCAGAAAACAAAATACAGCGCGTGGCCATGGCCATGCTGTTTGCTATAGAGACCGGCATGCGCGCCGGCGAGATAGTTGGACTGACTGCGGATCGGGTTTTCTTGGAAAGACGGTATGTTCGGCTGGTGGAGACCAAGAACGGCGACGCTCGAAACGTGCCGCTCTCGACCGATGCAGCCCAGATTCTTGGGCTGCTAATGCCGGAGGAAGGGAAGAAGACGGGGGAGCCGGTGTTCGGCCTGACGAGCGCGATACTTGACGCGCTGTTTCGTAAGTACCGGGATAAGGCCAAGGTCGGATGCCCGGCGCTGGAGACTGTGCGTTTTCACGATACCCGGCATGAAGCGGTGTCGCGCCTTGCCCGTAAGCTCGACGTGCTCGACCTGGCCCGCATGATCGGGCACCGTGATATTCGCAGCCTGATGATCTACTACAACGAACACGCATCTGATATTGCTGCGCGCCTTGACTAAGCCGACTTGCGCCGGCGGCCGGCCGGGCGAGCCGCTGGCAGGGTGCCACGGTTTTTTCTGACCCATTCAATAACCTCATCCGCAAACCAGCGCTTTTGCCCGCTCTTGGCGCCGGTGGCCAGAATCGCATTAGGGAACCCGGGGCGCGCGACGACAGACTGCTTGATCGTGAATGCGGACAGGTCCAGCCACTCGGCGATATCGTCAGCAGACCAGATGGCAGGAGCGTTTCCCTTTTCGAGCGAGATCACCAGTGCGTCGATACGCTGCTCAAGGCGCTGCAATACTTCGTTGATGACGCCCTGGCGCTCGCCAATCTTGACCTCGCGGCCGATCAGCGCCGCGCCTTGTTCAACTGCAGTTTTCATTCGGGTTTACCTCCGCTTCTGCTGGCCACGAGCGCCTGCTTCCACGCCGGCCAGGTGTCGATTGTTTCGCCTGCCGGCCCAAGTTCTGCCATGAGCTGCTGAGCGTTCAGGTCAGCATTCGGCATGCCTTCTTTGCAGCTCGGGCAGTAGTAGGTGCCCAGGCCCGGCGCGTCCGGGTCTGGCACGAAATTGTCCGGCGGCTCACCGACGAAGACGGTGCCGCCCACCGGTTGAGTGTGGACGTGCGGGGCGTGGCCGTAATTCGGATACAGCGGGATTCCCTCTAGCCCGGCGCAGTGCTCGCACGCCATCACTCGCCCCCTTTCGCCTCGGCCACCAGGCGCGCGCCGGCCTCTTGAGTTGGAGCGGCCCGCAGTGCGCGCTCAGCCTGCTCCTTCATCCGGTCCAGAACGTCTATCTGGTGCTTCCAGTACAAGACGTTCTCCCCATCGACATGCATCTGCGTGAAACGGCAAGCATCGACGAATACTTGATGATGGCTCACGACGTCGAGCAGGCACTCCCGCGCGTCGTCCGGCACGCCTGTCGCTTGCTGAACTATCAAGGAATCCTTGACGGTTGCCGGCGGCGCGGTGGCGACCATGGCATCAAGCATTCGCTGAGGCAGGCCGTCGACACCGTTCGCCCGAACCAGCACTTTCACCGCGGCGCGATGCATGTCCTCGGTAATCGGCGACTTCACGAGGGCCCAACCCTCCGGAACGGCCGGATAGTTGGGGCTGGCCTCCTCGGCGGCTGCAATGGCAGAGCGAACCTTGGCCACATACTCGGCCGGCAGAAGCGGCAGCATGTCGTCTGCCAGTATCGAGCGCGCTACATCGAGCAGCTGCTTTTCCAGATCAGTCATGTTGCTTCTCCTCGCGCTTGAGAAAGACCCGCAGAGCCCACTCCGCTTTACCGGCTGGGCCGAGGGTGTGGCCAGGCTTGTCATCCGGCAGAGATTCCAATGCCTCCAGCGCATTGCACACCTCGTCGAAATTGTCGGAGTCGATCAGGTGAACGCGGCCTTCATCGCCTTGCCGCTCTTCGCTGTCGTCCAGGGCTATAGAGACGGCCTGCGCCAGAGCAATAAGGCTAAGCACTGGAGCGGTCCATTCCGCCGAAGTTGCCGGCTGAGGCGTGGCGTAGAGCGGAATTTCCTCGACGTCGTAGTGCTGGCGGATGTCTTCCAACAGTTCAGGCATCCAAGGATTCAGCTCTATGGAGTCAAGAATCACTTCGCCATTTGCTCGCCGGATGTACCGCCACGCCACCGGCTCGCCGGCCGGCTTCGTACTGCCGGCGGCGAGCAGGTCATGCAACTTGGAACGTGCCTCGTTTTCGTCGCGGAAACATTCGGCTGTGTATGATTTGCTGGTGCCGTAAAGCGACTCAACGTGGGCTTTTGCTGCTGCACGGGCATAGTCATCCGCCGCATCCAAGACCCGTTGCAGATCCATCGCGGTGTCGATTTGATGTTGCATCAAGCTATCTCCTTGAAAAGGTCGTTCTGATGTAGGGCCCGGCTGCATGCGGGGTTGAGCCATACGCATTCCGTCCTGACTGCTGTGCCGCGGCCTGCGCTGATCCTGCTGCCTGTCGTGTGCTGATCCCAACCGGCCAGGGTCTGCTCGTAGAGGTCAGACGGGTAGCCGCTCAGCACAACGTAGCCTTCCAGGCCCAGAAGCACGTCCAGCAGCTCGCGGTGATCGTCGTTGCTCATCTCGTGCCGGTAGCAGCCGGCCTTGCCGGATTGCATCACCCGTGTTTCGTGCAGATAGGGAGGGTCGACGAAGTGCAGCGTCTGCGGGCTATCGTGCTGGCGCATGACGTCAATCGCCGGCCCGGTTTCGATCATCACGCCGGCCAGGCGCTGGCCAACATCGGCGAGTTGATCCGGGTAGTAGGCCCACAAATGCTGCGCGGTGCCGTACTCGCGCCTGCTATCGATGCGGAACCCGGTCATGCCCTTGGTCGCGCCAGCAGAGCCGAAGCCCATCTGCGCGCGGATGGCCAGCCGACGCGCGCGCTCTACCGGTTCCTCCGTCGCCCCCCAGGCCTGTTCAAACTCGCTGCGGCTGTACGGTGTCAGGGTGACGGCCTCGATCAGCATCGCGCGCTGAAGAGGATTCCGCAGCACCCTGAAAAAGTTCGCCACGTCGCCGTCCAGGTCGTTGTAGATCTCGGCGTATGCGCGCGGCTTCTGGAGCAGTACGCCGGCCGCGCCGCCGAACGGCTCGACATAGCAGCGGTGCGGCGGGAAGAAGCCCATGATCCACGGCGCAAGCCTGAACTTCGCGCCGTGGTAGCGCAGCGCTGGGCGGGTGACTTGCATAGTCACGCCTCCACTTTCTTGAAATCGCACTTGCAGGAGCCCATCAAGGCGTAGGTCAAGGCCCCAGGGGCATCTTCAGGGTACAGACGGCTACGGTGAACCTCCTTCGCGCCTAATCGCGCAACCTTTACCGTGATGATGTCCCCATCGATCTGCTCAATCTTCCCGGTCTTCAGCGTGGAGCGTGCGGTGTCCCGCCCGGTGGCCCGCGTCATGCTGAACGTGACTGTGTCGCCTGGAGCAAACTTGGTTCGATCCGGCTGCTTGTACTTCCCGCAGTCGGTGCATTGGTACTGGCTCATGCTCACTCCCAATAAGTAAGGGCCGCGTGAGCGACCCGTTATTCGATTTCCCACCGCAGCTTCTCTTGGGTGGGGTGTGTGTCTACGCGCGGCCGCGATGGGCAGTTCCATGATCCGCCGCCGGCCTGGCCAATCAGGCGCCAGCCAACTGCGCGAAGAGAGCCGCCGCCCTCGGCCGGTAGCGTGTAGGTGATCAAGCGTCGATAGCCCATCGCCCTGGCGGCACGCCACGCTGCCCCGTACAACATTGAGCAGGCATTGCGCGCGCCGTCGGTGCAGCAGCGGTTGACCTCCAATGTCCAGCCATCATCGAGCGCCCGCGCTACTGGCCTGCCGACGATGGCGACGCCGCGGATCCCATCGCCATCGCTTACTGCGACGGCGAACTTTGCGCCGGCCACCGGTTTGTGATGGCGGTGCTGCTGACGAACGAACTCGTTCGCTTCGCTGATGGATACCGGTGTGATGTTCAGAGACATGCGACCCACCTCAAGATTGGCCGGCCATCTGCGCGATAGCCGGTGTGGACCCAGCAGCCGGTCATGCGGCGGCCCTTTCGTTCTGCTTTGCGCAGAGCTTTGCGACCTGGACGAGCCACTCAGCAAACGCCGGCGGCGTATGCTCGCGCTCGGCCTTTGTAACCTCAGGCCGCAGTCGCAGCTTTTGCCACCGGTTGCTCTGCGCGATGACGTGCGAGGATTCGCCAATGCGGTATGGGATCGGTGGCAGTTCCGCCGGTGTGGCTCCGCAGATGTAAAGTCGGGTGGCCTTCTCTGCCTTGTGTCCCCACCACCATTGCGATACGACCAGTGTCCAGCCCCCCCAGGCGTCTGTTTGGCCAGGCTCTGGAAGCGGCTTCTCCTTCCACAGTAGCGAAGATGCGGGATGCTCCAGCACGCCGCCGTATTCGCGGATCTGATCCACCGCCCATAGCGCCAGCTCGCGCTCCCCCGGCCGCGGATTTGCCATATGCCGCAACCGGCCCCAAGCGCGGCAAGGGGGATGGGCGACAACCGGGCAGCCGCCCGGCCAGGCCCAGGCATCACGCTCTGCATCCCAAGCATCCACGCCGATCATCTGCTTGTAGACGCTGTCCGCGCGGACAAACAAGGCGGCCACTGGCTGCGAGGTCATGCGAGCTCCTCGCGGTCGTTAAAAAGCCCACTTGCGTGGGCTTCGTTGACTGCGGCAATCGCCGCGCCGGTGTCGGGTGTTTCAATCATGTGGGACATTTCCATTCCTCCGGGCCTTCGTTGTCTTCGTTCATCTCGATGTTGGCCTTCTCCCAATCGCCGGTCCGGTAGAACGCGGTCGAGTGCTCCAGCTCCTCGCCCAGTCGGCGGATAGCCCACGCGATGGCCTCATGCGTTGCCGTGCGGCAGTCGTGGCCGTGGCCTGGCTCCGCCGGCCGGTCAAAGTGGAAAATCTCGACTTTGTCAGCGGTGATTACGATGCGCAGCGGCTCGGTGGCCTCTTCCTGCTGGTTTTGCGGGTTCATGTTGCGATCCTTTCTCAAAAGTGCTGGGCCAAAATTTCGTGGTTTCACGTATTTGCCCACATACTCCCAGTTGCCATACTTCATCACCACGCCAAAAAGGAACTGCCATGGAAGAACTATCTGCTGAAGAACAACAGTGGCTTTCAACCGTGCTAAACAGTCCAGACCCGGTGACAGGCATACCGGAGGATGTTGCGTACTCGCTTGAAATGAAGTTTCTAATTGAAAGGTCTCTTGATGGCGGCCATGTGCCATCCATCAAAGCGGTTCAGTCAATGAAGTATCTTGGCTGAGCCTGTGGCTGGTTGATCGGTGCACCGGGATTAAGCCTGCGCCACGCGGCGAGGTCGTCGTCGGTCATATGCTCACCTTCCTGTAAATTTTCCGCTGACCTTCACGCCGAGCGATCCGCAACAGCCCGGCGTTGACGGCATCGGTGCAGATCAGCCGCGCCGACTCGATGCTGAGGCACAAGAGCTTGGCCACGTCCGCGCTCGTGAACTCGCCCCTGGGCATGTCTTCGACGCGATGCTCTACCCGATCAAGCGAGTACCGCGCGCCGGCCGGCTGCCGCTTCTTCGGCTCAGGCCGGTAGAACAGGTGCGCGAGACCGGGCACAACGCGCGGCGCGCTCTTGATGTCGGGGTACATCACGCCGCGGCCTGTACGAGATCGATCACGTTGCTGCGGGACTCGGTCGGCAGCTTTGCCAGATGCAGCGCGGCCCTCATCTCGAGGATGAGCTGATCTTGGGCTGCGAGCTGGCGCTCCAGCAGTTCGACACGCTCGGCTTCGGCGCGCAGGCCTTCGATCTCTACGCCCTGCTCGGCAAGCTGGCGCTGTTGCTGGCGGACTTCCAGCTCCAGCGCCTGGCGGAGCTTGATATTGAAGGCCGCGACATCTTCGCGGTCTTTGGCCTTGGCCTCCAATTCCCGGCACTGGCGCGCATGCTCTTCGCGCAGGCGTTCGAGGTAGCCCGCGTCTTTGTCAGGGGCTGCGGTTACGATAGCGATGATTGTCATGTTGTGGTCCTCAGCGGGCGCCCACGGCGCCCAGGTGTGATTCGGTGATTACGCGGCCGCCGCGGTGTCGGCGTCGTTGCTACTGGCGTCCAACTGCTCCAGCGTGCCGCCGGCGTCCAGCCAGGCTTGAACCCAAGCCGGCCTACGGCCGCGACCGGTCCAAGTCAGGCGGGAGTCATCCGGATGCTGGTAGCGCACCCCCGGGCTCGTGGAAGCGGCCGACGCATCGGTTTCCGGGCCGTCCCCGTCGTTCGGCTCTGCCTGATCGCCGCCGGCCAGCTCCTTGTGAAACTCCTTCCAGCCCTTGACCCATTCGATGCACAGCGCGCCGGACATGATCGGGCAATCGCTCTCAGGCTTGCCGGCCAGCGCAGCGTCGTAGCCGTCGTCAAAGGCTTTGTCGAGCTGCTCCTCGGTCGGCGTTTCATCGCCCGGCGCCGGCAACTGCGGCGCGTCGGCTACGAACTCCGCGTCGACTACATCGCCGCCGAAGATGTCGTCCATGCCGCCGCCGTCGTTGTCGTGGTACTCGTGTCCGAGGTCCATCGCGCGCTGGTCCGGTTCGCCGACGATCTGGTCCATGCCGCCGAGGTTTTCGTCGGCGTTGGCCACCACCAGCAAGCAAGTCTTGCCGGTGGCGCGCATCAGATCCACGATGCCGGCGGCGTTCTGGTTGACCTTGAACTGGACCTTCACGCCATCCTTGCTGACGAACTGCTCAAGATGGGCGGGCACGGTGACGCGACCCTCGGAGCTCAGCAAGTGGATGGCCATTTTGACGTTCGACTCAACGCGCTTGCGCATACGCTCGATCACGTCGTCCTGCTTGGCCTGGCTGAGCTTCTGCCAGACATCCGGCAGCAGCTTCACTTCAGCTACCAGCGCGCTGAGCAGGTCTTTGCCGATGGTGTCGGATGTCATCGCGCGGAAGTCTTTGTTGTCTTGCATGGGGTGATCCTTTCAGATTGAGGAGGCAATGCGTTCTAAGTGATGGCGCTGCAGACTGCTGATGTGCATGCCCATGCCGTACTGCTTCAGCCGGGCCTGCATGGTTTCGATGAAGTCGCGGTCCCAATCGCTGCCGTTGCGGGCGTTGGTTTCCGCGTCTGAGAGAAGATCGCGCAGCCGGTCGGGCGTATAGAGCGAGCTTGCCGGCCGCGTTGAGATGACGCGGCTCATGGGTCAATCACCCAACAGCTCGGCCCGGCGCGCGTGATACAGGTCGCTCAGCTGCTGGAAGGCCTCGCCGTCGGCAATGCCGCTGAACTCGTCGGCCATGATGTCGAGGGCGTCGATATCCGAGCATTTCGCGATCTTGGCCTTGTAGGCCTCGATATCGAACGACGGCGCAGCACCCTGCCCCTGCGGCTGGTCATCCAGCGCTGGCGCGCCATCGTCGACAACGCTGTATTCGCCGGTGAGGATCGCCGCGTTGTCCTGGTCCTTGCCGGCGTCGGCCCGCTCGTCCAGCGTCACTGCTGTCTGCAGCTCAATCGACACCGGCAACCACTTGAACAGCCGGCGGCAGACGGTCTTCTTCGCCATCTCTTCCCAGTGCGAAACCCACGGGCCGTTTTGTGCCGCCTTGCTGGTCTTGCGCACTTTCTCCACATCGAACCGGCTCATAACTTCGAACTGGACGCCGCCATCTTTCAGCTTGGCCACGGCGTAGACGTGGGTCACTTCGCCGCGCTCGTTGTCGGCTGGCACGTGGATGATGTTCGGGTCCAAGCCCAGCTGGTAGCTGAACTTGTCCTGCTCGTGCACCGTGTGCGCGCTGATGCTGATGATCTGGCCCGAGCGGCGCGCTAGGTCGATCATGCCGCGGTAGCCAATGATCAACTGCACGTTGGCCAGGCCGTCAGAGGCCTTGCCATTGCCGAACGGCAGCAGGTAGGCGTGGCCGAGGGCGTTGCCTGGCTCCAGGCCCAACTGCGCGCACTGCATCACCGCGCCGAGGAAGCTTTCCTGATTGCACTTGGCCAGCGCCGGCACTTTGCGAATCTCGGTGAGCGCGATGCGTGCCAGGCGGTCAGCGTTCAGGTGCTTCGGCAGCGCCAGGGCCATCTGGTTTTTGATCTTGGGATCGGACAGCAGGCCGGCCAGCGTCTTGGGCTTGTCTGCGGCGGTGGCCACTTGGCCTGTCAGCCTGGCCTTGAGTTGGTCGGTTCGGGTTGCGGTGGTCATGCTGCTTGCTCCTTCGCCTTCTTGTGGCGGAAATCGATATAGGTCACGGCGTCAACTGTGTATGAACCGCGGGAGATGGCCTTGCGGGTGAACTGCGAGCCGTCCGGCAGCTTGCCGACGGCGGCCTCTCCCATCTGAGCCAATAAGTGGTTCTTTGCACCGGTGGCGACGGCCTCGTACAGCTTTTTCTGCTCGTTCGCCTCGTCCATGACTGCCTTCCAGTGAGCGGCACTGTCCGGCAGGGCTATTTCCTCGCCGTTCGTCCCCGGGTATAGCTTTGCAAGCAGATCGGGCGTGGTCGCGTGATCACAATCCAGTTCAGGCGCCTTGCCTGTTTGGACGCGGTCCCAGAACGCCGCTTCGTGTTCAACCATGTTGGCGATCAAGTCGTCATCGCGCTTGATCTGGTAAATCCGAAAATCCGGGCCCGACATCAGCACCGCCAGGTCGCACAGCTCGGCGCCGGTCACTGCCATGTAGTGCTGGCACTGCGCCAGATAATGGATGGGAACTTGGTCGGTCCCTGATGGCCCCCATGCATCGGAATCGATGAAGCGGCTCAGCGTGGTTTTGCACTCCAGAATGTGGCGCGTGCGGATCTGGCCCTTGTGCTGTGGCCGCTTATCCCCTTCCCATACCAGACGGTCCAGATTACCGAGCATCCACGGATGTTCCGGATGGCGAAGCATCGTCGAGCAGCGCTCAACCCTGCGCCCGGTTTCCTCGCTGTAGAGCTGGGCGACATAGTCTTCCAGCCCGTTGCCTATCCGGACGGCCAGCTTGTCGCTCAAGTCGTCAGCCTCGATCTCTCCGCGCTTCTCCTTGTAGAGCTGCAGCGGCTGCTTGTAGCGGTTCACACCCAGCACCGTGCCGGCGTCGCTGCCGCCGATGCCGGTGTTGCGCAGTGCGAGCCATTCGTCGCGCGAGATTGCAGTCATGGTTACTCCTCGCCATGTGGGCGTAAAAAAGGCCGCTCAGGCGGCCTTGTCGTTGATTGGGTCTTCTCCGGCGAGCTCACGCTCCAGCTGGCGCTGCCAGTAGTCGCCGCGCCGGCGGCGGTGTTCCGGGGTTTCTGGCTTGCTGCGCACCTTGGGGACGAGCTCGCTGGCCCTGGCGCCCTGGGCGATCTTGATGAAGTCGCGCAGCTCGGTGTTGTGGCCGATCACGCAGCCTCCCGTTCATCGTCGGCCCGGCCGTCCATCTGGTCGCGCGCCGCAGCCGTGTTGAAGGTGCGCACTGCGGCGACAAGCGGCTGCAGCTGCTCACCCATCGGGCAGCAGTCAAACACCTTGCGCAGCAGGTCTTGCCCCAGGAACAGGTACAAGGCTTCCAGCGCTTCCGGGCGGCCGCTCTCATACATCTCTTGGAAAAACCGCTCGCCCATCGCACGGCAGCAATCGGGATCGGCGAGCATCAGGTCGGTCTCATGCTCAACAGCAAGATGGTCCATCTCTTCCGCCGCCATCGCGGCACCGTGCCGACCCAAGTCGGCAAGCACTTTGCAAGACAGGTTTTGCAGGCTCATGGTGATCAACTCCAAAAAGGTTGCAGCGCCAGCAGCAGCACGATGGCCGCGCCGATGGCGATGGTTTGAAGGGCGTAGCTCATCGCGCCCTCACGACTTGGTGAACCGGTGTACCTCGGCGGCTGAACCACATGAAGCGCAAACACTCGCCGTTGGCGCGCAACTGCTGCGCCTGGGCGTCGCTGAGCCAGCCGATCATGAAGTGCGGCATGCTGTGACCTCCAAAAAGAAGCCGCCCGGCTGGGGTGAGCGCGGGCGGCCAAGGTACTGCGGGGGAAACTGGTGGGCCACGCTGGCCCCTGAAGCCGTTGGGTCAGGCCGCTCTCGCCTGTTTGCTGCTACTGCAAAATTGTCGTCCTGCCGTCATGGCGCAGAACCTCGCCACACTCTCCGATCGTCACATTCGCATCACTGTGCTGACGCAGGGCTCTCTTGACTGCCGTTTCTGCATCACGTTTGTATTCGTCAAACTCAGACTGCAGCCTGTCGAATTTCCCTTTCCACTCTCGCTCGATGTCGGAAATACGATCGCTTGAAGGTGGAGAGTAAAAGGCCATGCCGTAATTCTCATGGCCGCCACTAACGCTATCTGCCAGACATTCCAGTTGCTCGTCTGTCAACGTCAAATCGCAATCTTCCGCACCCAGTTGGATGCACTCCTTCCAATAATCGATGTCGCCCATTTGTCTCTCCTCACACATCGAAGCGGGCCGGTGCTGTGATCTCCGGCATTGTTCCTTCCAGGTGGAAAATCTCGCGGCGGATCGGACACCGCCGGCCACCCTTCTAGTCGCGCATCAGCCTGCGCATTCCGCTTCAATGTGCCGCCTCTCGCGAAGCGGCTTGTACAACTCGGCCCCCGTTACTCGCCACCTGGGGCTGGGCGTCTTCCAGTTTCATTCTCCGGCTATCGCGCCTTCGTCCACTGGTCACAGGTGATTGCTTCACCTGGCTTGCTCCCGCTTTACCGGCGCGGGGCTTACTACTGAGGCCGGGCCTAGGGCCGCCTAATGGCGGGTATCGGCTGCTATCTCTGCGTGTTGTTAAGGATCGGCGCCCGGTGTGCTGGGCTGGTGACCGAACAATAGCAACGAGCGAATGTTCATGCAATAGCAACGAGCTAATTTTCATTGGCAATGTTGCTTTTTTGTCGTGCGACCAATCGCACGTTGCTCTGCAAACTGGGTATCTAAATAGGAAGAAGGGAGACATGTGAGCTGTTCGGAGACACAAAGGCCGCCTCAAAATGGCCTAATGTGAACAATGAGGAGGTCTTAATGCAGATAACGCTTTCAAACCTGCCGGAGGCCGTCGAGCTTTTCAGGCAGCGGACTGGCGCCGTGGTACACGACGTAGCGGTGCTCAGGCGGGTGCTAATCAAGGTACGAACTGCGCACGATCTTGAAGCGGCCCTAGCCCTGGTGCGCGCGGCCGCCGGCGGAGTACCGCTCATCTTGGTGGCGTTCTTCGGCGACCAAGGGTTCGACAAAGCGCTGAACATAAACCTCGGATGGCCCAAAGCCTGGATCGCAACGTACTCAGCAAACCAGTTCCATCGCGTTGACCCTGTTGCCTACGGCCCAGCCGGCGCCGTATTTCCGTGGTCGCCGATGCTGACGACGCTGGAGCCCCGGACAAAACTTGACGAGCAGTTCATACGGGCAGTCAAAGAAAACCAGATGCAATACGGTCTGTCATTCATTGGCGAGTGGCAAGACTGCCGCGTGATTCTGTCGATGATAGGGAAAGAGATAGAGGACGACCGGGAGACTCGCGATTTGCTGGAAGTCCTAATGCCGGATCTAGTGGACGTTGCCTATAGAGTTTTTGCTTCAAACAGGAAAACTTCCCAAATGGAAGTAATTCAGCAAACACTAATAGAACTGTATTGTCACAAGGGATTAAAAAAAGACGAGATAGCATTAGAATTAGGCATGACGAGAAAAGGCGTGGATTACCACATAAACCAGCTCATGGACCGTTATTCCGCCAACACTATAGAACAATTGATGTTCAAGATTGGTGCATGTGAATAGCTCATATCTCTTAAATACTTACTTCAAAAATACGTAGAAATACTGTGTACAGTTTTGACTTCCCATAGGGAAGTGACACTGAACTCCGTCAAATGGGAAAATATCGTCACAACACAACAACATAGTGACAAATGACAGGCCCTACGCTCGACGAAGAAACGGAGTAAGAAATGCAATGCGGTAAAAGTAGCAACACGAATCACCCCTGCATCCACGCGACAAACTGCCATCACTTCAAGGCAATCGTGGACGCGAACGACGAAGAGGGACCTATCGCCCAGCTGCTGGTTCAGATCCTTCCATCAGGGAAGTTGCGCTTGAGCAGCGCGGATGGAGAGGTGGGAAAAATCCTGAAGTTCTTCTCGTGATAAATGGCGCCGGGAGGCGCCATTAAGCATTCTTGTCGCGAAGTATCAACGTTTCGCGAATCAGATTGAGAAACGTCTCTGCCTCCAACTCAGCAAGGATATGGGCCAACTCCTCCATAGAACGAGCCTCTATTTTTAATTCCCGGCCGTCGGCACATATTGGATGAGGGCGATCCATCCATCCAGTTGGTTTGCCGCAACCTTGCTCCAACTTCCTGGCAAGTGTATGCCCCACACCGCGCGGGCGCCCGCTCGGAAGGGGCACACCGTTCAGGATATGGGATAGATAGGCAGGTGATGTATCTGAAACTTGTGCGACAGCAGCAATAGTAGATCGCTCAACCACCAAAGCCCGGAGGTTTTCAAGTCTTACATCTTCAACCTTCATTACACCTTCTTGGCGTGCTGGGCCAGTGCATCGGTTATGAGCTTGTGCAGGGTGTTTGTCTCCAGCTCACCCAATATGCTGGCGAGCTCCTCCAGAGAACTGGCTTCAATTCGCTGCACCTGGCCACCACTGCCTATAGGATGAGGGTGATCCATCCAGCCCATTGGCTTGCCGCAGCCCTGCTCCAGCTTCCTGGCCAAATCCGGGCCAACATCACGCGGCTTACCTGTACGCGACGGCACACGGTTCAATATCTGGCTCAAATAAGATGGGGATGTATCAGCGACCTGGGCGACGGCTGCGATGGTGGACATCTCAGTCACTAAGGTCCGCAAATTATCCAGTCTGATGTCTTCAACTCTCATATCGCACTTATAGCATTTTGCTAAGACCCAAGACATGCGCACGTTGCTATTGCTTTAGCATTTGCACGTTGCTAATATCGCCTCATCACCACCCTGGAGATGAGCATGAAGCTGAACACCATGACGGCGCAGGAGCGAAAGGCTCTAGCAGAAGCGGCCGGCACAGACCACGTCTACCTGTATCAATGTGGCGCAGGCCTCAGGAAGCCAAGCCCCGACCTCTGCCGCCGCATAGTAAAGGCTGACCCGAGATTTCTTCTGTCCGATCTCCGTCCTGACATCTGGGACGCCAATACGAGCGTAGCAGTCAGCTCGAATGATGAATGCATGAATAGCGAGGTGCAATCATGAGCTCCCGCTACATTCACATCACGGCCGCCGCCCAGACGATCGCAAAGAGCCACCACAACGGCATTGCCGGCCTGGCCGCCGCGATGAAGACCTACCCCAAGCTGCTGGCCAACAAGCTGAACCCCAACTGCGAAACCAACCAGCTGACGCTTGAGGAGGCCGCAGAGATCACCGACCGCACGCAAGACCCGGCCATCGCCGACGCCCTGGCCGCGCTCTGCAACCGCGTGACTGTTGCCCTGCCTGATGCGGAGATAACGCTCAAAGAACTCTCCCGCGAGTGCTGCCGGCTGACGACGGAATGCGGCGAGGTCGCGCGCGAGATTTCCGATGCAGAGCAGCCCACCTCCGAGTGGGGCGAGCGCGTCAGCCCGGCTGAAGCCAAGCGGATCGAGTCCGCGCTCTGGGATCTGGTCTCGGTGACCATGGGCATGATCCAGCGAGTCAGGGGGTAGCGATGAGCACCCAATGGCTGCGCCTTTGGCATGACATGCCAAACGACCCCAAATGGCGGACGATCAGCCGCATCTCCGGGCAACCGATTGCGCTGGTGCAAGCCGTCTATCTGCATTTGCTGGTCGATGCGTCACGCAATGTCACGCGAGGTCACGTGACTGTCACGGCAGAAGATTTATCCAGCGCTCTCGACGTGACAGAGGACGCAATCAAGGCCATTCAAGACGCGATGCAAGGCCGCGTTTTGGACGGTAATAAGCTGTCAGGGTGGGATGGGCGCCAGCCAAAACGCGAGGACTCAGGCGACGAGAAAACCGGCGCAAAGTCAGCTGCAGAAAGGAAACGAGAGCAGCGCCAGCGTCAGAGAGAGGCCAAAGAGCTTTCAGGCTCACAGCCAGTGTCACGGCAATGTCACGACGAGTCACGCAATGTCCCGCTAGATAAAGATAAAGATACAGATAAACCCACCTCACTACGTTCGGTGGGTGAGAGCTCGCGCGACACCGGCGATGGCCTCACCGTCCCTGACGACTTTCAACCGGCGCGGGTTGACGTGGCGAAAGCACAATCGTCAGGCCTGGATCTGGCGACCGAAGTCGATCGCTTCGTTGCCCACTACCAAGCCCGACGCGAGACCCGTGCCGATCTGCAAGCCTGGCAGGCTCAATTCCGCAAGTGGATGCTCGACCAGCAGCAGTTCAACGCCGACCGGCAGCGCGTCACCGACGCCAAGGTGCGAGCTGCGAACCGCCCAGGGGCAGATGCTGGCCGCGCCGCCGCCGCTGACTCAATCGGCGTAGGCGATCATTACCTCACCACCGGAGGCAGCTATGAAGCGATCCCATCTTGACCGCGCCACGGTGCGGGAGATTTTCCGCGTTCTCCGCGGCAGTTTCGGAAGCGTGTTCCTCGAAAAATTCAGAACGGGGAAGTTGGTCGAAGGCGGCCCGAATGACGGCCACGACGTCGGCGTACTGGAGGCGATGGACGTGTGGGCCCAAAAGCTGCGGAACCTGTCCCCTGCGGACGTCAAGCACGGTCTGGATACCACGTTCAAGCACCCGCCGTCCTGCGACGAGTTCCTGACCGCCTGCTGCGCCCGTGACATCCGGCCGCCGGCGCCGGAGTACAACCCGAACCAGCTCACCGGGCCGCGGATGACCCGCGAAGAGGCCGAAGTGCAGATCGCCCAGGTCAAACGCGCAGCGCGAAGCATGCGCTTCCCGAGTGACAACGTTCGCAAGCTGGAATGGGCCTATGCAATCGCCGACGAGACCGCGCGAGGCGTCTACAAGGGCGGGATGCATGGCAAGCGCATGGCGGCCGAAGCGATCCAAGACTCACGCAAGCCTGTGCCGGAAAGCCTTGTTCCGTTCCTGACGAAAACCAACCCCATGGAGGACGCGGCATGACCCCGATCCGCTTCACCGTACCCGGCGCGCCAGTCGGGAAAGGGCGCCCCAAGGTCAGCACGCGAGGCGGCAAGTTCGCACGGATGTACACGCCGGAGAAAACCGCGAGCTACGAGGGAATGGTCGCACTTGCCGCCCAGCAAGCCATGGCCGGCCGCGCACCGCTCACCGGCCCCGCTGACGTCCGCATGCTGATCACGCTGCCGATCCCAGCGAGCTGGAGCAAGAAAAAACAGGCGGCGGCCATCGCCGGCCAGGTGCTACCCACGAAAAAGCCCGACGCCGACAACGTGGTGAAAGCGCTGTTCGATGGCATGAACGGCATCGTGTGGACCGATGACGTCCAGGCATGCGACATCGTCGTCCGTAAGCGCTATGGCGAGACGCCGGGGGTTGTCGTGCAGGTTCAGGAAATACAGGGCGCGCTGTTCGCCGCATGACCGTGATGACCAAACAAGACAAAAACGAAATCGAGGGCGATATGCAGTTCTCAACTATCCGCGCGCTGGTTGGCTGGGCGTTTCAGATGTCCGAGGCGATCCCGGTGAAAGTCCAGAAGTTCGCAGAGGCGGCACCTCGCGAGTTCGACGCGCTTACACCGGACGAGTTGAAAATGCTGGCGGTAGACATTCTGGCGAAGGTGGCCCGGCTGCCGGCGCGCGAACAGCAGGTGCTGGCCGCATACTTCACAGCGGATACCCGGGCAGTAATTGAGGCTGCCCGGCTGCTGCCAGGTGGCTGGCCAACTGCGTTGCGCCGAGAGCTCACCCGCGGTTGGGTGAACGAACAGGAGATGGCCCGGAGTCAGGACGACATGGGCCAGACCTACATGCTGTCCCAGCCGACAATCTGCCGGCGCCAGCATGAGGCGTTCCGCATCCTCAGCGGCACGTTCTCAACCGCACTTGCTGTAATCGAGGTGCAGGTGCTGGATTTGGTGAAGCATGCAACATACCGGAACGCCAAGCGCAGCAAGGCTTTCCACAGTAACACTTGCGTTGCTACGTGAATAAATTTATACTGTTTTACAGCAGCCCAAACCACGTCCATGGTTTGGGCTGTTTTGTTTTCAGGCCTCCTCAAGACCCTCTGCACATCCCCATAATGCAAGGGTTTCACCCCAGATACCACATGAATAATCCGCCTGATTCATGACCTCGCCCCGCCCGCCGCGGGGCTTTTTTTTGGAGCCTCAAATGCTGACCCTCACCCCCATCAACGAACCGATGTGCTTCTGCATCCGTCCGGTCAACGTCAACCAGGACGGCTCGATCTCCGCAACCGTCTCCCTTGGCGTGGTCCGGGAGACTGCCCCCGCAGCCGAGGGTCAGCCGGCCAGCCGGACCTTTGTCACTTTCGCCCAGCAGTCCCACTTCATCACCCAGGAAGAAGCTGTGACCGTCCTGGCCACCCGTCCGGATGAAGGCGAATCCCTCAATGACGCGCTGTCCCGCGCAGTTCACACCGCGCTGAAGGCCAAGGGCGCGATCCAATTCTGAAGGAAATAGCAGATGGCGAACCATACAAAGCTGACAGCTGAAAAAATGGCGCGCTTTCTGGAAGTGCTGTCGAACACCGCCAATGTTTCGGCGGCGGCCAAGACGATACGTGTGTCGCGCGGCCACCTGTACGAGGTCCGCGCCGGCAACGACGACTTCGCCGCCGCCTGGGACGAAGCGGTCAAGCTGGGCACATCGGCACTCGAAGACGAAGCCGTGCGGCGCGCCATGGACGGCACGCTGAAGCCGGTCTTCTACAAGGGCCAGAAGTGCGGAACGATCCGCGAGTACTCCGACACCCTGCTGATCTTCCTGCTGAAGGCCCGCGATCCGGACAAGTACGCTGACCGCGTGCGGAAAGAGCTCTCCGGCCCTGGTGGTGGACCGATTCAGCAGCAAACCCAGCTCAGCAGCGTTGCCGAGTTCCAAGAGGTTCTGAAGGGCATCATCGACGAGGTCTGACCATGAGGGAGTTCAGCGCGAAGGAACGCGAGGCTGCACGCATCGCGGCGCGCGAGGACTTCTATTTCTTCGTGCGCTGGATGTTCCAGCAGCGCAAGAAATTCAAATGGCGCCGCGCCAGGCAGCACAAGCTGATCTGCGAAGCTCTGATGCGGGTCTTCCGTGGCGAGTGCAAGCGGCTGGTCATCAACATCCCGCCGCGGTACTCCAAGACGGAGATTGCGGTCGTGATGTTCACGGCCTGGGCGATGGGGAAATGCCCGGATAGCGAATGGATACACACCTGCTATTCCGGGAAGCTGGCCACCAAGAACAGCGCCGAGATTCGCGAGATTGTGCGCTCACCGGCATACCGGGAGATTTTCCCAGACGTCCACCTGCGCGACGACAGCCAGGCCAAGGACGACTGGGGGACAACGGAAGGCGGCGTCTTCTACGCGGTAGGCTCTGGCGGCACGATCACCGGCTATGGCGCCGGCAAGGTGCGCGAAGGCTTCGGCGGTGCGATCGTAATCGACGACCCGCACAAGGCCGACGAGGCGCGCAGCGACACGATACGCAACGGCGTTATCGAGTGGTTCCAGAGCACGCTGGAGAGCCGCTGCAACAGCCCTGAAACGCCGATCATCCTCATCATGCAGCGCCTGCATGAGCGAGACCTCTCCGGCTGGCTGCTGGAGGGCGGTAACGGCGAGAAGTGGGAGCACGTCAAGCTGAAGGCCCTGCAGGAAGACGGTACGGCCCTTTGGCCAGAGAAACACACCGTCGAGCGGCTGCAGATCATGCAGCGGGCCAGCCCCTACACCTTCGCCGGCCAGTACCAGCAAGAGCCATCCCCAGGCGACGGCAACACCTTCAGGCCCGACGCCATCCCGATCATCGACGCTGTACCAGCCGGCACTCGCTGGATAAGAGCGTGGGACTTCGCCGCAAGCGTGCCAAAACCTGGCAGTGACCCAGACTGGACAGCCGGCGGCAAGCTTGGAATTACCCCCGATGGCCGTTTCATCATCGGCGACATGGTGCGCATGCAAGGCGCGCCGCACGAGGTCGAAAGCACGCTAAAGAACACAGCCGACAGGGACGGCAACAGCGTCAAGGTCAGCATCCCGCAAGACCCTGGCCAGGCCGGCAAGTCCCAAGTCGCTTCATTCACACGTCTGCTGGCGGGCAAGTCCGTCAGTTCGTCGGTTGAGTCCGGCGACAAGGTGACGCGCGCCGAGCCGTTCGCGGCCCAGTGCAACGTCGGCAACGTGATGATGCTGCGCGCACCATGGAACGACGCATTGATCGCCGAGATGCGCGTATTCCCTAACGGCGCGCACGACGACCAAGTCGACGCCCTATCACGCGCATTCCACGAGCTGTTCGGCGGCAACACCGGGATGCTCGACTACCTGCAGAAGCTTGCGCAGGAGGCCGAGGCCCGAGCCGCAGCAGCGCAGCAACAACAGGAAAACCCATGGCTCAACCCAAGATAACCCCCATCGAACAGGGACTGATCGCCCGCGTTGTCGCCGGCGCGCGCTTCATGCTATCCGGCAATGTCCCCGACGAGTGGTTCGGGCCAGGCGAACCGCCGGCGGCAACCGCACCGGATAGCGTCGCCGGGCGTCAGTCTGACTTCCGGACAGGCATCAACCTGACCAGCAAACCACGCCAGGACGAAGCGGTTACCTTCGCCCAGATGCGCGCGCTTGCCGACAGCTACGACCTGATGCGGCTGATCATCGAGACCCGCAAGGATCAGCTGGCCAAGCTGAAATGGACAGTCAAGCGCAAGGACAAGGTCGGCACGCCGGCGAACGAATCAGCGGAGCCGGACGCGCGCTGCGATCAGTTGGTCGAGTTCTTCCAGTCCCCGGACAAAGAGCACGACTGGAACACCTGGCTGCGCATGCTGCTGGAAGACCTGCTGGTGATCGATGCCCCCGCCGTCTACCCGCGCAAGACGCTGGGCGGCGCGCTGTACGCCCTGGAGCCGATAGACGGCTCCACGATCAAGCGGGTGCTGGATCAAGGAGGCAGGACGCCGGCGCCGCCTGATCCAGCGTACCAGCAGATCTTGAAGGGGCTGCCGGCGGTCGATTACACCCGCGAAGAGCTGATCTACATGCCGCGCAACCCACGCACGCATAAGGTCTACGGACTCTCTCCAGTCGAGCAGGTGATCACCACCGTCAACCTTGCGCTGCGCCGGCAGGCGTATCAGATGTCCTACTACACCGAGGGCGCCACGCCTGACCTGATTTTCTCTGTCCCCGAGACGTGGTCTGCTGATCAGATCGCGCAGTTTGAATCCTTTTGGAATTCGATTTTGGCGGGTAACGACAGTGAGCGCCGCCGGACTCGGTTCGTCCCTGGCGGCGTCAAGCCGTTCAACACCAAGGAAATCGCACTCAAAGACGAAATGGACGAATGGCTGGCGCGCATCGTTTGTTACGCCTTCAGCGTCTCGCCGCAGCCGTTCATCAAGGAGATGAACCGCGCCACAGCGCAGACCGGCGCCGAACAGGCGCTGGCCGAAGGCCTCGCCCCGATGCAGGAATGGGTCAAGGCGCTGATGGACCGGATCATCCTCCGTCATTTCGGGTGGAGCGACATTGAGTTCGTCTGGCACGAAGAGGAGTCAGTCAAGCCGCTGGAGCAGGCCGAGATCGACAAGAAATATGTCGAGGCGAAGATCCTGCACCCCGACGAAGTCCGCGCCAAGCGCTTCGGCCTGCCGGCACTGACGCCCGAGCAGCGCGCGGACATGAACCCTGCCCCGCCAGTGGTCGATAACGGCCCAGGATCGGGGGCTGATGACCCAGGCGAAGCCGGCGACGGCAAGGAAGACGACGGCGGCAAGGAGGCGCTGGCCAAAGCAAAAAAAGCCATTCGCCCGATCAACCGCGAGCGGGCTGCGGTTGTTCGGGCGCGTGCGGCGATGAGTGGCGCTATTGAGCAGTTCCTTGCCGGCCTGGCCGAATCGCTCGCAGACCTGGCGCTGCATGGAGGCACGGAAAAAGACGAAGGCGCCATGGACTACAGCCCGACCGTCTTCGAAGACGCGATCGAGCGCGCACGCTGGGATTTGCTGGCGAAGCAGGTACGCAAGAGCCTGCGCTCGCTGGCCAAGGATGGTGTCGCCGCCGGCTTCGGCCAGCTCGGTGCGGATCTTGGCGACGTGCCAGCGGATGTCCTGGCGCAGGCCAACCAGAACGCAATCGCCTACGCGGACAGCCGCGCGGCCGAGATGGTGGGCATGCGATGGGTAGATGGAAAGCTGGTTCAGAACCCTGACGCCCGCTGGCGTATCGACGAGACAACCCGCTTGCGGGTCAATGAGCTGGTCACCTCAGCAACGGAGGAAGGCTGGTCCGCCAGCACGCTGGCCAACGCCATCGGCGAGGACCATGTCTTCGGCGCCGCCCGCGCGGAGATGATCGCGCGAACCGAGTCGGCATTCGCTGACGCCGAGGGCAACCTTGCAGCCTACGTAGAGAGCGGCGACGTCGAGGGCGTGGAGTGGATCACCGGCGCCGGCTGCTGCGCCGCATGTGCAGCCCTGGACGGCCAGCGGCGGGCACTCGGCAAACCATTCCCCCATGGCCGCGGGACCGCACCGGCACACCCGCACTGCCGTTGTGACGTTGTGCCGGTCCTGATAGACGAATAACCCGGAGAAGTGAAGATGAGCAAGAAAACCCTGTACGGTGACATCTCGAAAGTGGAGGAGATGGACGACGGCACGCTGAAGGTCTGGGGCATCGCCTCGACCGAAAGCGTGGACTCTGACGGCGAGATCATCACCGCCGCAGCGATGAAGGCCGCCCTGCCTGATTACATGAAGTTTGGGGCGGTGCGAGAGATGCACCAGCCCAAGGCCGCAGGCACCGCGTTGGAGGTGGAAGTAGGCGACGACGGCGTCACCAAGTTCTGCGCGCACGTGGTCGATAGCGAGGCGGTCAAGAAGGTGAAGGCGGACGTTTACAAGGGCTTCAGCATCGGCGGCCGCGTCACTCACCGCGACGAACTGAAGAAAACCACCATCACCGGCTTGCGCCTTACCGAAATAAGCCTGGTTGACCGCCCTGCCAACCCAGATGCGGTGATCACATGCTTCAAAGCGGACGGCATCGAACTGAACGAACCGCTGGCCAAGGGCCTGTACAGCGTCAGCCGCTTTGCTGACCTGCTCGATAGCCTGGGCTATCTGGTCTCCAGTGCTGAGTACGAAAAGCAGTGCGAGCAGGACGACAGCCCGATTCCCCTGCAGATGCGCGAATGGCTGGCACAGGGTGCGGAGCTCCTGAAGGCCATGGCCGCCGAGGAGGTCGACGAGTTGCTGGCCAGCCTGCAGTCGGCGGTCAAGGCAGCCAAGACGGATGGCCTGACCAAAGCCGAAGGTGAAGCCAATGACCTTCACAAGGCCGGCCGGCGCAACAGCAACACCGACCAGGCCACCCTGAACCAGATCATGAAGCTGCTCAAGGAGCTGGGCGCCGAGGATACGGACGACGACGAGGCCGACAAGGTGGCCAAGGCCGAGCAATTCGGTGAGCTCACCAAAAAGGCCAACGACCACGATGCACTGCTGAAGGCCTGCGGCGCGGCAGGCTGCGCCGAGGGCGAGATCGCCGCCGACTTTGTGGCCAAGCTTGGCACCGAGCGCGACACGCTCGCCAAGCGCGTCAAAGAGCTGGAGGCCACGCCGGAGCCCGCGAAAGCAACCTTGAAGGCCCTGACCAAGGGCGACGACCTCGGCGGTGGCGCTGACGACACCCCTGCGCCCCAGGTGCAGAACAGCGACGGCAGCACGAACGAGGTAGCCAGCCTGATCAAGATGGTCCATTCCGGCCGCCGCATCGGCTGACCAACAAAGCGTTAAACCCGACCCGCCCAATGGCGGGTTTTTTCATGTCCTCACAGGAGCAAACACGCCATGGGCGCGAATCAAACTGAAGAAACTCTGGAACTGATGAAGGCCGCACAATTGAAGGTGCTGCCGGATGAAATCCTCAAGGCCTACACCCAGCCGGGCGGCCCCACCTCGGGCCTGCAGGCCTACGACCTGGAAGGCCCGTCCAAGAAGCTCTACCCGATCATGACCCCGCTGCGCAACAGTATCCCGCGCGTTGGCGGCGGCTTCGCCACTCAGGCGAACTGGAAGGTCGTCAGCGGCATCAACATCGGCAACCAGCGCGCCGGCGTGTCTGAAGGTCGTCGCGGCGGCGTGATCCAGCACCAGTCCGCCGACTACTTTGCCGCCTATCGCGGCTACGGACTGGAAAACAACGTCACCTTCGAAGCGAACTACTCGTCGAAGAACTTCGAGGATGTGAAGGCGCTGGCGGTAACGCAGACGCTGGAAGCAACCATGGTTGAGGAAGAACGGCTGATCCTGGGTGGCAACACCTCGGTTGCCCTGGGCACCACCCCGACCCCGACCGTAATCGCCAGCAACGGCGGCGGTAACTTGCCCGCCGGCAACTACTCGGTGATTTGTGTCGCCCTGGGCGTTCAGGCCTGGCTGGATGCCTCCGGCCCGAACAATGGCGCCATCGGCCAGGCGTTTGATCCGGCTTTCAGCCGCGTGCCCGGCCAGATCAGCCGCAACAACGCAGACGGCACCGTCGAGACCTTTGGCGGCGGCTCGGCGCAAAAGTCGGCACCGGGCACCGGCACCACATCCGGCACCACCGGCTCGCTTACCGCTACCGTTTCCGCCGTGCGCGGCGCTGTCGGCTACGCCTGGTATCTGGGCGCGGCCGGCGCGGAGAAGTTGGTCGCGCTGTCCACCATCAACAGCGTGGTGCTGAAAGATGCGCCGCAGGCCACCGCGCAGCCGGCCAGCGAACTGCAGGCGAGCGACAACTCCACCAGCCAGCTCGATTTTGACGGCCTGCTCGTGCAAGCCTTCAAGCCCGGCAGCAACAGCTATGTGAAGGTGATGCCCACCGGCAACGCCGGCCAAGGCACCCCGCTGACCAGCGACGGCGCCGGCGGCATCGCGGAGTTCGAGGAGGCGTTTGCCTGGTTCTACAGCCGCTACCGCCTGAGCCCGTCGACGATCTACGTCAGCACCCAGGAACTGCTGAGCGTCACCAAGAAGATCATCGCCAACGGCGGCGCGCCGCTGCTGCGCCTGTCGATCGATGCTTCGAATCCGGCGACCATCTCGGCGGGCACCGTGGTCGGTGACTACCTGAACAAGATCACCGGCCAGCGCGTCAACATCCGCGTGCATCCGAACATGCCGGCCGGCACGGTGTTTTTCTTCACCGAGCGCCTGCCCTACCCGCTGGCCAACATCGGCAACATCGTCCAGATGAAGATGCGGCAGGACTACTACCAGATTGAATGGCCGCTGCGGACCCGCCGCTACGAGTACGGCGTCTACGCCGACGGCGTGCTGCAGCATTACGCACCGTTCTCGATGGGCATCATCACCAACATCGCCAAGGATTAACCCCTGCTGCCCGGCCATGCCGGGCAGCACCATCGCCAAGGAGATTCACACATGGTCAAATTCAAATGCCCGGAGGGCGTCAGCTCCGTCAGCGTGGGCGGCGAGCAGTTCAATGCCGACGAGGACGGCTTCATCGAAGCGCACGATAACCTGGCCGGCCTGCTGGAGCCGCACGGCTTCACGCGCGGGCTGAAGATTATCGACACTGCCGGCAACGTCGTTGTCGACATGAGCGGCGTCGGCGCCGAAGAACTGATGCCGCAAAGTGGCTTTGCTCCTCCTGTTCGCTCCCAAGCTCCGCTCGACGCCAAGCAGGAAGAACAGAAGCAGTCCCGCCGCAAGGCCGCCACCGCGCCCAAGGGCGAACCCAAGCAGGCGCAGGAGTAAGCCCATGCTGACCACACTGGAGAACGCAAAGGCGTGGCTGAACATAACCGATAGCGCCAGCGATGCAATGCTGACGCGGCTGATCACCTCCGCCAGCGAGTTCATCGAAAACTGGTGCGGTCGGCGCTTCGCCAAGCAGGAATACACCGAACGACGCGACGGCCACGGAAACGACGTGATGGTGCTGGGCGCATGGCCGGTGTCCCAGGTTTCCAGTGTGGTCATCGACGGCCAGCCCGCGAGCTTCGTCTTCGACAAGACCAAGGTCGCGCTGCTCGGCGGCAATCGATTCACCCGCGGCCGCATGAACGTCCTTATCACCTACCAGGCCGGCTATGACACGACCCCGCCGGACATCGAGCAAGCCTGCATCGATCTTGTTGCCTTGCGCTTCAAAGAGCGCGACCGCATCGGCCACCAGTCCAAGAGCCTGGCCGGCGAAACGGTGACGTTCTTCATCGGCGATCTGTCGCCCGCGGCGCGCGGGGTGCTGACCCAATATCGGAAGGTGGTGCCGATATGATCCGCCACGAGATTGTGGGAGATAAGCAGACCATCGAGTTTCTGCGGCAGGTCCACCCGCAGGTGCAGCGCAATGTCGAGGCCACAATCGGCCGGCTGACGCTGAAGCTGCTGGCGAAAGTCAAAGCGGAAAAGCTTTCCGGCCAGGTGCTCAACGTCCAAACCGGCCGCCTGCGGCGCTCGATCAACCGGCGCATCGCCGGCGCGGGGACTACTTCGATTGCCGGCTTTGTCGGCACCAATGTCGAGTACGGAAGGCGCTGGGAGCTGGGCTTTCATGGCACAGAGACCGTGCGCGAGCACCTTCGAGTGGTCAAGGAGGCCTGGGGAAAACCCATTGCACCGCGCATTGCCACAGTAAAGGCCCACACCAGGGAGGTCGAACTGCCGGCTAAGTCGTTCCTACGCTCTGCGCTGACGGAAATGGAAGGCGAAATCGTCAGCGCGCTGTCCGAGGCAACGCGAAAAGGGATTCAACGCCGATGAACCGAGAGCAAATTTACGCCGAACTGTTTGAGCGGCTGAAAGCCATTCCCGGGCTGCGCACCACGAGCCGCAAGCTTCGGCACTGGAGCGACGTGGATTCGAGTCAGCAGCCCGCTCTTTTCCAGGCTCAAGGGCGCCAGATAGCCGCCCCGGGCGATCCAGCACGCGGTGTTCCGACTAAGTGGACGTTTTTGATCGATGTCTACGTCTACGCTCGCACCGACGGCGACCGTGTGCCTGGCACCGTGATGAATCCGCTTCTTGATGCGATCGAGGCCGTGACCAAGCCAGACAACCCGGTACAGCGCGTCCAGACCCTCGGCGGCCTTGTTGAGCGCTGCTGGATCGAGGGCGACATCGAAACCGACGAGGGCACCCTCGGCGATCAGGCGGTGGCCATCGTGCCGTTCCGCATCCTGGCGACCTGACGGCGCCGCATTTTCACCAATCCAGCCCGGCCACGCGCCGGGCTCTCTCGTTTATGGAGACACCACAATGTCGCAATTTGGATTCGGCTCGGGCATCCTCTGGGCCACCCCGCAAAAAGACGCCCTGGGCAATATCATCGCCAACCCGACGCCGATCATGGTAGGCGTGATGCAGGAAGGCAGCGTCGACATCAACTTCGAAAACAAAACGCTGCACGGACAAAACCAGTTCCCGGTCGCGGTCGGCCGCGGCAAAGGCAAGATCACCGGCAAGGCCAAATTTGCCCAACTGTTCGGCGCCATGTTCAACAGCATCATTTTCGGCCAGACCCTGACCGGCGGCCTGGTGACCGCGAACTACGACACAGCGGGCCAGGCCATCCCAGCATCCCCGTCGCAAGTCACCGTCAGCCCGCCGAACGGGGGCACTTTTACGCGCGACTTCGGTGTCATCGGCAGCAAGGGCTTGCCGCTGAAGCGTGTCGCCAGTGCGCCGACTGCCGGCCAGTACATGGTCACCGCCGGCGGCCAGTACACATTTGCGACGGCCGACGCCGGCAAGACGGTATTCATCAACTACGAATACACCGTCGACACCGCCAGCGCGCCGGATGCAACCAAGTCCACGGTAATGAACCTGCCCATGGGCTCCGCGCCGGCGTTCACAGCCGACCTGTTCCTGCCCTACCAGGGCAACAGCATGAAGATCACGCTGTTCTCTGCCATTGCCGGCAAGCTGAGCCTGTCCACCAAGCAGGACGACTTCCTGGTGCCCGAGTTTGACTTCGAGGCCTTCGCTGACCCCATGGGCCGTGTCGTCGCTTATAGCCTGTCCGAGTAAACCCACCAGCCCGGCCGCCGGCCGGGCGCTCTTCCCACAAAGGAATCCCAAATGACCGAACTCGTGAAAATTAAAGGCATCTCCGTGTTGCTGAATGGCAAAGCCTACGTTATTCCACCGCTGAATCTGGCGGCCTTGGAGCAGTTGCAAGACAGACTGGAGCAATTTGACGGTGGCATTGGCAAAGAAAGCATTTCTACCGTGTTGGACGCGACCACCGCAGCGCTCAAGCGCAATTACCCCGACCTCACCCGCGACCAGGTGGCAGAGTTGGTGGACGTAGCCAATATGGCAGAGGTGATGGAGGCCATCATGGACGTGTCCGGGCTGAAACGAAAGGCGCAGGAAGTGGAGGGTCAGCCTCAGGGGGAAGTCTAAACTGGGGTGAGCTCTATGCTCACCTCATCGCTTGCACGGGACTGCCATGGGACACAATCGGAGAGCAGTTCGACCTGCCGCGCCTGGAGGCCATGAACACCTACTGGCGCAATCACCCGCCTCTGCACCTGATGGTCGCCGCGTATCTGGGCATCAAACCGGAGTCCAAGAGCACGGCCGGCGGCCAGCCCGATGACCAGCCCGATCTGGTCACCCTGCTTGCACAGTTCCCGCAGGGTGGGATGTCGGGATAGAATCGCGGCATAAATGACTATCGGGTGATTGCAATGGAACTTCTGGCAGTTTGGCTTATTTTTTCAATCATTGTCATTGTGGTGGCAGAAGGGCGTGGCCGATCACGATTATGGTGGTTTCTGATTTCGTTAGTCATTAGCCCGCTACTTGCGCTAATCGCCTTGCTAGTCCTGCCAAATATTAAGGCAGATGCTCGTGAGCCAAACCCGCAAACCCATGTCAAGTGCCCAGACTGCGCCGAGCTAGTGAAACGCGAAGCCAGAAAGTGCAAACACTGCGGGTGTACCTTAACACCGCAATGAACAAAGCCGCCCAGGGCGGCTTTGTTCATAGTAGCTTCTTCCGAAGTAGCTCTTTCAATTCTTGAGTACGTGACGTTGACACTTCGCCATCCCATGGCTCCACTTGAGTCTCTGGGATCAGTTGGATGTAAGACCGCATACGATCAGCAATCTCAGAATCAAAGTCAGGGCTTGTAGCCTTGAAAATTTCGAAGACCGTTTTGTAGAGATTCAACTCATTTACCATACCTTCCGTCACTCGTGGCGCAGAGCTAAAAGTCTCTACTAACCGAATGACAATCTCTGCATTCATGGAGCGTCCGTTAGCCTTAGCAAGTTCGGCTATGTGCTCCCGCATGCCATCAGGTAGGCGCAACATGAACTTGTCAGACTCACGACCGACCGTCGATTGGGGCTCTTTTTCCATGCGTAGATGATAGTGTCTCTGTGACTTGTTGCAATAATGTCACCGTGACTGCGTTGACATTGACATCGGCTATTCCTGCCTCTAAGATGCAAACACGTCACCGTGACATCAAAAGGAGATTGCTCTACATGAAAAACGCTCGAAACATAACAGCAACCCCGATACGAATCCCTGAGGAGCTTAAGAACTGGCTCAAGCATAAGGCCATCGACAATTACCGAAGCTTGAATGGTGAGATTGTTGCGCGGCTTGAGGAGAGTCGTAAACGCGAGGAGGAGCAAGTTGACGAGGCAGCCTAAGACCACCCCAGAAATGAGTGAAGCCCCAACAGCTGGAACTGTTGAGGCCTCGGTATCGAAAATCCTGAACGCAATTCAAGGAGATTTCGCTATGGAAGCTAGCGCAAAAAACCAACAAAGTCAAATCAAGACTATGGCGTCCCGTAGCATGGACGCGGCCGGTATCACCATGATCCACGCGGACAGCCTCGCCGGAATCCTTGCCGCTATTGCCAGGCTGTCGCAGGACGACGCCATTACCAAACTGGCATCGCTCGGTAAAACCATTGCCGGCGACTTGCACAACGAGGCCGACCTCTTCCGCGAGGAAACCGAATCCATCGTGCTGGGGGTGTGACATGGAACTGATGACAATGAGCGCCGGCCAGCCGATGACCATGAGCAGCCGGGAGATCGCGGATCTGTGCGATAAGCGCCACGACCATGTTATGCGCGACATCCGCAACATGCTCAGCGACCTGAAAATCACTGACCCCAAATTTGGGGGCAGCTACCAAGACAGTACTGGCCGCGCCTTGCCGTGCTTCAATCTCGACAAAGAACTGTCGATGACCCTGGTCGCCGGCTACAACGTAGTGCTGCGCAACCGCATCATCAAGCGCTGGATGGAGTTAGAGCAGAAAGCGCAGCAGCCCGACCCTATCCAGGTGCTGAATGACCCGGCAGCAATGCGCGGCCTGCTGCTGACCTACAGTGAGAAGGTTTTATCACTGGAAAGCAAGGTGGAGTCTATGGCACCCAAGGTCCAAGCCCTGGAGCGCATCTCGGAAGCCGAAGGCGCATCATGCATCACCAATGCTGCCAAGGCCTTGCAACTGCGGCCGAAGGACTTGTTCACCTACCTCAATCAGCACCGCTGGATTTACAAGCGCCCCGGTAGCGCATCATGGACCGCCTACCAAGACAAAATTCAGGCCGGAGTGCTGGAGCACAAAGTCACCACCGTCAGCCGCAGCGATGGCAGTGAAAAAGTTGTAGAGCAGGTACTGGTGACGCCCAAGGGGCTGGCCAAACTTGCTGAGAATGTCCGAACGATGCACTGAATCACCTCTTTTATCCACCCAAACCCGCCGCCCGGCGGGTTTTTCTATTCAAGGAACCATCATGCAGGAGCACGAGAAAGGTGTTCTGTACTTGGTCGTAATCGGTGCCGTAATTGGCCTGGGCAAGCTGCTCGTGAGCTCGGAAAAGATCACCGGCCGCCTGGCGCTGGGCCGGGCCATCCTGGGCGGCGCGACGTCCACCGTTGCCGGCGTCGTGCTGGCGCAATTTCCTACCATTCCTCTGCCTGCCCTCATTGGCGTGGGCAGCGCGCTGGGCATCCTTGGCGCCCAGTTCCTGGAAGCGTGGCTGAAGACCCGGGTCAACCAATTGGAGCAGAAGCCATGAAGGCCAGTAACGGCGGAATCAAGTTGATCCAGGGCTTTGAAGGCCTGCGTCTCAAGGCCTACCAGGACTCGGTAGGCGTCTGGACCATAGGCTACGGCCACACCGGTCCTGACGTTACGCCTGGACAAGTCATCACCCAGGCGCAGGCCGACGCGCTGCTGGCGCGCGACTTGGAGCGATTTGAAGCCGGTGTCGCGCGGCTGGTCAAGGTGCCGCTGAACCAGAACCAGTTCGATGCGCTGGTCTGCTTCAGCTTCAATCTTGGTCTGGGCGCGCTGCAAGGCTCTACGCTGCTGCGATTGCTCAACGCGGGCGACTACGCCGGCGCGGCCGTTCAGTTCCCGCGGTGGAACAAAGCCGGCGGCAAGGAGCTGCCCGGCCTCACCCGGCGCCGCGCAGCCGAGCAATCCCTCTTTCAGGCCGCTTAACCAGCGGCCTTTCTCTTTTGGTGGTCTAGATGAGCAACGATATCGAAGTAAAAGTCGGCGCAAGAACCAGTGATCTCGAAGCCGGGATGAGCCGCACCACTCGCGTCATTGCCGCTTCGATGACTGATATCAAGCGCCAATTCGACGGCTTCAGCAGCATGATGACCGGGCTCAAGAGCGTGCTGGGCGGGCTTGCTCTCAGTGCACTCGGCAAACAAGCAATTGATGTGATGTCGTCATTCGAACAATTAGAAATCCGGCTCAACTCGGTGATGGGCAGTGCCACCAAGGGGCAAGAGGCCTTCGCGTGGATCAAACAGTTTGCTAAGGACACTCCTTTCGAGGTCGATCAAGTCACCCAGTCGTTCATGTTGCTGAAGAACATGGGCATTGACCCCATGGGTGGCGCGATGAAGTCGATCGCCGACCGCGCGGCTCAGACTGGCGGCGGGTTCGAAACGCTGCAGCGCATCTCGCTAGCGCTGGGTCAGGCCTGGACCAAGAGCAAGCTGCAAGGTGAAGAAGCAATGCAGCTACTGGAAGCCGGCGTCCCAGTCTGGGACATGCTGTCAAAGGTGCTCGGCAAGACCACCGCGGAAGTCCAAGAGCTCTCCTCAAAAGGCCGGCTCGGTCGTGATGTGCTGAAGGCGCTGATCGACGAAATGGGGCGTTCTTCTGCGGGCGCAGCGGAAGCCCAGATGAAGAGTCTGGCCGGACAGATATCTAACCTGGCCGACAACGCAAAGGGAGCAGCAGATGAGCTACGTCGTGCTGGCGGGTTAGATCCGTTCAAAGAAGCTATCTCCGGGCTAAATACCGAGTTCGATCGACTGGAGAAAAACGGCACCATCAACCGCTGGGCACACGGTATTGCTGATGCCATGCGAGAGATCGCCAGCAACACCCGCGAGGCCCTTGATGCTGTATCCGATGCAGCCAATCGAATTGCGGGCGACATAGGCAAAGCCACAGATGCAGTCGCGAAAGATGTTGATGGCGTATCTGTCGTCACTCAAACCATGGCCACCATCATTACCGAGGCATCCTATTTCGTGCAAACGGCATGGGCCTCGCTTGCCGGCGCGGTGCGCGACGTCCGGGCCGTCATCGTGACGGCGTGGGAGAGCATCACTCTCGCAGTGAAGACAGCTAGAGAATTTATCTCGGGTCATATTGAGGTGCTGGTTGGGTGGTTCCGCATTCTGGGCAATGTAGCTGGCGCAGTGCTGCGAGGGGATTTCTCCGGAGCAGCAACCGCGTGGGACAGCGGACTTAAGCAAATTCAGAGCATAGTGGCAAACCGCACCGCCAACATCGCAAAGCAGGCCAAAGATGCTCAGAAATCTGTCGCCGATGTTTGGAAAAACAGCGGAATGATGACTTCTGGCACGGAGCTGAATCAAATACAGAAGCAACGCGACCAGCGGATACAACGTATTTTTGCGCCCACAGCCAGCTACAGCAATGAGGGGCGAATCCCCCCAGCAGAGGCAGCCAAACCCAAAACAACACCCACAAAGCCGCCGAAGCTGCTCGACGAGAAGGAGAAGAAAAAGCGCAAGCCGAAAGAGGAGTCGCGCCTCAGCGAATGGAACAACGAGCTCGACTCGAAACGCCTTGATGCTGAGATGGCCGGGAATAAGCTTTCCGCCCAAGCAGAGGCCGATTTCTGGCAGCAGAAGCTGGCGCTGACCAAGGCAAACAGCAAAGAGCGCGAACAGGTCGTGCGGCAACACACCCATGCGCTGCTGGCAATACAGCGCGAGGGCGACCGCAACGCGAAGGAGCTGGAGCAGGCGCAAATGGACGCGCGCCGGCAAGCGCAAGACACGGCCTTGCAGATCGATGAAGCCGCCTACCAGCGCGAAGCCGAAATGCTTGGACTATCCGCTGACGAGCAGGAGGCCACACTTATAGCCTTCGAGCAGCGCCGACTAGAGATCAAGCAGTCCTTCCTTGATCAGCGCATCGCGGCGCTGGAGCGCGACCCAGACCACAACATCGCTGAGGTTTACCGCTTGCAACAGGAGCGGGAGCAGGCCGAAATCCAGCACCAGGCCAGGCTTGCGGAGATCAGGGGCGCATCCGCAAAACCGGGATACGACCGCTGGCAGGGTGCGGAGGACGACACGAGCAGCATGTACGAGGACGGACTTCAACGGATGCTGCAAGGCACCCTGTCGTTCAAGCAAGCAATTCAGGGTGTTTGGGCAGAGATTGGGCGCATCATGGTGCAAAACTTGGTGTTGAGGCCAGCCGCCGAACTTGCCGGAAAATACACACGGGAAATAGCCCAAGAAAGCGCTCATCATGCAGCCTTGTTCGCCATCGAGCAGGGATGGCTTACCAAGAAGCTGGCGATCAAACTGGGCCTGATCAAGGCGGACGCCGCCGCCACCGCAACGGGGGAAACCGTCAAAACCGGCGCAGTCGCCGCGGGCGAGGCGGCTCGAACTGGGGCGACGGCAACCGGCACGCTCGCGCGCCTGGGACTCAAGGCAATGGAAGCGGTGAAGTCCATCATGCTCAGCGCCTGGGAGGCCATGGCCTCAGCATTCAAGGCAATCGTCGGAATCCCCTATGTCGGACCAGTCCTTGCTGTTGGCGCTGGTGCGGCGGCCTTTGCAGCCGTATCTGGAATCGCAAGCAGGGTCAAATCCGCACGCGGAGGCTACAGCATTCCGCGAGGCGTCAACCCGATGACCCAACTGCACGAAGAGGAAATGGTGCTGCCGCGCGGTGAGGCGGCTGTAATTCGTGGGCTGGCAGGCCGTGGCGGTGGCGCCGGCAGCGGCGAAGAACCCGCCTCTCCCTCTTCGGTTTTCCAGGTGACCTACAACGACCACAGCGGCAAACTGACCCAGCAGGATATCGACGACAATGCCCGGAAGATTATGCGGGCGCTGGAAAAACAACATCGCAACTTTGCAAGGAGCAAGCCATGAGCAACGTCATCACCTTCCCTAGCCATGCTGCCCGTGATTGGGCAGGAATTGAGCGTTTGCTGCGTGAGGTGATCCTTGAGGGCGGCGGCGACCAGGATCTTTTCGGCTTTGTTGTACGCCGCTTGAAGGCCGACTACCACGCTCTTGCGCAAACATTACCCGTCCCGGTGCCTGATGGCATGGCAGAAGCCGCTGAAACGATTAATGCCTTTCACCAAGAGAACACCGCCAAGCTGCTGTTCAGTCTCTCCAAGGCTTATATCGAGCTGTACCAGCATGGGGCGCGCTGATGTCGAACGCCATCTTCCCAACCTTCCCCGGCTTGGCCTGGGGGGTGGTCAAGGCTCCGCAGTTCACGACGCGCATTCAGCGCGCCGCCAGCGGTAGAGAGCTGCGAGCGTCCTTGACCGCCTACCCCACGTACACGATCCGGCTGTCGTTCGAGTTCCTGCGCGCTGACGAATTCCAGCAGCTGCTGGGCTTCTTCCTGGCGCGGCGCGGCGCGTGGGACTCGTTCCTGTTCACGGACCCTGACGACTGCCAGGTGACGGACTACCGGATCGCCGCCGGCGACGGCAATCGCAACCTGTTCCAACTGCTTCGCCCGTGCGGCGGCTTCATCGAGCCTGTCGAGAATGTCAACACAATAACCGAGGTCAAGGTCGGTGGCGCGGTTAAGGTCCAGGGCCGGGACTACACCGTCACGCCTACCGGAATCCTCGCCTTCAACCCGGCGCCAGGGCCTGGCCAAGATGTGACGTGGACGGGGAGCTTCTACTACCGCTGCCGCTTCAAAGACGACTTCGCCGATTTCTCCAAATTCATGCAACAGCTCTGGGAGTTCAAGAAGTGCGAGCTCGTTGGGGCGACTGGAAATAAGGTCTGAAACATGCGCAATGCAAGCCCTGCCCTGCAGGCCCTGCTGAACTCCGGCAGGGCCTTTTTCATGGCCGATCTGTACACCTTCACGCTGGTCGGCGGTGCCATTGTCCGATACACGAGCGCCGACGTTGACCTTGCCGTCAATGGGCAGTCGTTTTCGAGCAAAGGGCCGCTCTTCAAGCGCGGCCGCACGCGGCTGACTCTGGGCCTGGAAGTGGACACGCTCGATCTGACCCTGTACGCGGACAGCACACACACGATCAACGGCGTGCCCTGGCTCCACGCCGCGCGCGTCGGCGCGCTTGATGCTGCGGCCGTGCGCCTGGAGCGCGTGTTTGCGACCGACTGGACCGATACCAGCGCCGGCAGCATCCTCCTTTTCGAGGGGCGCATCGCCGACGTGAAGCCGAGTCGCACGGAACTGCGCTTGACGGTGAAATCCGAACTGGAGCTGCTGGACACCCAGATGCCGCGCAACCTCTACCAGCCTGGCTGCCTACATACCCTGCACCAGGGCGGTTGCGGCATCTCGAAAGAGGCATTTGCCATCAACAGCACCGTGAACGGTGGCAGCACCGTCAACCGGATCAACTGCTCGCTGACACAGGCCGCCGGCTATTTCTCGCTGGGAACCATCCGCTTCAACAGCGGCCCGAATGCCGGCGTGATCCGGTCGGTGAAAGACTACAGCCCCGGCGTTGTGACGCTGTCCGCCCCGCTGGTCATGCAGTGCAACCCGGGCGACAGCTTCACGATCTATCCCGGCTGCGACAAGACCAAAGCAACCTGCCAGGCGAAGTTCAACAACGTGATCAACTTCCGCGGTCATCCGTATGTTCCGGCGCCGGAGACCGTGCTTTAATACCCGTTCCGCATAAACCAAAGAGGTGTGAACATGGTTGAAATGAAAATTGTTCTAGGTGGCGGCCTTGGCCCAGAAGATGCTGCCGCCACTCTTGAACGCTTGGTGAACTCCCATATCAGAGAAGGGTGGGAGATGCACGGGCAAGCCTTCATCATTCCCGATGATCAGGAAGTCGGAGGAAATCAATGTATCTCAATGGCCCAACAAATGATTAGGCGTCCGCTATAACCACGATTAGATTTTTCAATAAAGCACCTTCGGGTGCTTTTTTTATTGCCGATCGCCATGCACAAAACCGAGCAAAAACAGCGCGCCACCGTGGTGGCCGAGGCCATGACCTGGCTAAACACACCCTACCACCACCAGGGCAACGTCAAGGGGGCCGGCGCCGACTGCGCCTTCCTGCTGATCCGCGTCTTTCATGCCTGCGGCCTGCTTCCAGACATTGACCCGCGTCCCTACCCGATGGACTGGCATCTGCACCGCGGTGAGGAGCGATATCTCCGCTGGGTTGAGGAATACGCCAGGCCGGTGGAAACGCCTCAGCCCGGCGACATCGTTGTCTACAAGTTCGGTCGCTGCATCAGCCACGGCGCGATCGTCATTGACTGGCCCACCATCCTGCACGCCTACGTCGGCGAAGGCGTGGTGCTGACCGACGCGGAGAACACCCCGCGCCTACAAGACCGACAGGTCGGCTTCTATTCGATTTGGGAGAAATAAGTATGGGCGGCATGTTTGGAGGGGGCGGCACCAAGATTTCGACCAGCGCCCCGGTCGTTTCAAGCCTGCGCATGCAGACCTCTGCCTATGGCCGGGCCATACCCCTGATCTATGGCAAATCGCGCGTTGCGTCTAACGTGATTTGGTACGGCGACTTCATATCGATTGAGCGCCGCAGCACACAAAGCGCCGGCGGCAAAGGCGGTGGCGGCGGCGGTACGACCGTTGAATCGATCTCGTATACCTACCAAGTCGCCCTGCAGCTCGGCCTGTGCGAGGGCCCGGTGCGCAGCGTTACAAATGCATGGGTCGGTAAGAAGGTCGGCTCCATCGATCACTGGAACCTGTCCCAGTTCAACGGCAGCTACAGCCAGCAACCGATGGGCTATGTCCAAAGCCGCCATCCCGACCAGGCCCTGGCATACCGCGGCACGGCCTATGTCGGCACCGGCGTCTTTGAGCTGGGTGAAGATCCGACGCTGCCGAACATGACGTTCGAGATCGACAGCGGCTTCGGCTTCTCCAACGATATCCGCGATGCAAACCCGCGCGACGTTGTGCTGGACTTCAGCACGAACCCCTATTACGGCGCCGGCGTACCTGCGTCCAAATTCGGCGACCTCAAGCCGTTCTCCGATTTTTGTGTCGCCAACGGACTGTTCATATCGCCGGCCTACACCGAGCAAGAGCCCGCGCACGAGATCCTTGCGCGCCTGTTCCGTCTGACCAACAGTGGCGTGTACTTCAGCGAGGGCAAGATCAAGGTCGTGCCCTATTCCGACTCTGCTGCCACCGGTAACGGCGTCACCTTCACCCCGAACATGACCCCGGTCTACGACCTGACCGATGACGACTTCCTGACCAGCGGCAGCGAAGACCCGATCCTATGCACCCGTGTTGCTGCCTCCGATGCCCATAACTCGGTGCGCGTGAAGTTCTTCAACCGCGGCAACAGCTACAACGAGGAAGTGGCCGAGGCCAAGGATCAGGCCAGCATCGAGCAGTTTGGACTTCGCACGCTTGAAGTCGAGCTGCATGAAGTCGCCGACGCCGGCGTCGCTCGTCTGGTCGCTCAACAGATCCTGCAGCGCAGCCTGTACGTCCGGAACAGCTACGAATTCCGCCTGGGCTGGAAGTATGCCCTGCTTGAGCCGACCGACCTCGTGACCCTGACCGATGCGGCGCTTGGTCTGGACAAGACCCCCGTCCGGATTACCGAGATCGAGGAAGACGAAGACGGCGAGCTGATGGTGCGCGCCGAGGAAGTGCCGCTGGGTTCTGTTGGCGCTACACGCTATCCAACCCAAAACGGGGACGGATATTCGTCGAACTACAACCTGCCCGCCGGCCCGGTGAGTCAGCCAGTCATCTTCGAACCGCCGCTGTCGCTGGCCGGCGCGCCGCAGATCTGGATTGCCACCTCCGGCGGCAAAAACTGGGGCGGCTGCGACGTTTGGGTGTCCGACGACAACGCCACCTATCTGCGCATCGGTCGTATTGTCGGCCGCTCGCGCCATGGCGTGCTGGCCTCCAAGCTGGACAATGGCCCGGGCGTCGACACCGTCAACAACCTCCGCGTTGACTTGTCCGTGTCCGGCGGCGCGCTGCTGGCGGCAACTCAGCAGAACGCCGAAGAGCTTGTGACCCTCTGCTATGTTGACGGCGAGCTTTTAGCTTATCGCGACGCGACGCTGACCGCGCCGAATCAGTACGACCTGGGCTATCTGGTGCGTGGCGCTCACGGCACAGTCATCAGCAGCCATGCGGCCGGCAGCAAATTCGCGCGCCTTGATCAGGCCCTGGCCAAATTCCCATACGACAAGGCCAAAGTCGGGAAGACCGTTTACATCAAGCTCCAGTCGTTCAACATTCACGGTGGCGGCGTAGAAGACTTGTCCACGTTGACACCGGTGACCTACCAGATCACCGGCGCGCCGTTGGCGGATGTCACCGGCCTGGCACTGGAGCAACCCTTCATCGGCCGCAGCTGCAAGATCAAATGGAACCCAGTCGACGGCGCCGCAAACTACACGGTGGAAGTGTGGGCCGGCACCCCGCAGACACTGCGCAGGTCGGCATCGGTGGGCGACGCCCGTCGCTTCGAATATAGCTGGGAGGATGGCAAGGCCGATGGCGGGCCATGGCGTCAGCTCGTATTCCGCGTGCGCGCCACCAGCCAGACCGGAGCATCTGGCAACTGGGCAACCTTGGTTGCATCCAACCCGGTGCCTGCGGTGCTGACCGGTGTCTCGGTGAATCCGGGCTTCAAATCCGCATTTTTCTCATGCAATCAGCCCGCCGACACCGACATTACCGGCATCCGGATCTGGATGTCGGCCACGTCGGGCTTTTCGCCTGCTGACGACTGCCTGGTCTATGACGGGCCGGACTTCTTCACCACCCTGTATAAGCTGTGGTCTGGCGCTGAACTTGCCGCCGGCACCACCTACTATGTCAAAGCCGCGGCATACGACAGCTTCGGCAAGGATGGGCTCAATATCTCTAGCGAGGTCGCCGTTACGCCGGTATCGGTCGCCGGCGGCATCAAGCCAGGCGAGATTGAAGCCGAGATGATTAAAGCCATCGACGCTTCGAAAGTGGTCGGGACGCTGAAGGACTGGCAGATCGATGCAATCAACGCGCTGAAGGTCACCGGACAACTGAGCGATGCCCAGGTAGCTGGTCTGTCTGTTGAAAAGCTGGTCGGCCAGGTCAAGCTTGCGCAGTTGGCTGGTGATGTTCAAGGCCCGCTAAACAGCGCTGTCAGCACAGCAAACCAGGCACTTGTAAAGGCGAATGAGTCCGCCAGCGCGACCACGGTCCAAAAGCTGCAAGCAGCCGTCGGCCAACGCCGGCGCATGCTGTTGCGCTCGTGCGGATTCAACGATCCGCAGCGTGATAGCGGTTTGTGGGTTGACGATGCGAAGGTACTGGGCGGCGGCCAGGGCTACACGCTGGCAACGATCAATGAAGCGGGTAACGTCGTAGCGTCCGCTCGGTTTGATTTTCAGTCTGACGATTCTGCACAGGCCGCCGCGAACTGGCTCAATGCTGTGCAAACCGGGACCGCTATTTTCGTTTATTCGGATGAAGATGCCTGGGCGCGGCGGCTGAAAAGCGGCTTCCCGGACGCGCTCTACCGCGTCGGCGCCAGCAAAGCCGTCTTCGGGAATCCGGCCTTAAAGTTTCGATCCGCATACCTTCTTGTCGGCCGGGCCGGTGTTGGTGAAGGCAGTGGCTTTGAAATGTATGCCGGCCAGGCCTATGCCGATCCTGCAGCTCGCGTTGAATTGAAGTTTGACTGGCTGAATGGCAGCCCCATGGGCCTTGGTAACAATGCGCTTGGCTCTCTGCTGCAGAAGAACGTCGACAGCGCACTGACTCGCGTGGGCTGGGTCGAAGCGGCATTGAACGACAAGGCCGCGGCCGGCGACCTGACGGCGTTGCAGTCGACTGTCGCCGGCAACAAGGCTACCGCTGACCAGCAGCTTGCGACGCTTGCAGATGCTGATAAAGCTCTTGGCCAAAGCATCAACCAAGTGAACGCGCGACTTGCACCTGGTGGCGATATTAACGGTGCGATCGTAGGCAAAGCAGCGCAGTCGGAACTGGATGCTGCCGTGCAACGGATCGCCAGCGCGGAAACCAGCATTGCAGGTAAAGCGTCGGCGAGTGATGTCAGCCGCTTGCAGGCATCTGTCAGCCGCAATCTACTGGACACGTCAGCATGGAAACCAGGGGCTTCATTCCCGGTCGGGAAATTCGTTCCCAACGAAAACTTCCTCAATGAGAACGCTCTGATTCTCGCTGACGGCCCGTTCGGCGAGAAATTGACGGTGTGGAAAGGAACGGCAAAAGGAGGTAACGAGGATGGCGGCTGGAATTACAACAACATTCCAGTAGACGAGACTCAACGCTACCGGCTGACCGTTTGGATGCGCCCGATGGCGGGGAATGCTCAGATGTATTTGGGCACCCAAAACGTGTCCGATATCGGCGGTGTGGAAAATGGAAACCCATATTTCTACCAGACATACAAATCCAACTTTATCGCCGGGCGCTGGTATTTGTGGGTGGGTTATATCTTTCCCAGCTCATACACTGGTCCGCAATTGGGTATGTCCGGCGTCTACGACGGTATCACTGGGGCAAAAGTCGCGACTGGCATAGATTACCGAATCACTCCCGGATCCAAGGTGAGCACTCACCGCGCCTACCAGTATTACGCCGATCAAGGTGCCGAACAGTACTTCGCTCTTCCGCGTTTCGAAGTTTGCGACGGCAATGAGCCCACCCTGTCAGAACTGCTATCCGGTGCGGCGCTGTTCAGCGCCAATGCCGCGATTTCGCGGATCAGCACGGTTGAGTCAACCGTAGCGGGCAAGGCCAATGCTCAGGATGTCACCACACTTGCCGCGCGCGTGGGAACAGCCGAGGCGAGCGTCACCCAAGTCCAGCAGGCGCAGGCCACGCTAGACGGCAAAGTGGCCAGCAAGTGGGGGGTTGTGCTGGAAGCGGCTGATGCTAATGGCAACAGAAAGGTTTCCGGGTTACAGGCCTTCAACGACGGCAGTACATCAGCATTCATCATTACCGCATCACAGGTAATGGTGGGCGAGTTCGGTAATCTAGTCGGCAATCCTGATGGTAAGAATGGCAGCGACGGCTGGTCGGCAGCGACGGCTGGCCTGGAAGGAAATTTGCCCTATTTGAGCGTACCCGCTGGCGCGCGTGACAGCGTATACGGCACGTTTTTCCCTGTGCAAGGCGGCGATGAATTTCTTAGCTCATTCGAAGCCAAGTGGATCGCGGGCGGCACAAGTGGTACGACTCTTGGCCTGTATTTTGTCGATGATCCGGTGGCTCCAAATCAGCAGACTTGGCTGGGCTGCGGCTATATTTCACAAACGACTATTTGGACGAAAATAGATGGAGCAATACGTGCTCCGTCCTGGGCGCGTTACGCTCGCGTCTGGTGGCAGCGCAACGGTTTTGGCGCGGATTGCGGAGAGTGGCGAGGCCGCAATCTGTCCATTCGTCGACGCAACACCGGCAATCTGATCGTCGATGGCGCCATCACCACCGACAAGGTGGCAGCCAATGCGGTCACGGCGGACAAGATCGCAGCGAACCAGATTACTGCGACTCACATCGTCGTGGGATCGTTGACCGGCGATCGCCTTGCCGCCAATAGCATCACCGGTGACAAGGTCCAAGCCGGGGCGATCACGGCCAATCACATCGACTCTCGCAACCTGACGATCAAGGACACCGCGGGCAACATCATTTTTGGCGCTGGCCAGAATCTCGATGTTAACCGTGTGGCCGGACTGGGAAGCTTGGCGAGAAAGTCACAGGTCGCCGCCAGTGACATGGCGGTCGGTCAGTTGTCCGCGATCACGGCCAACATCGGTGAAGTGACTGCCGGGATCATGTATTCCAATGACCGGCAGAAGTATTTCAACCTCGACCCAAGCCGTAGTCCTGCAATGATGCATGTCCCCGGCGCGGTGCAGATCAACTTCGACGGCTCGGGCTATTTCGCCCGCACCATCGTATCTGCTCCGGACGTTCGCGCCAGCGGCGTTGCATGGGTTAATTCTGGCTGGCTCGGTAGCAGTGGGACATGGACCACCTTTATCGATACCGGCGTGAACTTGCCCAGCGGCTGGTCCAGCTCGTCGTCCGACATGTTCCAAGCCTCTGCCACCATCGCAGGCGGCAACACCCAGTCCGGCGGTGCCATGGGTTACACATCGGTCGAAGTTGTTCACGGTGACGGCCTGCTCGCCGGCGCAGCGAACAGCCCAATCGATAACCGGATGTACATCAAGTTCACATGGAACGGCGCAGGCACGTCAGGCGGGGTGATCAACATCACCCGCATCGACTGGAAGCTCGTTCGGGTCTGATCTCTTCGTTTTTCCCAACAGCAGCACCCTTTGATAGGAGACTCTCATGAAGCCTCTGGCTTTTCTATTGCCGATCGTATTTGCAGCATCTGCGCATGCTGTCGAAATCACCCCGAGCCTGATCGCGGCCACCACAAGGTGGCAGCAAGGCGGAAGCCTGGCAGACCCTGGCGCCGGCGTGGCGCTCAACATACGGCTGCAAGATGGGCCGGAACTGGGCGCGGCATACATGCAGCACCGGCTGAACGGCTCGGTTGAGCATGTTGTCGCATTCGGCCCGCGCTGGCAGACAGCCGGCCGGTGGCATGTTGGTGCCAGCCCTCAGATAGTGGGATTGCAGTACGAGGGCCGCACCATCGCACGCCCTGCCCTGACGCTGACCGGCGGTTACAGCGGCTATCACCTTGACCTGATGCTCATGCCAAAGAGCAACCGGCCGCCCGGCGCGTGGCTGTGGATCAGGACAGACCTTTAAGGGAGGTGCTTATTCATGAATTGGATCAAAGCTGCGGCGGCCTTGTTATTGGCCGCCGTTTTACTTTTCGCCGGCTGGCATTACCGGTCGGCACTGGCTGAGCGTGATGCCGCGGCCCAGCGCGCCGAGGCTGCTGAAACGGTAGTTGTTGCGGAGAAAGCAGCCAGGGCAAAGGAACAGAGCACGGCCAAGAGCGACGCATCAGCCGCAGCGGCCTATCAGGAGGGATTGGAAAATGGGAAAGTGGAACTTCAAGGGGCTGTTGCTCGTCTGCGCGCTCAGCTCCGGCTGCGCGACCAGCGCGCCGCCGGCGGCAATCTGCCCGACGCTGCCACCGGCGCCGGCCGACGTGATGCGTCCGCGCCAACCGACTTTCTTGCAGCGCATGGAGACGATGCTCTCAGACTCGCTGCCGAAGCTGACGACGCAGTCCGGCAGCTCAGTGCCTGCCAAAAGATAATTATGAACGGCAGACAATAACAGCCTTCCGCTTTACTAACCTTTGGGCGGTAGAGTCCTAGCTCATTTCTTTTCTAGAGCCTGTTCAACCGCCCAAACTAACTCCCTTATATCGGGCAAAAGCCTCACCATCTCGTCATGACTTTTAAACGACAACAAAAAATCACGTGACACGCCATCGATGTAGCATCTGACGGTTTCATCCGTTTCTCTCTCGAAAGTCACTATGCTCATACTGGGCAGCCCACAAAATGACAAAGACATTAAAAACAAATTAGAAAAAGCCCGACGCAGGCCGGGCATTTCTAGGTACAAAAACAGGTCATTACGCCAGATTTACGCCAAACCACACGTAACGTCCTGATTTATATATTGTTTGTGGTGCCGGTAAGAGGAGTCGAACCCCCGACCTTCGCATTACGAATGCGCTGCTCTACCAACTGAGCTATACCGGCACATCACTCCGCCCTGAAGCAGAGCGCGTAATAATAAACAGTTTCCGTCGATTTGAAAAGAGGTGGCGGTCATTTCCAAATATCCGATTTAACTTATCCGCGCTCCAATGCAAAAACCCTGAATTCAATGATTTGAATTCAGGGTTTTGAATCTGGTCGGAGTGAGAGGATTCGAACCTCCGGCCTCTACGTCCCGAACGTAGCGCTCTACCAGGCTAAGCTACACTCCGTTTACTGCCTCCGGCGCAGAGCGCCGAGGAGCAGAAATTTACTACATCCGATGTTTTCTGACAAGCTTTTTCTATTTGACTGGTCGGAGTGAGAGGATTCGAACCTCCGGCCTCTACGTCCCGAACGTAGCGCTCTACCAGGCTAAGCTACACTCCGACGACCATCTAAAAGCTTGTCTGAAAACCGCCCCGCTGCCGTCTTGGCTGCGGTACAATCTGTGGCATCAGAGGACGCGCATTATGGAACAAATATGTGGTTTAGGCAACTATCTTTTTACCGTTTGAATCAAGACGACGCCCCCAACAACGAGCAGCTTTCCGCCGCGCTGGAAAAGCGTCCATTCCAACACTGCATGGGTCTGGACTGGTTCAGCGAGGGCTGGGTGCCCGCCGCCGGCCATCTGGACGCGCCGGTTTACGCAGTGCGCGGCTGCCAGATGGTGTCGCTGCGCCGCGAGGACAAAGTGCTGCCCTCATCGGTGATCCGCGATTTCGTCGAGCTGAAAGTCGCCGAGATCGAAGACAAAGAACTGCGCAAGGTGGGCCGCAAGGAAAAGCTGGCGCTGAAAGAGCAGATCACCGACGACCTGCTGCCGCGCGCCTTTGTGCGCAGCAGCCGGATGAGCGCCTATCTGGACACTCGCCGCGGCTGGCTGATGGTGGATTCGGCCGCCGCCAGCAAGGCGGAGGCGCTGGTCTCCAAGCTGCGCGAAGCCTTGCCCCCCTTCCCCGCCGCGCTACCGCGCACCAAGATCGCGCCACATACCGCGATGACGGACTGGCTGGCGGCCGGTGAAGCGCCGGCCGGCTTTGAGCTGGATTCCGATTGCGAATTAAAAGACAGCGGAGAGAACGGCGCGGTGGTGCGTTGCGCGCGCATCGATCTGACCGCGGACGAGATTCGCCAACACATCGCCACCGGCAAGCAAGTGACCCGGGTTGGCCTGATCTGGCAGGAAAAGATCCGCTTCCAACTGACCGATATGCTGCAGCTGAAGCGGCTGCAGTTCCTGGACCTGCTGCAGGATGAAGCCAGCCAGGCGGGCGATGATAGAGAAAGCCTGTTCGAAGCCACCTTCACCCTGATGAGCGAAGAATTGGGCGAGCTGGTGGACGCTTTGGTCGCCGCGCTGGGCGGATTGGAAGAAGCATCCAGCCCGACAGCCGCTCCTGTGACGAACAACCCCCCCGCCGCCGTAGATGAAAACACAGCGGAAGTGCCCTGGGATTGATCCTCATTCCGCCCCGCAAGCAATGCGCTACGGGGCGGTATTTTCCTCTCCCAGCCTCCCTGCTCCATTCTTGAGCGCCACACCCATAGCAATTGGCTAAGCAAAAACGAAAAACAATCAATTTCACAAATAAAAATCGCTGAGCGATACTGTGGACAATCAAGCAACGGAGATCCCGATGAAACCAGTCAACTGGCAAGCGCTCTGGCTGGAATTGTGCGCCAACTTCGCCTGGCTGCAATAAGCACAGAACCCCTGACAGATACACAGCTTTTCGTGGCTCGCCTCTCAGAGCCTGTTCACGATCTTTTCGTCCTGAGATAATTGCCGCATGCGAAGAAGCCATTATCCAAGCGACGTAAGTCGTGAACAGTTCGAACAGATCAGACCGCTATTGGAAAGCGTACGCAAGAAAAC
>NZ_MUKU01000001.1 GCF_002081825.1 Chromobacterium haemolyticum | reverse complement strand
CAGCGTCAGACCGACGGATCTGAGCTTTACGACGGCGCTGCATTATTTGCGCTACGAGTGGAGCTGGCTAGCAATCAGCAGCCCCGGCACCTTGCCGGCGCGGCTGCTTCGCCTGCGCGAGCGCTTGGGTGAATTGCTACTTTCGAAACAACGGCGAGGGCGTGAATGCCCTCGCGTTGTGAAAAAGCAGCCGTCCCGTTACCCGATCAAACAAGTTCGATCCGCTAAGTGAACGGCATTAGGTCCCAAGCCCGGTTTTTTCATGTCGTCTCGCCACGCGGCGGATCGGTAATCCGCTCTCAAACCGGCCGCGGCGCCAGCATGATGATGGCCATCCCGCACAAGGCCACCGCCGCGCCGGCCATGTCCCAAACACTGGGCCGCACGCCGTCCACCAGCCACAGCCACAACAGCGCCACCGCCACGTAGACGCCGCCGTAAGCGGCATAGACGCGGCCCGCCGCCGCCGGGTGCAGGCTGAGCAGCCAAACGAAGAGCATCAAGGCCAGCGCCGCCGGCAGCAACAGCCACCACGGCCCCTCCTTGCGCAGCCACAGCCAGGGCAAGTAACAGCCGACGATTTCCGCCACGGCGGTCAGGCCAAACAAGAGCAATAATTTCAAAGCATTCAACATGGGGTCTCGCTGTGCGCCGGCATCAGATCAGGCCGGCGGCGATATTGATCATCAAGGCCAACACCGTGGCGTTGAAAAAGAAGGACAGCACGCAGTGCAGCGTGCCTACCTTGCGCATGGCGCTGGTGGTGTAGCTAACGTCAGCGGTCTGCCCGGATGTGCCGATAATGCAGGCGAAATAGAGGAAGTCGCCGTAATCCGGCTCTTCCTTGCCGGGAAACTCCAGGCCAGGGGCCAGGCCGCGCGCGTGAGCGGCGTAATAGGCCCGCGCGTAATGCAGCGCGAACATCACATGAATGAAGGCCCAGGAGGAAAAGATAGTCAGGATGGCCAGCGCGACGTGGCCGGCGCGCGGCCAGCCGTGCAGGTCCTTGACTACCGCCAGCTCCAGCACGATGGCGGCCAGGCTGGCCATCGCCGCCAGCACGGCCAGCGTCATCACCAACGTCTGCCCCTCGTCCTCCAGCCTGGCCCAATGACGAATATGCTGGCGGTCCTCGCTGAACATCATCCAGGCCACCAGCGTCAGATAGAGCACGGAGCCCACGTTCCAGCCGACGATGAAGCGGGTAATCTCCTGCACCGGCGACAACCAGGGCAGCGCTTGCACAACCAGCAGGCCGACAGCGGCGGCGATTGCCAGCCTCGGACGGGCCAGTAGCATGCGCGCCGGCGCAAACCGGCGAATGGAGCGAAACAGGGCGGACATGACGGCGAAACTCCCCGATGATGGATCAGGGCCTCAGTGTACCTGTCCCGGCGCGGGCGGCAAGCCCTCGCCGTTCAAGCCGGCAGTTCGCTGAAGCGCCGGGTGAACAGCCGGCGGAAGATCTCGAACTCGCCCGGCGCCAACGCCAGCCGACATTGCCTGCCGTTGCGGGTCTCGGTCAGCGTCTCCTCGGTCAGCACCCGGCTGCCTTCTGCGGTCAGCAAGGCCATCAGCCGGGTCTTGTTGAACGGCGAGCGCGGGTCTTCGGCGATGCGGCGCTGGATCTCGCTCAGCGCGCCGCAATCGGCGATCTCATCGTCCAGATCGAAGCCGTAGGCGATGCGCCAGCCTTCGCCCGGCGGCCGCCGTTCCAGTTGCGCGAAGCCGGCGCCGGCCGGCCAGGCCACCCGGTAGTCGCCGTTGGCGGAGCGCGCCACTTCGCCGCACAGCGGCACCATGCGCAGCGGTTGCTTCAGGCCGTAGCCGCAATCGAGCAAATAGCCCTGGGCTTGGTGCCACAGCAGGATGGCGACATGGGTGCCGCCCAGCGGCAGCCAATCCTGGCTGTCCTCATCGAAGATCGTGGCGCGGATCAGGCTGGCTTCCAGGCCGTTGCGGCGCAGGAACAGATAGAGCAAGGGATTGAGTTCGTAACACAGGCCCCCTTCGTCGCGCAGCGCGATTTTTTCCAACAGGCTCCGCTCGCTGATCGGTTCGGGACCGCCCTGGAACAGGCTCAGGTTTTCAAACGGCAGACTCAATGCCGTCTCGCGCAGCAAATCGTCAATGTCTTCGAAGGCCAGCGGCCGCTGCGCGTCCCAGCCGATGCGGGCCCGAAATAGAGCGTTGATGTCCGGCATAGTCCCTCCCGTCTCGCTTCAGACAGGCAATCTAACAGCCGCCGGACGGGATCGACAGATCAATTATCCGGGCGAGACGTTCAAAAAATTTGATGGTTCTCGCCCGCTGCGTTCAAAGCTCGCTCACCACCAGTGCTCCAGCTGCACACCGAAGGTGGAGCCGCTAAGCGCATTGCCGAAGGCGCCCCCCTCGGCCAAAGTCGAGCCGGGCGCGGCCGCCTGCTGTGCGGCACGGTTCCAGCGCGCGTAGGTGTAGAAGAAACGCAGTTCCGGCCGGCTCCAAAACGCCTTGTCCAGCGCCAAGGTCGGCGCGATGGTGAACTTGCTCAAGGTGCGGACCTGGCCGTCGGCGGCCTTGACCCGATCGAAACCCACTTCGGCCGCCAGCTTGAAGCGCTCGCCGAAGGCGTAGACCGGCCGCGCGCCGGCCGACCACCAAGTCTGCCCGCCGTCCGGCCGCGCGTCGCGCTGCCAGGCCAGCATCAACTGGCCGCCGAACTCGCGCGTGGCTTGCCAGTCCAGCGCCTCCACCAGCCGGCTACGGCGCGCGCCGCTATCGCTGGCGAGGCTGCCGGTGCCGCCCAGGCCGGTTCCCGGCCCCACCCCGTATTGCAGCGCAAACAGATTGCGTCCGCCCAACACGCCTTTTTGCTCGTGCAGCGCGCTGAGCGACCAGCCGCTGTTCGCGCCCGCCACCTGGCCGGCGCGCTGGATGTAGCTGAGCCCCAGAGTCAATTCGCCGCCGGGATTGACGGCGATGCCCCCCAATTGCAGATCGTGCTTATTGGCCTGGTCCGCCTGCCACCAATTGTCGTTGCGCGAGAAGGCGTAGCTGAGCTTGAGCGCTTGGCCCAATTTGAAATCCTCCAGGCCGAAACCGGTGCCGCTGGGATTCCAGAAATAGAAGTCGGCGATATGCACGTCGTGGCGTTTGTAGTAGCGCCGGCCCGCCCACAGGGTGGCGCCGTTCAGCTGCGGGATATCGCTCCATTTGGCGTAGGCCTGCGGCAGCCGGACATTGCCGTTGTCGCCCTGGAAGGTCAGCGAATGGCCATTGCGGTTGTACAGGCTGGCCATGCCCACCACGCTGAGCTTGCTGCCGTTTTCGGCCTGGAACAGCTGCTGGCCCAGTTCCAGTTCGGCGTACTGCTCGCATTCATTGCCCAGTCGGTACTTGGTTTCGGCGCCGGCCAGCTGAAAGCAGCTCTGCTTGCCGCCGCTGTCGGAACCGCCTGCGCCCAGACGGGCGTAGCCGTGAAAATCCAGCGCTTGGGCGGCGGCGGGCAGCAACAGAGGGGCGGACAAGGCCAGCAAGGCCAGCCCGCGGGGGGCGAATTGAGTCATTGTTCTCTCCATTTCCCTTCGTTTTGGGTACAGCTCGGCCTGCCGACCGGGAATGCCGGCAAGTCGCTAAAACAGTTCATGAGCACAGCGTCTTCGAAAACCTTGCGGCTCAGCTCAGGACGGCGCGGTACAGCAAGGATTCATAAGGCCGCAGCCGCGCCCGGGCGGGATGCGACGCCGCGTCGGCGTAATTGGCGCACAGCAGCTGCCAGGCGTGGTCCGGGCTCAGGTAGTCGGCCGGCGGCGAGTAGTCGCGTTCCTCCGCGCTGAAATTGCTGATCACCAGCAGCTTCTCGCGCTCGCCGGTTCGCGCGTAGACCCACAGCGCCGGATCGTCCGGCGTCAGGCAGCGGTAATCGCCGTCGCTGAAGATCGGGTACTGCTTGCGCAGCGCGATCAAGCGCCGGTAGTGCTGCAGCACCGAGTCCGGATCTCGACGCGCGGCGGCGACGTTCACCGTCGCCGCGTCCGGCGTCAGCCCTATCCACGGCTCTCGCCGCGAGAAGCCGGCGAAGCGGCCGTCGTCCCATTGCATCGGCGTGCGCGAGTTGTCGCGCGACTTCTGCCGGATCGCCGCCATCGCCTGCTCGCGGTCCAGACCGTCGGCCAGCAACTGGCGATAAGCATTGTGGGTTTCCACATCGCGGTAGTCTTCGATGTCGGCGAAGCCGGGGTTGGCCATGCCGATTTCCTCGCCCTGATAGATGTAGGGCGTGCCTTGCAAGCCGTGCAGCGTGGTCGCCAGCATCTTGGCGGACTCCACGCGGTAGCGGCCGGCGTCGCCGAAGCGCGACACCACCCGCGGCTGGTCGTGGTTGCACCAGAACAGCGCGTTCCAGCCGCCGCCCTCGTGCATACCGCGCTGCCAATCAGACAGGATGCGCTTGAGCGCGATGAAATCGAAGGGCGCCGCGCGCCATTTCTCGCCGTCCGGGTAATCCACTTTCAAATGGTGGAAGTTGAAGGTCATCGACAGTTCGCGCCGCTCGGGATGCGAATAGGCCACGCAGTGTTCCAGCGAGGTGGACGACATCTCGCCCACCGTCATCAGATCGCGACCGGCGAACACCTCGCGGTGCATCTGCTGCAGGTATTCGTGCACTCGCGGGCCGTCGGTGTAGAAATGGCGGCCGTCGCTGTCGTCCTCGGAAAAGGCCGGATCCTTGGAAATCAGGTTGATCACATCCAGGCGGAAGCCGGCCACGCCCTTGTCCGCCCAGAAATTCATCATGTCGAACACCGCGCGCCGCACCGCCGGGTTGTCCCAGTTCAAATCCGCCTGGGTCTTGTCGAACAGGTGCAGATAATACTGTCCGCTGGCCTCGTCCCGCTCCCAGGCCGATCCGCCGAACTTGGAGCGCCAGTTATTGGGCTGGTCTCGCCAGATATAAAAATCGCGATAGGGATTGTCGCGGCCCAGCAAGGCCTGACGGAACCACGGATGCTCGGTGGAAGTGTGATTGACCACGATGTCCAGCATCACCCCGATGCCGCGCAGCCGGGCCTCGGCCAGCAGCAACTCGAAATCGGCCATGCTGCCGTAGGCCGGGTCAATCGCGTAGTAATCGCTGACGTCATAGCCGTTGTCGCGCTGCGGCGAGCGGTAGAACGGCGTCAACCAGAGATAGTCCACCCCCAGCCAGGCCAGGTAGTCCAGCTTGTCGGCCACGCCCAGCAAGTCGCCGGTGGCCGTGCCGTGGTGGCTGTAAAAGCTCTTGGGGTAGATCTGGTACACCACCGCGGATTTCAGGATCTTCTTCATCGGAACGGCTTTCGTATCAGGACTGCGGCAACTGGCGGCGCGCCAATACCCAGGTCAGGGCGAACGGCGTCACCAGGGCCACCACCATGCCCACCAGGAACATCGGAATCTGCTGCGGGATGATGGAGATGAAGGCCGGCAAGCCGCCGACGCCTATCGCCGAAGCGCGCACATGGCTGAGGGTGATGGTGGCCGCCGCCAGCGCCGAACCGGCCAGCGCCGCGTAGAACGGCAGCTTGTATCGCAGGTTGACGCCGAACATCGCCGGCTCGGTAATGCCGAAGAAGGCGGAAATCGCCGAGGTGGACGCCATGCTCTTCTCATTGCTGGCGCGCGCCAGCCAGAACATCGCCAGCGCGGCGCTGCCTTGGGCGATATTGGACAAAGCGATCATCGGCCAGATGAAGGTGCCGCCCTGGTTGGCGATCAGCTGCAGATCCACCGCGATGAACATATGGTGCATGCCGGTCAACACCAGCGGCGCGTACAAGGCGCCGAACAGCATCGCGCCCAGCACGGGCGCCAGGTTGAACACATAGACCAGCGCGTCGGTAATGGCGATGCCCAGGTGGCGCGCCACCGGACCGATCACCGCCAGCGCCAGCACGCCGCTGACCACGATGGTGACGATGGGCACCACCAGCAACTGGATGGAATTAGGCACCCGCGGCCGCAGCCACAGCTCCACCCGGCACATCACCCAGGTGGCGGCCAGGATAGGCAGGATCTGGCCCTGATAGCCCACTTTCTCGATGCGGAACCAGCCCAGCACGTCGAAATACGGCAACGCCGCGCCGTCCAGGCCGGCGGCGGCCTTGCCGTAGTTCCAGGCGTTGAGCAGATCCGGATGCACCAGCAGCAGGCCCAGCACGATGCCCAGCACCTCGCTGCCGCCAAAGCGCTTGGCCGCGGACCAGCCCACCAGCGCCGGCAGGAACACAAAGGAGGTGTTGGCCATCATATTGATCAGCCCCCACACCCCGTCCAGGCCCGGGTAGGCGTCCAGCAGGCTCTTGCCGTCGATGAACATGCCCTTGGCGCCCAGCAGATTGTTCATGCCCATCAACAGGCCGGCCACGATGATGGCGGGCAGGATGGGCATGAACACGTCGGAGAACACCTTGACCAGCTGCTGCAAACGGCCCTGCTTCTGATCGCCGCTGGACTTGACCTCGGCCACCGTGGCGCGTTGCAGCGCCGCCAGCTCAATCAAGGGCTGGTAAACCCGGTCCACGTCGCCGGAACCGATCACGATCTGGAACACGCCGCCGTGGCTGAACTGACCCTTGATCAGTTCCACCTGGCGCAGTGCCTCCTGGTCCACCCTGCTTTCGTCCTTCAAGGACAGCCGCAGCCGGGTAATACAGTGCGCGGCCTGCTGGAGGTTGTCGCGGCCGCCCACCGCTTCGAGTATCTGCGCGGCTATCTTCTGGTAATCGTGGCTCATCTGAGGGTCCCTGTATCTCTCGGCCGACGGTCTACGCCGTCTAGCCCGTTATCAAACCTGGCGGCGATATTGGCAAGCGCCGCCGATGCTGATGGCACGCTAACTGGTACAGACGAGTTGTGTCAACACTCGTATAGACGAGTTTGCGCAAAATCAAACGCGCCGGTGCGCTAACGCAACAGGCGCCATAAGTCGCTTCAGATCAAGGTATGACGGCGCGCGCCGCCGGGCCGCTATTTGCGGCGGGCGACGTCGGAGAAGAAGAATTTGTCCAGCCGGTGGCGGGACTCGGTGTATTCGAACTGACGGCCGTCGTAGAGGTGGGTGTGGTTCTTGACCACGATCACATGGTCCATGCCGTTCAAGTCCAGGTAGCGGCGGTCGTCGTCGTTGCAGGCCTGCGCCTCTATCACCCGGCGCGCGTAGCTGATGTTCAGGCCCAGCCGCTGTTCGATAAATTCGTAGATGGAACCGGCGGCGGCTTCACGATCCAGCCCCGGCACCAGGCTGGCGACGAAATAGTTGATGTCCAGAATCACGTTTTCATTGTCGATATTGCGCACCCGCTTGATCTTGAGCAGCGGGGTTTTCTCGCGCACGTCCAGCAGCCTAGCCAATTGCGCGTCCGCCGGCACCGTCTCCATTTCCGCCACCCGGGAGCTGACGCGGCGGCCCAGATGCTGATGCGCCTCCTTGAAGCTGACGATGCCGCTGAGCTGGAACTCAATATTGCCGGAGCGCAGCACAAACACGCCCTTGCCGTGGATCTTCTGCACATAGCCGCGCTCCTGCAGCATGTCCACCGCCTTGCGCACGGTGCCGCGGCTGACCTCGTAGCCCTGCATCAACTCGGTTTCGGAAGGAATGCGGTCGCCCTGCTGGTAACGCTGGTTGTCGATGTCGGCGACGATGTCGGAAAAGATTTGGCTGTATTTGTTCACGGCGTGGATTCGGCAAGATCTGGCGGAGCGCCCCAGTCCGGCAGTCTGCCTCAAGCGCGGGCGGCGCGCCAGTCCGCGCCGGACGCGTTCTTCCGCTCCGCGCAACACTGCATTGTCCGCCGCGGATATTCCGCCGGCCGCCGGCCCGGCGCACACTGGGCGCCTTCCCTCACCAGACAGGAACGTCGTCATGCACGCACCAGAACTCCGCCCGCCGCTGCCTCCCTTCGATCTCGACAGCGCCATCCTCAAAGTCCGCCTGGCCGAAGACGGCTGGAACAGCCGCGATCCGGAACGGGTGGCTCAGGCCTATACCGAGGACAGCCAGTGGCGCAACCGCGCCGAATTCCCGCGCGGCCGCGCGCAGATCATCGAGTTCCTCAGCCGAAAATGGCGGCGCGAACACGAGTACCGGCTGATCAAGGAACTATGGGCCCACGACCGCGAGCGCATCGCGGTGCGCTTCGCCTACGAATGGCGGGACGAGGCCGGCCAGTGGTTCCGTTCCTACGGCAACGAAAACTGGGAGTTCGCCGCCGACGGCCTGATGCAACGCCGCTACGCCTGCATCAACGATCTAGCTATCCGCGAGGACGAGCGCCTGTTCCACTGGCCGCTGGGGCGCAGGCCGGACGGTCATCCCGGCCTGAGCGAGCTGGGCTTGTAAGAACCTATTCAAAGTCTGCTGCGCTTCAGGCCGCCTTGCACGGCGAGTACAAGCTCAAAATGCTCATGTACCACTTGTACATTCCGCTTTTTCGCTCGTTTTCGCCTTGTCTCGCTCTCGCTCGCGAGACTTTGAACAGGCTCTAAGCCAGACCTAGGCGGCCCTCACTCCGCGAAGCAAGCATCCTCCAGCAACATGTCCTCGAAGAAAGCGCCGAAGGGCCGGGACGGATGGCGGATGTGGATTTCCAAGACCCACAGCATGCGCGCCGGAGTGAAGTCCACCTCCGCCAGCGGCCCCTCGTGGATGGCCGCGTGCGGGAAGTCCGCCAGCCGATGCCCGGACAGGTCCAGGTTCAGCGTCCAGCCGCGGCCGGCGGCGCAGTCCGCGGCGAACCGGTACAGCTCGCGCCCGCTACAGCCCTCGCTCGCCCATTTGCGCCTCACCTCGTGGAAGATGGCGCGGGCGTCGGCGGCGCAGCGCGCCATCTCCGGGTCCGAGCCGGTGACGAAGCTGTCGCCGCCGTCGCCCTCCCACTGTTTCCACACCGGGCCGATATCGATGAAGAAAATATCGTCCTCGCCCAGACGCACGCCGGGGTCGGACGCCGCGCCGAAAGTCTTCAGCGTGTTGCGGCCGAAACGCACATAGACGTCGTGCCAGCCCCGCAGCATCCCGCGCTCGGCCAGGATGTCCTTGGCCAGTTCCACCGCGTCCTCTTCCAGCATTCCCGGTTGCATCGCCGCGGCGATCAGCGCAATCGACTGTCGGGTTTTGTCCCGCACCGCCATCAATTGCTGCGGATCAAAATCCGGCCCCACGCCTTCCAAAGCCGATTGCTGAATATTTGCTTCCATTTCATGCTCCTTTGTGAATGCGGGCAGGCGGTCGCCTACCCGGGTATGACTATCTGTAAACCGTGCCAGCTTGGCTGCAGGGCGATCTGGCAGGCCAGCCGGCTGCGGCCGTCGCCGGCTTCCAGTGCCGCCAACAGCCGCCGCTCCGCGCGTTCCATTGCAGGCAAACGCGACAGCCAGTCCGGCTCGACGCGAACAAGGCAAGTGCCGCAGGCAGCCTGCCCCCCGCAGACGCCGCGCATCAGCCCGGCGGCGGCCAGCGCCTGCATCAGGCTGCCGGAGGCGGCCACCTCCAACCGCCGCTCCCCGCCATCCGCGACGCGCACGCTCAAAGCCATCGCCTCCGAAACTGACGCGGCTGAAGCTGCCGGCTGAAACGCGTCCGCCAGGAAGCGCCCTTCCGGCAGCCCGCACTCCCGCGACAGCAACTGACGCGCCGCGTCCACCATTGCCGGCGCGCCGCAGGCGTAAGCCTCGGCAGCGCGCAAACAGGGGAAATCCTCCGCCGCCGCCTGTTGCACGAAGCCGCGCCGTCCATGCCAGCCCGGCCCGGCCTCTGACAGGCACCGGCTCGAAACGAAAACCCGGACGCTCGCGCTCCCACGCCCGCATCTCCTCAAGCAAATACAGGTCGTCCGCCTTGCGGCCGCCCCAGTACAAGATCACCGGCCGCCCTCCGGACTCTCCCAAACCCTGCTGCAGCATCGCCCGCAGCGGCGCGATCCCGGTGCCGGTGGCCAACATCAGCGACTGCTCTGCGCCGGAGTCCTCCCGCCACACGCAATCGCCGTAGGGCCCTTGCAGCCAAAGCTCATCGCCCGGCCGCGCCTGCCGGCGCAACCACTCGGAAAACGCGCCGCCCGGCTGCAAACGCACCTGCAGTTCCACGCCGCCGTCGGCGCGCGGGGCCGCCGCCATCGAATAACTGCGCGTCAGCCCGCCCGGAGCCGTCACCGAAACGAACTGCCCGCTGCGAAAACGCAGCGGCCCCGCGTCAACGCACTCCAGCCGCAATCCGCATACATCGCGCCCCAGCCGCTCTATCGCCGCCAGCCGGTAGCGGCCTGCGCCGCTGTCTGCCTTTTGTGTCATTTGCCGCTCCTTGAATGTCCATCTCGATCACTTTAAGCCGCCACTGGACCAGCAAAAACATCCAGTTTTGATAAGATTGATGGTCCAGAAACAGGAACGAGAGCCAGGAAAGGAGTCCGCGGCATGCTGCGAAAATGGGATTTGCAACTCAGCCTGGATAGAGACGGCGGGCTGCCGGTGCACCTGCAAATCGCCCAGCAGATCAGCGCCGACATCCAACGCGGCCGGCTGCGGCCGGGCGCGCCGCTACCGGGCAGCCGCGAACTGGCGGCACAACTGGGCATCAACCGCAAAACCGCAGTGCTGGCCTACGAGGAACTGGCGGCGCAAGGCTGGCTGCTGACGCAGGGCCGGCGAGGCACCTTCGTCGCGCCCAGCCTGCCGCTGCTGACGCCGCGGGCCGCGCCGGCCGCCGCGCGGACGCCTACAAGCATCCCAGCAAACGACGACATCGACTTCGGCGACGGGGTGCCGGATTCGCGGCTGATTCCCTTCGACGTGCTGGGCCGCGCCTATCGCCGCGCGCTGATCTCAGCCGCCCGCGCCGGGGGGCTGGCCTACGGCGACCCGCGCGGCGAACTGCCCTTGCGACAAGCCTTGGCGGAAATGCTGGACATGGAGCGCGGCCTCAACGCCGACGCCGAGCGCATCTGCCTGGTGCGCGGCAGCCAGATGGGCATCTATCTGGCCGGCCGCGCGCTGCTGCGTCCCAGCGATGCGGTGGCACTGGACGCGCTCAGCTATCCGCCGGCGCGCGAAGCCTTTCGCTCCCTGGGCGCGCAACCGCTGGACGTGGAGCAAGACGCCGCCGGCATGCGGCCGGACGCGCTGGAACGGCTGTGCCGGACCCATCCTGTCAAAGCCGTCTACCTGACTCCGCACCACCAGTACCCAACCACCCTGATGATGCCGGCAGAACGCCGGCTGCAACTGCTGGCCCTGTCGCGGCGCTACGGTTTCACCATCATCGAAGACGACTACGACCACGAATTCCACTACAGCCGCAGCCCGATGCTGCCCATGGCCAGCCTGGACGCCGCCGAACGCATCATCTACGTGGGCTCCCTGTCCAAAGTGCTCGCGCCGGGCCTGCGCGTAGGCTACCTGGTGGCCGAGCCCGCCCTCATCCAGCGTTTCGCCGCCGACATCATGCTGATAGACCGCCAAGGCAACGCCGTCACCGAACTGGCAGTGACGGAATTGATGCATAGCGGCGAGCTGAAGCGTCATCTCCGCCGCGCTCTGCGCATCTACCGCGCGCGCCGTCAGGCGCTGGCCGACGCGATAGACCGCCATCTGGCCGGCCTGGCCGAATACGAGCTGCCGGAAGGCGGGCTGGCGCTGTGGCTGCGGCTGCCGTCCTGGGTGGACATGCCGCGGCTGAGCGCGGATGCGCGAAGCGAGGGTGTGCGCTTCCTGCCCGGCGGCGCTTTCGCCGGCGACAGCCGCGGCATCCCGGCGCTGCGTCTGGGCTTCGGCGCGCTGGAAGCGGCGCAACTGGAGCAAGGCGTCGCCCGCCTGGCGCAGGCGCTGCGCCGGCAAATTCCAGCGGCGTGATTGCAGTCGCCATGACAAAGAACTAATCTGAGCCGATACCCCCGCCCGAAAGATCCGCCATGAACCACGCCAACGGCCCTTACCGGCTCACGCTGGAACGCCTGATCGACGCCCCGCCGGAACAGGTTTACCGCGCCTGGACCGAAGCCGAACTGCTATGCCAATGGTTCACCCCGCGGCCGTGGACGGTGGCCTCGGCCGAACTGGACGTTCGGCCCGGCGGCTCCAGCCTGGTGGTGATGCGCAGTCCGGAAGGACAGGACTTCCCCAATCGCGGCGTCTATCTGGAAGTGCAGCCCGGACGCCGCCTGGTGTTCACCGACGCTTACACTGAAGCTTGGCTGCCTTCGGCCAAGCCCTTTATGACCGTGACGCTGGAATTCCAGCCCCGCGACGGCAAGACGCATTACCGCGCCGACGTCTTGCACTGGACCGAGGCCGACCTGCGCGAACACGAGGCGATGGGCTTCGCCAGCGGCTGGGGCCAGGCCACCGATCAACTGGAAGACCTGCTGGCCGGGCTGGGTGGAGGCACTTGAGCGTGTGCTTTTTTATCAATCGCTTAGCGCGCGCGCCATCGCCGGAACCGTCCACAGCGGCGGCGCGCCTTGCCAAAACAGGCAAAAAACGCTACATTCGGGCGCTCTAGCCGAAAAACGCGCGGGTGTAGCTCAATGGTAGAGCAGAAGCTTCCCAAGCTTACGACGAGGGTTCGATTCCCTTCACCCGCTCCAGTCCGATTTCCCAACCCGTAACCTAGATCAAACCGCTGGCATGGCCCATCCGAGCATCCACCAATGAAATTGAACTCCGGCCGGCTGTGGCTTCGCATCGCTGTTTACAGCCTCACCGCGCTGGTCGCGGTCATCGTGCTGGTGCAATCGCTGATCTATTGGCAGTTCGATGAAGCCCAGGTGCGCGGCACCCTGTCCCACGCCCTGCAGGATACCGACCGCGTCATCAGTATCGAAGGCCGCGTCACGCCCGTATTGTTTCCCGCCCCCGGCATCCAGATTGAAAAGCTCTCCGTCTCCGAACCTGGCCAGCAAACGCCCTTCGCCCGCGTGGAAGAAATGCGCGTCGGCCTAGCCTGGTGGCCGCTACTGTTTGGCAACCGCGAAGTCAGTTCAGTGGCGCTGTACGGCCCCAGCGCCAACATCAGCCGCGGCGAAGACGGCCGCCTGTCCATTGCCGATCTATTTCAGCGCCATAGCCAGAGCAGCTTCTCCATCAAGCTGGATACGCTGAAGATACGCGAGGGCACCCTGGTGCTGTCGGACCAGATGACCCATACCGACAGCCGCGTCGCCAGCATCAGCCTGGACGCGGACGATCTGCGCGGCGGCGCCAGCCTCAGCGCCGGCGCCATCCTGGAACAGGGCTCGCGCCCGGTGCGCCTGGCGGTCAACACCCCGCTGTCTATTCAGGACGACCAGGTCAGCCTGGAAGCGCTGGACGCGGTAGCGATGACCCAGGTTCCCGGCCTGGGTGAAAGCAAGCTCACCGTCAGCGGCCAGTACAAACTCAATTTCGCCACCTTGCAGGCCACCGGCAGCAATGTGGCGCTCGCCTTCAGCAGCGAGCGGCCCAGCAGCGAAGTCCACCTGGCGCTGCCGCAGATCAACGCCAGCTTCGACGAGCTGACCATGCCTTCCGGCCAGCTGAGCGCCAAGCTCAGCTACGCGCGCAGCCAGTACCAGTTGGAAGCCGCGCTGGAAAACCTCAAGCTCAACGAAGCCGGCCTGTACGCCGACAAGCTGCACGGCGACTTCAACTGGCTGGCCGGCTCCACCAAGGTCAACGTCAAACTCAACGCGCCGCTGTCGCTGGCCGGCATGAGCCAGTTGCGAATGCAGCCGCTGGCGCTGACTTCCACCATCACCACCCCGCTGCTGCCGCGCGGCAAGCTGGTGTCCACCATGGACGGCGCGCTGGACGGCGACCTGGACGAGCCGCGCTTCAATCTGCGGGTCGCCGGCAAAATGGACGGCTCCGACCTGGCGGTCACCGTTAGCCAGTACGGCCTGATCAAACCGCGCCACGAGGCCACCGTGTCCGTGGGCCGGCTGGACCTCAACCGCTACCTGCCGGAAAGCAAGGGCGATCCGGTGGCCATCTTCCAAAATACCGGCGATATCCCGCTGGACTGGCTGGACCTGTTCGACCTCACAGGAAAAGTGGCGATAGGCGAACTGGCGGTAGGCCGCTTCCGCATCAAGCAAATCAGCAGCAATGTGCGCGTCAACCCGCGCGAACTGGAGCTGGGCCAGATGTCGGCAGACATTTACGAAGGCCGCTTGCAGGGCGACGCCAGCCTCAGCCGCCGCGACGTGCCTCAGTTGAAAGTGAACCAGACGCTGCAAGGCATGAAGATCCGCCCGCTGCTGGTGGACTTGTTCAACTTCAGCCGCCTGGACGGCAAGGGCAACGGCAAAATCGACATCAACGCGGACGGCAAATCCTTCGCCCAGCTGCGCGACACCCTCAGCGGCAATGTGCAGATGAGCCTGAACAACGGCGCGTTGACGGGCATCGACCTAGTGGCGGCGCTGAAAAACCTGCCGGCCGAACTGAAGGAATGGAACAGCGCCGCGCAGAACGACCAGAAAACCACCTTCTCCACGCTGTCCAGCAGCTTCCGCCTGGACAAGGGCGTGGCGCGCAGCCAGGACCTGAAACTGGCGTCTCAACTGATGAATGTAGGCGGCGGCGGCAAGATAGACCTGAAGCAGAGCATCGTCGACTACACCATGGACGTGCAGGCCAACCCGCTGGCCTTCGCCCGCCTCAAGGGCGTCAACGTGCCGCTGAAAATCACCGGCCCGCTGAACGCGCCGGTGTACGCGCTGGACTTCAACGCCATGGTCAAGGGCAAGAAGACCGAGGTGGAAAAGCAGCAGGCGCTGAAGCAGCAGTTGCAGAAACAGATCACCACCATCCTGCCTTAGAACCTGTTTACGACCAGCTGCGCTGCGGTGAAGCCCGACATGGTGAGCACCGCTTCGAAATGCGCATCTACCACTTGACCATTCCGCTTTCTCAGCCGTTTTCACCTTAGTCTCGCTCTAGCTCGCGAGACTTTGAACAGGCTCTGAGACCCCGCATTAAGACAAACGGCCCCCGCGACTCACGCCGCGGGGGCCGTTTCGGCTTTATCTCGTAGGACCTTACTCTCCCTGCAGAATCCGGTATTCCGCCAGCGCCAGCTGTTCCGGCGTACCCAACAACACCAGTGTGTCGCCCTGCTCCACCTCGAAGCTGTCGTCGAAATCGGTTCGCCGCACTCGCTGGCGGCGGATCGCCTTCAATTCTACGCCCAAATCCCGCAGATGCAGATTGGCCAACGGCTGTCCCACCGCTGCCGCCCCGGTGCAAACCTGAACGCTCTGCAAGCGAGGCACCAAGGCCTCGTCCATGGCCTCGCCCTCGTCGCTGGCACCGCGGAAAAAACCGCGGAACAGGCCGTAGCGCTCCTCGCGCACCGCGCGGATGCGGCGTACCACCCGGCTCGGCGGCACACCGACCACCAGCAGCGCCTGCGAGGCCAACATCAGGCTGCCCTCCATCATCTCGGCCACCACCTCGTCGGCGCCGGCGTGGCGTAGTTGATCCATATCGCTGTCGTCCACGGTGCGCACGATCACCGGCAGCCCCGGCCGCGCATGTTCGACCGAACTCAGAATGCGCAAGGCCGCGTGAGTGTCCGCAAAAGTCACCACTACCGCCTTGGCGCGCATCAAGCCAGCCGCCACCAACACCTCGTGCTTGCCGGCGTCGCCGAACACCACCGGATCGCCAGCCTCCCCAGCCTCGCGTACCCGCTCCGGATCCATGTCCAGCGCGAAGAACGGAATCTCCTCCGCTTCCAACAGCCGCGCCAGCGCCTGGCCGCTGCGGCCGTAGCCGCAGATCACCACATGGTCGTTCTTGGACATGCTCTCCACCAGCATATGGTGCAGGTCCAGCGCCTGGAACATCCAGTCCTGCTTGATCAGACGGCGGGTGATCTTGTCCCCGTACAGAATCAGGAAGGGCGCGATCAGCATCGAGATCAGAATCGCGGCGATCGCCGCCTGAGCGGTGCCGGCCGGCACCAAATGCAGGTTCAAAGCCAGCGCCAGCAGCACAAAGCCGAATTCGCCGCCCTGCGCCAGGGCCAGCGCGGCGCGCATGGACTCATTGGACTTGTGGCGGAAACCGCGCGCCACGCCGAACACCACCGCCACCTTGATCGGCAGCAGCAGGGCCAACATCAGCAGCACTTCGCCGAAACGCTCGAACAACACCGTCAGCTCCAGCTTCATGCCGACGGTGACGAAGAAGAAACCCAAGAGGATGTCGCGGAACGGCCGAATGTCCTCCTCCACCTGATAGCGGTATTCGGTTTCCGAAATCAACATGCCAGCGACAAAAGCGCCCAAGGCCAGCGACAGGCCGGACAGCTCGGTCAGCCAGGCCACTCCCAAGGTCACCAGCAGCACATTGATCATGAACAGCTCGCCCGAGCGCTGTCGCGCCACTAGGTGGAACCACGGCCGCAGCAGGCGCTGGCCGAAGAACAACAACAGAGCCAGCACCACCACCACCTTCAACGCCGCCAGGCCCAGATCCATCCACAAGGTGTCGCTGCCGCCGGCGAAGGCCGGGAACAGGATCAGCAAGGGCACCACCGCGATATCCTGGAACAGCAACACGCCGATGGCCAACTGGCCGTGAGCCTGGTTCAACTCCAGCCGCTCGTTGAGCAGCTTGCTGACGATGGCGGTGGAAGACATCGCCAGCGCGCCGCCGACGGCGAAGCCAGTCAGCGGGCTGCCGCTGATCCAGCCCACCGCCAGGCCCACCAACAGCATAGTGGCCGCCACCTGGCCGAAACCGACGCCGAACACCAGCTGCCGCATCGCGCGCAGCTTGGGCAGGGAAAACTCCAGGCCGATGGAAAACATCATGAAGACAATGCCGATCTCGCCGAGAAAGGCGGTTTCCTCGCCTTGCGGAATCAAATTCATCACGCCGGGGCCAGCCAGGAAGCCCACCACCAGATAGCCGAGCATGGCCGGCACTTTCAGGCTGCGGCACAAGGTCACCGACAGCACCGCAGCCAGCAAAACCAAGACGATAGGGGCAAGAGACGAATGCATCGCGCGGCGGAACTCCTGAGGCTGATGGGATAGAAGGCTGCAATTTTTAACACATGCCAAGCAAAAGATGCACCAGCCTGCGTTCAGCGATTATAACCTTTGATATACTTTCGAATTATGGAAAAAGTACAAGCTACGTCCCGGCTCCAGTTGGCCCGGGAAGTCCTGCAGATAGAGTCCGAAGCCATTACCGCGTTGTCGCGCAGCCTGAACGGCGACTTTCTCGCCGCCGTGGACCTGATTCTGTCCAGCCCCGGCCGTCTAGCGGTTACCGGCATGGGCAAGTCCGGCCACGTGGCGCGCAAGATCGCCGCCACCCTGGCCAGCACCGGCACGCCGGCCTTTTTCGTCCATCCGGGCGAGGCCGCCCACGGCGACCTGGGCATGATCACCGCCCAGGACATCGTGCTGGCCCTGTCCAACTCAGGCGAAAGCGATGAGGTCATCGCCCTGCTGCCGGCCTTGAAGCGCAAGGGTGTGCGCTTGATCTGCATGACCGGACGCGAAAACTCCACCATGGCGCAGGAGGCCGACATCCATCTGGACGCCCGCGTGGAAAAGGAAGCCTGCCCGCTGGGCCTGGCGCCCACCACCAGCACCACGGTGCAGATGGCGCTGGGCGACGCGCTGGCGGTGACGCTGATGGACGCGCGCGGCTTTGGTCAAGGCGATTTCGCGCTGTCGCATCCGGGCGGCAGCCTGGGCCGCAAGCTGCTGGTTCACGTTTCCGACATCATGCACAGCGGCGATGAATTGCCGCGAGTGGCGCCGGGCACCTCGCTGAAAGACGCCTTGCTGGAATTGTCGCGCAAGCGGCTGGGCATGCTGGCCGTCTGCTCCCCCGACAACGCCCTGCTGGGTGTCTACACCGACGGCGACCTGCGCCGCACGCTGGAACGCTCCGCCAATCTCTATGACCTGACCATAGATCAGGTGATGAGCCCCTCGCCGCGCACCATAGGCCCGAAAAAACTGGCCACCGAGGCGGTGTTCCTGATGGAACAGAACAAGATCACCAGCCTGCTGGTCGTAGACGAAGACAACAAGCTGATAGGCGCGCTGCATCTGCACGACCTATTCAAAGCCGGCGTGATCTGAACGTCGGCATTAGCAAGGACAAGCATGCAAAGCATTTTCGAGCAAGCCCGCAAGGTCAAGCTGCTGATCATGGATGTGGACGGCGTGATGACCGACGGCCGCATCTACTACAACGCCCACGGCGAAGAAAGCAAATCCTTCAACGTGCAAGACGGTCTGGGCCTGCGCCTGCTGCAATCCACCGGCGTCAAGCTGGCCATCATCTCCGGCCGCGCCGACCGCTGCGTCGAACATCGCGCCCAGGCGCTGCAGATCGACCACTACTACGGCGGCGTGCACGATAAGAAGCTGGCCTTGGCCGAACTGCTGGCCTGCACCGGCCTGAGCGCCGAGGAATGCGCCTTCATCGGCGACGATCTGATCGACCTGCCCATCATCACCCGCGTCGGCCTGGCCGTAGCGGTGCCGGAAGCGCCGGCCCTGGTGCGTCAGCGCGCGCACTACGTCACCGGCTGCTCCGGCGGCAAAGGCGCGGTGCGCGAACTGGCGGAACTGATCATGCAGGCCCAGGGCTCCTTCGATCAGATCCTGGCAAGGTATCTGGCATGATCCGCCTGCTGCGCTCCCACCGCCTGTTCCCGCTGCTGCTGGTAGGCCTGACCGGCCTCTTGACCGTTTGGCTGGACCAAGTCTCTCGCTGGGACAGCAACCGACGCGAACTGGACCCGGACAAGCCCGAATACGTGGCCGAACACCTGATCGCCACCCGCTTCGACGCGCAAGGCAAGCTCAATGAACGGCTGATCGCCACCCGCATGTGGCAGTACCCGGGCAAGGACGACGCCTTCTTCGAAAACCCCGAGCTCTACCAGTACCAGCAAGGCGCACTGCAATACCAGTTGATCGGCGACGTCGGCCGTTACAACAACAAGACTCAACAGGCCTACTTCGACAAGAAGGCGACCATGATCCAGCCCGCAGCCGCGGACAAGCCGGAGACCAAGGTCGTCACCAGCGCCATGCACGTCGACACCGCCAAGAAAATCGCCCGCTCCGCCGCGCCCACCGTGTTCTATCACGGAAAATCGCACGGCAACTCCGTGGGCTTCGTCTATCAGCAACAGACAGGTTTGTTGAACCTGCTGTCTCACACCAAGATCATTTATGAAAAATAAGCTCCGTCTCCTGCTGGCCGGCCTGGCGCTGGCCGCCGCCTCCGTCGCCCACGCCGAACAGGCCGACCGCACCAAACCGATGGAAATCACCAGCGACAACGGTTGCACCATGGACCAGATCAAGGGCGTGTCCACCTGCGAAGGCAATGTGGTCATCATCCAGGGCACCTTGCGCCTGAACGCCGACAAAGTCGTCGCCACTCAGGACAAGCAAGGCCAACAGACCCTGGTGGCCACCGGCCGCATCGTCACCTTCCGCCAAAAAATGGACGGCAAGAACGAATGGGTGGAAGGCCAGTCCAGCCGCCTCGACTACAGCAGCGCGGCCAACCTCGCCGTGCTGACCGGCAACGCCCGGGTCAAGCGCGAAGGCGACCTGGTGGTGGGCAATGTGATCACCTACAACACCCAGAACGAAACCTACCAAGTGACCGGCGGCACCGCCACCGGCCCCAATAAGGGCCGCGTCACCGTGATCCTGCAACCCAAAAACGCCGCCTCCCAGCCCGCGGCGGCCAAGCCCGCCAGCGGAGCCGCCAAATGACGCAAAGCGTGCTCAAGGTAGAGCGCCTGCGCAAGCGCTTCAAAAAACGCACCGTGGTCAAGGACGTGGCGCTGGAAATCGCCAGCGGCGAAGTGGTGGGCCTGCTCGGCCCCAACGGCGCCGGCAAGACCACCAGCTTCTACATGATCGTCGGCCTGATCGGCGCCGACGACGGCGAAATCCGCCTGGACGATCAGGTGATCACCCACTACCCCATCCACCAGCGCGCGCGCCTGGGCCTTGGCTATCTGCCGCAGGAAGCCTCCATCTTCCGCCGCATGACGGTGGAAGAGAACATTAGCGCCATCCTGGAAGTGTCCGGCCTCAAGGGCAAGGAGCTGGAAAAAGAGCTGGACCTGCTGCTGGACGACCTCAACATCGGCCATCTGCGCGACAGCAGCGCGCTCTCACTGTCCGGCGGCGAACGCCGCCGCGTCGAGATCGCCCGCGTGCTGGCCACCCGGCCGCGCTTCATCCTGCTGGACGAACCCTTCGCCGGCGTCGATCCGATCGCGGTGATCGACATCCAGAAAATCATCTCCTTCCTGAAGGAGCGCGGCATCGGCGTGCTGATCACCGACCACAATGTCCGCGAAACCTTGCGCATCTGCGACCGCGCCTACATCATCAGCGAAGGCTCGGTGCTCGCCTCCGGCGAGCCGGAAGAACTGGTCAACAACGAGAAGGTGCGCGAAGTTTACCTTGGCGAACACTTCCACCTATAAGCGATGAAACAGACCCTTCAGCTCAAGGTATCGCAGCAGCTGACCCTGACGCCGCAGCTGCAGCAATCGATCAAGCTGCTGCAGATGTCCACCCTCGACCTGCAGACGGAAGTCGAGCGCTTCTTGCTGGACAATCCCTTGCTGGAACGCGGCGACGAAGCGCCGCAAGGCGAGGCGCCGGACGCCGCCGCCCAGGAGCCGGAAGCCCCGGCGGAAAGTCGCGACGAATCCTCCGGCGATGACGGCGACCGCGGCGCCGAGGCCGGCGAACTGAGCGACTGGGGCAGCGGCGGACGCCGCGGCGACGGCGACGACGAGCTGGACCCGATGCTGAACGTGCCCTGTCCAATCAGCCTGCGCGAGCACCTGCTGGCGCAACTGGGCGAAGTGGCGCTGCCCACGCGCGACCAGGCCATCGTTCAGTTGCTGATCGAAGAACTGGACGACGACGGCTATCTGAGCCAGACGCTGGACGACATTGCCAGCCACCTGCCGCTGGAACTGGAAATCGAGACCGACGAACTGATGATAGGCCTGCGCCTGCTGCAGCAGTTCGATCCGCCCGGCGTCGGCGCGCGCTCCTTGCCGGAGGCGCTGGCGCTGCAATTGCAGCGGCTGGATCCGGACGAGCCTCAGCGCGAACTGGCTCTGGCCATCGTCCGCGATCATCTGACCTTGCTGGGCAATCGCGACTACACTCGGCTGAAAAAGCAACTGAGCGTGGACGACGCCGCGCTGCGCGCCGCCCAGGCGCTGATCGCCCGCCTCAATCCCCGCCCCACCGCCGGTTTCGGCGCCAGCGACACCCAGTACGTGATCCCCGACGTCTCGGTCAGAAAACGCAAGGGCCGCTGGGTGGCAACCCTGAACGGCGGCGCCGTGCCCAGGCTGCGCGTCAACCAGATGTACGCGCGGCTGCTGGCGGAAAACCGCGGCGGCAACGGCGAAATGTCCTCGCGGCTGCAAGAGGCGAAATGGCTGGTGAAGAACATCCAGCAGCGATTTGACACTATCCTGAAAGTGGCGGAAGCTATCGTTGAACGACAGCAATCGTTCTTTGAGCACGGCGAAGTGGCCATGCGCCCGCTGATCCTGCGCGACATCGCGGACGAGCTGGGCCTGCATGAATCCACGGTGTCCAGGGTGACCACCCAGAAATACCTGCTCTGCCCGCGCGGTCTGTTCGAGCTCAAGTATTTCTTCGGCAGCGCGCTGGAAACCGACAGCGGCGGCGAGTGCTCCGCCACCGCGATCAAGGCGCATATCCGCAGCCTGATAGACGCCGAATCGCCGAGCAAACCGCTGTCTGACAGCGCCCTGGTCGAAGCGCTGTCCAAACAGGGAATACAAGTTGCCAGACGCACGATAGCCAAGTATCGTGAAGCCATGCAGATACCGCCGGTTAACCAGCGCAAGACGCTGTGAGCCAGGCGGCGGAATACAGCGATCCGGCCGACCCGACCGGACTGTCAACACCAGAAGGAGCTAGGGTATGAACCTCAAAGTAACTGGACTGCATCTGGAAGTAACTCCCGCCCTGCGCGAATACGTTGAAACCAAAATGGAGCGCGTTACTCGACATGTCGACCATGTGATCGACATTTCCGTTACTCTGTCTGTTGATAAACTGGTGCAAAAGGCTGAAGTCAATGTGCATCTGTCCGGCAAGGACATTCACGTGGAAGCCACCGAATCCGATATGTACGCCGCCATCGATCTGTTGATCGACAAGCTGGACCGCCAAGTGCTGAAACACAAGGAAAAACAGTCTGAACACCGTGCTCCGGCGCCTGAAGCCAGCCTGTAATCCCTTGAATTGGAAGGCGGGAGCCTGCGGGTTCCCGCTTTTCTTTGCACTTGCCCGTTTTCAGTACTATCAAGGCAACGTAGAATTGCCGGGTTTTTCTCAGCCGCATGCATAATCCAATATGAACCTCATCGGCAAAATCCTGACCCCCGAACACGTGTTGCTGGATCTCGACGTCGCCAGCAAGAAGCGCGTGTTCGAGCAGGTCGGCCTCTTGGTTGAAAATACCCGGGGCATCGCGCGCAGCGAAATCTTCGATTGCCTGTTTGCCCGCGAAAAGCTTGGCTCCACCGGCCTTGGCCAGGGAGTGGCGATTCCTCACGGCCGCGCGCGCGGCCTGAAGGAAGCTATGGGCGTGTTCATCCGCCTGAAAACGCCTATTCCCTTCGACGCCCCCGACGGCAAGCCGGTGCAGTGCCTGTTCGTGCTTTTGGTGCCGGAACAGGCCACGGACCTGCACTTGCAAGTGCTGTCCGAGCTGGCCCAATTGTTCTCCAGCCGCCAGATGCGCGAACAGATGCTGGGCATCTCCATCCGCGACGAGCTCTACCAGCTGCTCAATAATTGGGTGCCCAATGCCTAGCATCAGTGTCCGCCGGCTGTACCAGGAAAACCAGCAGAAGCTCAACCTCACCTGGGTTGCGGGCACCGGCGGCGCCGACAATATGATAGGCAACGACGAACAACGCCCGACTCAGGCGCTGGTCGGCCACCTCAACTTCATCCACCCCAACCGGGTCCAGGTGCTGGGCCTCGCCGAGGTGGACTATCTGAACAGGCTGGAGCAATCCGCCGCCAAGACCGCGCTCGATCAGTTGTTCCACAAGAGCATGTCGGTGGTGATGGTGGCCAACGACCAGCCCGTGCCCAAGCTGCTGCGCGACTACTGCCACACCCACAACGTCCCCTTGATGACCACCAAGCTGGAAAGCCCCTACCTGATGGATGTGTTGCGCATCTATCTGGCGCGGGCGCTGGCGGTGTCCACCGTGCTGCACGGCGTCTTCCTCGACGTGTTCGAGATCGGCGTGCTGATCATGGGCGATTCGGCGATGGGCAAGAGCGAACTGGCGCTGGAACTGATTTCCCGCGGCCACGGCATGGTGGCCGACGACGCGGTGGAGCTGTACCGCATCGGCCCGGACACGCTGGAAGGCCGATGTCCGCCCCTGCTGCGCGACTTCCTGGAAGTGCGCGGCCTGGGCATCCTCAACATCCGCACCATCTTCGGCGAAACCGCGGTGCGGCCCAAGAAGGTGCTGCGGCTGATCATTCACCTGGTCAAGGCCAACGACCAGGCGATGCAGGCGCTGGACCGCCTCAACATCCAGTCGGAAACCCAGGACATCATCGGCGTCACCATCCGCAAAGTGGTGCTGCCGGTGGCCGCCGGCCGCAACTTGGCGGTGCTGGTGGAGGCCGCGGTGCGCAACTACATTCTGCAACTGCGCGGCATCGACAGCACGCGCGAGTTCATCGAACGCCACACCAACTTCCTCAGAGACCAGGAAAATGCGCCTGATATTGATTAGCGGCCTGTCCGGCTCCGGCAAGTCGGTGGCGCTGCGCGCCCTGGAAGACGCCGGCTTCTACTGCGTGGACAATCTGCCGGCCACCATGCTGCACGAGGCGATGTCGCTGTACGCCGACTACGGCTACGAGCAGATCGCCATCAGTGTGGATACCCGCTCCGGCCCGTCGCTGGGCGCCTTGCCGGCGGAAATGGAAAAGTTGCGGGCCCAGCAGGTGGACGTGCGCCTACTGTTCCTGGAAGCCACGCCCGCCACCTTGGTCAAGCGCTTCTCCGAAACTCGTCGCCGCCATCCGCTGTCCGGCGCCGACGTCACGGTGGAGGAAAGCATTCTGCTGGAACAGGACATGCTGGCCGAGATCATGGAGTTGGGCACCCGCATCGACACCAGCGAGCTGTCCGCCAACGCGCTGCGCAGTTGGGTGCGCGAACTGGTGGACGCCGACAGCAGCCGGCTGACGCTGATCTTCGAATCCTTCGGCTTCAAGCACGGCCTGCCGCGGGATGCCGACTTCGTTTTCGACGTCCGCTGCCTGCCCAACCCTTATTACGACCCGCAGCTGCGCCCCTTCACCGGCCGCGATCAAGCCATCATCGACTTTTTCCAGCAAACGCCGGAAGTGCAACAGATGGTGGACGACATCCAGCAGCTGGTCAGCAAATGGCTGCCCTGTTTCAGCATGGAAAACCGCAGCTATTTGACCGTCGCCGTCGGCTGTACCGGCGGCCAGCACCGCTCGGTCTACATCACGGAGCAACTTGCCCGCCTGTTCGCCCCCGAACAGGTGCTGGTGCGCCATCGCCAGCTCTACCGCCAGAACTGAACGCGTTCGGGCCGCCCGCCTACAGGAGACATTCATGCGCCCGATCCAAACCGTCACCGTCGCCCTGACCGGCGCCTCCGGCCTGCCTTACGGCTTGCGGCTGATCGATTGCCTGATCGCCGCCGGCGCCCGCGTCTGGGTGCTGTATTCGCAAGCCGCCCAAGTGGTGGCCAAACAGGAAATGGACCTGACCCTGCCGTCGCGCCCAGCCGAGGCCCAACAGTGGCTGATGCAACGCAGCGGCGCGCGCGACGGTCAGCTGGCGGTATTTGGCCGCGAAGAATGGTTCGCGCCGGTGGCGTCCGGCTCCAACCCGGCCGACGCCATGGTGGTCTGCCCGTGCTCGATGGGCACGCTGGCCGCCATCGCCCAGGGCAGCAGCGACAACCTGATTGAGCGCGCCGCCGACGTCAGCATCAAGGAACAACGCAAACTGGTGCTGGTTCCGCGCGAAGCGCCGTTCTCCGCCATCCACCTGGAAAACATGCTCAAGCTGGCCCGTCTCGGCGTTGTCATCCTGCCGCCGTCTCCGGGGTTCTATACTCATCCCAAGACCGTGGACGACATGATCGACTTCGTGGTGGCGCGAATTCTGGATCAGCTCCGCATCGACAATCAATTAACGCCGCGTTGGGGCGAGCCCGCCCCGGACAGTCCCGCAGCGCCCTAGCCCGCCGCCGCGCCGCTCGCGGCCCGGCCAACGAGGAGCATCCGGATGCCGACACAAGACCAAAGCATTCTCAGCCTGGACGCCTTGCGCCAATTAGAGCGCCAAGCCACCGACGCCGGCTACAACCTGATGCAGCGCGCGGCGATGGCTACCGCCGACTGGATCAGCCACCATCTGCCCAGCGCGTCCCGACTACTGATCTGCGCAGGTCCCGGCAATAACGGCGGCGACGCCTTGTACGCGGCGCTGGAACTGATGCGCCGCCGCTTCCGGGTCGATGTGCTGGTGCCCACCCAGCCCACCAGCCCGGCCACCTCGGAAGCGCTGCATGAGCTGGAACAAGCGCAGGGCCATGTGATGTTCGACCTGCCGCGCGACTACCGCGCGCCGCAGCTGGTCATCGACGGACTGTTCGGCGTGGGCCTGAGTCGGGACTTCGACCTGGAATGGACCACCCTGATCGACCGCATCAACCAACTGGGCAGCCCCATCCTGGCGCTGGACTGCCCCAGCGGCCTGGACGCCTATACCGGCGTGCCGGCCAACACTGCGATCCAGGCCAGCCACACCCTGACCTTTCTATGCCAGAAGCCCGGCCTGTTTAGCGCCTCAGGCGCCGATCTGGCCGGCAATGTGGAGCTGGAGCTGCTGGATTGCCCACCCAGGCTGATTCCGGCGGCGGAGGGCAGCATCAACCAGCCGGACGTCCGCGCGCTGCTGCGCCCGCGCAACAGCCACAAAGGCCTGTTCGGCACCGTCTGCGTGATAGGCGGCGCGCCGGGCATGTTGGGCGCGGCGCTGCTGGCCGGACGCAGCGCCTTGGCTTGCGGCGCCGGCAAGGTTCATGTCTGCCCGCTGGACGACCGTTTGCCGGTGGATCCGGTGGTGCCGGAGCTGATGATCTCCGCGCTGGATGAAGTCGCCGACCTGCCCGATGCCGACGTGCTCGCCGTCGGCCCCGGTCTCGGCCTGCAAGAGCTGGCCGGCCGCCTGCTGGACCAAGTCATCCAGCAGCCGCAGGCGCTGGTGCTGGACGCCGACGCGCTCAACCTGCTTGCCAACGACCACGCCGCCGCCGCGCTGATCGCCAAACGCCAGGCCGGCACTGTGCTGACCCCGCACCCGGCGGAGGCCGCCCGCCTGCTGGGACAAAGCACCGAGACAGTGCAGAAGGACAGGCTGCTGGCGGCTCGCCGGTTGGCCAATCACTTCAACTGCGTCGTCGTGCTCAAAGGCGCCGGCAGCCTGATCGTCGGCCCGGACGGCTTCTACCACTTGAACACCAGCGGCGGCCCGGCGCTGGCGGTGGCCGGCCAGGGCGACGTCCTGACCGGCATCATCGCCGCGCTGCTGGCCCAGCGCATGGAGCCTTTCGAAGCCGCCAGCCTGGCGGTGCACATCCACGGCTTGGCCGGCGATGATTTCGAAATGGAAACCGGCGGCCCCATCGGCCTGTCCGCTTCCGACACCGCCTGGCGCGCCAGCCTGATGCTGAACCGGCTGATTCAGGAACGGGCGCAGGAACAGGCAAGCTGAAACCCCAGGCGAGCTCCCCGGTGAAAATCCATTTGCATTAGAATGGGGCATCGGCGCGCGGGCCGGCGGCATGGCCGTCCCGCGACCCCTCATCCGTCACCCCGGGGATTACCTTGCAGTCACAATCTAAAGCTTACGCCTACGGACTCGCCGCCGTCCTGGCCTGGTCCACGGTGGCCAGCGCCTTCAAGATCAGCCTTGACCATCTCAGCCCGGCTCAACTGGTGCTCTACGCCAGCGCCGCCTCTCTCTTCTGCCTGCTGGGACTGCTCGCCGTCCAAGGCCGGCAGCCGGAGCTTGCGCCGGCCTTGCGCCGCCACTGGCGCGCCTCTCTTATCTTCGGCGCGGTCAACCCGGCGCTGTACTATCTGATCCTGTTCCAGGCCTACGCGCTGTTGCCGGCACAGGAGGCCCAGGCGATCAACTACACTTGGGCCTTGACCATGAGCCTGCTGGCGGTGCCGCTGCTCAAGCAGAAACTGCAGCGCCGCGATATCGCCGCAGCCTTGGTCTGCTACTTGGGTGTGTTGGTGATAGGCACCCGCGGCCAGGTGCTAGAACTGCATTTTTCCGATTCGCTGGGCGTGGCGCTGGCGCTGGCCTCCACCCTGCTGTGGGCCGGCTACTGGATTTTCAACGCCCGCGACGCGCGCGAACCGGTCATCGGCTTGACGCTCAATTTCGCCTTTTCGCTGCCGCTGAGCCTGGCCTGGTGCGCCTATACCGGGCAGTTGGGCCCGGTGGCCTGGCAGGGCCTGGCCGGCGCCGCCTATGTCGGCGCCTTTGAAATGGGCTTCACCTTCGTCCTGTGGCTGACGGCGATGAAGCTGACGCCGAGCACCGCCCGCATCGCCAACCTGATTTTCCTATCGCCGCTGCTGTCGCTGGCGCTGATCCATTTCCTGATCGGCGAAGCCATCCTGCCCTCCACGCTGGTTGGGCTGGGCCTGATTCTGAGCGGACTGGCGCTGCAAAAGCTGGCCCCGCGCGCCAAGCCCGCCGCGGCGCTGAGCGCCGACGGCGGCGGCTAACCGCGCTCATCCGGATTTGGTATTCGCGCCAGAACTGCCTAGGATTCAGTGTGGGCACTTGGAACTGTGAACATAATGAAAAGCATAAAAACCAAATTGATGTTCTGGTTGATGGCCTGGATCACCGCCATTCTGGGGACGACGGGCCTGTTTTCCTATTTGCACAACCAAGAACGCAATGAGGCCGATTACCAATCCCAACGCGCCGCGGTCAAAGCCCGCTTGGCGATGTCGCTGCCGCACAGCGTCTGGCAGCTGGACGACGAGAACGTCAGGCTGACGCTGGACAGCGAGCTGAGCTGGCCGTCCATCATCGCCATCAGCGTCAAGGGAGAATCCGGGCTCAGTCTGGGCCGCAGCCACGATACCGACGGCAGCATCCGCGACATGCCTCCGTCGGAGGAGCCGCGTTCGGACGACATGCTGAACATCCCCATCATCTATCAGGGCAAGGAGCACTTGGGCAACGCCACCGTCTACCTGTCGCGCCAGGCTCTGGCCAAGCATCAGCGAGACCAGTTGATTGAACTGTCCGCCCAGATCCTGCTGCTGGATGTGATGATCTTCATGATCATGTCCTTCAATCTGCAACGCTTCCTGTTCCAGCCGCTGGCGCGGCTGCAGCAGGCTCTGAACACCGCCATTCGAGCACCGGACGCCAGCGGCGCCCAGGTCACCCACGTCGCCGACGACGAGATCGGCGGCATCGTCAACGGCTTCAACCGCATCGTGGCGCGCACCGCCGGCGACCTGGCCAAACGCACCGAGGCCGAAGCCGTGGCCCGCGCCGAACGCGACCGCGCCGAAGAGGCTTATCGCCAATTGATGGAAGCGCAGCAGACCCTGGTGGAAACCGAGAAGATGGCCTCGCTGGGCAGCCTGGTGGCCGGCGTCGCCCACGAGATCAACACCCCGGTGGGCATCACCCTCACCACCGCCTCTCACCTGGGCACCGCCACCAGCCACATCATAGAAAAAGTGGACGGCGGCACTGTCAAGAAAAGCGACTTCCAAGCCTACCTGGACACTGCCAAGGAATGCAGCGACCTGATTCTGTCCAATGCCGAACGCGCGGCCAACCTGATACACAGCTTCAAACAGGTGGCGGTGGATCAGACCAGCGAAGCGCGGCGCAGCTTCCAATTGCAAGATTATCTGAATGAAGTGATCACCAGCCTGAAGCCGCGCTTCAAGCACGCCAACACCACCATCAACGTGCAATGCGAGGAAGACATCCTGCTGGACAGCTATCCCGGCTCCTTCGCCCAGGTGGTCACCAATTTGATGGTCAACTCCCTGGTGCACGGCTTCGAAAACCGCAGCAGCGGCAAAATCCTGATCGAGGCCCGGCGCAACAACCCGCATTACATCACGCTGACGCTCAGCGACGACGGCAAAGGCATCCCGCCGGAAAACCTCAGCCGGGTGTTTGATCCCTTCTTCACCACCCGCCGCGGCAGCGGCGGCAGCGGCCTCGGGCTCAACATCGTCTACAACATCGTACGGCAACGCTTGGGCGGGTCGATCGAGGTGCACAGCGAAGTGAACAAAGGCACCACTTTCACCATCACCATGCCCTGTTCCGCCCCGGTCAATCAGAGCAAGGAGAACATAGCATGAGCGACATCACCAACCAGGAAGACGACTGGCTGCTGGACGATGACGCTCCAGCCGAAGCCGCGTCCGCCGTGAACGATGGCCGTCATCCGTGGAAAATTCTGATCGTCGACGACGAAAAGGACGTGCACACCGCCACCCGCATCGCGCTGCGCAATATCCGCTACAAAGAACGACCGCTGGAACTACTGAGCGCCCATTCCGGCAAGGAAGCCTACGAAGTGGTGCGCCAGCATCCGGACATCGCGCTGATCATGCTGGACGTGGTGATGGAAAGCGAGGACGCCGGGCTGAAGCTGGTGCACCAGATCCGCCAAGACCTGAAAAACGGCCTGGTGCGCATCGTGCTGCGCACCGGCCAGCCCGGACAGGCACCAGAACAGGAAGTCATCCTCAACTACGACATCAACGACTACAAGACCAAGACCGAACTGACGGTGCAAAAGCTGTTCACCACCATCATCTCCTCGCTGCGCGCCTACGAAAACCTGCTGTCGCTGGAGAAAAACCGCCAAGGCCTGTCCAAGATCCTGGAAAGCGCGTCCGACCTATACCAACTGTATTCGCTGCGCGAGTTCGCCTCCGGCGTGCTGCGCCAGATCAGCGCGTTGCTGGACATCGGCAGCGACGGCATCCTGTGCGTGCGCAACGACAACAGCAACGGCCGGCCGGAACTGGAAATCCTGGCCGCCTCCGGCAATTACGAACCGCTGGGGCAAAGCGGCGACCTAAGCCCCTTCCCCGAGCTGGAGCAGGTGATCCTGCGCTCCTTCGCCGAAAAACGCAGCATCTACCAGCACCCTTACGACGTGCTCTACATCACCTCGCGCAACGGCCGCGAATTCATCATCCACTTCACCCCGCAATGGCCGCTTGAAGAAGTGGAGCGCGACCTGCTCGACGTGTTCTGCCAGCGCATCTCCGCCGCCTACGACAACCTCTACCTCTATAGCCAGCTACGCAGCGCACAGGAAGCCACGGTGGTGGCGCTGGCGGATCTGGCGGAATTCCGCGACACCGACACCGGCAATCACGTGCTGCGCGTGCAGCGGCTGACCGACGCCATCGCCGGGCAGATGCGGGACAACGGCGCCTATCCGGAACTAATGGGCAAGGAATTCATGGACATGGTGGGCATGGCCAGCATCTTGCACGACGTGGGCAAGGTGGGTACCCCGGACCACATCCTGTTCAAACCGGGGAAGCTGGATCCGGACGAACGGGTGATCATGGAACAACACGCCACCATAGGCGCGCAGATACTGGCCAGATCGGCCAGCATGGTGGAGGGGATGAGCTATCTGTCGCTGGGCTCGGAAATCGCCGGCGGCCACCACGAGCACTTCGACGGCAACGGCTACCCCAGAAAGCAGAAAGCGCACGAAATCCCCCTGTCGGCGCGCATCGTCGCAGTGGTCGACGTGTTCGACGCCCTGCTCAACAAGCGGCCCTACAAGGAACCATGGACGCTGCGCGACACCATGGACTACATCTCCGGCCGCGCCGGCAGCCAGTTTGATCCGGAAGTGGTGCGCGCGCTGGAAACCCTGGTCAAAGAGCGCCGGCTGCAGGATTTGCCGGACGAGTAAGCGCTCCCCGGACACTAAGCAAGGCCGGAATAAAACAGGGCGAAAACAGCGCTTGCGCTGGTTTCGCCCTTCTTCTTCCGGCCCGCCGCTGCGGGAGGACTTCAAGCCGTGGCTCAGGCCACGTAGAACAACACGCTGACAAACTGGCAGACGCTGCCGCCCAGCACAAACAAATGCCAGATGCCGTGACCATGGCGTATTTTCTCGTCGTTGAGAAACCAGTAGATGCCTACGCTGTACAGAATCCCGCCCAAGGCCAGCCAAAACAGCCCGCCGCTGGGCAGCGATTCAATCAGCGGCGGCAACGCCACCAATACCAGCCAGCCCATCACCACGTAGAGAATCATCGACAGCAAACGGGTGCGCCGCCCCAATGTCAGCTCCTGAATGATGCCGAACACGGCCAGGCCCCAACTGGCGCCGAAAAGGCTCCAGCCCCAGGCGCCGCGCAGGGTCACCAGCGCGAACGGCGTGTAGCTGCCCGCTATCAGTAGATAGATCGCCGAATGGTCGCACTTCTGCAACACCGCCTTGGCGCGTCCGCGAAAGCTGTGATACAGCGTGGAAATCAGATACAAAGCCACCAAAGTAGCGCCGTACAGGCTGAAGCTGACCACCTTCCAGGGGTCGCCCTCGCGCGCGGCCATGGTCACCAGCACCACCAGCCCGGCAATGGCCAGCAAGGTGCCGATCAAATGGGAAATCCCGTTGAAACGTTCCCCGTAATACATAGGTATTATCCTTGCGCCGGCATCGCTCCGGCTTGTCGTACAAAAACTTTTGGAGCCGCTCACAGGCTCCGGGTTCAATTCTCCGCCTGTTGCCGTCGACGCGCCAGCCCTTTCTCGACGCGCCAAAACAAAAGCGGGCCACAGGGCCCGCTTTTGTTTAACACCGCGAATCCAGCACCTGTCGACGATCACTCAACGGATCGCCAACCGGCCGCTGCTCAGGCGCCCAGCGCCTTCAGCACCTCGTCACGCACCACTTCCACCGCGCGGGTGCCGTCGATCTTGACGTATTTCGGCGCCTTGGCGTCGCCGCTGGCGGCACGCTCGCCGTAGAAACCCACCAGCACCGCGGTCTGTTCGTGGTAGACCGCCAGACGCTTTTTCACGGTGTCTTCGCGGTCGTCGTCGCGCTGGACCAGCTCTTCGCCGGTCACATCGTCCTTGCCGGCCACTTTCGGCGGGTTGAAGCTGATGTGATAGGTGCGGCCGGAGGCCAGGTGCACGCGACGGCCGGCCATGCGCTCAACGATGGCCGCGTCCGGCACGTCGATCTCCACGACGTAATCGATGTCCACGCCGGCGGCGATCATCGCTTCCGCTTGAGGGATCGTGCGCGGGAAACCATCGAACAGGAAGCCATTTGCGCAATCCGCGTCGGTGATGCGCTCCTTGACCAGGCCGATGATGATGTCGTCGCGCACCAGGCCGCCGGCGTCCATGATCGCCTTGGCTTCCAGCCCCAGCGGCGTGCCGGCCTTGACCGCGGCGCGCAGCATGTCTCCGGTGGAGATTTGCGGGATGCCGAATTTTTCCTTGATGAAATTGGCCTGGGTGCCTTTGCCGGCGCCAGGCGCCCCCAACAGGATCAGTCGCATGAAGATCGCTCCGTCAATTTGAATAAGATGATTTGATATCGAAATCCGGGCCGCGCCAACGCGGCCCGGCTTATGGGTTCCGTCCGTCGCCCAGCAAATGGCGCACGCGCTCCAGGTCCTCCGGCGTATCCACGCCGGCCGGCGGCGCGGACTCTACCACCGCCACCTTGATGGCGAAGCCGTGCCACAATACCCGCAACTGCTCCAGCGCTTCGAAACGCTCCAGCGGCGCCGGTTCCAAACGGTTATAGGTCTTCAGAAAACCCGCCTGATAGGCGTACATGCCGATATGCCGCAGCACCGGTAGGTCCGCGGGCAGCGCGCTCGCATCCTGTGCGAAGGCGTCGCGGGCATAGGGAATCGGCGCGCGGCTGAAATACAGCGCGCGGCCGGCGTGGTCCAGCACCGTCTTGACCACATTGGGATTGAACATGTCGGCGGCGTCGCGGAACGGATGCGCCAAGGTCGCCACCGGCGCGTCGCCGGCGGCCAGGAGCGCCGCCAGCTGATCGATCAGGGCCGGATCGATCAGCGGTTCGTCGCCTTGGACATTGACCACGATCTCATCGTCGGCCAGCTTCAGCGCCTGCGCCACTTCGGCCAGCCGGTCGGTGCCGCTGGCGTGGTCGGCGCGCGTCATCAGCGCTTCAACGCCGTGCGCGCGGCAAGCGGACAGCACATCGTCGTGGTCGGTGGCCACGATCACCCGGCTTGCGCCGCTCTTGGCCGCCTGCTCGGCGACCCGCGCCACCATGGGTTTGCCGGCGATGTCGGCCAGCGGCTTGCCCGGCAAGCGACTGGACGCCAGACGCGCGGGAATCACCACGCAAAAGCCGCGGCTCATTTTATCTCTTCTTCCGGCGCCAGCTCGCGGGCCTCGGCTTCCAGCATCATCGGGATGCCGTCCTTGATCGGGTAAGCCAGCCGGTCGCCCTTGCAGATCAGCTCCTGCTTGGCCTTGTCGAAAACCAGCGGACCCTTGCACAGCGGGCACACCAGAATATCCAGGAATTTAGCGTCCATGTCGGTAAAACCTTTGAAAGCCTTGTATCTATTGATTTACGGTGAATGGTACAGAACATAACACCATACGTCCACACTACATTCACCATACATTTTCATGGTCTGGCCGTTGACCCTGCCAGCGCGTTAAGGCATATTATACCTGCTTGGATGCCTTCCCGGCTCTCTCAGCGTGTGCGCGTGTCTATACCCATACGCAAGGCTAGCTGCGGCCCTTCGAGGCACCCCACGGGGGACACTTCGCGCCCTTCTTATCTCAGATACCCATTTAAATTTTTGCGGTGCTTTTAGCCTCCTTGCACGCCTCAGCACCGTGTCCCATACTCAATACAAATGCCTTTAGCATACCCATAAGCTGTAAAGGGAGGTGGTCTGTATGTCTGCATTCCGTCTGAAAAAAGATACGTATTATGCCGTAGGGGATACACTTACAGTTCTCAATGGCACTCTCCTTTTTGATGAGAAAGGGGATATCGTCGGCACTATAGGTATATGGAATGCCGCTATCGATGGCTATCCCATTATCTCCTACAAGAGGCCGTGGAGCGGCGTTGAGGCGGGCGAGCCGCGTGCAAAGTACCCAGAGCAGTTTGGGGTAAAGGACATCATGGGAATCATTAAGGAAGGCCCAATTATTGAAATCTTCAATTTAGATGGCTCTGTGAGATGTACCTACAGCCTAACTGCTATGCCCTAGCCACCTGCAAGCGCCTGCACTGCATCAACGACAGTAGCGACACCTGCCAGCAGTGCAGGATTAGTAACGCCTGCAAGGGCCAGTACGGCGGCGAGGGCCAGAGCGGCCTTAGAGCGGCCCTTGAAGGCCCGGAGTACTTTTAGAACCTTAAACATATCGGTATTCCTTTCTTAATGGTGTATTGATGATTGGTCTTGAAGGCTCCTCAGTCTCTACGAACTTCAGAGGTCAGCAGAGACTGAGGAGCCTTCTACATCTAAAAGCAGGGATGAAGGGTGCAAAGGAAATGATGGACAATAATCTGGTATCCATTCACCCATCTGTCCCAGAGCCTTGAAGAGGTGTATAAGAACCTTCGGGCATTAGAGAACCCTCCTCCCCTCCTCTAGTGTGTGTAATTGCGATTCTGGTGTGTGTAATTGATTTCAGGACTGGAGTACATGGAAGTTATTAACTGGCTGGGACAAAATTGGGTAGCGCTGCTCTCTGCGGTCATCTCTGCGGTTGCTCTGTTCTACTCGTACCAATCAGCCCTCGCGGCCAAACTATCAGCCAGGGCAGCTTTACAGGCGAACACGAACGCGCTTAAGAGTTCACAGCTGGCCATCCTGCAAGAAGCAGAGTCGTTCCAGAGAGCATTTTCCGGGCTTTATGGCATCCCTACCGAGGAAAAACTTGGGCAGTTCCACAGGGTCGCAGTCGTCCCCGCCATTGCCTACATGCCACAGCCCATTGCAGCTGACTTGGCTGATATTTATGACCACTGCAAAAGGTATCAGGAGCAGTTGAACCTCCGCCGTACACCCGACATGCGCCGGTCTGGTGAAGACTTTGATGAACCTTCAGTTAGGCTAAGATATAAAAGCATCTGCTCCACCCTTGACAACACAATCAATTCAATGCGCCCAATCCTTCAACTCTCTGCTGACAGCTAGAACATGGTTACATCCAGCCCTTCCTCTTCTCCAGTCATGAGCCAGTGAAAGCCCTCAGCATCCATCCTACGCGTTGTCACCTCTGGTTTATCCAACTGGGCCATTAACCAATCTTCAAGCTTTGCCTCTACGCCCTTCTCCGCGTCCTGGGCCATGTACTCCACCCAGTACCGGACAGCCATTGCCAAGGCGTCTAGACGGTCATCGTGGGCCAGCGCGCCCTTCTCGTTGCAAATCCGTGTGAGCTGATAGAAGAGCGAATAGGCCGGATCGCGGATGTAGACGTGATAATCATCAGTGATGACACTCTGGTTAATGACTACCTTGTGTGCCCCTAGAACTGGCTCTAGCGTCTCAATGATCCGGGCTTCCTTCATGGTAGTGCTTCGAATCTCTTCGATGCCCACCGGGTGAATGCGAGAGAAGAACGGCGTTATCAGCTTGGTGAACATGCCATCACCAAAGTTGGACTCGATCAAGACGTTTGAGACGCCCCAGAACTTCGCCTTCTGTGCCAGCGTCGTTAACACTGAATCGCTGTAGCCGCCTTGAAGGCCCCCAACTTCCATCACAAACAAATAGCCGTTCAAGAACTTAACCACCGCATAAGCCGTTTCGTCTTTGCCGCGCCCAGACGGGTCAATGGCTAGGACGCTCCCCGTGTAGCTAAAGACCTCCTTGGAGCGCATGAAAGGCCCGTTGAGCACATCACCGCGCATACCCACACAGGGCACCTCAGCAAGCCTTGTAGAGTCGTCAGAGGCCCATTGCCATTTCATTGACGTGGCTTCACGGTCCAGAGCCGCCACGATCAAATCAGACATCTTCAGCGGGTAGCGCTCGGCATCGCTCAAAGAGGTGTCTAGCAGGAACTGCAAGGCAAAGCCGGCTGCGCCATAGCTTAAACGCCTCTTAGCGACTTCCTCAGCGTCAAAGCGACTCGGCTCCGTCGAAGTGCCTGCAAGGCTACTATCGGCCTCCAGCGCCTCAGCAATAAGGGGGGCAAGGCACCTGCCGTAGTTTGCAAGGCGCGTTTCGCTTTCAGGGTAAAGAAGCGGCCAGATGCGGCAAGCGTATCCTCGATGCTGAAGCTCGTTGTAGAGACTCGCCTCACACTGGGGAGTGCCCAGATAGATAATCTGTCCACCGGGCTTTAAGATTGCATCGTACTCTTTGACGGCCTCTCCAAGCTTATCGCGCTGAATTTGCGTTGCGGAGTTCTTAGGAACCTCTACGTCATCGGAGATAAGGATATCTGCGCGGCTACCTGTGATTTGACCAGTGATACCAACAGACTTTATAGATGGACTAATGTCTGGAAGTGCGGGGCCGACATCAAAGATGTTCTGTGAGTCTCTTTGCTCTGGGCCGGCTTTAAGATGCTCCAAGAAGTGGAGCGTATGAATAATCTTCTTAATGAAGACCGCGTTAGCGTCTGCCCTGTCTTTCGAGGCTGACACAATCATTACTTTAAGGTTCGGATTCCTCCACAAACACCATACTGCGAATGCGCAAGTCACAAAGGACTTTGCGGCACCACGGAAGGCCATAATAATGAAACGATCAGAAGGAGGATTCTGAAGTGACTCCCCCATATCGTACTGAATGGGCGTTGGCGCTGGCAGGCCAATGCTTTGCCATACAATCCATAAGAAGACTCTAAAATCTTCGTATGCGTCTGCGATGATGTTTGGTGGAAGCTTCCGGGTGTCCAAGACATCCGTTGCTGCCATTAATTCTCCTTTAGTTTAGTACTGCGCGCCGTCCACTTTCGAAGACAGGCAAACCACGATCTTGAAGCTCTTTCAGAATGTCTTTAACCGGTCCGTCCTTCGGAGGCTCAGAAAGTTCTATCTGCTTGTCCTTCAGTGTTTGCCGCACAATGCTGAGAAAAGCGGTATTGGCTGCCATATCAGGGTCTTTGATGTGGACGAGAAGGATATCCAAATACGCGTCATCCAATGCAATGGCTTTATCTTTACGCGTCTTTGCTGCGGTCATTTGCCTCACTTCCTTTCTTTTTATTGCCATCATGAATTTTAAAGCCTAGCGCCACAACCTGAAGTATCAAATAGAAAATTGTGACGATATACACCCAGTCCTGCAATGGAATACCCATGATTGTTGTTGTGGCCACGCCAGCAGCCGGGGATATTTTTATGATTTCTGATTTAAAGTCATATTCGATCATTTCATACTTCCTCCTCTATTTTTTAGACAAAAGAAAAGCGCCCTAAGAAGTTCTTAGAGCGCCTTGAATGGATATTTGAATTTGTTACTTAGCCGGCTTTAGATTCTCCGAATCGAGTACGTACCAGCTTTTACCCGCACAAACAACCTCGGTATATGCATCAACTTTACCGTATGAAACGCCCCCGACGCTGCATTCAGTTCCCACGCGAATGATTATTGAAGGCTTTTCCCTTGCGTCATTCACACTCAAATATGCAGGAGTATCTTTTATTACCACAGAAGGGATGCCAGACTTTGAACACCCCATAAGAACACCGCACAACAACATCAATCTGAATTTTCGCATAATCACTTCTTAGGGTAAGTTGCTTTCTTCACCAAACGCTTAGAATGACTTAAACCCGCCATAAGATCAGCCGGGGAGACAACACTCCCAAAAGACCATCTAGGATCATGCGCAATAAGGCCTGCGGCACCGAGAGCGTCTGCGATATTAGAGGAGCAGCTGTTATCTGTTATATCGTAAGGCTTGTTTTCAGCTCGCTGCTTGTTTATAAACTCAAGAACCTTCGCCTTTTCCTGTGGGGAGACACTCAGAGTATACCCCCATGTGTCTCGATGCATCTTGACTTGTTGACGCATAAGGTAATGGTCCCTGCCATCCACATCCCAACCAGGGTGCGCCCGCCCATAAACAGTACCATCAATTTCTAAAGCAGTATGGCCGAATTGGGAACCCATCGAAATGACGCGGGAGTCGCTTACAAGCACTTCAATGGTTTCACGCTTTAACAGGACTTGCTTGATAGACTTGTCCGATTCAGGCGTAAGAGTCTTATTCGCAACAATGAACAGTTCTTTGCCGGACGGAGACTTTACACTTTGGTTCGCCACTTGCCTTACTCCACGTAGATTTTGATGTCTTCAGCCTCAGCAACAGAGGCGAGCAAGTGAGTGTGCCCCTCTGCGTCCGTAGTGCCATGTTCCAGCTCACCACTAGCCCGCTCAATGGCGTAGGCAAGATTTGCAAGCGGCTTTCCGGTATCTTGGTCAACTAGCTGATACTTGTCATTGAACAGCGCAGAAGCGGCAGCAGCCACCAAAGCAGCCAAAGCCGCGCCAGCAGAAGCACGCGCAGCAGAACCAGAACCACTACCCTCATATGAGCGCCCGACTTCGGGCATTGTCGATATGAGAGTAGCCCCACAGCTAACCTTGTGTCCCTCCAATGCAACTCCACGCCCGCCAACAGTCCAAGAGGGATCGCCTTCAACTATTACGCAGTTGACATGCCCCTGCTTGGGGCAGCTTACCGGATCACCAATAAGCGCCACCTGTTTGCCGAACATGGAAGTTGTGGCTGACGCTCCAGTCACCGCCCCACCGTGGTCTGTAGGATCGCCTAGGCGGATAACTCTCTTCATAGCCATACCGTCTCTATGGTTAATGAGGCGGAAAACCTTAGACCATTTTTTATGATGCGTCTGCTGACCTTTAGACCAACGCGGAGTCAGTATTCGAAAATGTAGACGGTACAGCCGTAGAAAAGGCCGCCAACAGTACCGTTAGCTTTAAGGGCCTGAAAGCCCATTCCGCCGTTTACGATCCTAATGCCGACTGCATTACTCGCACCCGTCCAATAGTGGCTGTGTGTCATGTAGGAGATGCCATCATGTGCGATGAAGACCGGCGCGGACAGCAAACCCGATGTGGCTCCAACATGAAACGATAGCCACTTCCCAATCACGTTTTCTGAGAAATTCCCGCCTGTGGTGTTATTGACACCATTGTCAAACACTAGCCGCCAATTAGGATTTCGACTAATCGCCGCTACTTCTTCCTTAGCGATTTCCCTAGCCCTCTGTTCAATGTGAGTGGACAGAATACCTTCGCGCCATGCGCTGCCTTTGACATTACCATCCTCAGCTATTTGCTTCCGGATTTCTTCAATGGATAATGCCCGCGCACGCTGTTCGATATGACTGTTTAGGTGGCCATCTTGCCACAGCGTGCCTTTGATATTGCCGTCCTCAAGCACTACTTCTCGAAAGGATGCGGTGCTGAGCTTATCAGGATGTGCGCCAGGGTTTGCGTCATGCAGCTTAATGGCCTCTGCTACGTTTTGATCCTGAACTTCCTTAGCCCACTTCTCAGCGTTATCTTCAGAAACTTTAGCGGCTGCTGCACTTTGAGAGGCCGCAGCCTCGGAGGCCTTAGCCGCCCCTGCTGATGCTCTCGCGTTCGTCTCGCTCTTAGAGGCTTCATCGCGCTGAATCTTGGCATTGTCTTCAGAAGCCTTAGCATTTTCAGCGCTCCCTAGTGCGTCTGCGGCCCTTGCAGTCGCGTTGGCAGAATGGGAGCCTGCCGTATCCTCAGATGCCTTTGCAGCAGCTTGCGAACCCTCTGCGGCGATACGATGTCCATACGCGGCATCCTCTGAGTTCTTGGCGGTGCCCTCTGAAAGCGCGGCCGCAGTTTCAGACGCCTTGGCGGCCACCTCTGACGCCTTGGCCTTCGTCTCGCTTTCTGCTGAAGCTGCGGCGCTTCCTGCCGCATTCTGGGCATCTCTGAGGGCATTCGCTTCAGAAACCTTAGCAGCTCCCTCAGAAGCCTTAGCGGCCACTTCAGATGCTTTGGCCCGGTCCTCCGAGAGCTTAGCCGCCACCTCTGACGCTTTCGCGGCCTTCGCCGCAGCGTGCGCCCCCTCCGCATCATTGAGGTACGTGCGGAAGTTGATAACATCTTGTGGCTCTACCGGGTCGGCAACACGAATGCCTCTTTTAAACCGAAAATCAATGTTTCCGTCAGAGTCCGTCCCAATGGTATTCACCATGTAATCCCGCGCCTCTTCAGCAATGTGAAGGGTTTGGATCGCAGATACATTCAAGTCGGTGGACTTTAAGATAGAGCCATCAATGAACTCTACGATGCGGTCGGACGGAGTGAGACGTTTAATTGTCAGAGAAGTGCCTTCTGGGGCGGGCGTCTTCAGGGTGATTTCCATTCCCTTGCTGAACCACCAGTCCCCTTCATTGGGCTTTTGCCCCGGCGTCAGGGCCGCGCCATCAACTTCAACATGCATGAATATTTTGCGCAGGTACTCAATATTGAAAGCGTAGACAGTAGTAACACCATCGCTAATAAATGTTGCGAAAGACTTAGAGTCGTTAACCTTCGGCTTTCTTGTAAAATCTGGAATCGGCATTAATCTCCTTTCTGTTTATTCTAGGTATTGTGCGGCTGCCTCATATGTTTTATCAAAAGCGAGGCCGACAGGCATCAAGTTGGGAATGAATAACTGCCTTGCAGCTTGTCGATGCCCCTTTGTCCACTCGAACTCTGGGTCAAAGATGGACTGCACTCCCGCCCCTGTAACCGAGATAGCCCGCTGGATGGCTTGGAGTGTCGGAGGGTTAAGAGACAAATCATTACCTGTGGTACGCGCTTCAGACCATCCAGGCACTTCAACTCCCACCGCACTGAGGGCCGTATTAGTCACAGAGGGAATCATTGACGCCATGGAAGAGCGTGCCGCTCCTACGGCAATGATAGCCTCCATACTTAGATACTTTTCCCGATACTCTTCAGGATCATCTTTACTCAGGGAGTTGTAGGCCATACGGGCGGTGTAGACTAGAGCGCTTCCTATGGTTGTGCCCAAAAGCTTTCCATATGCCACCCTGTCTTGCTCTTTAAGAAACGGGAGTGTCGCATTGGTCCAAGCCGCCATAGGGAAAGACTGGAACTGCATCAGTAGCTGGCCCACCGGATGGTTCATAAAGGTGGGAAGATCATTCGAATGGTGTAGCTGGATCATTTCCTTTGCCATTCTATTCGCCATCAATCTGAAGTCTGCAAAGGAATCCGGCGAGTGTTTCATCCACCTGTCCGTATCGTAGAAGCCGGCCTTATCCTGATACTTGCGAATGTCGCTCTTAATACGCGAAAGCTTGCTCTCGTCCATCCCATACTTTGCCAAGCGCTTTGGGTCTAGGAATTTCTTCAGGCTGCTGTCCTTACCCACTCCCATCGCCAAGTCATTAAAAGCGTCTTGGATGTAGGTGCGCAGACCCTCAGAAGTATTTCGCTGTATCCATTCAAACCCGCTCAGCTTGTTTGACCAAGTAGCGGCCTTCCTGCTAAAGCGGTTTGCTGCATTAGCACCTTTCATCCAGCCCGGCACATTGCCAGCAAAGAGGTCTTCAGCATCCCGCAGGGTATCGCTCACGCCTCTCCGCATGGAGTCGTGGATGTCCATGTTACGGAAAGCACGTAACTTAAGAATGGCCTGACGATCGCCAGACTGTGCGAGCTTAATCACAGGCTCAAGGCCCTTGAACATCTGCGTTGCAGCCTTCCAGCCCAGGTTCGCCACAGCGCCCAAAGCCTCGCCGGCTTGGTTAATGCCGAATCCGCCCGACAGCATCGCATGCTGCATGTTCTTCACGATGTTCAGAAGCTTGATGGCCGTGCTGTCTGTTGCGTGGGGGTTATATCCCATTGCAGCGGTCAGTCCGTCCTCGTACTCGCGTATCCACGCTTCGCGCTCACGTGCAGTTAGCTTGCTCCCATTGGCGGACTCGCGCACATCGTTCAGGTGTTCCAGGGCTGATTTCCCGTGAACCTTTCTTACGGAGTACTCAGCAGCAAACGACCTGCCATAGTTCGCAAGCATCTTGTACACATCGCCGTCGCTCAAGTCCCAGAGATCAAATGCCCGGCCATCTTCCGCCGTGATTTTGGTTGATCGGTCAAAGGGGATGGCGTGGTCAAGAAAATCGGCCTTTGGGTGCCGCAGCGCTCCATGGGCGGCGCTCTCCGGTGTCAAATAGCCGGTGCGGATTTTTACATCTGCCCAGCCCTTGGCTATCTCATCACGAATGCGCCCGCTGTGTACCTCATACTTGCCGTAGGCCTTGCCAGGGTTAGCCTTCTCGAAAGCCTCCTTTGCTGTCTGGTAACGTGTCTTCACATAGGATTCTGGCAGTGCTTTTCGTGCCCACTGAGCCGTAACCGCAATCAAGCGCTCAATGCCCCCAAAGCGCTCTATCTGTCGCTCAATGGCGTGTACATCCGCCCTGATGGGCATGTAATGTTTGTTTGGGGGCAGCAGATCGCCAAACATGCCTGTCGCGTTACCTGCCTGATGTGCCGCCGCAAGTTCACTGCGCATTGCTGCCGCCATCTCTTTAACCGCGGGCGAGGCGTTCTTATACGTCAGACCGCTTGTGTCTGTGATGGCATCTGCGGCCTCACGGCCCAGCCTCCGCACAGCTTCATGGTCTTTCATCGCCTCGGGATGATACTTATGGATGATCTGCGCTAAGTCGTAGTCCAGTGCCTTAAAGCCCTTGAAGCCGTTCGCCTGCTCCTCGGCAATCGTCGCCCCTTGATGGCCCCACGATTGATCATACGAGAGTTGAGCGGCATATCCCCTTAGCCCTGCGTCGTCGGCTTTCCCCAGTCGTCCGATTCGGTCAAAGCGGACGCCGTAAGTCTTGGCAAACTCTTTCTGTGATGCCTCATACACAGGGTTCATCACATTGTGGGCAGCCATCGGCCTGTCTTCTGCAGGAAAGGTTTCAATACCTTTCGCGTGCAGCTGGCGGCGCGTTGCATCGTCAAGCAGCTGACCGCTTGCGGTTTCCAATTCTTGCAATCGAGCACGCGCCGCAACAGAGTTATCCAGGTGATGCGCCAAGGCACCGCCCGCCCCGCCCAGAAGCCCACCCGCAATTCCCGATACAGTCGGATTGAAATCAAGGCCCACTTGCGAGCTAACTGCGTAGTCTGCGGCGATGTTCGTAGCCGCGCCCACCACAGCGCCGGAAGCCATGGCAGCGGCCCTCGAAGTAGTAGCAAAGCCGGCCAACTTCGTCAGCGCGCCGCCAGGAACAAAGGCGAGTCCGATATTCACCGGATCAGTTAGAGATGCGCCGATATTGATCAATTCGCCCATAAAGCCATACCGCGCTACTTTCGCCGCATCATCGCGCCTGCGGCTCAACAAGTTTTGCAGTACTGGTATGTCCTCTTCGCCTGTAAAATGGTTCACCGCAAAATCGTAGTCAACGCTATTTGAAAAAACCTGTCTTAAGGTTCGGTCCTCTGCTTCATCCGGCCTCACATAAGGCTTCTCGCCTTTAAGCTCTTGGTTCTCGATATAGGCCCATGCAGCGTTATTAGTGCGTATGCTGCCAAGAATAGAATCGCCAATACCGGAAAGAGTATGCTTGTCATCGACTGTGTTGAACTCTCGAAATCGCGCAGCTTCATAGGCAGCGTCCTGCACCTCTAGCGCTGTCTTCTGTCCATCCGTTCGAGTGGAGTCACCGTACAGAGGCTTATAGGCTTGTTCTGTGCTGGCGATGGGATCGGGGCGAACATCTTTGATCTTCTTGAGATAATTTCGTGTTTCTTTTGGCAGCTTCGCTAAGTTGACCTTACCACCGTTATGCTCCAAATGCTTTGCTAGATTACCCTGGCCCCAGTTATAGGCAATCAGTGCTTTGTCCTCGTCACCAAACTTATTCTTTAAGTGGTGCATAATCTTGCCCTGAGCTTCAATCGCCTTTTCTGGGTTAAGCAGGTCTTCTCTGCTATAGCCGAAGTCCGCGCCAGTAGACTGAAGAATTTGAGCAATGCCGATTGCCTGTTGGTCCCCACTTCGCTTGCCCTTCAACAGCGGCCCTAATACATCCGGCCTCCATCCAGACTCTGCCATGCCTTGCCTAGCCAAAAGTCCAGGGGAGAAATCATAGTTACTTGAAACCTTCTGATATGTATCTGCGTATGGGTTGCTTTTACTAATCCTCTTCTCCTTTTCGTTAATCAGTTAGAGGGATACCCGATGGGCGGACGCCTTTTCGGGATGCACTCTCCAAAGCTTCGTAGCCTTTAACAAGGGCCGGCGTAATCACATCATTTGCCACAACCTTCTTCTTGGCCTTCATGGACTTCAGCCGTTCTCTATCCTCCGCGTTCTTTTCATCCAAGAAATCGGAAACTGCTTTGCCGAGCGTACCCTTCGATCTTTCATCGCTTTCTCTTGCATCTTTTAGCTGCCTGTCTCGACGCTGCTCTTCCATCGTATCCAAGTCCTGTTGCACCTTATAAAAGGGGATGAAGATTGCAGGCTTTGCGCCGTGGCGGACCATAAACCTGTCTCCGCTCACAGAAATTGAAGTGGGACTTCCTTGCTTGAATCCTTCGCCAAGTTTTCGCTGGATTGAAGCAGTCAAAATGGTTTGCATGTTCTGCTCGAAGTCTTGGTATCCCTGTTGCTTGGCGAACACATCACTTTTCACCCTGCCGGCCACGCCCGCCCCGCTTAAGTCTACAAAGCGGCCTTTGCCTGCCTTCAGTTCCTCCTTGATCTGCTTGGGCGCTACGCCGGCCTGTAGGCGCGCTTCGACGGCGGTACGCGCCGCTTGCACCTGACCAGCAGACAGGCCTAGGGCTGCGTCATCAATGATCGCGTCCACATTGTTCTTCTTATCTTTTGGATCAGGCCTAGCATTAACGCTCAGCGCCTCCATCTGCATAGCCATGGCCTCCACAGGCTCCAGGCCTAGAACATCCTCCATCGCCATCGCTGGCCCGATTCGCTCCTTGTCCTCATCGCTAATCACCCCCGGATTTCGACGGATGGTCGTGGAAAGGAACATATAGCTTTTCTTCAATCCGTCTGGCAGCTGGCGGTTAACCGAGTAGTGCTGCAAGACATCGGGCCGCTGTAAGGCGCTGTGATATGCCTTGACCGCAGGGGCAATGATGCTGCCAGAGGCTCCCTTGAGGCCATTCACGTCTGCAACGCGAAGAAGGTTCGACATCTGGTCGATAAGCCCTCCCACAGTTTCGGGCGTGGAGCCTGCTACCTGACTGACCAAACTGTGGGCCGCCTGCTCAAGATAGCGCCCTGCCGCCTTGCGTTGGGCCTCGGCCGTAAACATCGGAGCATTGCCGTTAATATCTCGGATGCCCAGTTCACGGTCTTCAAAAACATGCGGCTCAAGCGGGTTGTCTATCAGCCCCTTAGTTAGCTGTGTGGTGAAGTTCTGAGCCATCTGAAGCTTATTACTCTCAAACTGTAGTGCTGCCTGCTTCTTCGCCCTATACGCCATCGCATCCTTATAGTGCGCGTCGAACTGTGCCACCTGAGAGCGCATAGAGGCAGGCACCCTACTCATCAGGTCTGTAAACTTCTGTGCCGCGCCCACCGTGCTAAAGTCCTTGGATGGGTCTTTGATGTCTCGAATAAAATCATTTAGCTCGATCTTGTAGCTTGTAATTTCCCCATCGCCCAGCCTTGCCGCGTTAGAAGAGGCTGCGTGTTCAAGATTTGTCCATCCACCCGGCAACATGTCTACCAGCTTTGTTTTACCATCCGAGAGCGTCACATCCTTCAATGCGGCCAGATGCTCAAGGCGCCCTTCATCCGAAAGACGCTTAAATACATTTTCAGCCCACTGGTCATAATGCAGTCCACCAATAGACTTGGCTTCGTCTCCCAAAGCTTGGAAGGTGGAAAAGATGCCCAAAGTGTCATCAGCTGGCAGCGCAGCAAGTCTTGGAACTGCGTTTGCCACCCCCTTCTTATAGGCATCCTCTCTCAACATTTGCGATTTCTGTTGGATGAACTGCGCGTTTCCTTTGACGGCGAGAGACGTGAATCCCGCAGAAAATGCCTTCAGTTGGGTCTCATTCCCCGCATCCAAACCAGCAGCCACCGCCCGTTTGATTGTCTCCTCCTTTAGCAGCTGCCCATACTCTTCTTCAGTCTTCTCAAATATACCAGGACGATTTGAAACTTCTGCCTGAGCCGCATTAAAGTGTTGACCGAGTAGCTGTGTGCCAACATCACGGTTATAGAGCTTCATCGCTATTGGATTCCACTGAAACGGCAACCTACTCGCATCACCAAAGCGCCCAAACTCTTCAGGTGACATTTTCTGCTGTTCAATCAAGCGTGTAACTTCGTCCTGCGCGGTCTTTTCAAAAGACTGCATCGCTCCGGCCACCTGCTTGCCGTTATTCATCAAAGCATCCAGAAGCTCTTTTGAGCGATTCGCACCGTTTGCCGCCTTTGCTGCCATTAGTGCGGGATCAATGCCTTGGACTTTTGGCACAGAATACGCTATTTGCTTTATTTCTCTGGGTCTCGGCGCAAACTGAGAGGCAATTTGATACGGACCCTTCATTGTGATCATTTCTTTGTTTGCCACTCCTCCTCCCTTTCTTATTTAGCTGCTGAAGCGAATTTACTGTAAGTGTTATAGATTCCGTATCCTTCAGCGGCCCCCTTGGCTACGCCTCCCAGAATATTCAACATATCCGCAAAGCCGCTAGTGCCCGCAGGCATGCCTGTAGCCGCAATGGATTTACTCTTTGCATTCGCTTGCCGGACAATCGCTTCTTTCTGCGTTTCTAGTGCCATAAACTCATTTTCTACATTAGTCATGATAGAAGCAGCGGTACGGCCATACTGAGCATCAATGGCGCGGGCGACTGTGCTGACAGAATTCCCAGATACCCCCGTCTCGCCCGCTGCGGCCTGAACTGAGCCGCTGGCTTCCATCTGTTGAATTCTCTGGTTCATCAGTTCATCAATCGCTGAGTCCTGCAACATGGTTTGCTGCCTCACCGCTTCAGCAGTCGCATAGTTCGCCTCAATGATGTTGTTCTTGATGTTTGCTTCGACTTGCTTGTTATGAGCCTCTCGCGCCTTCGCCTCTGCGTTACTACCCATAATTCCGCTAAGACCGCCCATAATGCCCCCGACAACTGCACCAAACGCTGTACCTACTCCAGGGACAATAGACCCCATCGCAGCGCCGCTCATTGCCCCCTGTGCTGCGCCTCCTAATGCCCCTTGGGTCTGCTGCGCCATTTGATATCCTCCTTAGTCATTGTGAAGCGGTAGAAACTCTGGCTGTTAACAGCCACAACATTGTCCGTGTCGATGACCGCCCCACAGCGTTCAAGCCATTCAAGATGTTCTTTTTGTTCGCTCCATACCAAATTACCGGCCACTGCGCATTCAGCCCGCTTGAAGCCTTCCCGCCACATCCATTCAGAATTGCGGAGATATTCAAGCTTGCACTTGTCCACGCTTTCTGTATTCAACAGCCATACAGTTGCGTAATCTGTGTCCGGCTGTCGGATGTAGCCGCTAATCGCGACAACCCCGTAAAGGTGATGCTCCACGACAAAGAGTGTTGACTCCCTGAATGCCCGCTTAAGAAAGCCTGCGGGTGTTTCCCCCCAAGCGCGGCATTCGGCTGCATCCAAGGGCTTTAAACGACTCGCCAACTGCTGCAACTGCGCGTCCGTTGTTGTACGAATAGAAAACACACTGTCTCCTTTCTTTTAAATTTGCGAAGTCCTCCGTGAGTGAACCCCTTCCCAGCCTGCGCCGATGAAAGCACAAGGATAGGGATTTGTACTTAAAACCATCACCCTTGCATCTGTAGCCTCGCGGCCAATTGGAAAATTAAACCGCCCCGTTCCCACTGGAATCCTCCCCACTTTTGACGTCATGGAACCAAGCTGCCGCCCGGTATATGTAGACTCCCTGGCGCAACTGTTTTGAATGCATTCCACAAGTACAGTAAATGGCCCTGAGTTATTGAAGTTCACATGACCGCGCCGCAGCTGTAGACGTCCTTCTGTTTCTGTCACCCATCCATTTTCATTCTGATGCTTAATCAAAAATCTAGAAAAGGTATAACGAAACGGGTAGACCTCCCCTATCCAGATACGCTGCTCTCTGAAATCTCCATAAATGCGAACACTGCCCTCTACATCCCATTGAACCTCCTTAGCATCCCCAAGCTCATCAACCACAAAGTAATCCCCTGCGGCGGGGATAGAGCCGTACACTTTCTTTATATTAAAGACCGTCTCCAAAGTGTGCTCATCAAAAGCAACCTCCTCAGACGACAGTGTGTATTCAGCGAGTCGGTCTAAGTGAATTTTCCATGGCTGGGCCGGATACTCGAATACATCCGGGTTCGTCTGCATCCGCTCAAGGTAATAGCCGCTTCTATTCCCCACCACCAAGTAGAGATACGGCCCAATAAATTCATAACTCACAATCCATTTCCCACCACCAAAATCCCAGCGGGACCAAGAGGACTGCACCCGCCCTTGATCACTGAATAAGAACTTGTAGACGAAAAGCGAGCCAGGGGCTTTACGTGAATTCAGAACAATTAAATTATCAGCCGATGCGCCTTTAAGAACTCGGATATCTTGAGGAATATAAGATGGGACATGAGACGTAACGGGAATACCATCAATGATTGCATCTTGCCCGGCGAAGAACTCAATCACATCACATGACCCAGTCTTCTCCATCACAAAATAGGCATTTCGCCCTACCGTTATTGGCCGCACATTTGGGGTATTAAGAAAATCAGTCGCTTTATCGACTCGAATGCTTTTAGGGCTCAACACGCCCTCCGCCTTCATCACAAACTGCGTACCATCAGAGAACAGCAAAAGCTCTTCATTGAAGGGAACTGCATGCTGAAGAAGGCTCACCGCATTATTAGAAACAGCAACGTCGATTGGATCAGTATCTACCACTGTGGCCGCTGAGTTTGTCCAAAACTTAAAGAACTTGCCTGCCGCCGTCATCACTACATTTTCATCAGCTATGACCCCTAACCTGTTCCTAAAGAAAAAGATGTCATGCAAGGTGTAGCCGATAAAACTTGGGATGGGGTTTGAATTGTCATCGCCTATCTTGCGCTCATCCCATTCAAGCGCATCAAAGGTAAACGTGCCGTCCGCCTGCCTGATTAAAGCATGCGGCATCGTTGAGCCGTCGATTTCAACTTCAAGATCAAAGCCTACCGTTTCCTCCCATGTCTTCGACTTCAAGGAGTACTTCAGCCAATAGTTATCAGACGTTGTCGAATTATCCCCCACCACCGCCACCACATAACCATCAGGAGCGCTCTTTGGCAGGTCACCAACTTTCTGAACCTTATGCGTGAAGCTGAACATTGCTTGATCGCCAAAACCGTCCGCCGTCGTCACCGCATCATCTTCACCGGCCAGATAGATGCGTATCCAGTTCTTGCCGTTGTTGAAGTTGACTCCGTTTTCCGTCAGCTGCTCACATAGCTTCGTGGTGATGAATGAAGTATCAATCTGCGGACTGTGCCCGGCATTGGAGCCATCTGGAGTTGTGAAAGCCGCCTTTTGTTCGCCATTGATCAAAATGGAATATGTCTTGCCGTATTGGCCCTGCTTCACATGGATAAGCGCTTCATTCGGCTCAGCGCCACTTTTCTTACTCGTCATCTGAGTGACCTTGAGCCGGTTCATTATGAAAGTGTAATCGGCCACCGTCACCGCGCGGATTGCGCCGCTAAGACCGCCAGAAGCTCCCGCCAGATACGCTAAGCCGGACTCAGACATCCTTACCGCGTACTCTTGTCCTTTCAGATCGAATACCCGAATAGAAGAATCCATCAGAGGCTTTTCCGGCTCTCCTCCGTTGTCTTCGTCTATGTAGAAAATAACTTTGACTGCGCCACCATTGCCGGGCTGCCCAGGGGGACCGCCGTAGGCCTCCCAGTTGTTGACCTTGCCACCAGCGCCAACAGTGATATCAAGCATCGTCTGGCCAGCGAGAACATCCGCGCCCACAACCGCCCTAACGTAGCCCCCCGAACCACCACCCCCGCCCGAAGGCTGGCTCCCCACATCGCGGTGTCCCTGGCCCCCAACACCGTAGTCCGCCCCAAAGATATTATCCGGAGGCCTGCCACCAATACCTCCAGCGTACTTTGCGGCCCATTGGCCTGGATTGCCGTTTGGCGCACCGCCCGCGCCTGGCGCATTGTGTCGCTCTCCCACCGCCCCGCCACCGGCAACTGCGATTGAGCTTGGACCAGCTTTGACGCTTGAGGGCAGACCCGGACTATTCGGAACTTCAGGTTTCCAGCCTCCCCCAGCCCCACCGCCTCCCAGGGCGTAAATCTCTACCTGCACCGTATTGGGCGGGATTGGCAGCTGTGAAGAACCCGGAGTCAAGAAGAGCGCCTCTTTTGTGCTGCGGGTAATCCCACCAGATGGAGCCTTAGACGGCGGTGGTAGGGGGTTGTCAGTCAAGGGAGTAATGACGGCAATGTACTTTTCTGATTCATCTCGATTGATAAAATGGACAAACCCGTTATTAACCTCAGAGTCAGTCAATTCCAGCTTTGCGAGATGTTGCGTTGGCGGGCGTTTGATAAGCCCAGCAGCCTCCGAAGAGAAGCCATTAATTTGCTCATCTGCTTGATCGGGCATCTTAAGAATTTGAGGCTGCTGGGAGACTCCCGCCACCATATTCTTGATGCTTTGGGAAACTAGACTCATGTCCGGCCCATCAAATTCTGGACGGCACTGCCATCAAACACGCTGGCGTCTTCATCGTCAATCCACCATTGACGAAAGGATACCCATGATTCGGTAAGGTGCTTATTGATGTTCACCCCAACCACATCCGAAGTAATCCAGCGGTCATTCATCAATTCTGCGGCCCTGAAGACGATGTAATCCCAGACAGGTGCGGGCAAAGAACTTGGCGGAAGCTCCGCAATCAAAGTCACTTCTAATGGGGCAGTAAAAATTGGGGTAAACCCTTCATCGGGCTTGACCACATAGCCCGCTTGATTCAGTAGCCGGGTTCCATCCACCGCTTTAACGCTGTATACGCTTGACGGCCATTTGATATAGCCATCCATGTCCGGTTGGTAAGTCGTGCTAAAGGTATTAAAGCTAAAGCCCTTAGACAACACCGAGCGAAGTGCAGTGGACAAACAGTTCACCGCATTGACAACATCAAGATTGTTTTGGTCTTCAAGAGAAGACACGCCATCAATTGCGCATTCACTTAGAACCAAGTTAACCGCATCAAGGGCCAGTGGGTCATCATTGAAGTTTTCTAACAATACTCTCTCCTCATGTAACAACTAAAAAAGCCCTTATAGACGTATCCACGGTTAGGATGGGCTATAAGGGCTTCTGTTAGTTGTGGTTAATCGGATTACTTAGATGCGCGGGACTTCGGCACTTCAGGAATTTCGCCAATGCCTACCAACATCGCGGAAGCTTCAGGGCGGAGGCCACCGTGACCGGTAGACATTTTCGCCACCAAGTGTTCCGCTTGACGGGTGGAATAGCGTTGAGTTTCGAAGCCCATGGACATCAAGTTAAGGGTGCCCACCGCGCCCTTGTGGAAGACAACGGCGTAAGTTTTGCCGGCGTACTTTTCAGGGAATTTGTGGCCCACCGAGTTCAGGGAGTTGGAGAAATCAACACCCGAATCTCCCAGGTGTGGCACATCAATCAGCGGGATGCCGGCAATAGTGATATCACCCCACTGCGACACGAAGGCGGCACCATTGGTATCAAGGCCAGCTGCGGACAAATAGCGCAGCAGCACGGCTTTAACCTCGGGAATAATGAAGGCGTAGCGCTCAGCTTTGGGCACATAGTTCTTATCGAAGCGCGCCGCAACAGCCTGCATTTGCAGGACAAACATAGAACCCCACTTCAGAATCGCATCATGGCCTTCCAGGGTGAAGTCAGGCATAACGCCCACATCGGCCAGTACCGGCTTGCCAAGGCCTTCTAGATTCTCTACGCCAGCCACAACCATCTTTGCGGCTTCAGCCAGTACGTGCTGGTCCTTGGCGATGGCTAGGGACTCACCCAGCTGGGCGGCGTACATGGCCCGAAACGCGTCTTGAGACATCGCTTCATACAGGTCAGATACAAAGCAGTCTGCCGTCAGCAAACCGTCAATCTGAATGACTTTTTCAGTCTGCTTGAACTCTTGGCCGTTCAGTTCGTCACCCGGCTTCAAGAATTTTGCTTTACCACGGCCCATTACAGGGAACTGCGCGGATTTTGCCTTCTTAACAGAAATCTCCAGATGCTTACCGGCGGTCTTAGAAGTCCGCGCATAAGCCGCCAGCGTTTCGCCAGCGAAGATTTTCAAGAACATCGTAATGTCGGTAGAAGACTTATCGTTAGAATCGTTACCCGGAGTAGTTACGTTGAAGGACGCCATAGTTAAAGTTCTCCTTATAGAATTTGAGGAATGGGATTTGTTTGAAGTTGGTCATGGATTTATTTCCAAGTTGGTTAAATAAACTTCAGGCTCTTCAATCGCCTTAAAGACTATTGAAGAGAAAATGTTAAAGTTAAATCTTGAATAGACAGCAGAGAGCCTAGAGAAAGACCTCAGACGTGCCTTCTCTAGTGTGTGTAATTGAGTTTGTGGTGTGTGTAATTGATTCGGCAGCCTACATGGCCATGATCTTTTCTTGTACGGCCCGAGTGAAGCCTGCATCATTGCCATAGCGCTTATCGTTCAAAGCACTAATCATGTCGGCTTCAGATTTAAAGCCTTTCAAGCCAACATTCGCCCCTGCATCACCTCCAAGAAGATGCGGGTTCTTAGTTCCGTAGCGCTTGGCCGTGGAAGCGTCTTGGGCAGCCATCAGCACTTTTCCAATACTGGCAGCAGCCTTCAGATCGTCGCGCTCTACCGCCGCATTAAAGGCATCCACAAGGTCCGCATCGGCGTTTTCGCTTGCCCAGGCGGTCATGGATTGGAATCGGCCTTCTCCCCCCAATGCCCCCATAAACTGGCGGTGGATTTCATTGGCTGCTGCGGTCATACCCGCCAGATAACCTTTAATCAGCTTCTCCGAGTAACCGGCCTCTTTGATTTTTGCGAGGGTTTCAGGAGTCATCTTCCCCTTGTTCGCCTGGAACTCTTCTTGAATCCCTTCAAGCGAAAGCCCAACTTCAGCCAACTTATCACCCTCGGCCTCAAAGCTTTCTTTCAACTCGTTTGAAGTATCCACCGCAGCCGAAAACGCACTATTGGCTTCATCGGTGCTGCTGGCCTCAGTGCTGGCCTCAACTGCTTCTTCCTTGTCTTCAACTTCTACCTTCTCGCCGTTGTGCGTAATCTCCACGCCTTCAAGGCTCACGGCCTGCTGATGCTCTTCAGGGGCTTCTTGCTGCTTCTGTTCCAGATGAACAGCATCCGCGGCCTCAACTGCGCCCGCCTCAAAATCGTAGGTTTGTACTGCTTCACTCATATGTGTTTTGCTCCTTGTAAGTTGTTAATCGCTTAGCCCGCAGCCGCTTGAACATCGTCGATACTCCCCATTTCCAGCTGGCCGTTAGAGACACCCTCGCGCATCGCACCGCCAACACCAGATGCAAGGCCCGGTACAGCCTGCTGCATCAAGGCCGCTTGCTGTCGTTCCTGCTCTCGCTGTGCAATCTCTTCTTCGGTCATGACGAATTCAGACGTATCAACATCACAGGCATTGCCGATGGCGGTCATTAGTGCATTGGTCTTCACTGCCTCAAGAGCGCCAGGAAGGCTGGAAATGATGCCTAGGAAGGTCTGATACTTGATAAGCTTCTGGCCGCGCCCAAGCGCCTCTACACCTGTCGTCACGGTCGGCTCTACAATGCCTTCAGGAAGTGCTGGCACTTTCCCCAGCGACTCCAAAACGGCCAGCACCCTGCGAGCTAGAGGAAGTTGAAATTCCTGTGTCAGTAGCGAGTACAGCCCGCCTAGCAGTTCTTCCAGTTCTGCGGCCATCGCCCGTATCTCTTCCGCAGTCACCCGCTCTGCCTGGCGCTGAATGGAGCTAGTCAACAGGAAGGCTTTAGCTACGCGGCCCTCTACACGGTCCAATTGGACCTGAGCCGCCTGCATGTCCGCGTACTTGTCCAATTGGATGCTGTAGATTTCGCCTTTTCGGGCAAGCGTGAAGCCCCCGTTTTTAATCTGGGTAAGACGTTTAACGCTGCCCTGGTAGGACGGCTCCACTCCGTACAGCACCCGCGCCGCTGCCGCTGCAAGATCGTTCACCGCCTTGGAGAGCTTGGAGACAGTTACAAGGTCTGCGCGGTAGTCATCGACGTAAGAGCGTCCATAGCCCTCGCCGTCTTCTTTGGTCATGCGAAGCGGTATCCACGGCGATTTGGTCAGTGGGTAGGTGTTCTCGGTCCCCTTGACCATCTGTTCATCAATCTCTTGATACGAGTACCACTCTTCGCCCTGGCGCTGGATATGCGTGTAGACCGAGACCTCTTCTTGAGGATTGTCCGGGTCAATATTCTTCACGCCTCCAAGCAGTTCAGGCGGTAGCGCCATTGCGGCAATAGAGTCCACCGTAATGACGTGCAGGACGTTGCCGATTGCATCCCGCTGTACAACATAGCAATCCAGCTTGTAGAGCTTTGCGCCGGAGGACTCTGGTGGAAGGAATAGAAGCGCATTGCCACATACGACAAGATGGCGCATGGCCTCTACTACTGTGGTGCGAATCTGCGATGTCTCCACCCAGGTATTAGCGGTTTGCTCCATTCGGGCCAGTTCGCCATCAACTTGAGCTTTCTTATCCGGCTCACCAGCAAGCGCCAGCATCGTAGGATGGTCAGGCTGAAGGGAAAAGAACGGGACGCCAGGGGGAAGAAGCGCCGAAGTCAGCTTTGCCGCGAGGGAGTTGACACCAAGCGCTCCCAGGCTTTGCTGAGTATCTTCAAAGCTGGCGTTACCGTCTTGGCCTTCAGTCTTCATCACCAGAGGAATGGTGTACTTCGCGTTCTCTTGGGCGCGTTTGAGGTAGGGCTGTCGTTTACTTTTCAGTTCATCGTAGAGTTTGGCGGCTCCAATCTTTGGTTTGAATTTAGATGCCTTTGCTGCCACTACAGGTTAGTCCCCGTAGAAGTCGAAGCCCCTGCTCCGCCAGCGGCTCCAGAGCGCCCCGTCACATTCTTCTTCGCAATCCGCAGATTTCCTTTACCACGCCGTCGAATGACTGCCTCGCTTTCCTCCATATCCGCCAACTCTTTTGATTTTGCCGAATCATCATAGTTATTCGCGGCGGGGGCGGGCGGCGGGGGCGGAGGGGGAATATCAATCTTCTTATCCAACCCTAAAACTTTTCCAAGCCATCCCATTACTTACCCCCTTTCGTTGTGCCGCCAAATCCAGCCTTATTGATTCCCGTCGTCCCCTTGGTTTCTTTTGGCGGCTCTTTATTAATCTTCAGTGATTCCTTGCCTGCCGACTTCCGGGCGTTGTCAACATCATCGGCCCCCATTTTGGGAACTGCCAACTCCTCCATCGGTTTAATTTCAGGTGGCTTAATTTCAGGCGCTGCCGGCGCGCTAATGGATGGCGCTTTAAAGATACACATTAGTCCTCCTCTTCTTCGTCTCTGGAGAGTGCATTGACCATATCGACAACATGCTGAACCCCACGAATAAAATCCAAGGAAACCGTTTGATCAGAAATATAAGTTCGCGCATCAAACTGTTTGTTGAAGCGTTCCAACTGTGGTGCCGTCAAGAGTTTCATACACTCACCTCCTCTGGTAGTCGATCTCCGCTCTTCAAAATCCGAGCAAGATAATACTGGCGCAAGTAGGCATCCTCACCTGCTATCATTGCCGCCTTTGTTTCTTCCTCGAACCCCTCTTTACAGAATTGCTTTAGCGTCAAATCTGGAAATAGCTTTTTGAACTCAACACAAGAAAATTCGCGCTCTGTCGCAAACTCCATTTCATTGATGTACTTAAGGTCTTTTAGGATACGTCCCGCTTTCACGGCACCAACACCCTCACAACCTGGATAGCCGTCAGTCACATCGCCGGAAAGCGTTTGCAGCATTAGATTTCTAAAAGCCTCCGTGCGGTCCAAGTCATAAAGATGCCCATCCGTCAGCCGAATAAACTTGCAGGGGATGGTTTTGAAGTCTTTATCAAGAGCGACAATTACATTTTCGTATTTATCAGTCTCCGATGTTGCCAAGATACCCGCCACGTCATCACCTTCATATCCATCCCGCCATCGGACATCCGAAAGCTGTTGCACATAATTGAGCAGCCAGTAATAACCTACCGGCTTACGATTGATCTTTACGGCTCTACGGCGCGATGCTTTGTAAGTGGGTTCGTACTTGATGCGCCAGTTGTCGCCAACAGAGAGCACGAACACAATCTCAGCGGCCTTAAACTCCTTCAAGCTGTAATGCTTTCGTACCGCCTCCTTGTGCTGCTGGATGATGTGTTCGTAACAAGCAATAATGTCGACCTCTTGCGCATAAACACTCCAAAACCCGTCACCCCAGTCAACATCCTTTTCAGCGGCAGAGCACGCTTTAAAGGCGATGGCGTCTAGGTCATAGATCAGCCGAAGCCGCTTTTCAGGCATAGCTTGCGCTCCGAACTTGAAGGCCGTTCATGGACATGAAATTGACGCCGCTATCCGTCACCATCCATTCGCCAGAATTAATGCCGTTTACCGTGCAAGTAATGTGGCCTCGGCTGGCCGCTTCTGCGACATGCCGGGCATTGGCACGGGAATAATCAGACTGAAACTTTTGCGGACACATGCGGATAAAAAGCAGAACTTGCAGATAGTGATTCATACTCGCGCCTCCATCAGCTTCTTTGCCACATGAGCCGGATGATCTTGAATGTATTTTTCCAACTCTTTAATTTGCTCTTTAGCTGCATCAATCTTTTCCATCTCCTTCTTGTGATAGGCGTTCTCTACAGACAGTGTCTTAGAGTACATCGCATTCTCCAACTTCAAGAACAAGCGGCAGAGCCGGGCAAGAAATTTGATATAGGTAAGCTGCATATATTTAAACCTCCTCAGTGACAATCTTTCCAGTTCGCGCCAATCTTTCCATCGGCGTCCAGCTGGACTTTAAAATTAAAATAAGCTTCTGTTTCCCGCATTGCCAGTTGAGCTATCTGAATGACTTCTTCAGCAATCTCTTTTCTACAGGCAATCTGCATTTCATCATGCACCCACGCCATATAGGCATAGTCGCCCTCCCAGCCATGCAAATAGCCGCGCTCTCGCAACAATTCATCAGTGCGCACAATCCAGTACTTGCACACAAGCGCGCCCGCAGATTGCAAAAGGGTATTTAAAGCCGCGTGATTGCTGCGAACATGAACATGACGGCCATCAAGGCCTACGAGGTAATTGCGCGTTAAAACTACTTTGCGCTTCTTGACATCGAAGTGCGCGCCCAGCTGTTCGGCAATTGAATCTTTAAGATCACCAAGCGCGGGGGTTTGCTCCAGAAAGGCAGCCTTCAACGCCTTACCTTCAGACGCCCCCTTACGAACAATCTTGCCAATCTTTTCATCACCAGCGCCGTACAAATACGCATAGATAAATGTCTTCGCGTTGTCACGGCTTGGAAGCCCTGCGGCGCGCTGGTTCTTGGTATGGATATCTCCATTAACGACTTCATATGCGTATTCGCCCTGGTCGAACTCATGCATGAAGTGCGCAAGACAGCGAAGCTCTAGACCGGAAGCGTCCGTGCCAACCTGCACCCATCCTCTAAAACGCTCATTCGGCCCAAACAGCGAACGGCATTCAGGGCCATACGCCGCCCGGCCCGCAGGCACCTGCCCCATGTTTGGCGCGGAATGCGTAGCACGCCCCGTTACAGCGCCGTTAGGATTGACAGCCCCGTGAATGAACCCTTCAGGCGTCACTACCTTCAGCCATGCGGCCTTACCATCAGCAAGCTGGCCCAGGCGCTTCGACAACATGAAGTATTCGCTTAGAATCTCCGCAAATTGTCGAAGCTCAGCGGGGGCTTCCTGGTCTGTGGCAATGAACTTAAAAGTGGCATCGTCAAGCTTGAGGGTCGTTTTGGTGACAGGCCGCCCATCCTCATCCAGTTCACCCTTCTCCCGATAGAGTTCATGGTTGTCAGGCATGTACTCGAAAAGATTTTCAAGCAGCCACATAATCTGCTGCCGGCTGCCAGGGTTAAAGTCTTTGTAGCGCTGGATGCCCACGCCGGCCTTGTATCCCATCTTGGCGTTATCACGCTTAGGGACAAAAACCTTATCTGGGATGCGTGGCGCTGCGGCCTTTAGGATTTTCTCAAGCTCGTTGAAGCGTTCTTGCAGTGTGTCTGCAAGCCTCAGCCCCCCCGCTGTGTCAAAGGGGAAGCCGTTGCGCTCCATCTTCGCCAAGAGCCACGCTGCTTTGTGCTCAAGCGTAATAGCCGCATCAGAGTAGTCTTTAGAAACCAACAGCAGGTAAAGCTTCTTGGTAACTCTTACGTCCTGCTCGCAGTAGTCAAGCATGTCTTCATTAAAGAAACTCCATGCCTCTTCTTGCTCGCCATAGTCGCCTTTAAGCTCTCCTAAGCGATAGCCCCAGGCCTTAAGGCTATGTGAGCCGTAAAGTTTCCCTGGTATTTTCCCCCTCTTCCAGTTAGATATCTCCGCTCCCATCGTCTTCAAATGGGAAAAGATAAGACGGGAAAGAACCAAGGTATCAACAAAGAGAGGATTGAACATTTCTTGAAGAGCTTCGCTGCCCAGAATTTTGTTTATGGCGGGCACATCATACTTAATGCCATTATGCGCTACCGCCACAAAGCCCATCTGCTGGCGCTCTTTGATATAGCTGACTAAGCTTTGCAGTTCACCCGGACGAAACCGGATGTACTTGTCCGCAATGGAGTCGTAGACAACTCCGCAGTGAAACTTGTTTACAGTAACTAACAGGCCATTAGTTTCGATATCAAAGACGACAAATGGCTTGCCTTTAAGCCTCATACATTAATATCCCTCCTCATTCTGATATCCGCCGTCGCCACTCGCTGGCAACTCAGATACCGGGTTTAGCCTCCCTGTTTGATGGTCAAAATAAAGATAGCCGCCAATGCCGGAAAGACCGGTATAGCGAACTTTGAGAACCCTTACTGTCGTGTAATCTCTTAAAATCGGATCTTGGGTATTTCTCTCAAGACCAAAAGTGACATCAGAAAGCTGTAAAATTGCACCAGAGCCACGAAAATCTTTAGTTGAGACTTGCCCGCCCTCTTCATGCGCAACTGCGCCCTGTCCGCTCTTTCGGGTAAGATGGGATACAACAAATATTGTGCAGCCCGTTTCTTCTACGATGCATCGAAGCTCAGTCATCAGTTTGTCAATCAGCTTCCTCTCGTCACCGTTCCCTTCAAGTCCGCTGATGGCAATGCTGATATGGTCAAGGATGATGTATTTGCACTCCTCCGCAACCGCCAAATAGCGTATGCGACTAAGAAGATTATCGGACTCGACGCTGCCAAAAGCATCATATAGGCAGAAATTACCAGTACCCAAAGTGGCATTAAATGCTTCCTCCCAAGTTTCATTGTCAACATCCTCAAGATGAAGGCGTTTGCCGCAGTGATACGACATCAACGCCTGTCCGGTTTCTTCAGCGCCTTCTTCCAAATAAACCATGCCCACTTTTGTGTGGTGCTGTACGCCGATGAAATACGACAAAAAGCGTGTAAGAGTAGACTTACCAACACCAGAGCCAGCGCCGATAGTAATAAGACGCTTCTCAGGAATACAACGGGTATATTCAACAATTGGCATTCCCTCCCAAGCTTTTGGCCAAGAAAGGCCTTTAACCTTCCCCAGAGTCTTGATGCGGTCTTTCAGGGAAGAGCCATTCAAGATGCCATCAGGGCGGTAAGGCTGTGGATTCCATAGGGCATTACGTAGCTCTTGCTCCTTGCCCTCAGACATCATTTTATTTGCGTCTTTTTCGGTAAGGATCAGCAGCTTTGCCTTGCCAGGAGGAAGAATTAAAGCGCATTCAATCGCGGCTTCTCTCCCTGGTTCATCCATATCAAATGCGATTACGACTTCATCAAACCCTATCAGCCATTCATACTGCTCCTTAAAAACCTTCTTGGCGGAGCCTGCTCCAGCTGGAACAGACACGACCGGCCATTTACATCCGTCAAGTTGGGCGATAGTTAGCATGTCTATTTCGCCCTCAGTGATAACTACCTTGCGGCCTTTGGCTGGGAACAAATGCTGGCCGACAAAAACCTTTGGCGTGCCCCCAAGGGTTAAAAACTCTTTTCCGGCAAATCTAAGTTTTTGATGAATCAAAGTGCCATCCAAGTCGCGGATATCGGCAACCTGAACGGGCTTTCCTGAATACTTACCTTGCCAATACCCGTATCGTTCACAAGTTTTTCGAGATAGCCCACGGCTCTTAATGTCCGCAAAGACCCCATCAGCACTATCTAAAAGTTTCTCCATGTCCCCTTTCATTCGTTTATTTCGTGGACGGTTTGAGGTATCTTCGATAGGCGTGTATTTCTCACAGACAAAGCAGTAGGTACTCTCTGCATACTCTGCGAGGCCATCAGAAGACCCGCAATCGTCACAAGGCAGGTGCGTGCGTAGAGCGCCCTCTGATGCCTCGAAGCTCATTAGGCGATGCCTTCCTGTTTCAGCCAGTCCTTAACGTCAAAGCTCGGACACGCCTTAGCCACCTTCGGGAAATCGCGGTGCCCCAGGATTTCAGCTTGCGGGTACATTTCTTTGAGAGACTTCAATACAGTCTTCAATCCCTTGAATTGCTCAGGTGTGAAATTGTTCTCAGGAGTCTTTGCGTCCTTCTCAGAAACGCCGCCAATCAAACACACCCCCACGGAAACGGCGTTGAAGCCTTCAACATGTGCGCCGATAGCTTCAATGTCTCTACCGCTCTGAACCTCGCCGCTGCGGGTAATGACTACGTGGTAGCCAATATCCATCCAACCGCGCTGTAAGTGCATTCGGCGGATGTCCGATGCCTCGAAATTCTGGCTTGGCTTAGTGGCGCTGCAATGAACAGCGATAAATTTGGTTTCCTTTCGCTCTTTAAAAGCCATTGGTCAATTATCCTTTCTTACTTTTCTTCTCCTTCAAGGCGGGATGCAGCGCCTTCTTAGGCTCTTTGATCCAGTCAATGGGAATTTCTTTCTTTGCAAACTGAAATCCTTCTTTTGCGCACCAAGCGGCATAAGACGTGGGACTGCCTGTATAGAGCTTGGCGTTGGGATTGCTGAATACAAATCGGATATCTATATCAGGGTATTGCGCCTTGATCAGTAGATGCTTTTTACGGTCCTCAGGCATAAAGCGGCCTTTAGACTCAATGATGATGCCGTTGGGCAAGATGAAATCAGGGGTGTACTTGTGGCCGCTTTCTGGAATGGTGTAATCAAGATAAAAGGCCTCATACACTACAGGGATGGCTTTAGACTCCAAAGAGGTGCAGATTGCATCTTCAAGCCCGCTTCGATACTCACCTTTGTTGTGCTTGCTCCACCCTCCTTTTCGGTTAAAGAAGCTTCCCGCCATTCTCAGTAATCGGCCAGTTCGCTGTCTTCATCGCTGTAGGCGTTACCAGCCGCTGCGGAGTCGTCCAACTCTTCCGCATCGTCTTCAACATCATAGGGATTGCTGCCGCCTACGCCATCGCCCTGCTTGATCAGCTGTACCGTGTCCATGCGCAGTTTGACGCCGTATACACGATCCGACACCACGTAGGGCTGGATGGCGAACTCTACTTTTACAGTGCTGCCATGGGTCACAATCGCAGCGGTGGGCTTGGCGCGGCCATCGAAGACAGGCACCTTACGCGGCTCATCCGTGCGAGTATCCAGATGGTTGCAAGTGGCCTTGAACTGGGTATCGCCGTCCTTGTTCTCCTTCCAGGGCATTTGGGGCTTGTCGAAGTCTTCCGGGTCTGCCAGCACCTGCTTAAGCGCCTTGCCCTTCACTCCGAACGATTCCGGGTTGTCTTTGATTGCCTCCCAGGCCTCTTCGCATGCGCTGATGATCTTCTTGTCCAGCTTGCCATCTTCCTGCACAAAGCTGATAACACGCTTATCCTGGCCCTTGCCTTCATACACTTCTTCCTTCTCCACAGACGGAAACACCGCCAGGGCGCGACCGGACACCATTTTGATCAGTTTTACTTTTGCCATATATAAATTCTCCTTTTGTGATTAAGTTAAATATTGGGTAGCGTTTTGGTGTTTTCCTCCGAAGCGCTCTCACCCGCCAAGGCCATGTAAGCCGCACCATCCACATAGTCATCAAGATGGAAGTTGCCGCCATTGGCCCGCGCCAGCTTAAGAACAGCCATGAACTGCCATCCGTGAACCTCTGTCATACTGGACCCGGTCAGCGCATTGAACGCTTCAACAGTGCGTTTCATGCTGCGCTCAGCTTTTTTTGCATCGTCCCTGACAGCCGCACGGTCTTTCATGGCGCTGATGCCAGCGTTGAGAATAGAAGCCGCATCAGCCTCAGAGAGACACTTGTGGTCTTTTTCCGAGAGCGAACATTCTCTATTCTCAAGAGTGCTCGATTTATTCGCTAGGGCGCCATGCCATGATGTACGACCTGCTCGGTCATTGCTGCGGATGCCTAGTACATGCTCGAGCATTACACGGCCTCACTTTCTTTCGTGGTGATTTGAATTGTAGAAATAATGTGCGAAAGCGGAACAAAGAACGATTTAACTTCCCCACACGCCGTTACTTGTTGGGTCTGTAAGAACTGTCTCCCCACAACCGCTTTAATCTGAATGACTTCTTTACCGCACGGACCTACGCCGAGACGCCAAAGGCGGTGAACGCGCTCACCTCGGGTCACTTGGGTATATTCAATTTCTTTTACATCAAACACTTTCACAGCTTGCTTCCTTTCGAATAGTTAAGATCACGAAACGCTTTAAGTACCGGATGGCGTGGATTTCCTGCTAATGTCTTTTCCATAAACTTAATCTCAACGTAACGACCAATGAACATCTCTGGATTCGCCCACGCGGCTACGCGGTCTTCATCCGAAATGCCAGAACCTATAGAGGTAAACCGCCCATCTTCAAGCCTGACTTTGAAGGCTCCCAGGCTTCCTAGATATTTCCCCTCTCCCTCTTCTACGCCGACAATGACACCATCTACCGTTTCGCTTGGCTTGATCTTCCACCAGCCAACTTTCTTGCCGTTCTTGTAGATGTCTGAAACATCTTTAACCATCGCCCCTTCATACCCTAAGCTTCGGAAAGTGTTGTATGCGTTAAAAACATCATCAATGTGGTAGGCGTAAGTAAATGGGATGTGTGCGATGTGCCTACTGAAAAGCAGGGCAGTAATTTTGAAAGCATCAAGACTTGGCTCCGCCTCTATAGCTGCAAGCCCTGCCATTGCAGCCTTGCCAACCATTGCGATGGGATAAAACATTACTGAGCTGATTAACTCATTAGGGATCAACTCATCACGGCGAATCGTTCCAGATAGTTCTTCAAAGGGCAGTCCCCTTATAACGACCTCACAATCAACACAGAGTCCATCAGGGATGTAGAGCCTTTGAAATGTATCATCCACAATCTTCGCTAATGACTTTATCAAAATTCCCTTGCGTGAAATTGCATGATACACACCATCGACATCGCGGATTACCACACACCGAATACCATCAATTTTGGCATCGACTCGAACCCGTCCCTTCTCCCTAATAATTTTTTCAACGGCACTGCGGTTAAAAGAAACAGCAAGCTGCGGCTCAACGTGCGTAAAAATTGGCTTCTTAGCCATAGCAGCCCTTTACTTTTTAAGTGCTCTCTTGATTGCCACCCATGCTGCTTTAAACCGCTCGGTGCGTGTTTCGGGCTTTCGCGTAAGAGTAATGGCTACATCTGCACGGATCAGGTCTTTAATTTTCGACACCTCTTTCTCTGCTTCAATGTGCATGACCATATGCTCGTCAATCTCAACATTTACACTCCATGGCACTCCGTTTGCCTTTGGGCCATTGGAATTTTTGCGGAAGGACTGGCGACGTTGTTTTGCGTTCATTTCTTACTTCTCCTTTTGGTCAATTTCATCGGCGTCAATGCGTTGCACGCCTTCACGGTTCGGGAATGTGACAGTTGCTTCAAAGACACGACCAGCATTCGGGCTTTGGGCCTGAACACTGCGGGCGGTTAATACCTCTTTGGATTCAGATTCAAACGTCGCGGATTCAGCAAAGCGGGACATGGAGTCTCCTTTCTCTAGTGTGTGTAATTAGACGTAGAAACACCAAAAGCCCATTCAAGGGCTTTGGCGTCTGTGTGATTGTGGTGTCAAGTGAAGGCGAATTCAGACTCAAGAATGCCGTGAAGGTCTAAGCTGCCTTTTTGTGGAAGGGCTTCAATTTGCTGAGCAAGATTTTCATCTAGCGTGGCCTTAATGCGTGTGGCGAATGCCGCCAAAGGATCAAATTCATCATAAAGCCGTACCATCGTGGCGCGGACCCCCTTGAACATCGCTACGGCCTTATCCGCTGAGGTGCCAAAAGAATCATGGATCATTCCGAAATTCCTGATACCCTCTTTGTCATGACAGTGATTAATCGTCATGCGCATGTGGCAACCATCCAGGCTATGAACAAAGTTCGGTGCAATACCTGACGCCTGTTTAACTGGATTAACTGTCGCCGTGCCCTCAACAACAGTGAATAGCCGTCTAGTTCCGCCTATGATGAATTGGACCCGCTTCGACTCCATCTGGTAATAGAACTGCTGCACGGGCATTCCATCAGGTGTAAACCACTTGATAGGATGATTAGCTTTAGAAATCACCCCCGCAGCCTTTTGGAGCCACTTCATTGCCTCCACAGCCTTAACGACTACGGACTGAACAGAAGTCCAAATCAAATGTGCCAGATAGCCCGCCGCTTGATTTGCAGAGCTAAAGGGCATCGCCCCCATTTCCATGGCTGGCTGGATAGTGTCTTCCAGTACTTGCTCACGGAATCCGTATTCTTTGGAGCCATAAGCCAAGGTCATCACGGAGCGCTTTACTGTGTTGCGTTCAATGCCGAACATTAGCCACTGCTGCGCAAGCGTCTTACTCCCAAACTTTGTTACTTCGACTTTCTCCCCGTCATAGTCTCGTGTCTCTGTGACATCTCCACTTCCATTCTCAGCATCTGCGGCTACCAGGCGCATGCATCTATCGGCTACAAGTTGATAGATGTCTTGGCGTTCACCGCCTGCTACAAGATTAACGGCATGCCCGCCTACTGCATCACGCAACATGGCGCTAAAGTGCTGAATACCTGAACAGGAGCCGTCAAAGGCCAGGACAATGCGAGACTCAAATGAAAGACCATCACGAATATAACCGGCGTACTCGAAACAGAAGGCGAGAAAACAAAACGGGCTATCTGCCTTGGACCAATAGGAATAGGTTCCTTTAGGGTCTTCGGAAACTTCTAGTAAAAGCTCTGAGTTTTCATCTACCCACTTTACGCGCTCTTTGATTGACCACTTGTCATGCCCGAAGACATTCGCCCCATGCATCTTGAAGAGCTTTAAGTTTTCTTCTGTACCAATAGGGCCGGCACTGGCGAAAATAAGAAGGGATTTAGTGAGGTCGTCGCCTTGTGGATTAAATGCAGGAATGGGATAAAGTCTACCGCGAGTATCTAGAGAGTGCGGCATGTAAATCTTTGGTTCGTGCCTAAAGGTTTGTGCTGTTTCTATAATCCCTGTAACCCTTAAAGCCCGTGAAGCCCTTCTATTCTCAGCTTTATACAGTTCAGTTTTCTTTTTCCTGTAAGCCTTTATCTCCTCCTCTGTGGCCGACTCTGGTAAGTCTGGAAATACCTTTCTTGCCTCTGCTTTATCTTTCGGGATTAATGGCTCTATCCCAGGAAGGCCCGCCCCACCTGTAAAGCCATCCCGCCATAGAGAGCGAGCAACGTCTAAGACTTTTGAGTTAACTTGCCATGGTGTGGCCTGAAGCCTATTCACGGCATCCAACACTTGCTGCATGTCAACGTCTGCCAATTCTTTATGGAAATCATCTACAACGCTCTTTGCGGCACTTGATGGAATTCTAAATAGTGTTGTCTTCGTCGCTTCTGTCCAATAGCCTCCCTCCTCTGCGTTCTTCCATGGCCTTGGAGGTATCACCGTTGGCAAGTATCGCTGTGCGCTTAACATTAACCCTTGAGAGTATTTCGAGATAACTTCTTTCAAACCCTCTGACGCTGTGATTGATGTAATGCTGTCTTTCAGCTTTCTTGAAAGAGGCATTAAGGTATGCGTTTCAAAAATCCCAGCCTCAATACAGCAGTTCAAAATTACCTCGCCAACTCGGAGGCGTGCTTCTGTTGGCCACGCTTCAGTCTTAATTTTATGGTGCTCTGCAATGGCCCGCATGTAGCAGCGCTTGTAAGACTCTTCAGCGCGTTCTTTTACACCTTGACGTATCTTTCTTGCTTTGGCGGCTGGCATCGACGCTAATAGCTCAGTGAATTGAATTTCCTCTTCGATATCTCTTCCTATAGCTTTGTAAATCGCAACGATTGGGAGAGGGTTTTTAAGCATTGAGGCGGATACGCCATTCTTCAGGCCGACATACGCCAGCTTTTGATAGCGCGTCTCAAGTGTCTTTTCGTTAATTTCAGGAAGCTGCAAGAAATATTGAAGGGCCGAATGTCTTACTCCTCTTCTCCCCTTTGCCGCTGCCGTCCACTCTGCAAGCCTGTTAGCTATTGGGGTTATCAACCGCCCGATGATTCGCGTACCTACCAACGTCTCATGGAACACCCCATTTTCCGCGTCCTTAGCCAATGCAGCCAAAACCTTTCTTTCCGCGCCAGCCTTAGCCTCATACTCAAGTTCTAATTGCTTTGAGGCCATTTCCTCGCCGTACTTGGCGGCCATGATGTCATAGGGGGTCTTTAGTGCTGTTTCAACAATGGAGTTAAACATAAGCTTTAAAATCTTTACGATTATTTAAAGCTTCCATAAATTGCGGGCGCAACTTTCCCTCGCCGTGAACTACAGGCGATAAAAATGGGTTACGGAAGCTTTATAGGTTTACAGGGGAAGAGATGGCAGGAAATTAAACTTCTAGCCAGAGACGCTTTGCAGATGTTCTTCGAGCTTTGGAGCGCTCTTTGACTTTATTCTTTTGACTTACTTCTACTTCTTCAGCTTTGAAGGACTTGTAGCGCTTTTCAGTCTTTACAGTCTTTTGGCGGGATTCATTACCATGCATCAGAGGTTCCTCTTAAAGAATTAGAAAGGGTATTAAAGGGGCGTGGGAGATAGCCCTTCTCTAGTGTGTGTAATTGCATGGACGGTGTGTGTTATTGCAGCTGGACTGTCTCCCCGATGGCGACAAGCAGGCCACGAACGGCCTTCACGCGGCTTTCCAGTTCTTGAAGGCGTTTCAGTTCGCCGTGGGCCGCTGCGATTAGCTTGGCGTTCCAGGCTGCGACGTCGTCTCTGTTGCGTATGGCGGTCTCCAGGTGCTCCACGCGCTCCTGCAACGTCCTGGCCTTCTCTTTCGCCACTTCAAGTTCTTTGCGGAGTTCCATGTTTGCCGCGTAGGTCGCAGAGGCCCGGAGCGTTCCAGCCGTCTCAGGGACTCGGAGGACTTCGGCGGGCGTATCAACTTGAATATTGATGGTCGTCTGGCCGCGTAGCAGGCTATCAATCACCATGTCACACCAGACAGCGAACTCAACGTCCAGCCAGCGAGCAAAGAACACTGCTAGCTTCGGATGCGCCCAGGTGCCGGAGTGATAGCGGCCCTTCTTGGCCTCTGTCAGGTCTTTTTTAAAACCCGTGAATTCACGGGAATTAAAACCGAGTGCCTTACCCAGAGCCGTTACATACGCCTGTACCTTCTCATAGCGCCAAAACTCGTCCAGCTGCTTCCCGTAAGCCTTCGCGGCCTTGGTCATGTTGAAATAGCCGTCTTCGCGGAACTCGAAAGCTGTGCCGTTGAAGGACTTGGCGAGGACGTGAGGCGTTTGCGCGCTTGCTTCCGACTGACCAAAATACTTGCCCAGCATCTCCAGCATGATTTGCTTGTGCTCAGGGCTCTGGTGAGTGTTGGCAATCAACGCGTAGCCTTCTGCGGTGTAGAAAATTGAAGTGCGTGTTCCGCGCTTGAGCGCCACCGTTCCCTCGTACCGAACACAAGGCGCGGGAATACCGGAGCGGGTAGCTGTATCGCTATCCAAGCGGATAACATGCTTGCCCTCTTCCATCTTGTGCCGCAGCCGTTGATAGAGGTTACTTGTGCAGGTCCAGCGAGAAGCATTGACGCCGTGAGCCGCGTCAATCATATTTCCGGACAAAACGTAAACGCCGTTTATAGATGCGCGAATTAGATCAGCGTGGCCAACTCGAATACCACTAGATTTCATTGCAGAATCAAAGGATTGGCGAGCCTGAAGGGTTTTCATTTGGACAGACATAAAATGCTCCTATAGAGGATGAAAGACACGCAAAGACGCTGAGGCGGTCAAGGCGTGAAATGGGTGTGGTGCGTGCTGCTTTCTCTAGTGTGTGTAATTGAAATTGTCATATTGTTAGAGCTTACCCTCTACCTATAACAACTAAAAAAATGCCCACGCTATTGCTGTGGGAATATGCGGGCGAATTTTATGTTACGAAATATATCGGTGCAAACTACCCTGGCAGTACGTGACACATTTCAAGTAGCGGGCTATGCATGAGACAGCGGCATTTAATACCGCAAAGGGATATTTGTATAGACTTATAAGGCCATTGTCGTATCGAACGGCCGTTTAAAAAGGGGGGCCTACGGCCTCCCCTCTAATCATGCTGAAATACTTATTAACGATTGCTTATTAAGCTATCCGAAGGCGGTCTAGGTCTCCGCCGTTTTCTAGGTAAGTTTGCACCCAAACAGGTTTGCGCCCCAGGCCCGTCCATGTCTCTTCAAAGTTTGCAGGGTTACGGAACTTAGGCGGGAACTTCCGCCCCTTGTTTGCGCTGGCGCTGCCTTCCAACTTCGCGGCCTTAGGCACCGCACCAGCGGCCAGACTTGCAAGGTCAATGCCCGCACTCGCCGCAAGTTCCTTTATCTGCTTGATGGTTTCGCGCTGCTGCTTGTCACGGGCTGCGTTCATGGCCTCGCGGGCTTCTTGCTGCAAGCCGTCTAGTTGGAATACGTCAAGCGCGGCAAGATCAATGTTCAGGGATTCAGCGATGGGGTACTTTGCCATGTAGGGGTTCCAGATGGTTATAAGGTGATAGCGCCCGCCACGCGAGCGCCTAAGGGTTTTACTTCGTTAGAATATATTTGACGATGATTGCACCCGCGCCAGTCAGCAGGGACACGACAAGCACGATAAGCACGCCCCAGACCAATTTAGCGATGTGGCTAATGTCTGCCTTAAGCTCGCGGTTACTGGCTTCTAGCCTTGATTCTGCCATGTCTACGGCCTCCTTAACTCTCTTGGTCATCATCTCTGCGTATGCCCTCGCGTCGTCATGTTCGGACTGCACCAGACTTTCAGCCAAGTCTTCCATACTTTTTGCGCTTTTGTATAGTGCAAGGCGCTCAATTGGTTTCGTATCTATCATGATGATAGTCTGCCCTCTTTGGTTTGTAAATTAGGAGGTTTAAGGCGGGGCGCCCTAACGGAAAAGCCCTGAATGATTTCAAGACTTTTGGATTAGGAGGCATTAGTTATGCCATCACGTACACGTCATCCTCAATTTCAACTAAGCCCCCATTAAACTCAATGTCCCGTGCATAGGACTCATAGTTAAAGTAGCGGCTAACTTCATCTGGCACCCCATCTAGTAAACTAGAAGCTTCAGCCAATTCCATCCCGACTTCTGTTAGGGTGCCACGATAGATACTAATGTCTTCGCACTCTTCCAAAGCCTCTTCAAAAGACTTTTGCAAATGCTGCATCAAGTATTTGACGGCAGCTTTTTCGTCTTCAACTAACTCAGAAACTCTTTCCGCCGCTTCAAAGAACTCTTCTATGTTGCATTGATTGACCTTCATCGCTTCGAATGCGAATTCATCATCTGCGTACCCGTCAATTAGCTGGATTTCGTACTCTTCTACTGGCAGGCCGGTTTCTTTTGAAACATTCTCCGCATACTTAGCTTCGTACTCTTCAAAGCTTTTGAAGTAGAAACCGCGTTCGTTAAGGCTGTAAGGCTGTGCGTGAAGTGTGAGGGCAGTCATTTTTTTCCTTTGTATAAGTTCGGTTTAGTTGTCAGCTGGTAGGTAGTAGCGGCTCTTTACGAGTCTGCTCCCCTCCGGGTAGTAGTCCTCTATTTTTCCCATCACGAAGCCTTGGCGTGTCTTGTAGAAGGACGTGTAAGGGAAGTTGCCGACAGGTGTCGGGTGGACATCTTTATTGCCTATAGCTTTGATGAATTCGTCTTTTGTTACTTCTTTCCAATGTTGAAGCATGGCAGTTCCTTCTCTGTTTAAGTTTGTAAACTGTTAAGGCCCAGCATGTGAGCCTTAAGGATTTGCAAACTCTCTTAAGCTGTTGAGTTTTTAAAGACCGGTGAAAGGCGCTGTGTTGCTGTTGCGCCGTTCGATGGAGTGAACTTTACAGGTGTAATTATTACACGTCAACATTCAGACGTTAAAAAACCCGCACGGCATTGAGCTCATGCGGGCCTAACAGCGGCAGAATTTATTGTGAATCAGTGGTCTACCCCATGAATCGCTTGTTTAGAAAAAGCTCCCAAGCTATCGCGGACATTTGTACAGAGCGCCTAGACTCCCGGTTAGCTTCCCATGTCTTCCACGTTTCATAGGAGACATACAGCAACTTGGACGCGTCTTCCTGCGTCAGTCCTGCCTCTGCCCTTGCAGCTTTTATCTCTTCAACCGTCGGCAGGTGGCCGTTAGTCACAATAAATTCGTCCATAACTACCCTTTACTTTTATCCTCCCGCTTTTGCGGGCGAATCCCATGTTCAAACAGCTGCGCCTGCACAAACAGCGATGTGTCCGCGTCAACACGCGCAAGGTTTGCCAGCGTATTCCCTACATCCTTAACCGCCTTAAAGCATTGCTGATGCTGGCGCTGCGCCCACTCTAAAGCGCTGTCCTCTGAGTATCCGGCATATGTTCTCAATACCCACGCCTTGGCGTCCACTTTACTGCCGCAATTCTCTATGAACAGGCGCTCGTAGCTTCCAGCAAGCTCACTGTTTAAGCGCGCAGTGGTCTTAAAGGTATACGCACCAAATCCTACCAGCACCGCCAGCAGCACCGCACTAACTGCCATCCACTTCTGCATAACATACACCCTCAAGCCATTAAAATAGCTTGAAAGTGTACACTATCAATCCTCTAGCAAGCCATCCCAGATGCCTGCCGCCTTCAATTCCTTATAGACAGCTTCGGGCGTGTAGTCACTCGTATACGTGCCTAGGGTTACATCATCCTCCTGAGAGTGGCCTATGACCCGCTTAATCAGCTTAAGGGGCATTTTAGACTTCTCGCAGCGGTCCGTGAATGCGTGCCGGAATGAGTGATTTGCCTGCCCCTTCCGCGCCTCTGGCACAGTGACGTTTAGGACTTTCTTTGTCTGAGCATAGGCAGAGTCTGAATAGCCTTTGTCGGGCGTTCTAGTCAACAGCGGGAAGATATTACTAGCAGTGGCCGGCACGCCATTAAGCCACGCTGTGAACTCTGCAATGTGCCTTTTAGGCATGCCCAAGATAACAATCCGAACGGATGCGGCTGTCTTAAGCTTCTTAGTTCCGTCAGCGTCTACAGCGATCGTCAGCGCATAAAATGAATCACCCTCAGCGGTCTGCATCAGCTTGCAATCCGCTTTATGAAGCTGTGCGGCCTCATCCAGTCGAAGGCCCGTGTACGCCATGATCCGTATCAGCCAGCCCGCCGTATCGCTCTCCGTGGCCGGCAGAATCCGCTTAAGCTGCTCATCGGTCCAGCGCTTTGAGGTGTCTCCAGGCAATGATACCTTTGCTGCTTTACCCTTCTTCGGCTTCAACGCTACGGCAGGATTTACGAACCCCCTTACGTTCTGTGTCTCTTCTATCCACTTGAAGAAAGATTGCACCTCAACATAGCGGTTACTCTTCGTACCGTCCGCCAGCCCTTCTAGTGTCACAGTGAGCCAGTCAATAAGCATTGAGCGGGTGACATCAAGTATGGACGTGTCAGGGCTGCAAAGGCTCTTGCCGGACACCTGCATACACCCAAGCTCAACATTAAACACCTGCTTCTTATTTCTGAGAGTTCCCAGGGAAAGAGAAGAGGCTTCCAACTCGCGTATGTACATCTTCGCCAATTCGCCAAATGTTGGAGCCTGTAACGCCGCAACCTCTTGCATAGCGTTGGATACCGCTGATGGCGCTCCGATGGCCTGCTGATGCTGTAGCGCCATGAGCGTGTTAAGCGTCTGCTGCTGGGCGTATGCCTCGAAGTGCATCGAAGGGCTTACACCGGATGATATTTGCAAAACACGTATCATCTCTTCGTCAATCCATCGCCGGACTGTTGACGTGTGGTCTAAGCCATCCGCAGGAGTCCCCCGCGCCCGTATGGCTGATATTTTCAGGTAGGCATTAAGGCGATCAACGAATCCCCGATGCTCTGCGGCAGGAAGGCGCGCTAGGCCCATCACAAAGCGTTTACTGCCTAGAGGCTTAGGCAAGGAGACATCAAGAGTAGGCGTGCGCGTAGTGGCGTTAGAGCGGCTTTGACGGTATGTAATGCAGGCTGACATGGCTACAAGAGTCCTAGGGCTTTGACAGGGTGCCGAGTCCGTTTTAGGCCGTTACAGATAGGCTGAGACGTATACACGGATGGCATGCAAAGGGCTGTAATTCCCTAGGATAGCACACATACGTTTACCATACATCAACCACACACACCTAAAATGACATCAAGCTACAGCCAATATCCACAAGGCTTTCAAGGGATAGACTCGAAGTTTAGCGTCCATGTTTTATCTTCAGTCGATCCAGAATCCAAGCGCTCAGATCAGGCTCCAACTCCGCCTGAACCGGCAAAACCCATAGTCTAGCACGCTGCGCTGCATCATGAATCACCCGCCGCAGCTTGACCGCGTCCTTGCTGGTGACGATCACCGCGTCCATGCCGACCGGCAGGTCCGCGGCATCGAATTGATGATGATCGGGCCAGGCCAAGCAGAGCTCCGGCCGCAGCCCCAAGCCGGCCAGCGTGTCGAAAAAGCGCTGCGGGTGACCGATGCCGGCCATCGCCGCCAAGCGCAAGCCGGCGAAATCCGCCGCCGCCCGCGTCTCCTCGGGCGCGTCCAAGCGCTGCAGGGGAGCCGGGCGCAGACGCATGGCAAAACGCCGCGGCCCGGCCGGCAAAACCAGGCCGGCGGCATCGCCGCCATTGACCACCACCGCGCCCACCGAACCCAGCCGCGACCACGGTTCGCGCAAGGGCCCGGCCGGCAACAAGCGCCCGTTGCCGCCTCCGCGCGCGCCGTCCAGCACCACGATCTCCAGATCGCGGCTTAGCCGATAATGCTGCAAGCCGTCGTCGGTCAATATCAGTTGCACATCAGGATTCAGCGCCAGCAGGTGGCGGCCGGCGGCGACGCGGTCGCGGCCCACCACCACCGGCGCGCCGGCGGCGGCCAGCAGGAGTGGCTCGTCGCCCACCTCCTCCGGCGAACTGTCCGGCAGCACCAGCGTGGGCTGGCGATGGCTGCCGCCGTAGCCGCGGCTGATTACCCCCGCCTTGACGCCGCCTTGTTGCAAATCGCGCAACAAGGCCAGGGTCAGCGGCGTTTTGCCGACGCCGCCGACATTGATATTGCCCACCACCACCACCGGCGCGTCCAAGCGCTCCGCGCGCAGCCAGCCGCGACGGTAAGCGAGCCGCCTGGCCGCCGCCAACAGGGCAAACAGCCCTTCCAGCGGAGCCAGAAGGGCTGTCAGCCACCAACGCGGCCGATACCATTGCCGTTCTATCCAATGCATGCGGCTATTGCGAACGGGTGGCGAAGGTCAACTGATTGAGCCCGGCCTCGCGCGCCGCCTCCATCACCGTCACCACGGATTGGTGCGTGGCCTTGGCGTCGGCGTTGACGATGACGATGACGTCGCTCTTGCCCGCCGCGTCGTCCTTCAATTTGTTCAACAAAGCCGCCTTGTCGCCGGCTGCGAGTTTAGCTTCGCCCACCGCCATCTCTCCGTTGGCCGCTACCGCCACGGTGATTTCCGACGACTTGGTCTTGGCCTGCTCGCCCTGAGCGGCCGGCAGATTGATCTTGAGTTCGGCGAACTTGGAATAAGTGGTGGTGACCATCAGAAAGATCAGGATCACCAGCAGCACGTCGATCAGCGGAATAAAGTTGATCTCCGGCTCTTCGCGGCTGCGGCCTCGGCGGAAATTCATGCTCAACCCCCGTTTTTACGCTCGCCGTGCAACACTTCCACCAGCTTGATCGCCTGCGACTCCATCTCTACCAACAAGCCGTCCACTTTGGAACGGAAATGACGATAGAACATCATGCTGGGAATGGCCACGATCAGGCCGAAGGCGGTGTTGTACAGCGCGATGGAAATGCCATGCGCCAGCGCCTGCGGGTTGTTGCCGGCCGGCGACTGCGAACCGAAGATCTCAATCATGCCTATCACCGTGCCCAACAGGCCCAACAGGGGCGCCATCGCGGCGATGGTGCCCAAGGTGGTCAGCAAGCGCTCCAACTGATGCGCCACCACGCGGCCCTCGTCCTCGATCGCTTCCTTCATCACTTCGCGATTGCCGCCGACGTTGCGCAAACCGGCGCAAAACAGCCGACCCAGCGGCGAATGCGTCTGCAGCTTGCGCAGCAGCTCCTCGCTGGCGCCGGCGCGGCGGTATTCCTGCAAGGCCTGCCCCAGCAGACCCTCCGGCGCCACGCTGCCCTTTCTCAAGCTGAACAGCCGTTCAAAGATAATCGCCAGCGACACGACCGAGGCGGCGATGATGGTCCAGATCGGCCAGCCGGCCGCTTCAATGATTGACCACACGAGGGGGTTCTCCGAAAAACGATTGCAAACACTAGGGTCCGCCGCGCCGGTTCGGTTCTAGCGAAACCCGGCGCGAGAGACCTTGAACTTTAGCGGCATCCATGCAGATTCAGCAACCGGCGCCGCCGCATGCGGCCGTCGCCGCAACCGCAAACAGACGCTTAGAACCTGTTTACGATCTGCTGCGCGTCGGCGATACAGCGTTGAAACCCGCTTCGAAATGCTCATGTACCACGCATACATTCCGCTTTCTCAGCCATTTTCGCCTTGTCTCGCCTTAGCTCGCGAGATCGTAAACACGTTCTTAGCGACGAAAACTGCACAGAGTTGTCAACAAAGCCGCCTAAACCCATCTTTTATAAAGGCTTTCGAATACTCGCCTTATTTCGTCGGCGACGCTCGAAACTCAACTTGACGAAAGCCCCGCCAGGCAAGGCTTTCAAGCAAATCTATCAATTTCGCGACCGTGATTGGGCACTGCCGCTTTTTTAACCTTCGCCAGCAAAAGCCAAGCCCCGGCAAGCAATCCACACTGTTATCCACAAGGTTATTCAGCCACCACTGTGGATAATTGCCGCGCCTCAATCGCGCAGCGAAATCACACGCCAGCCCTGCTGCTCCGCATGGGCACGCAAGGTATCGTCTGGATCCACCGCCACCGGGTGGTCGACCAGCTTCAGCAGGGGCAGATCGTTGTGCGAATCGCTATAGAAAAAGCTCTGGCCGTAGCTGTCCATGCTCAAGCCGCGCTCGTCCAGCCACTGCTGCAAACGGGTGATCTTGCCCTCCTGAAAACTGGGCACGCCGCTAACGCGGCCGGTAAAGCGTCCATCCTCCTCCTCTTCCAGCTCGATGGCGATCAGATGCTCTACGCCCAGCTCGCGGGCGATCGGCCCGGTAATGAAGCGGTTGGTGGCGGTAATGATGATGATCTCGTCGCCCTGAGCCGCGTGCGCGGCCAGCAAATCACGCGCCTTGCGGGTGATGATGGGCTTGATGTGCCGCTCCAGATAGTCGGCGTGCAAGGCGTCCAGCTCAGCGCGGCTGAAACGCTTCAAGGGCTCCAGCGCGAACGCCAGATACTCGTGGATGTCCAGCGTGCCCTGCTGATACTGCCGGTAGAAATAATTGTTGCGCTCGTCGTAATGCGCTTGCTCCAGAATGCCGCGCTGAATCAGGAAGCGCGGCCATTCGAAGTCGGAGTCGCCTGCGATCAGGGTGTGGTCGAGGTCGAACAGCGCCAGATTGCGCAATGCGGTGGTGTCGGTCATGGTTCCGGGCTTGCGGTTTGCAAAACGTTTTTCACCAGCGGCACGGTGATCGGCCGCCTCATGGCCAAAGAATAGCGGTCCAATATGTCAATCATGCCGATCAGGCTGGACAGGTCGCGCCGCCAATGCGTCAGCAGGTAGCGGTAGACATCGTCCGGGATCGACAGCTGGCGGCTGGCGGCGTGGCTGCGCAGCGCGGCCAGCTTGTCTTCGTCCGACAGCGCCTTGACCTCGAACACCAGGCCCCAGCCCAGCCTGGTGCGCAGATCGTCGCGCACCGCCAGGGCCATCGGCGGCTGGCGGCCCGCCATCAACAGCCGCGACTCGCCGCTTTCTTTCAAGGAGTTGTAGAAGGAAAACAGGGTAATCTGGTCGTCCGGCGCCAGGTCGTCGACGTGATCGACGGCAATGAAGCTGGCCTCGCGCGCAAAGTCCGGCAGATGCTCGGTCTTGCCGTCCAGATAGATGGAGGCGCGCCCCAGCCGCTCGGCGTGGGCGATCCAGGCCTGCAGCAAATGCGTCTTGCCGCAGCCGGGCTCGCCCCACAGATAGATAAAGCGCTCGCCGGCTTCGGCCGTCAGCGCGGTTATCACCTCGCGGTTGCGTTCGGCCAGGAAATTATCGAAGGCCGGCAAGGGGGTGGGCGTCAAATCAAGTATTAACTGGTCCAAGTGAAGGCGATCAAACTGGGTTTTGATGTCTATTTCTGATTTTACGCTGATAAAAGCGTGTGTTGAAATACGCGCGCGCCAGAAAGCGGCATATCACCAAGGTGGCGGCCGCCATCGGCAAGGCCAGCAACAGCCCGGCGAAGCCCAACAACTGGCCGAAAGCGAGCAAGGAAAAGATCACCGCCACCGGCGACAGACCGATGCGCTCGCCCACCAGCCAAGGGGTGATCAAAAAGCTTTCCAGCAACTGGCCCGCGCCGAACACGCCCAGCACCAGCAGCACTTCGCCAGCGGAATCAAACTGCAGTGCGGCGGCCAGTCCAGCCAGAGCGAAGCCGAGAAAAGTGCCCAGGTAGGGGATGAACACCAACAAGCCGGCCACCACGCCGATGGCGATGCCGGACTCCAGCCCCAGCAAGGCCAGGCTGGACGCGAAGATCAAAGCCATGATCAGCATCACCGACAGTTGGCCGCGCAGGAATTCGCCCAACACCCGGTCCAGCTCCCCCGCCAGGGACTCCACCTCGCCCGCCCAGCGCCGCGGCACCAGCGTGGCCAGCGTCGCGGCCATCCGCGGCCCATCCTGCAGGAAATAAAACAGCAGCACCGGCAACAACAACAGATTGAACAGCAGGCCCGCCAGCATGAAGCCGCTCTGGGTCGCCCGCAGCGCCACCGCCGACAGCGCGCCCTTCAAGGCGCCGGCGTTGGCGGCCAGCACTCGCTTCCAGCCGGCGGCGTCCAGCTCCAGATGGATGGCGAACTCGGCGCGCAGCCAGGGCAGCACCCGGCCCTGGGCGAAATCCGCCAAGACAGGCAAGCGGTCTATCAGGCCCTGAGTCTGCTTGAACAGCATGGGCGCCACCACCAGCAACAGGGCAATGGTGGCGGCCATGCCGGCCAGCGTCAACAGGCCGGCGGCCAATGGCCGCGGCAAGCCTTTTCCGGCCAGGCGGCGCATCGCCGGGTTGAGCACATAAGCCAGCACCGCGGCCACCGCGAACGGCGTCAACGCGGCGGCCAACTGCTGCAACAGCCAGCCGGCGAACAGCAAGGCTGTTGCGCCGATGACCCAGGGAATCAGACGGTTTTGGGAGCGTTTCATCTCGACTTCAGTTAAAATGTGCTGCTTTCGCGTCGGCGAAAGCTTGATGTAAAAATACTTCAAGTTTGCAGAAAGCGAGTTTACCTTGAACACCACTTCCCTCAGTTACCGTGATGCCGGCGTCGACATTGATGCCGGCGACGCGCTGGTCGAGAACATTAAGCCATATGCCAAGCGCACCATGCGCCCGGAGGTCATCGGCGGCATCGGCGGTTTCGGCGCACTGGTGGAGATTTCCAAGAAATACAAGGAGCCGGTGCTGGTTTCCGGCACCGACGGCGTCGGCACCAAGCTGAAACTGGCCTTTGACTGGAATCGTCACGATACCGTGGGCATCGACCTCGTGGCAATGAGCGTCAACGATATCCTGGTGCAAGGGGCGGAACCGCTGTTCTTCCTCGACTACTTCGCCTGCGGCAAATTGGATGTGCCCCAAGCCACCGACGTGATCAAAGGCATCGCCGCCGGCTGCGAACAGGCCGGCTGCGCGCTGATCGGCGGCGAGACCGCCGAAATGCCCGGCATGTACCCGACCGGCGAATACGATCTGGCGGGCTTCGCCGTCGGCGTGGTGGAGAAGAGCGCCGTGATCAGCGGCCGCGACATCGCCCCGAGCGACGTGGTGCTGGGCCTGAAATCCAACGGCGTGCACTCCAACGGCTACTCGCTGGTGCGCAAGATCATCGACCGCGCCCAGCCGGACCTGGACGCGCCGTTCGAGGACGGACGCAGCCTGCGCGACGCCATCATCGCCCCCACCCGCATCTATGTGAAGCCTCTGCTCAAGCTGATGCAGGCGCTGCCGGTCAAAGGCATGGCCCACATCACCGGCGGCGGCATTACGGAGAACACCCCTCGCGTGCTGCCGGAGCATGTCGTCGCTCAGATCGACGCCGCCGCCTGGCCGCAGCCCAAGTTGTTCCAGTGGCTGCAGCAGGAAGGCAAGGTCGATAGCCAGGAAATGTACCGCACTTTCAACTGCGGCATCGGCATGGTGGTGATTGTGGCGGCGGAGCACGCCGACCAGGCCGCCGCGCTGCTGCAGGGCGAAGGCGAGACCGTGTACCGAATCGGCGCGGTGCGCGCCCGCGATGGTGACGAGCATCAAACCCAGATCGCCTAAAGCGCTGCGTTGGATGCAACTGGCGCCGCTGGCCCTGCTGGCGGCGTTTGTCATTTACCGCGAGGCCGTCATCCTGGCCGATCTCGACCGCTGCCTGGACCAGGGCGGCAGCTGGCACGAACAGCAGTTGCGCTGCATCACCGATGCCGCCGACTGGGAACACTATCTGGCGACGTCTCCGTCGATTCCAACATGAAGAACATCGTCATCCTGATTTCCGGCCGCGGCTCCAATATGCAGGCCATCGTCGACGCCAATATCGCCGGCGCGCGCATCGCCGCGGTGATTTCCAATCGCCCGGACGCCGCCGGCCTCGCCTGGGCGGCCGAGCGCGGCATCGCCACCGCCGCGCTGGACCACAAAACCTTCGCCAGCCGCGAAGACTTCGACGCCGCGCTGGCGCAGCTGATAGACAGCCACCAGCCGGACCTCGTGGTGCTGGCCGGCTTCATGCGCATTCTCAGCGCCGGCTTCACCCGCCGCTACGAAGGCCGCATGCTGAACGTGCACCCGTCCTTGCTGCCGGCCTTCACCGGCCTAAACACCCATCAGCGCGCGCTGGAAATGGGATGCAAGGTAGCCGGCTGCACCGTGCACTTCGTCACCGCCGAACTGGACCACGGCCCCATCGTCGCCCAGGGCGTGGTGGAAGTGCTGGACGGCGACGACGCCGACACGCTGGCCGAACGCGTGCTGCAACTGGAACACCGGCTCTACCCGGCCGCCGTGCGCCGCTTTGTCGCCGGCGAACTGAACATCGTCTCCGGCAAGATCGCCAGCCGCGCCTCCGTTGCCGGCAGCCTGATGGCGCCCGCGCCCTGAGTCCATGAAAAGCCGTCGCCTGATCCTGCTGGCCCTGGCCCTGTCGCTCGCCATTCATCTTGGCGTGCTGGGCTCCGGCCTGCTGCCGGAAGCGGCTTTGGAACTGCCGCCGGACCAGGATTTGCGCGACATCAGCGTCAGGATGCAGGCGCTGGACGCCGACGAACCGGCGGCCAAAACGGCGCAGCAAGGCGCCGTGGCCCAATTGCGGCCGGCAGCGCCCAAACCGGCGTCGGCCAAGCCCAAGCCCGCCGCCAAGAAGGCGGAAGCCTCGGCGCCGCAGGCGGCGTCGGAACCGGTCGTCGCTCAGGCGCAGCCAAGCAAGAACGCCGGCAGCGCGCCGGCGGCGGAGGCCAAACCCGACGCCTCCATGCCCAGCGCGGAAAGCAAAATCGCCTCATCGGCGCCGCTCACCGATAATATCGACAAGGACGAGGCCAGCGCGCCAACGGCCGAAGCCGCCGCCGACGATGGCTACCTCCACCCCAAGAGCAAGCTGCGCGGCTTCCCCCGTCAAGCCACGCTGGGCTACCAGGTGTTCTACGGCTCGGCGATGCTGGGCACCGGCACGCTGGACTGGAGCCGCGGGGACGGCGGCTACCGGCTGGACATCAACGCCAGCCCCTTTATCGGACCCAAGCTGCGCTACCTTTCCGAAGGCCGTTTCAAGAGCAAGACCGGCTTGCTGCCGGACAGCTTGCAAGCCTGGCGCGGCGGTCAAGCCAAAGAGTCCGCGCATTTCGACTACAATGCGGGTCAGCTGCGCTACGGCGATCAAGGCGACAAACTGCTGGATCTGAAACCCGGCGCTCAGGATGTGTTCAGCCTGGCTTTCCAGCTGGGGCTGAAAGGCGGCGAACTGGGACCCGAGGCCATCCAGATCACCACCGGCAAGAAAGTGTACGAATACCCGATGCGCCCCAGCGGCGAGGCCGATTACGACACCGGCGCCGGCAAGATCCGGGTTATCGTGTTCCGCGCCCAGGGCGACGGCGACATTAATGAATTCTGGCTGGCGCCGGAATTCTCCAATCTGCCGGTGCGCATCCAGCGCATCGACAAGGATAAACGGATCGACCTCAGGGCCGTCCGCATCGACGTGAACGGCGCGCCGCAATGGAAGCTGCCGCCGCAACCCACGAGAAAACACAAGAATGACTATTAATCACCATCAACTGAAACATATCGAAACCGTCATCGGCCAGATGATCCGCTTCGACCGTCCGGCCGACGCGGTGCTGTCGGCTTATTTCCGCGAGCACAGCAAGCTGGGCGCCAATGACCGCCACATCATCGCGGAAACCGCTTTCGGCGCGCTGCGCCGCCTGCTGCAATTGCGCGCGCTGATCTCGCCGGACAAGGCCACCCCTCGCCGGCTAGCCCTGGTGGCCCTGCTGAAAATCCACAAGCTCAACGTCAAGGAGCTGGGCGAGGCCGCCAGCGCCGGCGAAAAGGAATGGCTGGGCCAGATCAAGGGCAAAGTCCTGCCGGCCAGCCTGGAAACGGACGCCGAGCTGCCGCAATGGGTGATTGAGCGCCTGGGCGAGCAAACGCCGGAACAAGTGATCGCGCTGGGCAAGGGCCTGGCGGAAAGCGCGCCGCTGGACCTGCGCGTCAACACCATGAAGATGAAGCGCGACGAATTGCTGGGCCGTTTGCAGGCCGACGGCCTCGAATGCGAGGCCACGCCCTACTCGCCCTTGGGCATTCGTCTGAAAACCAAGCCTTCGCTGGCCAAACACGAGCTGTTCAAAACCGGCGTGTTCGAGGTGCAGGATGAAGGCAGCCAGCTGCTGGGCCTGATCACCGGCGCGCGTCGCGGGGAAATGGTCGTCGACTTCTGCGCCGGCGCCGGCGGCAAGACCCTGCTGCTGGGCGCGCAGATGGCCTCCAGCGGCCGCTTGTACGCCTTCGACGTTTCGGAAAAACGGCTGGCCAAGCTCAAACCGCGCCAAGCGCGTTCCGGCCTGTCCAATGTCCACCCGCAATTGCTGGCCTCGGAAAACGACACCAAGGTCAAACGCCTGGCGGGCAAGGCCGACCGCGTGCTGGTGGACGCGCCTTGCTCCGGCCTGGGCACCCTGCGCCGCAATCCGGACCTGAAATTCCGCCAAAGCCCGGACAGCGTGGCCGAACTGAACGCCAAGCAGGCCTCCATCCTGGCTTCCGCCTCCCGCCTGGTCCGCGCCGGCGGCCGCTTGGTCTACGCCACCTGCAGCTTGCTGCCGCAAGAAAACCAAGACATCGTCGCCGCCTTCCTGGCGGACCACCCCGATTTCAAACTGGTGAAAATGGACGAGGTGTTGGCGGAACAGAAGATCCCGCTACAAATGGGCGACTACCTGGAACTGAAACCGCAGTTGCACAATACCGACGGTTTCTTCGCCGCCGTACTGGAAAAAAACGCCTGAGCATGCCTCAACCCCGGCCGCTGATGCGCCCGGGGTTTGTCTTTCAACTCAATACGCCTTACCATTGAATATTAGAAAAAACTCACATATTCATCCGCAAAGGCCGGCTCCATGCCAGACTCCCCCACTGCCAGACAAGTCCGCAGCCGCGTCCAGCGCCGCCTGCGCTACCTCTACTTGTCCGCAGTCCTGTGGCGCCGCCACATCCCGATCTGGACCGCCGCCATTCTGATTGGCCTGATGGCCAGCGTTTTCGCCAACGGCAGCCATCTGTCGCACGCCATCTTCACCCGCATCTACGACAATTCGCCTTACTGGAGCCTGCTGATCACTCCGGCCGGCCTGGCGCTGGCCATCTGGCTGATGCGACATTACTTTCCCGGCTCCGCCGGCGGCGGCATCCCGCAATCCATCGCCGCGCTGGAAGGCGGCATGCAGGCGCTGCGCGAACGCATTCTGACCATACGCGCCGCGATCGGCAAAATGCTGCTGACCCTGATCGGTATCAGCTCCGGCGCCACTTTCGGCTACGAAGGCCCCATCGTGCAGGTGGGCGCGGCCATCAAATATTCGTTGAACCGCCACGCGGCGCTGCGTCATGAAGGCGCGGCGCGCAGCTTCATTCTGGCCGGCGGCGCCGCCGGCGTGGCCGCCGCCTTCAACGCGCCGCTGGCCGGCATCGTGTTCGCCATAGAGGAAATGGGCCGCACCTTCGACTTGCGCGCCAGTTCCACCATTTTGCTCTCGGTGATCGTGTCCGGTCTCACCGCCACCGCCATCCTCGGCAATTACAGCTATTTCGGCATGGTGTCGGTGAATATGGAGCTGGAGCAGTCCTGGCTCGCCATCCCGGTCTGCGGCATCATCGGCGGCCTGCTCGGCGGCGTCTGCTGCCGCATCATGCTGGCGCTGACCTTGCGCTTGCCCGGCCCGCTGCACGACTGGCGCCTGAAAAAACCGGTGCTGTTCGCCGCCGGCTGCGGCCTGGCCTTGGCGGTGATCGGCATCGCCAGCGACGGCATCACCTTCGGCACCGGGTATTTTCGCGCCCGCGAAATCATCGAGGGCAGCGGCGCCGGCATGCAGGGCTACGGCCTGCTCAAGCTGCTCAGCATGTTCATCAGCTTTATCAGCGCGGTGCCCGGCGGCATGTTCGCCCCATCGCTGGCGGTAGGCGCCGGCTTTGGCTTGAACATGGCCAATCTGCTGCCCTTCCTGCCGCAAACCTTGATCGTGCTCTTGGGCATGGTGGGCTTCTTCGCCGGCATGACCCGCGCGCCGATGACCGGCTTCATCATCGTGATGGAAATGACGGACTCCTCCGCCATGATCATCCCGTTGATGGCCACCGCCCTGCTGGCGTCCAATGTATCGCGGCTGATCACCCGCCGCGCGCTGTACGACGGACAGGTGCACATCTTCCTGCGGCAATGGCACGCGGGCCAGGCCGCGTCCGCTGCGAAGCAAATTGACCCGCGGGCGGCCGAAAAGTAAAATAACCTATTGAAACGCTCGGGTATTTCTCCGCGCAAGCGGCGCCCGCAGCCACATTGACGATCCAAGCAAGGACCACTGAATGAGCGCGCAACAAACCATCCAGCAAACCGTGACCGACAACCCGGTGGTGCTGTTCATGAAGGGCTCGGCCCAATTCCCGCAATGCGGCTTTTCCTCCCGCGCGGTGCAAATTCTCAAAGCCTGTGGCCTAGAACAGTTCGCGACCGTAGACGTGCTTCAGGACGCCGACATCCGCCAGGGCATCAAGGATTTCTCCAACTGGCCCACCATTCCGCAACTGTATGTCAAAGGCGAATTCATCGGCGGCTCCGACATCATGTATGAAATGTTCCAGAACGGTGAATTGCAAGAGCTGCTGAAAGACCTGTAAGCACCTCTCCCAGGTCCCGGCCATGGCCGGGACCTTTGTTTTTGCAGCGGAATTTACCGTTTCGAAAACACCCGCCATGTCATACAATCAGGGTGACATCCGCTTGCCCAATCCAAACCGCCCCATGCCGACACATCAGGAAACCAAAGCCGTCCTCAGCCCCGCCAGCGCCATGCCCATCGAAGAGATCTGGCGCGCGCTGGTCAACGATCAGCTCATCCCCTGGTTCCAACCGATAGTCGAAATCTCCAGCCGGAAGGTGATCGCCGCCGAGGCGCTGGCGCGCTGGCAGCATCCGGCGCTTGGCGTGTTGTCGCCGGTCAGCTTCGTGCCGGCGATGGAAGAGCGCGGCATGATCCGCGAACTGACCGAGCTGATCCTGGAAAAATCGCTGTACGCCTGCAGCGATTGGCAGGAACGCGGCCATGACATTCCGGTCACCATCAACCTGACCTCGATGTCGCTGGACGACGACAACCTGTGCGAGCAACTGCTGCAGAAAGTGCGCATTCTGGGCCTGGAGCCAGCCAAGCTGACCTTGGAGTTCTCCGAATCCACGTTGCGACAGCACTGGCAGAAAGCAGACGCGCAGCTGTCCCAGTTGCGCACCGCCGGCTTCGGCATCGGCATCGACGAATTCGGCATCGGCGTCACCCTGACCGATAAACTGCTGATCAGCCATTTCAGTCTGTTGAAAGTGGATCGCGCCTTCGTCCAAGGCGTCAGCTCCAACCAGCATCTGCAAGCCATCCTGCGCGAAGACATAAGCCTGGCCAAAGCGTCCGGGCTCACCACGGTGGCCATCGGCGTGGAGGACACCGCCGACCTGGCCACGCTGGCCGAACTAGGCTGCGACGCGGTACAGGGCTATATCTGCAGCCCGCCGCGGGCCGCCGCCGAATTCTTGCAGTGGATTTCGGAATGGGAAAAGGGGTAAAATACGGCCCCATACCAAATACCCCGCACCGGCAGCCCAAGACCTTCCAAGGCTGTCGGCTTCATATAATTAATACCAAGAGCTGCTTTTGGCGCGCCCGCGCCGAAAGCAGCTTTTTGCCAAGGTATGGGAACGTCTCATGAACATCACCGTCGTCCAGCATCCGCTGGTGCAACACAAACTCGGCCTGCTGCGCGAAGCCGACACCAGCACCATGAAATTCCGCCAGTTGACCCAAGAGCTGGCGCGCCTGCTCGCCTATGAAGCCACCCGCGACTTCGAACTGGAAAGCGTCACCATAGACGGCTGGTGCGGCAAGATCGACGTCCAGCAAATCAAAGGCAAGAAAGTTACCGTGGTGCCCATCCTGCGCGCCGGCATCGGCATGCTGGACGGCGTGCTCGACCTGGTGCCTTCCGCCAAGATCAGCGTGGTTGGACTGGCCCGCAACGAGGAAACACTGGAGCCGGTGTCTTATTTCGAGAAGTTCGTCGGCAATCTGGACGAACGCATCGCCATCATCATCGATCCGATGCTGGCCACCGGCGGCTCGCTGGTCGCCACCATAGACCTGCTCAAGCGCAACGGCTGCAAACAGATCAAGGCCGTGGTGATGGTGGCCGCGCCCGAAGGCGTGAAGATCGTCAACGACGCCCATCCGGACGTGCAGATCTACGCCGCTTCCCTCGACAGCCACCTGAACGAGCACGGCTACATCATTCCCGGCCTGGGCGACGCCGGCGACAAGATCTTCGGCACCAAGCAAGCCTGATCATGAGCCATTCCAGCGCCGCTGCCCCGTTCCGGACGCGGCGTTTTTTTGCGCGCCTCATCCGGTCTCAGCCATGACAATACGCCCCGCGGCCGCCAGCGACTTGCCCGCCATCTGCCGCCTTGCCGACGAAATCAATCTGCAGCACCATCTGGCGTTGCCGCACACTTTCGCCGACAACGGCGCCGCAGACCGGGACAGCGCGTTCTGGGCCGGTCAGCTGAACACACCCAACGCCGCGCTGCTACTAGCGGAGACCGATGGCGAGGTCACCGCCTTCGTCGCCTTGACCCTGCTGGACCTCACCCTCCCCTTCCTGCTGCCTCGACGCATTTGCCGTGTCGCCACACTCGTGGTCACGGCGGAGTGGCGTGGGCAAGGCCACGGCTCGGCCTTGCTGAACGCGGCCGAAGACTGGGCGCGGAGACATTCGGCCGACGAGATACGGCTAGAGGTGAAGGACTTCAATCAGGCCGCGCTGAATTTCTACCTGCGTCGCGGCCTGGAGCCGCAGTCGCGCATTCTGGGCAAGCGGCTGGACCTGGCCCCCGCCCCCCATTCAGACCAAGACGAGCACAAAGGTTAAAACCATGTTTCAACAACTCAAGCTGGCCGTGTCCGGCGCCCAGATCCTGTTCGTCGCCTTCGGCGCGCTGGTGCTGGTGCCGCTGCTGACCGGCCTTAATCCGGCGATGGCGCTGCTGGGAGCCGGCATCGGCACCCTGCTGTTCCAGCTCTTCACCGGGCGCCAGGTGCCGATCTTCCTCGGCTCCTCCTTCGCCTTCATCGGCCCCATCATCTATTCGATGCACACCTGGGGCCAGGGCGCGACGCAGTTCGGCCTGTTCTGCGCCGGCTTCATGTACTTTCTGTTTTCCGCCGTCGTCCGCTGGCGCGGCATGGCCTTCGTCAACCGGCTGCTGCCGCCGGTGGTGATCGGCCCGGTGATCATGATCATCGGCCTGTCGGTGGCCTCCGCGGCCTCCGGCATGGCGATGGGCCTCGCTGGCGGCAAGCAGGTCACGCCTTACGCGGTGTCCATGCTGCTGGCGACAATCTCCCTGGCCACCACCGTCATCGTGTCCATCTTCGCGCGCGGCCTGTTCAAACTGGTGCCCATTCTGGCTGGCGTCATCGTCGGCTATATCGCCGCCGCGCTGTTCGGCGTGGTGGATTTCGCCAAGCTGGCCGCCGCGCCTTGGTTCGCGATGCCGGCCTTCCACAGCCCGGAAGTCAATTGGGCGGCCGCGCTGTTCATGCTGCCGGTGGCCATCGCCCCGGCCATTGAACATATCGGCGGCGTGATGGCGATAGGCGGCGTCACCGGCAAGGACTACACCAAATCGCCCGGTCTGCACCGCACCCTTTCCGGCGACGGCCTGGGCGTCTGCGTCGCCGGCCTGATCGGCGGTCCGCCGGTGACCACTTACGCCGAAGTCACCGGCGCGGTGATGATCACCCGCAACTTCAACCCGGTCACCATGACCTGGGCCGCGCTGCTCGCCATCGCCATGGCCTTCTTCGGCAAGTTCAACGCGCTATTGCAGTCCATCCCGCTGCCGGTGATGGGCGGCATCATGGTGCTCTTGTTCGGCACCATCGCCTCCATCGGCCTGAAAACCCTGATCGAAGCCAAGGTGGACCTGATGGAGCCGCGTAATCTGGTAATCATCTCGGTGGTGCTCACCTCCGGCATCGGCGGCCTCAGCCTGAAGCTGGGCGATTTCGAACTAGCCGGCGTTGGCCTTTGCTCGCTGCTGGCCATCGTGCTGAACCTGTTATTGCCCAAACAAGCCGCCAGCCACGACGGCATCGTCGAAGGTCAGGACGTGTAAGAACCTCTTCATAGTCTGCTGCGCGCCGGCGATGCGGCGTTGAAGCCCTATTCACGACTCCCCATGACCAGCCGGCCTCCTCGCGGACGCCGGCTTTTTCACGGCCGGAGCTCGCCCGCTTCCACCGCCTGTTCCAAACGCTGAATGAACCACTGCAAAGCCTTGCCAGGCTGCGCCTGCTTCCAGGCAAAGCACATCTGGTGGTCCGGGCTGTCCTCGGCGACCTCCTTGGCCACCAGGTCTCCGCTGGCCAGATAAGGCCCCACCATGGAGCGCGGCAGATAGCCGCTGCCCAGGCCAGCCAGGATCACGTCCAGCTTGGCGAGGCTGCTGTGTACGGTCAACACGTCCTGACCGTCCAGCAAACCTCCGGTGCGCGGCTGCAAACGCCGTGAAGTGTCGCCTATCGCCACCGCGCGGTGCTGGCGCAGCACATGCGGCGGCAGCGGCTTGTCTTCCGCCGCCAGCGGATGACCCGCGGCCACCACCAGCACAAAATCGTAACTGCCTATGGTGCGGGTGAAATAGTCGCCGGGCGGCGGCATATTAGGCGCGCCTATCACCAGATCGGCGCGGTCGTCGTACAAGGCGTCCCAAGTGCCGCCGAAAATCTCGCTGCGGAAAATCAGTCGCGTGGCCGAGGCCAGTTGATCGAATTCCGCGATCAAAGGGATCACCTGGCCAAAGTCCACCAAATCCCCGATTACGATGCGCAACTGATGCTCCCAGCCCTGGGCTTGCTTGCTGACCCTCAGCTCCAGCTGACGCGCCGCGTCCAGCAGATGCCTGCCGTCCTTGAGCAGACGCTCGCCGGCTGGCGTCAAGCGGGCGCGGTGGCCGCTGCGATCGTATATCTGCACGCCCAAGCTCTGTTCCAGCTTCTGCACGGTGTAAGTCACCGCGGACGGCACCCGGAACAAAGCGTCCGCGGCGGCGGCGAAACTGCCGTGGTTGTCGATGGCGTCCAGCACCAGCAAAGCGTCGAGTGATAGTTTCATATTCAAATTTACTGATGGTTCAGTGCAAATCATTCCGCTATCTGCGGCCAAAAAACATCCTTAATATTCAGTCACCAAGTCGCGAAGCCCGCCAGAGCAGGCTAAGCGACTCCTTAGCAGAGCGCTGAATCGATTCTAGCATTTTGAACATCCCGGCCGCCGCCAAGCCACTTAATCGCACAAGGATTTTGACCATGTTGAAGCAAACCGTTATCGCCGCCCTGTCTCTGATCGTTCTGTCCGGCGCTGCCACAGCCGGCGGCGAAGGCGCCAGCAACGCCCGTGAGATGCGCGAGCGCATGCAAACCCAGATCGCCGCCAAGCAGGCGCAAACTCCGGCCCAGGCTCAGCAAGCCAAATAAGCGCGCATCCCACACTTTACAAGGAATTCCCCATGTTGAAACACAGCCTTATCGCCGCCCTGTCTCTGATCGTTCTATCCGGCGCCACCATGGCCGGCGGCGAAGGCGCCAGCAATGCCCGCGAAATGCGCGAACGCATGCAAGCCCAGATCGCCGCCAAGCAAGCGCCGGCGCCGTCCCAAACCAGCCAGGCAGGCTGCTAATCCGGCTTTGTAAACGCGATCAAAGTTCATTAGCACACGCTAACAATCGTTTACCGCACTGCGGCAAAGTCCGCCATAGAATGTCGACTCAAGCCCTGTACGCCGGACGCAAACCGCCCGGCCGCGGCAAGATCGCAATGAAAGGAAACCACCATGAAGAAGACCATCCTCACCGCGCTGTCCCTGATCATCTTGTCCGGCGCCGCCATGGCCGGCGGCGAAGGCGCCAACAACGCCCGCGAAATGCGCGAGCGCATGGATGCCCAGATCGCAGCCAAGCAAGCCGCCTCGCAACAAACCGCAACGGCCGGCGCCCAAGCCAAGCAATCCGCCAGCTAAGAGGCAAGCCGCTCCCTCCCGTCCGCGCTCCGCGACGGGAGGCCAAACACCCGCGAAATACGATTCACACTCGTTTGCAAATTGATCGCCGCCATAGCCGGACAAAGTCCCGGCATTCACTAGAATTCAATGGCGATGCAGGCCGCCAAAACAGCGACAGGCTTCGCCGGGCCCGCAGCCGACCTCCGTCGACGCCCTGCGCCGAGCCGGTCGACCGGTCGATTTGCCATGAAAGGAAACATCATGCTGAAGAAAACCGTACTGACCACCCTGTCCCTGGTCCTGCTATCCAGCGCCGCCATGGCGGGCGAAGGATTATCCAATATGTGGGAAATGCGCGCGCGCATGGACGCGCAATTGCAAGGACAGCAGCAGCAAGCGCCGCAGACGCAAGACGCCTCCGGCAAGTAGACCTCGCAATACTAGGCCAGCGCCTGCTTACGCAGGCGCTTTGTCATTCCAGCCGACGCAGCCGCGCCATGATCAGCGTGTCCTCATAGCGTCCTGCGCGCAGTTGCTCCTTGCGTCTGCGCCCCTCCAGCTCGAAGCCGAACTTGCGGTACAGCGCGATAGCCGGCTCATTGTCGTGCACTACCGCCAGTTCCACCCGCAGCAGCCCCAGCCAGTTGTCGGCCAGCTCCAGCACCGCCCGCAGCAAGGCCGATCCCACGCCGCGACCATGCCATTCCGGTTGCACCACGATGAACAGGCTGGCCGCGTGCCGAATGCGCGGGCGCTCATCGCAGATCAGGCCTGCATTGCCGACGACCCGGCCTTCGGCGTTACAGGCCACCAGGGAATGCACGTATGCTGGCGCTTGCGCCAGCTTCCGCCGCCAGTCGTCAACCGATTGGTAAGGCAGTTGCAAAGTATTGGCCACCACCTCCTCCAACACCATCATCGCCGCCAAGGCCGGCGCATCCTCCGGCTCAACCTTCCTGATCAGCAAATCGTGCATAACATTCCCCCGAAGATTGCAATTCAAAAATCCCCATCATGACCGGGAGAAGCTCGCAACAGCAAGAACAATGACAATCAGATTCCGTGATGGCGCATGGCCGGGCCAAAAGCGGTATCCTGAACACCGCGACCAAGCCCAATAAACAAAAGGAGCATAGGATGCTGATGCACAAGGAACAGGCCAGCCTGCTGGTGGTGGACATCCAGGAAAAGCTGGCGCCGGCGGTAGTGGACGCGACCGGCATGGCGGCGCGCTGTCGCTGGCTGATCGGCGTGGCCGCCGATCACGGCCTGCCGGTAGTGTTTTCCGAGCAATACCCCCGCGGCCTGGGGCACACTCTGCCGGAACTGCTCGCCCAAGCGCCGGACCCGCATGTGGTAGAGAAAACCCACTTCTCCTGCGTTGCGGCGAGCTGTCTGCCGGAGACGGTTCTGACCCGGCCGCAAATCATCGTCTGCGGCATGGAGGCTCATGTTTGCGTGCTGCAAACCGTGTTGGAGCTGCTGGAACGGGATAAACAGGTCTTCGTGGTGGCGGACGCGGTATCCAGCCGCAAGGTGTCCGACATCGAGTTGGGTTTGCAGCGGATGCGCGACGCCGGCGCCGTTATCGTCAGCAAGGAAATGGTGTTGTTCGAATGCCTGCGCCAGGCCGGCGGAGAGCACTTCAAGCGGATGAGCCAGCGTTACCTGGTGGGCGAGCAGCCGTGACGCGCTAAAAATGAAACGGGGCCGTCGGCTTCGCCGATCGACCCCGATCCAAGGCGGCTGTGCCGCTCTCTTATCCCCTTTGGAGACTGGCGCGAGACGCCGGGCCATGCCCTGGCGTCACCAGATCGCTTTATATTTAGCAATTGCCGTGCCAAGTTAACAATCATAGGCCAAGCCTTTGATTCATTAACAAATTTGCAACACAAAATCATCCAAAGCATGGTGTAATGAAGAGCTGGCGGCATAAATTGCACCAAATCAAGGCAGACAGCCCACTAGGACGCACCAAAAATGTGCGGCGCACGGCGACCGCCTGAACTTTCTCAGTCTCCCCGACGCCTAACATCCGGCTACACTCAGCGGTTTTGCATCCGGCTCTGATCTGCTCCACGGTCCATACGCAACACCCCGCCACTCAACGGGCAGCCGCGGCAGCCCGCCACGATAACGACAATAGGAAACCACATCATGCAAGCAAGCGTTTTCAAGGACATTCTCAACACCCTGCCCGCTGTCGACGACATCCGCGCCATCGTCCTGCTGGACGCCAGCGGCGAGCCGGTCGGCCGGCTGGACAATCAGCCCGGCACCGCCGGTTCGGTGCGCGTTTACCACGCCCTGATCAAGAATCACGGCCACATTGACCGCAAGGCCGCGCGCGAAGGGCTGGCGCTTTACGCCGAACACACGCCAGACGCCCGCGCCAATCCGGGCAAGCATCCTAATATCGACCGCCTGCTGTCCATCGCCGAGGCCGATGCCCCCGGCCTGCGCGCGCGCCTGGTGCTGAATGAGGACGACTGAAACGCCGCGCGCGCCCAAACAAAAAGCCCGCTCGAATGAGCGGGCTTTTTCGTAAAGCGATTCCCGAAAACGGAAATTAAGCTTCGGCGACAACCACGATCTTGATCGGGGTAACAACGTCGTGATGCAGAGCGATCTCGATGTCGTACTCGCCGATGGCCTTGAACGGGCCGTTCGGCAGGCGAACTTCGAAACGCTTAACCGGCACGCCAAAAGCGGTCACGGCTTCAGCAACGTCGGCGTTGGTCACGGAACCGAACAGACGACCGTCAACGCCGGCTTTCTGAGCGATGGTGACAACCGCTTCGTTCAGCTTCTCGGCGCGAACCTTGGCATCGGCCAGGATCTCGGCTTGCTTAGCTTCCAGTTCGGCGCGGCGAGCGTCGAACTCTTTCAGGTTGGCTTCGGTAGCGCGCTTGGCTTTGCCTTGCGGGATCAGGAAGTTACGACCGTAACCATCCTTGACTTTAACCACATCACCCAGTTGACCCAGGTTGGCAACTTTTTCGAGCAGAATGATTTGCATCTTTTAAGTTCCTTTCCCGGCTTAGTGCTGGTCGGTGTACGGCAGGAAGGCCAGGAGGCGAGCACGCTTGATAGCAGTGGTCAGCTGACGCTGGTAGCGGGCCTTGGTGCCGGTGATGCGAGCCGGGATGATTTTGCCGTTTTCGGCGATGAAGTCTTTCAGAAGATCAACGGATTTGTAGTCGATTTCCTTGATGCCTTCTGCCGTGAAGCGGCAGAACTTCTTGCGCTTGAAGAGTTGACGAGCCATTTTGACTAACCTTTTACAAATTCAACATATTCGATATTGAGCACTAACCGCGGATTCCTGAGGCTGCGCTGGGACAGAAAGCCGGTGAGGTTCACCGTGTTTCCCGCCAGTTTCCCGGAAAATTTCCGAGCTTCTTCACCTATCAGCACGGCCTGTATTTCGCAGGCCACATCCCGATCAAAACCGTAAGCTGTCTGTCTAGACTGATGCTTGAGCCACATTTCCAGCACCGGCAAGCCGGCGGGGGTGTACCTCAGCGCATCCTCGCGGTCGACCGTGGCGGTCAGCGCCAGACGGTTCTGCAAGACCTCGCTCCTCGCCGATTAGGCGGAAGCTTCAGCCTCGGCTGCCGGCTGCTGGGCGTCCAGCAGGTTCTTGGCCTTTTCGTCCTTCATCATCGGGGACGCTTCGGTAACCGCGCGATCCAGCTTGATGGTCAGGTGACGCAGAACAGCGTCGTTGAACTTGAAGGCGTGTTCGATCTCGGCCAGGGTTTCGGACTGGCACTCTACGTTCATCAGAACGTAGTGAGCTTTGTGCAGCTTCTGGATCGGGTAAGCCAGTTGACGGCGGCCCCAGTCTTCCAGACGATGGATCTTGCCCTCAGCGGCCAGAACCATGCCCTTGTAGCGCTCGATCATGGCCGGAACCTGTTCGCTCTGGTCCGGGTGGACGATGAACACGATTTCGTAATGACGCATGTTAACTCCTTGTGGCTATTGAAGCCTTTTGCCATGCAGTTGCAAAAGGCAAGGGGTTGAAACCGCAGCATTCTACGCGCTTAGACGGTGACAAGCAAATAAAATCAGTGCCTTCCGCGCCGCGGGAGGATGCGCTTGTGACAAAGACAACGGCTTGGGGTCTGCAAATGTCTCGCGGACGCGGGCAAAGCAGGTTCTCAGAACGTGTTTACGACCTCGCGAGACGAGGCGAAAACGACTGAGAAAGCGGAATGTGCGCGTGGTGCATGAGCATTTCGAAGGGGTACTCACCGTGTAACGCTCCACGACGCACAGCAGATCGTAAACAGGTTCTCAGAGCTTTTTGTCACGCGAGATGTCCATCACCACCCCATTGCTCAAGGTCACGGTGGTGGTGTAGGGAACCTCGTCGTTGGCCAGCCAGGACAGCGTGCGGGCGCTGGTTTCCACCACCACGTTGGCGTCCTTGGTTTTGACCGTCGGGCCGTTGCTGCTGTAATCGGGCGCGCCGGCCTGAGACATCAATTCGGCCTCGGACATGCCCTTGTGCAACTTGATGTAGACCTCGAACGGGATAGGCCCCGCCGCGGCCAGCGCGGAAACGAGGGACAGCAAAACGACGAGCGGGGTTTTCATACGCACTCCTTTGCGACGGCGCGGTTCAGCGCACTTTTTTGACCACGTCTATCAGTTCGGTCACCATGCCGGCGGCGTCGCCCTGATGCAGCGCGCGCGCCACGCAGCCTTTCATGTGATTTTCCAGCAGTTGCATGGACACCGCGTCCAACGCCGACTTCACCGCCGCCACTTGGGTCAGGATATCCACGCAGTAGCGATCCGCCTCTACCATGCCGCTGATGCCGCGCACCTGGCCCTCAATGCGCGCCAGCCTCTTGATCAGCGCGCTCTTCCCCGGCTGCACCACGGTTTTATCGGAAAGCGGGGCCGCTGCGTCGCAACAGCCGTCCTGCGGTTTTTCTTGCGTCATGTCCATCCCAATTCAAGCGAGTTCAAAGCAAGCCCGGCCATGCTTAAGACAAGCCGGGCAACAGTCATTGTGACGCAGTTGCGCACGGTCGCCTAGGCCTCTACTTTCAGCATGCCCATCATCCCGGCGTCCTCGTGTTCGAGGATGTGGCAGTGGAACATGCGCAGGCCCGGCATGTCCTGACGAAAACGCAGTCGCAGCGTCTCGCCGGCGGAGACATTGGCCACGTCGCGCCAAGCCAGGAACGGCTCATCGCGCCAGACGCCGTCCTTGCGGCGCGCCAGCGCCTGGAACTGGGTGCCGTGAATATGGAAGGGGTGGTCCATATCCGCTTCGTTCACGATTTCCCACTCCTCCACCGTGCCCACCTTGCCCAGGAAGTCAGCTCGTTCCATGTCGAAGGTCTTGCCGTTGACTAGGAACATCGCGGCGGGATTAGCCATGTCCTCGGATAGCACCACTTTGCGCCGCACCGCGGGCTCGCCCAAGAGCTCGATCTCGCGCAGCCTCGCCGGCAGCGGCGCAGTGGTTTTGGCCGCGGCCCCGCGACGCAGCTCCAGCAGCGTCAGGGTGTCTTCCTGCTCGGCCGACATCATCTTGCCGCGCCGGTACGGCAGAGCCAACAAGCCGGCGCCATGGCCCGGCGCGAAGCGTCCGGTCACCACCAATTCGGCGCGGGCGCCGGGCGGCAGCGAGAGGCTGTCGATGCGGCGCGGCCGCTGCAGCAGGCCGCCGTCGCTGCCGACCAGTTCCAGTTCATGGCCGGGCAAGGCCAACTTGAGCACGCGCGCACTGGTCGCGTTCCAGATCCGCCAGCGTTGACGCTCGCCCGCGCCCAGCGTCAAATGCGGTCTCCAAGCGCCGTTGACCAGCACGAACTGGCCTTCGCGGCCGTCCATGCGATCCGCTTCGCTGCTGGCCGCGATCTTGCCTTCGGCGTCCAACTTCAGGTCCGACAACACCAGCCTTTGCTCCGGCAGATGCGCCAGCGGATCGCTGCGGCTCTTGACCACGAACACGCCGGCCAGCCCCATATACACCTGCTCGGCGGTATGGCCGTGCGGGTGCGGGTGATACCAATAGCTGCCGGCGCAGCCTTGCGGCAAGGTGAAACGGTATTCGCGGCTCTGCCCCGGCGCCACAGGGTCTTGCGGATTGCCGTCCTGGTCCGCCGGAATCGGCAGGCCGTGCCAATGAATGGTGGTGGGCTGGGACAGGCGGTTTTCGAAATGCAGCCGCACCTCGTCGCCTTCAAACACTTCTATCGTAGGTCCCGGCACCTGGCCGTTATAGCTCCAGAACACGGTAGCGGGCTTGCCCGGCAGCAGCGGCAACGCTTGCGCGCCGGCGCTCAAACCAGCTTGAAACACGCCGGGGGCCGCACTCTGATTGCGCAGCAGCGGCAGGACCGGCAAGGCAAGGCCCGCCGGCAGGCCAAGGCCGGCCGCGGCCGGCGCCGTCTCCGCGCCCATCGCGCCATGCCCCATCGCGCCATGCCCCATCGCGCCATGCCCCATCGCGCCATGATCGACGGCTGACGGCTGCGCCGCCCAGGCCTGCCGCAGCAGCGGAACCAAGGCCAACGCCGCGCCGGCGCCGATGAATCCACGTCTATCCATCACTGCACTCCTCTCTTAATAGGATACCCAGGTAAGGTATCAACAAGACTATGGCTGCGCCAGATCGGTTCCAAATTCTGTCTACTTTTTTAGGCCGGCATCTGATCACAGTCAAACCGAGCGCCCAAAGAAAAGCCCCCGCGTTGCGGGGGCCTGGTTTTCGGGACAACCGGAATCAGTCGGCCTTGGCCTGGGCCAGCGTGCGCTGGCGACGGCTTTCCGACAACACCATGCCGGCGGACACCGACACGTTCAGGCTCTCCACGGTGCCGAACATCGGAATGGACACCAGCACGTCGCAGTGTTCGCGGGTCAGCCTGCGCATGCCCTCGCCCTCCGAGCCCATCACCCAGGCCAGCGGGCCGGCGGCGTCGCAGTGATAGAGGTCGGTGTCCGCCTCCATGGTGGTGCCGGCGATCCAGATGCCGGCGTCTTTCAGGTCTCGCAAAGTGCGCGCCAGATTGGTGACCGTGATATAGGGAATCACTTCCGCCGCGCCACACGCTACTTTGGACACAGTGGCGTTGAGGCCGGCGGAACGGTCCTTGGGCGCGATCACCGCGTGCGCGCCCATCGCGTCCGCCACCCGCAGGCAGGCGCCAAGATTGTGTGGATCAGTCACGCCGTCCAGAATCAGAAGCAAGGCCGGCTCGCTCAGATTATCCAGCACGTCGTCCAGGTGCACGAAATTGCGGCTGGCGTCTATGGTGGCCGCCACGCCCTGGTGGCGGGCGTTGCCGGTCATGCTGTCCAGGCGCTCCTTGTCGACGATGTGCAGCTTGATGCCTTCCTCGGCGGCCTTGTCTATCACCGCCTTGGCGCGGGCGTCGTGGCGGCCGCCGGCCAGCCAGATTTCCAGCAGGCTCTTGGGGTTCTGCCACAAACGGGCATTGATGGCGTGAAAGCCGTGGATCAGGCGTTTGTTGCTCATGGCGATTCTCTAATGACAATCCCGCCATTTTAGAGCGCGCGGCGGTTCAGGGCAAAACCGGCTTGCTTTCAGCTGCCCAGCACCTCCACGCCGGACATCAGCTCCAGTTGCCGCTGCTCGCCCACGGCGACGATGCCGGCCAGCAAGGCAGGCAATTCCGCCGCCGGCACCGGGCGGCCGAAATGATAGCCCTGCAGCAAGGCGCACCCCTTGCTGGTAAGGAATTGCGCCTGGCGCTCGCTCTCCACCCCCTCCGCCACCACCTGGAATTGCAGCTTGCGCGCCATCGCCAGGATGGCCTCGGCGATGGCGGCGTTGTCGCCGTCGTCCGGCAAGCCTTCAACGAAGGATTGATCAATCTTCAAAGTGTCCAGCGGGAAACGCTTCAGATTGGACAATGAGGAATAACCCGTGCCGAAATCATCGATGGACAAGCCCACGCCCAAGGCCTTCAACTCGCCCAGTTGGCGCACCGCCTCCACCGGGTTGAGCATGATCATGCTTTCGGTGATTTCCAGCTCCAGCCGCGCGGCGGACAGGCCCGCGGCCCTCAGCGCGTCCGCCACCTTGAACGGCAGCATCTGCTGTTCAAACTGGCGCGCGGACAGGTTCACCGCCAGCCGCGGCACCGTCAGGCCCTGACGGTCCCAGGCCGCCAACTGGCGGCAGGCCTCTTGCAGCACCCAGTCGCCGATGGGTTTGATCAGGCCGGTTTCCTCCGCCAGCGGGATGAAGCGGCCCGGCGGCACCAGACCCAGTTGCGGATGGCGCCAGCGGATCAGCGCTTCCGCGCCCAGCACCCGGCGGCTGACCGCGTCCACCTGCGGCTGGTAGTGCAGCTCCAGTTCGCCGCGCTCCAGCGCCAACCGCAGGCCGTTCTCCAGCAGCAGGCGTTCGAAGGTCTGGGTGTTCATTTCCGCGGCGAAGAACTGATAGGTGTTCTTGCCCGCCTCCTTGGCGCGGTACATCGCCACGTCCGCGTTCTTGAGCAGGGTCTGGGCGTCGGTGCCATCGTTGGGATAGACGCTGATGCCTATGCTGCCGGTGACGTAGACCTCGTGGTTTTCCAGCCGCAGCGGCTGGCCCAGCGCCGCCAGCGTGTCTTCTGCGGCGGCCACAAGGGCGGCGGCGTCCTTGAACCCTGTCATCACCAGGGTGAACTCGTCGCCGCCCAGCCGCGCCAGCAAACCCCGCGCGCCCACCGCCCGCTGCAAACGCAGCGCCGTCTCGCGCAACAATTCGTCTCCGGCCTGATGGCCGAAGGAGTCGTTGATCAGCTTGAAACGGTCCAGATCGATGAACATCACCGCAAGCGAGCCGCTGGCGCAATCCAGGCTGATGATGGCTTCGTCCAGCCGCGCGGTCAGGCTGCTGCGGTTGGGCAGTTGCGTCAGCGGATCGTGATTGGCCAGAAACTGCAAGCGTTCCTCGGATTGCTTGCGCAAGGTGATGTCGGAAAATACCGCCACGTAGTTGCTGAGCGCGCCGCCGGCGTCGCGCACCGCCGAGATCGCCAGCTCTGCCGGATACCACTCGCCGCTCTTGCGGCGGTCCTGCATCTCGCCCTGCCAATGGCCGCGGTCCGCCAGCGCTTCCAGCATCGCCTGCCGGCCCAGCTGCTTCTGATCTCCAAAGATGCGCGACACCTTGCCCAGCGCCTCGGCCTCGGCGTAACCGGTGATCCGGCTGAAAGCGTGGTTGACCGCGATGATGCGCGCCTCGGCGTCCATCAGCAGAATGCCTTCCGCCGAGTTTTCGAACACCTTGGCCGCCAGCCGCAGATTGGCGTCCGCCGCCAACCGTTCGGAAATATCCATCACCACGCCGATGATGGCCTTCTTGCCCTCGTAATCGAACAAGCGGCTGTGGATCTCCACGTCCACCACCACGCCGTCCTTGCGCACCGCGCGGGTGCCGTACTGCAGCACCGCGATGTTCTCGCGGTAGCGCTTGACGATCTGCTTGCGGATGCGCACCGCCTCGCCCGGCACCAGCAACAGGTCCATCGGCATGCCTTCCAGCTCCTTGGGCTGATAGCCGACGATGGCGGCCAGCTTGGGGTTGGCGTAGATCAGCTTCTCGTCCTGCAAGATGTAGATGCCCACCAGCGATTGCTCCACCAGCGCGCGGTAACGCTCCTCCGTCTCCCGCTTGGCCTTTTGTTCCTGGCGGGTCTGAGTGATGTCGGTATCCACGCTGCCCACCCCGGCCGGGCGGCCATGAGCGTCGAACAGGGGAAACTTGGTGACCAGCAAATGGCTAAGCACCCCATTGAACAAGAAGCTCTCTTCAAACTGGCGCGGCTCCAGGCAGGACAGCACCACCGCGTCCTGCGCGCGAATTTGCGCGGCGTCCGCCGCGTCGAACAGCTCTTCCACCGTCAAGCCCTGCATGCCCTGAGGCGAGCGGCCCACCCGCCGCGCATAGGCGGCGTTGGCCAGCAGAAAGCTGCCGTCCAGACCCTTCAGCGACATCATATTGGGGCTGTTGTTGACCAGGGATTCCACTCTGGCGCGAAATTCACGCAGCGCGCTCTCGTTCTGGCGATGGCCATCGGCCAACACCGATACCAGCAGAGTCGCGCAACTCAAGGCCAAGGTCAGCGCCACCTCGCTGGCGCCGTTAAGCGCGCTAGCGTGCATGGTCAACTCCGGCGCCAGCACGTACAGCGACAACAGACCGAGCACCCAGGCCCCCACCAGCGCCGCGCCGCGAAAACCCACGCGGAAAGCAGCCCACAACATCAGAGGAAAGAACACCAGTTGGCAGGGCAGCGAATAAGCGAGGCTACTGCCCAGCAGGCTAAGCCACGCCACGCAGGCCAAAGCCAGGATCAGGCCGGTTTCCAACACCTGACGCCGCGTCGGCGTTGCGCCGGACGCATACAAGGCCGGCGGCACGCACAAGGACAGGGCCAGCCCGGACACGCCCCAAGCCTGCGCCGCCCACGACCACAAACCCTCCATGCCGAACCAGCGCCATCCGGCGCCGGCGGCCAAACCGGCCAGCAGAACCGACGGATAGCAGGCCAAGCGCAGCAGCAGCCGCAACAAGTCCGCCGGCTGACGCACCGCCAGCCCTCCGCGCAAGCCGGCCGCGTACAGACCGGGCGCCAACGCATACAGGCTGATCAGCAGCAGAGCGGCCCATTGCGGCGACGACCATTGAGCGGCCAGCGCGGCGGCGGCCAGCGGCCACCACCAGGACTGCCGCCAACCGCGACGCAAAAGACGATAACTCCATACGCCGTGAGCCAGAAAGGCCGCCAGCGAAAACCCCAATACCGGCTCGCGCGGCCAGAATGCCGTGCACGCCAAAAACCCGAGAAACACCGCCGCGTCCCGGCAAGCCGATCCGACTGTCACACCACCCCGCCCCCGTTCGCGCCGGCACTCTGCCGCGCGCCGCAATTAACTTTGCATTAAAAAATCAAATGCATATATGCCAAATGAAAAACAAAACCACCCGGCTGACATACAATATATGCAATTGCCGGATGCAGCCAGACAATGCCGATGAAAATATTCACCCCGCCGAACACAAGCCGCGCCGACCTTGCGCAAGCCCAGCGAACGGCGCGCGGCGGACGGCTGCTATAATCCCGAAACCGCCAAAACTAGTGAAGCAGCATGTTGGATAATCTCCCGCGGATACCTCCCGCCAGTCAGAAAACTCGTCACGGACGCCTGCCCGCCGGGCTGGACGCCAACATCGTCGCCCGCCTCGCAGCCCAGCGGCGTCCGCTGCTCATCCTCGCCGCCGACGCGCAATCCGCCCAACGCCTGCAAGCCGAGGCCCCATTCTTTGCGCCCTCGCTGCGCGTGGCGCTACTGCCGGACTGGGAAACCCTGCCCTACGACCACTTCTCCCCCCACGGCGAACTGGTCAGCGAACGGCTGGCCACCTTGTGGCAGATCCATCAGCGCGAATGCGATGTGATCATCGCCCCGGTCGGCACTGCGATGACGCGGCTGGCGCCGATAAGCTATTTGCTGGGACGCACCTTTTTCCTGCAGACCAAGCAGCGGCTGGACGTGGAACAGCTGCGCGCCAATATGGTCACCGCCGGCTACCACCACGTCACTCAGGTGATGGCCCCGGGAGAATTCTCCATCCGCGGCGGCTTGATCGATCTGTTCCCAATGGGCTCGGCGCTGCCTTACCGCATCGATCTGTTCGACGACGAAATCGACAGCCTGCGCACCTTCGATCCGGACAACCAGCGTACCCTGTACCCGGTACCGGAAATCCGGATGCTGCCGGCGCGCGAGTACCCGGCGGATGAAAGCGGCGTCACCGCCTTCCGCCAGCGCTACCGCGAACGCATCGAAGGCGACCCCAGCAAAAGCCGCATCTATAAAGACGTCTCTCAAGGCCTGTGGCCGGCCGGCATCGAATACTTCCTACCGCTGTTCTTCGACGACACCGCCACTCTGTTCGACTACTTGGGCGACGACGCGCTGATTGTGTTGCACCATGATGTGCAACACGCCGCCAACGTCTTCTGGCAAGACGTGGAAAGCCGCTACGACATGGCGCGCGGCGATCTGGAACGCCCGGTACTGCCGCCGGCCGACATTTTCCTGCGCCCGGACGAACTGATGGCGCGGCTCAAACCCTACGCCCGCATCGAACTGGCCGGCGACGGCGAGCTCGCGGAAGGCTGCGCCCCGCTGCCGGAGCTGGCGGTGGAGCGCCGCGCCGAGCAGCCACTGCACAAGCTGGACGCCTTCATCCGCAGCGGCCGTCAGCGCATCCTGATTACAGTGGAAAGCCTGGGCCGCCGCGAAACCGTCCACCAGTTCCTGCAAGAGCACGGCATTAAGCCGCGCCCGGTGGACGGCTGGGCCGAATTCATCGCCGGCGAGATGCCGCTGGCGCTCTGCGTGGCACCGCTCTACACCGGTTTCGCCCTGCCCGGCGCCGGCATCGCCGTAGTCACCGAATCCGAGTTGTACCAACATGTGGCGCGCAGCCACACCCGCCGCAAAAGCGCGCGCGCCGGTTCCGACTCCATGCTGCGCGACCTGGCCGAAGTCAAGGCGGGGGATCCGGTGGTGCATGAGCAGCACGGCATCGGCCGCTACGTGGGCCTGGTGTCCATGGACCTGGGCGAAGGCGAAACCGAACTGATGCAACTGGAGTACGCGGACAGCGCCACCCTCTATGTGCCCGTCAGCCAACTGCACCTGATCTCCCGCTACGCCGGCGGCGCGGCGGACCAGATCCACCTGCACAAGCTGGGCAATCCAGCCTGGGAAAAAGCCAAGAAACGCGCCGCGGAAAAAGCCCGCGACACGGCCGCGGAACTGCTCAACCTTTACGCGCAACGCGCCGCGCGGGAAGGCCACAGCTTCAGCCTGTCCCATCAAGACTACGACGCCTTCGCCGCCGGTTTCGGCTTCGAAGAAACCCCGGACCAGGCCAGCGCCATCGAAGCCGTGGTTCAAGACATGTGCTCCGGCAAGCCGATGGACCGGCTGGTCTGCGGCGACGTCGGCTTCGGCAAGACCGAAGTGGCGCTGCGCGCCGCCTTCGTCGCTGTCCTTGGCGGCAAACAGGTGGCAGTGCTGGTGCCCACCACCCTGCTGGCGGAACAGCATTTCCAGAATTTCTCCGACCGCTTTGCCGACTGGCCGGTGAAAATCGCAGAACTCTCCCGCTTCCGCAGCGCCAAGGAAAGCAAGGCCTCGCTGGCCGGCCTGGCCGACGGCGGCGTCGACATCGTCATCGGCACCCACAAGCTGGTGCAGCCGGACATCCAATTCAAGAACCTGGGCCTGGTTATTATCGATGAGGAGCACCGTTTCGGCGTGCGCCAGAAAGAACAGCTCAAACGGTTGCGCGCCAATGTGGACGTGCTGACGCTGACCGCGACGCCGATTCCGCGCACCCTGTCAATGGCGCTGGAAGGGTTGCGCGACTTCTCCGTCATCGCCACCGCCCCCAGCCGCCGGCTAGCGGTGAAAACCTTTGTCAGCCCGATGGCCAACGGCGTGATACGCGAAGCGGTACTCCGCGAACTCAAGCGCGGCGGCCAGGTTTTCTTCCTGCACAATGAGGTGGACACCATAGAAAACATGCGGGAAAAACTGGCGGAACTGGTGCCGGAAGCACGCATTGGCGTGGCCCACGGTCAATTGCGCGAGCGCGAGCTGGAACAAGTGATGCGCGACTTCCTGCAGCAGCGCTTCAATGTGCTGCTGTGCTCTACCATCATTGAAACCGGCATCGACATCCCCAACGCCAACACCATTCTGATCAATCGGGCCGACAAGTTCGGCCTGGCCCAGCTGCACCAGCTGCGCGGCCGCGTCGGCCGCAGCCACCACCAGGCCTATGCCTATCTGCTGACGCCGGAAGGCATCACCAAAGACGCGATGAAACGGCTGGAGGCCATCCAGATGTCCGAGGAGCTGGGCGCGGGCTTCTACCTAGCGATGCACGACCTGGAAATCCGCGGCGCCGGCGAGGTGCTGGGCGAAGGCCAATCCGGCGAAATGCAGGAAGTGGGTTTCTCTCTGTTCACCGAAATGCTCAAACAGGCGGTGCGCGACCTCAAAAAAGGACGCACTCCGGACCTAGACGCGCCACTGGGCGTCACCACTGAAATCAATATGCACAGCCCGGCGCTGCTGCCGGACGGTTATTGCCCCGACGTGCACGAACGGCTGGTGCTGTACAAGCGGCTGGCCACCTGCGAGAGCGAGCAGGAAATCGACGACATTCACGAAGAGCTGATCGACCGCTTCGGTTTGCCGCCGCAAACCGTCAAGACCCTGATAGACAGCCACCGCCTGCGCCTGCTGGCCAAGCCGCTGGGCGTGCAAAAGCTGGACGCCAGCGAGGTAGCCATTCAGGTTCATTTCGTCAAGAACCCGCCGATAGACCCTATGAAGATCATCCAGTTGCTGCAAACCAAGCGCAATTACCGGCTGGCGGGCCAGGACAAGCTGCGCGTGGAGGCCGATATCCAGGACGTGGCGCTGCGCGTGGTCAGGGTCAAGGAACTGCTGAAGGAGCTGAGCGCCTAAGAACCTGTTTACGATCTGCTGCGCTGCAGCGATACGGCGTTGAAAACCGCTTCGAAATGCTCATGTACCACTCGTACATTCCGCTTTCTCAGCCGTTTTCGCCTTGTCTCGCTTTTGCTCGCGAGATCGTAAACACGTTCTAAGAGCGGCCAACAAAACGTCTGATCTTGCGTTGCACCGCCTTGCCTCAGCCGTGAAACTGATTGTTGTTAGCCGATCTGAAGAAGAGGTTCACGATCTCGCGACGGATCATGAATCTTTCCTTCGGTGCACCAGCGACGGTCAAGCCAAAAGCATAACCGTCCGGCAAAACCAAGCCGTCGGCATCCGCCCCGGACGAAAGAAGAAAGCGCTTACTTGAGCAATATCAAGACAAACGAGGACAGCGACTCTGAGGCAAAAAGCCTTGCCCCTTGTTTTTACAGGAAAAATTAACGTCACAGGATTGAAACCGAAAACCCTGTGGATAACTTTGTTGATAAAACTGTGCAAATATGCTCTCAAGCCAAGCGCCAAGCCGTTTTGGGCCGGAGCCCGCCCTGGATAAGAAAACAATCAAGTTATTGATTTTGTTGAATTTTTTAGAGATATCAAACGCTACGCAAGCCAAGCTGCAACTCGCTTTAGCTGAAAATATTTTCCACCCACCGCTGTGGATCACTTGACAACCATGTTTTTTACCGCACCCCAGAACGACGTCATCAGCGTCTCCTCCCTCAACCGCATGGCGCGCGATCTGCTGGAAAGCGGACTACCGCCGATGTGGATAGGCGGAGAGATCTCCAACCTCACCCTGGCCGCGTCCGGGCACGCCTATTTCTCCTTGAAGGACGGCGGCGCCCAGGTCCGCTGCGTGATGTTCCGCGGCAAGGTGTCGCAACTGCCCTTCCGCCCGGCCGAAGGCATGCAGGTGGAGCTCAAGGGCACCGTCACCCTGTACGAGGCCCGCGGCGACTTCCAGATCAACGTCGATCAGATGCGTTCCGCCGGCCTGGGCCGCCTGTACGAGGCCTTTGAAAAGCTCAAGGCCAAGCTGCAAGCCGAGGGCCTGTTCAATCCCGCGAACAAGCGCCCCTTGCCTGCCCACCCAGCCGCCATCGGCATCGTCACCTCGCCGGCCGCTGCCGCCTTGCGCGACGTGGTCAGCACCCTGCGCCGGCGCATGCCCGGCATCCCGGTGATTCTCTACCCGGCCCAGGTGCAGGGTGAAGGCTCTGCCCAGCAAGTGGCCGACGCCGTCCGCCGCGCCGGCGAACGGCGCGAGGTGGACGTGCTCATCGTCTGCCGCGGCGGAGGCAGCATTGAAGACCTGTGGTCGTTCAACGAGGAAATCGTCGCCCGCGCGGTGACCGCCAGCCCCATTCCCACCGTCAGCGGCGTCGGCCACGAAACCGACTTCACCATCTGCGACTTCGTCGCCGACAAGCGAGCCCCCACGCCCACCGCCGCCGCGGAACTGGTTTCCCCCAGCCGCGAACACCTGAACGCTCAGCTCGAAACCGCCAAGCGCGGCCTGGAACGCGCACTCGGCCGCCTGCTCACCGACAAGTCTCAGCAACTGGATTACCTGGCGCGTCGGCTGGCTCATCCGGGCGAAAAGCTGCAACGCCAGCGCGAGACGCTCCAGCGCCAGCAAGAACGGCTGCAACGCCGGCTGAGCGGTCTGTTCGAACAACGGCGCTGGGCGCTGCAACTGGCGGACAGCAAGCTGCAGCGCCGGCGGCCGGACCTGGTGCATGCAGCCCAAGCCATGGACCGTTTGCAAACCCGGTTGCAACGCGCGCGCCAAGACCTGCTCATCCGGCAAACGCAGAAGCTGGACACCCTGGCCGCCACCCTGTTGGCGCTCAACCCTGAAGCGGTGCTGGCCCGCGGCTACGCCATCGTGCAAAAACAGGACGGCACCGCGGTCAAGTCCCCGAAAAAGCTCCGCAACCACGAACGCGTCAGCCTGCTTCTGGCCGAAGGCAGCACCGAGGCTGTGATTGACCATCCACAAGGCGCGCAGCCCAGCTTGTTCTGAACCCAAGCTGCGCAGCCAAAAGCGAATGGGGGCCGTGGCCCCCGTTCGCCAGAGCTTCGGCGCAGCCTGAATATCCCCGCGGCGCCAAGCCGCAAAACAATGACGATTCGCTTGAGATGCCAAAACGTTTACTCATTTGATATTTAACTGCGCTAGCATCCGGCGCGGGAAATAACGCCAAGCGCGTCTTGCCCATTCGTCTTTGAGTCTGTTTACGATCTCGCGAGCAAGGGCGAGGCAAGGCGAAAACAAGCGAAAAAGCGGAGTGTACGAGTGGCACATAAGCATTTTGAGTTTGTACTCACCGTGCAACGCTTCACGAAGCGCAGCAGACTTTGAACAGCTTCTTACCGCAGCCAGGGAAGCTTCATGTCGCCGGTACACAAGTGGGAAATCACCGTCGCCGCCAGCGGCTACTATCCCGACCTCGCCCATAATTTCTTCGGCAACGACATCGATCTGGGCTACGAAAACGACCACATCGGCATGCAGTTCTACGCCTATTCTCGTCATATCGACGAACTGGACGACCCCGAGCACGTTTCCCAACGTCTCTTGCAGCTGCTGCTCAACGACCAGCGTCAGCAGCATGCCGGTCCAGTTTCTGGGCTTCAGCGCTTACGAAAACGGCTGCCGCTATCCCATCAGCGCCCACCGGATCGAAGAAGAACCGTTCAGCCACAACCCCAGGATCGACCAGATTCACACCCGCTACGAGAATTCCCGCCAACGCTACCCGTCCTATCTGCTCTACCTGGCCAAGCACGACCCCTGCCTGCGCGATCTGCTGTTCCTGCTGGGGCTGATCTCCACCAACACCACGCTGGAAAATGTGCTGGCCTGGAGCACGCTGTACAAGATACTGGACAGCGTCAAACACTACGCCAAGGACATCGACGCCTTCGCCGACCCGGAGCAGCTCAGCCTGTTCACCGCCGCCTGCAACAACACCAGCATCCTGGGCATCTACGCCCGTCACGGCGCGTCGGAGAACCCGCCGCCCAAGCGCGCGCTCACCGATATCGACGACGCCAGCGCGCTGATCGCGGGCATGACCGCACGCTTCTGCCGTAGCTACATCGCAGCCAAATATTCCTGAAAAACGGTTGCCGCTCTCGCAACCAATGGCATTGCGGGTTTTCGTGGGGGTACAGCGGCCGGCCAAGTCCGCGCCTGCCGGAGCCCCCCATGCCCGAATCTAGCGGAGCCTTCGAACACATCCTGGCCGCCTATGAGCCGGCAACCCGCGGCCTGCCTTACTTGACCTGCAGCAGGTCCGCCAGATGAACGTCCACGCCGCCGGCCGCGCCCACCGCGTTGACGTGGTCGAAATAATCGTACCAACCGCTGGCGCGGATACCGGCCAGCATCGCCTCGCAGGCCTCTTGGCTCGGCAGGCTCCACACGCCCAGGAAACGATAGGGCACAGCCTGATCCGCGTCGGCGGAAATCTGGCTTAAAGTCAGCAATTGAATGCCCAGGCCAGGCAGCGCCTCGATATTAGTTTTGACTTGGTCCAGGAAATCGGTGCGGTGCAAAAAACTCAAAGCCAGCCAAGCCGGCTTTGGGCTGTACAGTTCCACCAGATAATGCGCCATTTAGGGTCTCCATGAGCATGAACAGCCGAAGCCGCGTCCTCCAGATTAAGCCGCGCTCGGCTTCACATGTCATTGCATCTTATTGCCAGCTGAAAAACTTTGATGTTATAAAAAGCATCCGCCCGCTCCCATTGAAATTTCGGTGAGCGGCGCACAGCCACCGCGGCTACCGCCGCGCCAGCCAGATCCCCCAACAAGAGCATTCCGCGCGCCCCTCCCTGCCTGGCAGCAGCCGGGCGTCGGCGGCATTGCCATCGCAGGACAAAGATTCATCATGCAGTGTAGACACGCCCTATTGCTGTCGCTGGCCGCCTTGAGCGCGAGCCTGACGGCGGCTCCCCTGCCTTCTTACGACTTCGCCTTGAAAGACCCGTGGGACGCTCGCGCCAAACCATCAATGAAGCCGACGGATAAAAAGAACAAGCCGCTCAAGTTCAAAAGCGCGGTGCAGTTGAAAGACCTGGACGCCGGCCCTGATTTTTCGGTCAAAGCGGATCTGAGCACGCCCAGCTTGCGGGAACGGAGGCAAAGAGAGCGGATGCAGCATTGCATCGGCATCAACCCGCCCCCGGGTTGCCCCAGCGCCGGCTTCAACCCGCTGCCGCGTTGCTTCGGCCAGAGCAATTGCGAGCAACACGCCCCCCCGCCGGCTCATCCGCTCAGCGGCCCCACCCGGCAGCAGCCGGGAGATTACTCGCTACGCGGCAGCTGGCTGCCGCGTTGAGACGCAAAAAACCCGCTCCTTGCGAGCGGGTTTTTCATTGCGGCTGGAAGCGGGCAAACGTCAGCGGGCGTTTTGCGCCAGCCGCGCCACTTCCTCGGCGCTGCGCTTGTGGTAGCCCAGCAGATAGTAGGCCACCACAAGGAAGGCCAGCCAACCCGGGCCAATAATCAAGGCGATGCGAGTGTCCGGGAAATAAGCCATCAAGCCCACCACTAGGATCAAGAATCCCATTGCGATGTAAGAACCATACGGCCAAAACGGCATCTTGTAGGCCAGCGCCGCCAGCTGCTCGCGGCTCAGAGTGCGACGGAAGCGCAGTTGGGCCAGCAGAATGATCACCCAGGTCCAGATCGCCCCAAAGGTGGAAATCGCGGTCAACCAGGTGAATACCTCCTTGGGCGCCAGGTAGTTGAGCAGCACGCCCATCAGCAGCGCGAATACCGACATCAGCAAGGCGAACACCGGCACGCCTTGGCGCGACACCTTGGCGAACACAGGCAGCGCCTGCTGTTGCTGGGCCAGGTTGTACAACATGCGGCCGGTGCTGAAAATACCGCTATTGCACGAAGACAGCGCGGCGGTGAGCACCACGAAGTTGATGATGCCGGCGGCGGCGGGGATGCCCAACTGCTCGAAAGTCAGCACGAAGGGGCTGCCGCGGGTGCCCAGTTCATTCCACGGGTAAATAGCCAGAATGACGAACAGCGCGCCGATGTAGAAAATCAGAATGCGCCAGAATACCGAATCCACCGCGCGAGCCAGCGCTTTTTTCGGGTTCTTGGCTTCGCCGGCGGTCAGGCCCAGCATTTCCACGCCCAAATAAGCGAACATCACCATTTGCAGCGACATCAGCACGCCGCTGAAGCCGTTGGGCATGAAGCCACCGTGACTCCATAGATTGGAGATGCCGGTGGCCACCCCGCCGTGGCCCAGGCCGAACACGATCATGCCCAGGCCGCCGATGATCATCAACACAATAGTGACGATTTTGATCAGTGCGAACCAGAACTCGAATTCGCCATAGGCCTTGACCGCGATGAAGTTGACGCCGCCCATGGCCACCAGCGCGGCCAGGGCCCAATACCAGGCCGGAATGTCCGGGAACCAGATACCCATGTAGACGCCGACGGCGGTGATTTCCGCCATGCAAGTCACCAGCCACAGAAACCAATAGTTCCAGCCAGTCAGGTAGCCGGCCAAGGGGCCGAGGTAATCCAGCGCGTAACGGCTAAACGATCCGGCCACCGGGTTATGAATGGCCATTTCTCCCAGCGCGCGCATGATCAGGAAGATGGCGAAGCCGCCTAGGGCGTAAGCCAGCATGATGGCGGGGCCGGCCATTTTGATGGCGGTGGCCGACCCCAGAAACAGGCCGACGCCAATGGTGGCGCCAAGAGCCATGAGGTTGATATGCCGCTCTTCCAGTCCCCTGTGCAGGGAGTCCTGAGCAGGTTGCATAGTTGCTCCTTTAACTGTCTTTGTATTGCGTAAGGGTTGAGGCCTTGGCGCTTAGAACCCGTTTACCATCTGCTCCGCTTCGGCGATACAGCATTGAAAACACCCTAAAAATGCTCATGTACCACGAGTACATTCCGCTTTTTCGGTCGTTTTCGCCTTGTCTCGCTCTTGCTCGCGAGATCGTAAACACGTTCTTAGAGCCTGTTCACGATCTCGGGAGAGCATTTCGGAAAAGGCACTCACGGTGTAACGCTCCGCAACACCAGCAGGTCGTAAACAGGTTCAAGGGCAGCGCCGCCGCCGATGTTATGGCTTGGGATTGTCGTTGTAACCCATAACACATGGGGCAGGAGATTACCTCAAGACCTTTGTCATGTCATGTTTCAGAATATAGATACGCGCAAGAAGCATAAATACGACTCTTAATGCCGATTCCCCCGCATCGGCGCCAACATCCCCCTGCGCACAGCACACCACCGATCTTGATCTTCGGCATCCAATAGTCCTACCAAAGCCGACAGGTGCTATCAATAAAGCGTTGAATCGGTTTATCGAGCCGGGAGCATGCACCTATGCGGCACCACAGCCTCAGCCTGAAGCTCAACCTGGCCTTCATGCTCATCATGTCCGTCCTGCTGGCGGCGTTCGGCGCGCTGGACTACTGGCGCACCCAACAGGAATTGCGCCAGGCGCTGGACAGCGAAATCGCCGCGATCGGCGTGCGGCTGGCGACAAACCTGGCCGGGCCGATGTGGAATTTCGACAGCGCCCAAGGCTTGCGGGTGCTGGAGGCGGAGATGGGAAAACGCGCGCTCCGCGGCATTTTCGTCCGCGACGCCAACGGCGCGCCGTTCGCAGGTTACCGCCGCGAGGCCGACGGCTCGCTGCTTCGCGTCGGAAAGCCGGCCTCTGATGCGGATATGACCCGCGAACGCATCGTGGTCTTTCACGACGGCGCGACCGCGCGCACTGTCGGCAAACTAAGCCTGCAAGTGTCCACGGAAGAAATCCGCGAGAAACTGCACGCGGTACTGTGGCGGGTATCGGCGGAAATCCTGCTGCTGGATCTGGTCACCGTCATGGTGCTGTCCCTGCTGGTGCGCCGCCTGCTGCATCAGCCCATCCGCGAAGTGAGCCAAGCCCTGCACGCCATCGCCGATGGCGATCTGACCGCACCTCCGCGCTACACCAGCCAGGACGAGCTGGGCGATCTGGCAGAATCCACGCGCCGGCTGGTGGCTAAGCTGGCCGGCATTCTGGGACATATCGACGCCTTCTCCTCGGACCTGGCCAACGCCGCGCGTCAGATCAGCCAGGCAGTGGACACACTGAGCCAGCAAGCGGCAGAGCAGGCCAACAACATCGACAAGAACAGCGCCAGTCTCGAACAGATCTCCGCTTTCGTGTGGAAGAATCGGGACGATGCCCGCACCACGAACCAGATGGCCAGCGACAGCAGCAGGCATGCGGCGGCTGGTGGCCAAGCGGTGGACGAAACCATCGCCGCGATGTGGGATATCGCCAATAAAGTACTGATCATCGACGATATCGCCTATCAAACCAATCTGCTGGCGCTGAATGCGGCGATAGAGGCCGCGCGCGCCGGCGAACACGGCCGCGGCTTCGCTGTGGTGGCCGGAGAAGTGCGCAAGCTGGCGGCGCGCAGTCAGCAGGCGGCCAAGGAAATCAGCCAGCTGACGCAAAGCAGCGTGCGCCGCGCCGAACATGCCGGCGAACTGTTCAACCAGATGTTGCCCACGATCCAAAGCACAGCCAGCTTCGTGCAAGACATCAACCAGTCATCCAACCAGCAAGCGCTGCAGGTGGAACAGATCAATCAGGGCGTCAGCGAAATCAGCCGGTCGATGCAAGCCAACGCCGCGGCGTCGGAACAACTGACCGCCACCGCGCGCGGCATGAGCGAGCAGGCGGTGGAGTTGGCACAGACCATAGGCTATTTCAAATACTGAGCCGGGCCGTTGCGCAAAGAAAAAACCGCCGGGCTGACGCGCGGCGGCTTGAAGGGCGGCTGCGGGGCTCACACCGCCTTGAGCTTGCCCTTGGCCGGGCGCTCCTCGGGCTTGGCTTCCGCGCCCGCTTCGCGCTCCCAGCTTTCCTTGTAGGCGCGGCCGTAATAGCTGTCCAACAGCAGCTGCTTCAATTCGCTGATCAGCGGGTAGCGCGGGTTGGCGCCAGTGCACTGGTCATCGAAAGCGGCTTCCGCCAGCAAGTCCACCTTGGCCAGGAAGTCCGCCTCGGCCACACCGGCGGCCTGAATGGACGCCGGAATGTCCAGCGTGCGCTTGAGCGCGTCCACCCATTCGATCAGCTTCTCCACCCGCTCGTGGTCGCGGCTGGCTTCCAGCCCCAGGTGGCGGGCGATTTCAGCATAGCGCGCCACACTCTTGGGCCGGTCGTACTGGCTGAAGGCGGTCTGCTTGGTCGGCACATCGGCGGCGTTGTAGCGAATCACATTGCTGATCAAGAGCGCGTTGGCCAGGCCGTGGGCCAGGCCGAATTCGGCGCCAATCTTGTGCGCCATCGAATGGCAAACGCCGAGGAAAGCGTTGGCGAAGGCGATGCCGGCGATGGTGGCGGCGTTGTGCACCTGCTCGCGCGCCTTGGGATCGCCGGCGCCGCTGCGATAGGCGGACGGCAGGTAATCCTTCAACAGCTTCAGCGCCTGCAAGGCCTGCGGGTCCGAATACTCGTTGGCCATCACAGAAACGTAGGCTTCCAGCGCATGAGTCACCGCGTCGATGCCGCCGAAGGCGGTCAGCGACTTGGGCATGTTCATCACCAGGTTGGCGTCGACGATGGCCATGTTCGGCGTCAGTTCGTAGTCGGCGATCGGGTATTTGACCCCGGTGTTCTCATCGGTGACCACGGCGAACGGCGTCACTTCCGAACCGGTGCCGGAGGTGGTGGGCACCGCCACCAACTCCGCTTTGCGCCCCAGTTTAGGGAACTGGTAAATCCGTTTGCGGATGTCCATGAAGCGCAGCGCCAAGTCTTCGAAATGCACTTCCGGATGCTCATACATCACCCACATGATCTTGGCCGCGTCCATCGGCGACCCGCCGCCCAAAGCCATGATCACGTCAGGCTTGAAAGCATGCGCCAGGTCCGCGCCCTTGCGCACCACCGCCAGCGTCGGATCGGCAGGCACCTCGAAGAACACCTCCACCTCCAAACCCATTTTCTTCAGCAGACGGATAGGCTCGTCCACGAAACCATTGTCGAACAGATACTGGCCGGTGACGATCAGGCAGCGGCGTTTGCCGGACAGGTCTTCCAGCGCCACCGGCAGGCAGCCGCGGCGGAAATAAATGGACTTGGGCAGCTTATGCCACAGCATGTTTTCGGCCCTCTTGGCCACGGTCTTCTTGTTGATCAGGTGTTTGGGGCCTACGTTTTCCGAGATAGAGTTGCCGCCCCAGGAGCCGCAGCCCAGGGTCAGCGACGGCGCCAGGCTGAAGTTGTAGAGATCGCCGATGCCGCCTTGCGAGGACGGCGTGTTGATCAGGATGCGCGCGGTTTTCATCTTGTCGCCAAAGTAGCGGATGCGCTCTCCTTGCAAGTCCTGATCGGTGTACAGCGCCGAGGTGTGGCCGATGCCGCCCATCGCCACCAGCGCCGCGGCCTTGTCGCAAGCGTCGATGAAGTCGCTGGCGCGGTACATCGCCAATGTCGGCGACAGTTTTTCATGGGCAAAGGCTTCGGCGGCGGATACATCGCTGACTTCGCCGATCAGCACCTTGGTGGCCGGCGGCGTTTCGATGCCGGCCATCGCTGCGATCTTGGCCGCGCTCTGGCCGACGATGGCGGCGTTGAGGCCGCCGTCCTGCAGAATCACCTTGCGCACCGCCTCCGCTTCGCGTTTGGACAGGATGTAGCCGCCGTGCTTGGCGAAGCGCTCGCGCACCGCCTCGTAGATTTCGTCGACGATGATGACGGACTGCTCCGACGCGCAGACCACGCCGTTGTCGAAGGTCTTGGACATCAGGATGGAGGCGACGGCGCGCTTGATGTCGGCGGTCTCGTCTATCACCGCCGGGGTATTGCCGGCGCCGACGCCGATAGCCGGCTTGCCTGAGGAGTAAGCGGCCCGCACCATGCCCGGCCCGCCGGTGGCCAGGATCAGATTGAGGTCAGGGTGGTGCATCAGCTGATTGGACAAGGCCACCGAAGGCTCGTCTATCCAGCCGATGATATCCGGCGGAGCGCCGGCCGCCACCGCCGCCTGCAACACCAAACGCGCCGCTTCGCAAGTGGAGCGCTTGGCGCGCGGGTGCGGCGAGAAAATGATGCCGTTGCGCGTCTTCAAGGAAATCAAGGCCTTGAAAATGGCGGTGGAGGTGGGATTGGTGGTGGGCACGATGCCACAGATCAAGCCGATCGGCTCGGCGATGGTGATGGTGCCGAAGGTGTCGTCCTCGGCCAGCACGCCGCAGGTTTTATCGTCCTTGTACTTGTTGTAGATGTATTCGGAGGCGAAGTGGTTCTTGATCACCTTGTCCTCCAACACGCCCATGCCGGTTTCCGCCACCGCCATCTTGGCCAGCGGTATCCGCGCGTCCGCGGCGGCCAGCGCCGCCGAGCGGAAGATGTGGTCCACCTGCTCCTGGCTGAAGCCGGCAAACGCGGCCTGCGCTTTTTTCACACGCGCCACCAGCGCGTCCAATTCCAATTCATTGCCTACGGTCATTTCAAGTCTCCCAAACAGTTAAACCTGTCGCGGCTAGAGAATGACTAATTAGTGGCATTTAATTTCATTTATGAAAATTAAATCTAGACAATATTATTGTCCATTCACCGCTCATTCTCATCGCTTCAAAACTTTTTTGTAGCAAGCGCATTACATCAATACGCTCTCAACACGGAAAAACCCTGTCGCTCGCAAACGAGAAACCGTAGCGGCGGCATCGATAAGTCCATGCTAAGCGAAAAAACGATATTCGTTTTTGCGCATTGCCAAACAAATACGGATTAAGCGGAGAAAAAATGTCTCAACCGGAATCATGAAGGAAAATCAGCGCGCGCCGGCTGTAATGACGGCGCTACCGCGCCGGCGTCGCGCAAATAAAATGGCCGCCTGAAGGCGGCCATGGTGGCGAAGCGAAAAAACGGCGCGCCGCTATTTCATAAAGCTGTATTTAAAGAACTGGCCGGCGCGGGTCATTTCGCGGATCTTGGCCGGATCTGTCTCGCCGTTCAGATTGGTGATCACCAGCTTGCCGTAGCCTTGCTTCAGATCGTTGCGGAAATCGTAGAACGCGCCCAACACCGCCAGCTTGCCCCCCTCCACCTCGCCGGCGAAGGTCATGATCGCGGTTTCCACTTGGTTGTTGACGTTCAGCAGCGCGCCGTTGGTGGGGTCTATGCCCTTGGGGATATCGATGGTGGCCAGCTCTTTGCGTATCGCCGGCTCCAGCCCGCCGTAGTCGCCGGAGGCGGCCTTGATCGCGCCGCAGGCGGCATGGCCGATGATGATCAGCAAGGGAGTGTGCAAATGCCGCACCCCGTATTCGACCGAACCCTCGGCGGTGGCCAATTGATTGCCGATGTCGCGCACCATGAACAAATCGTTGACCGCATCGCCGTGGAAGGCGTTGGTTTGGACCCGGGAGTCCGAGCAGGTCACCACGGTGGCGCGCGGGTTCTGATGCTCGGCGAAGCGTTCGAAATAGGCTTTGTCGTGCGACTTCATATAGCGAGCGTTGGCTTCGACGATGGCGTCCACCACGCCGCGCACCTGCTGGGCCTCGGAGGCCGAATGCGCGTCGCCGTGCTCGGCCGGAACCGCCTTGCGCTTGGGCTTGGCCGCGCGGCGCTTTTTCACCGGCGCGTGCACTTCCGGGCTGGGCTCGCTCAAATTCTTGGCCGCCGGCGGAGGCGCCATCTTCACCGCCGGCTCCATTTTCTCCGGCGGCTTGGATTCGGCCTGTTTGGCTTCAGCGGGCTTGGCCTCTGCCGGCTTGGCTTCCGCGTGTTTCGCTTCGGGCTTGGCCTCCGCCTTGGCGGCCGGCTTGGCTTCGGTCTTGTGTTCCGCCGCCGGCGCTGCCGGCTTGGCCGGTTCCGCCTTATGGGCGTCGGGCGCCGCCGGCTTCAACTTCAGCGGCAACTTGATCACCGTCTTGGGCTGAGACCCTTCGGCCGGCGCCGCCTCTTCCGCCCAAGCCTGGGTCGTCAACAACAGCAGACAAAGCGCCAGTTGGCGCTTGCGTCCAAGCATCCCCATTTACAGCTCCTTATTGTCATCTTGGCGGTCATTATATTTATGCAATATCGGCCATGTTTGATAAAACTGAAAGACGATATTAATTGACCTGCAATTAACACAAAATTATGACAATAAGTTAAACGAGTGAGACGCCACATGCAAATAGCGCCAACGACTCAGCTGCTTTGTATCCAGTACTCGACAATGCGGCCATCCGCCACTCGATAGCAGGCGCTGCCGATCTGACGCAGCGGTGCTCCGCTGCCGGCCAGATTTCGCCCCATCTGAGTCCAGCGCGCGTACGCCTTGTCTCCGTCCACCAGTAATTCATCCACCCTCAGCTCAAAGGCGCCGTAGTCGCGCAGGAACTCGCGCACGTGCGCCGCGTAATCCGCCGGGCTGCGCTCCAGCGTATACGGCGACTCCGCCACCAATTGATGCGCCAATACCTTGGGCGACAGATAATCGCCGGCCGCGTCCGGATTGCGTCCGGAACGCACCTCGTTCAAAAACCCCGTCACTACCGCTCTGGTATCCTGCATTTTCGTTTCTCCTCGATTCAACATCACTGTCAATGAAACACCCGTCGGTTCCGCGCGCAATCCACCGGATTGGCGCACGGCCGCCCCCCGCTTGACGCCTCGCACCTCACACGCTCCAGCGCCTCGGTTTCGTCGCGAAGCGCGCGCTGCGCGTGGGCCCGCATCCCTTGCCACCACAAACGGCCCAGCCGCCCCCAAAACCGACTCCACACCCCCTTGGTTCCCAATGCCATGATGCGCTCCAATTGTTCTGCTATTGATCACGCAAGCATGCTAATCTACATGCCCATACAATAAAATCCGTGAAATACCCACACACTGTTCTGAAATGAAAACAAACCACCCTCCCTCTCCAGATGCTCTTCTGGCCTTCGACGCGCTGGCCCGCCACGGCAGCTTCACCGCGGCGGCCGACGCGCTAGGCTGCGCCAAAAGCCGCGTCAGCCAATTGGTCAAGCAACTGGAGCTGGAGCTGGGCGCGGTGCTGGTGCTGCGCAATACCCGGCGGGTGGCGCTGACCGAGGCCGGCCAGCGCCTGGCCGTTCACGCGCGCCAATTGCGCGAGATGCTGGACCGGGTGCGCGGCGACGTGGGCAATGTTCAGGATTGCGTGGAAGGGCCGCTGGTCATCAGCTCCGCGTCCGCCTTCGCCCAGTTCCTGCTGGTGCCCATCTTGTCCGAGCTATCCAATCAGTACCCGGGGCTGGAGATGCAGTTGCAAGTGGAAAACCGGCTGCAAGACCCGGTGGCCGAAGGGCTGGATTTTTGCGTGCGCACGCGCAATGTCTACGACGACGGACTGGTGGCCAAACCACTGGGCTTCATGCGCGAAACCGTCTACGCCTCGCCCGGCTACCTTGCGCAAGCGTCCAGGCTGGAACACCCGGAGGACTTGTGCCTGCACCGCGTGCTGTACGATTCCAGCAAGGCGCCCAACAAGACAGTGGAATGGGCGCTGGAGAAAGACGGCGTCTATGTGCGCATGCCGGTGCGCCCAGTGCTCAGCTGCAATCAGTATTCTCCGCTGGTTTCCGGCGCGGTGGCCGGCTGCGGCCTGGCGCTGCTGCCCCACTATGTGGCCAGCAGCTTTCTCGCCACCGGCCAGTTGGTGCCGGTGTTGCCGGGCTGGAGCCACGACTGCTGGCCTGCTTTTCTGGTTTACCCTTACCGCCACCCGCTGCCGCGCAAGAACGAGGTGTTCGTCCAACATGTGGTGCCGCGGCTGCGCGCCCTGCTGGCGGCGGAACCGCAAACGGCTTGATCCAGGCCAAGACGCGCGGCGCCTCCTCTGGGCTATGCTGGCGCGCGACCCGGCGCACGGCGAAAAGCGCGGGCAAACGATTGGAAAGGGATTTATGCAATACAGCGATATTCTCATCGTCGGCGGCGGCATGGTGGGCTCGGCGCTGGCCACCGCGCTATCCGGCCACGGCCTGAGCATTGCGGTGCTGGAGCAGACGCCGCCCGCCCCGTTCGACGCGGCCCAAGCGCCGGATCTGCGGGTTTCGGCGATCAGCCCCGCCTCGGCGCGCTTTCTGGCCGGCATCGGCGCTTGGGACGCGGTGCTGGCGATGCGCGCGGCCCCCTATCTGCGCATGCAGGTGTGGGAGGACGAAGAAGCCGACGGCACGCTGTTCACCGCCGAGGAGGCCGGCGAAGCGGCGCTCGGGCACATTGTGGAGAACCGAGTGGCGCAATTGGCCGCCACCCAAACCCTGCAGGGAAAAGCGGACATCGACTATCTGGCGCCGGCCGCCATCCGCCGCATCGTCTACCAGCCCTTCGCCTCGCGCGTGGAACTGGAAGACGGCCGTCAGTTGAGCGCCCGCTTGCTGGTCGCCGCCGACGGCGCGCGCTCCTCGGTGCGCGATGCCGCCGGCATCGGCGTCACCAGCTGGGATTATCCCATGCACGCGCTGGTGGCGTGCTGCGAGCAGGAACAAACGCAACAGGACATCACCTGGCAACGCTTCACCCCCACCGGCCCGCAGGCCTTTTTGCCCCTGACCGGCCAATACGGATCCTTGGTCTGGTATCACCGCCCCCCGGAAGTCCAGCGCTTGCTGGCGCTGGACGAGGCGGAGCTGGCCGCGGCCTTTCACGCCGCCTTTCCGCGCAAGCTGGGCAATATCCGCCGCATCGTGGCCAAGGGCAGCTTCGCGCTGACCCGCCGCCACGCGCAGCGCTACGTCAAGGACGGCGTGGCCCTGGTGGGCGACGCCGCCCACACCATCCACCCGCTGGCCGGTCAAGGCGTGAACCTGGGCTTCCAGGACGCGGCCAAACTGGCCGAAGTGATTCTGGAAGCCGCGGCCCAAGGCAGGGATTTCGCCGCCGTCGACGCGCTGCAGCGCTACCAGCGCGCGCGAAAACCGGCCAACCTTGCGATGCAAACCGCGATGGACGCCTTCTGCTACGGCTTTGGCAACGATATCACCCCGCTGCGGCTGGCGCGCAAGCTGGGGATGCGCCTGGCCAATCACGCCGGTCCGCTGAAGCGCGAAGCGATACGCTACGCGCTGGGGCTGAAAGGCGGCTGACGCCCGGCGGCGTCTCCTTGAGCGGCCGGCGTCATCGCCCCTTGGCGGCTATGCTGAAGCGTCTGGCCCTCATCAGCGCCGCCGTCGCGGCGGGTCGGCCATCGCTCAAGGAGGCCATTCCATGACACGTCTGACATTGCTGGCGGCGCTGCTTTACGCGCTCGGCGCCCTTTCCTCCCCCGCCTGGTCCTTCTCGCCTGCCCACGGGCCACTGCTCAGCCAGGCTGGCGGTGGCGGTGGCGGTGGCGGTGGCGGTGGCGGTGGCGGTGGCGGTGGCGGTGGCGGTGGACACGAGGGCGGCGGCGGAGGTTCCGGCGGCGGCGGACATGAGGGAGGCGGCGCCGGCGGTGGCTCCGGAAGCGGCGGCAACCATGACGGCGGTCATGCACCCGGCAACGCCAACGGCGGCCCGCAACACGGCGCGGCCCATGGGGAACCGCCGGGAGACCGCCGCGCGGCGCCGGGTGCCGACGATGCGGCCGCTCAGGGACAGGCTCCGGCCGGCAACAGCCAATAAACAAGCACAGGAAAGCAAACAGGCCGCATCCAAGGATGCGGCCTGTTTGCTGTCAGCGCGCCGTCATGCCTGATTTGGAACAGGCCCTCAAACCGCCTCCACATTGTTGTGGACTTCGCTGTCGCGCAAGACCACCTGCGCCCACACCGCGGCGTCCATATAGTACTGGTTGACCAGCTCGACATCGAAATCCAGCACCTTGGCCAATGCCTCGACCTGTTCAGTGTCGCCCTGCTCGCAAGCCAACGCCATCGCCAGGAAAGGCGCGAACATACCGCGGTGTTCCACCACCGCCTCGCGCACCGGCGAGGCCAGCTCCAACGGGTCCAGCACATCCGGGAAAGGCGTCCCCAGCAAAACGTCCAGCATGGAGAACATGCCGGTGAGGAATAGATGCTCGGCCTCCACCCGGTTGCCGCGGTAGCTGCCCATGCGCTCCAGCAAACGGGCGCGGATCAGCGATTTTTCCAGCAGCGACATCGCGGTGCCGTCATCCTTGCGCGCGGTGAACAGCAGCATGGACAACCACTTGAACAAGGTTTCCCGGCCCAGCAACAGCAAGGTTTCCTCTATGGTCTGCACCTTGCGCGACAAGCCGTGCACCGGCGAATTCATGAAACGCAGCAATTTGAACAGCAGCACCGAATCCAGCTTGAACTGGGTTTCGATCTCGGCGGCCTCGGCATTGGCGCGCAACATGCGCATGATTTGCAGTACCCGGGTCTGGCTGGCGTCCACCTTGCCGCCCTCCAGCGCGCGCACCGTGGCGATGAAAGGCCCGTGGAACAGGGCGAATCGATTATGCCCGGGCCCGCGCAGACAGACGTCCAAATCCTCCGCGGTGCCTACGTTTCGCGCCATCCAGCGCACGGTGGGGTAACGCTTGGGCAATTGATCCAGGATGGGTTCCAGCACCTTGGCCGACGGCGCGTCGAAGTCCAGAATCATGAAGTCCATGCGGCTGAACAAATCGTTATGCAGATGGGCCGGCAAGCTGCCTGGATCGTAGGCGGCCGGCTCCAGCGCGAAACGCATCGCTTTTTGCTTGAGCGCATCCAGCTGCTTGATCATCTCCTCGGACACCGAGCCGGTCTGCGACGGCTCCAGCACGAAGATCACGCTGCTGGCCGGCATATTCGACAGCATCGGTTCGTCCAGGGTGTCGATGGAGATATGGACAAAGGCGCGGCGGAAGGCCAGCAAGCGGAAAATATCCATATTCTGCAGCGTGCTGAGCATCAGCCTGTCAAACTCCTGCTGCTTGCCGGCTGCGATATTGCGCTTGCCCTGGCGCACGAAGAAATCGTAAGCCACCACCCTTTGCAGCCTGTCCATCACCGGCTGATGCGAAACAAAGCCCAGGGTGGGCGGCAAATCCAGCGGCGGCGCGTTCTCCAACTGCCGGCTGGCCGGCGAGCCATGAGCCAGCTCGGTGAACGGCGCGGGCACAAGCGGTTCGTCGCTGGTGGAGTCCGAAGATTTCTTCAGACGGCCGGTCAGGCCGCTGATCAGATTTTTCAGCATGTTCCATCCTACCGGATATGCCGGCGTCGTCCCGGCTTACGGTTTACAGTCTAGCCGATTCGGCCGGCAATTCTGGGAGTATCTACCGAAACATCGCCGCATTGCGCGCGATGGCGCAAGGCGTGGTCGATCAACACCAGCGCCAGCATCGCCTCTGCGATGGGCGTGGCTCGGATGCCGACGCAAGGATCGTGGCGGCCGTGGGTTTCCATGGTCAGTGGCTGGCCTTGCTTGTCGATCGAGCGGCGCGGCTGGGCGATGGAAGACGTCGGCTTGATGGCGATGGACACCTCGATGTCCTGGCCGGTGGAAATGCCGCCGAGCACGCCGCCGGCGTGATTGCTGGCAAAGCCCTGCGGCGTCAGTTCGTCGCCGTGCTCGCTGCCGCGCTGGGTCACGCAGCCGAAGCCCGCGCCGATCTCCACGCCCTTGACCGCGTTGATGCTCATCATCGCGTGGGCGATGTCGGCGTCAAGACGGTCGAACACCGGCTCGCCCCATCCCACCGGCACGTTCTCGGCCACCACCCGCAGCCGCGCGCCGATGGAGTCCAGGCTCTTGCGCACGCTGTCCATATAGCTTTCCAGCTGCGGCACCACCTCGGGATCGGCGGCGAAGAAGGGGTTTCCGGACACATGCTCCCAAGCTTTGAAGGGGATGGCGACTTCGCCGATCTGGCTCATATGGCCGCGGATGACGATGCCGTAGCGCTGATGCAGCCATTTCTTGGCGATGGCGCCGGCGGCCACCCGCACCGCGGTTTCGCGGGCGGAGGAACGGCCACCGCCGCGCGGATCGCGGACGCCGTATTTGTGCCAATAGCAGTAATCCGCATGGCCGGGACGGAAGGTGTCGGCGATATTGCCGTAGTCCTTGCTGCGCTGATCTGTATTGCGGATCAGCAGCGCGATCGGCGTGCCGGTGGTCTTGCCCTCGTACACGCCGGACAGGATTTCCACCGCGTCCGGCTCTCGGCGCTGGGTAACGTGGCGGCTGGTGCCGGGCTTGCGCCGGTCCAGTTCCGCCTGGATGTCGGCTTCGCTGATCTCCAGCCCCGGCGGGCAGCCGTCCACCACGCAGCCGATGGCCGGGCCGTGGCTTTCGCCGAAGGAAGTCACCGTGAACAACAACCCCATGGTATTGCCTGACATCTTCACTGTCCTTTGTATGCGGAATCCTTGGCGAAGATTCTAGCACGAGCCGCCAGGCTACCAGCCGGCCGCCGTCGCCATGCGGCGGCGAAACCAACCGGTGATGGACAAACGCTGCCGGCCGGCCGGCAACACTTCATGCCAGAAGCGGTCGGACAAAAACAGCGCCAGGGTGCCGGCTTCCGGCCGGACATCGACATGACGCTCGCCCTCCTCGTCCAGGTACAGGCGCATCTCGCCGCCGGCCTCGGCCGGCCAGTCATCGTTCAGATAAAGCACCGCCGTCAGCGCGCGCGCGTCGTCGTCGCGAAAGCGGTCCAGGTGTTTTTTATAGAAAGCGCCCTGCGGATACACGGCGAAGTGGGACTCCAAGTCTTCCAGGCCCATGTAAAACGCCTGGTTGACCGCCTGTCGGACGGCATCCAGCTTGGAGAAATACAAGGAGGCGGCGGAGTCCGCTTGCTCCGGCTCCAGCCACAGCACCGAATCCGAACGGATTTCACTGCGGCGGTTCTGCTGCGCGGCGCGCCCAACGGCGGCCTCATGGAATTTTCCCTGCTGCCAGTTGATCAGGCACTCCTCGCGCAGCAGGCGGATTTCTTCAACGGTGAACAGGCTGCGGTCCACGACCCAGCCCTGTTCGGCAAGGTTGTCGATAACGGGCCCCAGCAAATAGGGCGAAACTTCAAAATCTTGTGTCATGGTTCATTCTCCCAGGCGCGATTTCTACCACAGCCGCGCCTCCAGGAAAATGTGATTTATCAGTAATTTTCGACGACCTCCTCGTAACGCCCATGCAGCCATGCCAATACCAGCGGGAAATGGTCCCGGATGGCATCAGGATGGGACAACAATGACACATGGTTGTAGTCGTGCAGGTGGCCGGCGCGCCGCGACAGCAGACGCAGCCGCGACAGATGCGGGCCGGATTCATCGCGAAAACGGCGCACGTCTTCAGGATGGCCGCGACAGGGATCGTTGCCGGCGGCAAAGTACAAGGCTGGCGGCAAGCGCGCGCTTTGGGCGGCGGCGCCGTAGTCGAAGCCGTCGTCGCTATCCACCCAGGGCTTGGGCTGCGCCCACAGCTTGCTTTGCAGATGACTCTTGTCGCTCTCATCGTCCGCACCCAGCCGGATGCGCCGCGCCGGCAGGTAGCCGAACAGGCGTATCAACACCCGCGAGGCGATATTCCACATGAAGTCCACCTCCACCAGCTTGTTCAGATTGCGCACCCTCACGCTGCGCTTGCTGCCGAAGTAGACCAGGCTGGCCACTTGCTCCGCCAGCTCGGGAAAACGGATCAGGCAGCTGGACATGTGCACGCCGCCCCAGGAATGCGCCATCCAATGCAACGGCGCGCCGTTCTTGAGTTCGCGAATGTGGCGATGCAGCGCCGGCAGATCCTCGCAAATGGTCTCGGTCTGCCCGTGGCGCGAAGCGCGGCTGATCTTGGGCTGGCTGCGGCCGCGGCCGCGCAGGTCGGCCACAAATACATCGCAGCCAGCCTCGGCCAAGTAATGGGCCAGCCCTCGACCGGACTCGCTGTAAAAAGTGCGGCCGTTGGCCATCACCCCGTGCAGCAGCAACACCGGCGGGCCGTCCTCCCGGCAATAAATGCGTTTCAGATACAGTTGCTCGTCGCCCACCGCGACAAAGTGGTCTTGCAGGCGCTTTTCCATGCGTTCTCCTCGTATCGGCGTCTGCTTCGTCGTCTGCGCGACGATTCAAACAAGCGCTTGATCATGACAAAAAAGTCGTCAAAGAGAAAGCTCGCCACGCGTCACAACCGGTACTCCATCTCGCAAGCCAAGACGAAAACGGCGGAGAAAGCGGAACGTACACACCGTACATGAGCATTTCGAAGGGGTTTTCAGCGCCGTATCGCCGACGCGCAGCAGATCGTAAACAGGTTCTCAGATCTTCAAAGCCGCAGCCTGCCAGCACCCGATGCTCCGGGCCTGTCGCAAGGCCTCGCCGCGCAACGCCAGCCACCAGGCCAGCGCGCACAAGCTCGCCATCACAGCGAACAACACCCCGCCGGACGCGCGGGCCAGCATCCAGCCGGCCAACATCGGCCCCAACGCCCCGCCCAGGCTGGCCAGATTCTGCGCGCCATAGTAGACGCCTTTGCAGTCCTCCGGCGCGATCGCGTCTATGTACAGGTATTCGGCCGGCACCAGCACGATCTCCCCCACGGTGAACACCAGCATCGCAGCGCACATGCCCAGCAGCCCGCCGGGCGCCCAGCCCAAGCCCAAAGTCCCCAGCCCCAGCAGGAGGAAGCCGGCGCCGATGGCTTTCATCAAACCGGAGCCCCTGATCCGCCGGCCCAGCGGATATTGCAGCAAAACCACGCCAACCGCGTTGCAGCTGATCAGCGCCGACATCCAACGCAACACCTCGGCCTCCGGCAGCGACTGCATCAGATACAGGGGCAGATAACTGGAAAAGCGGGCGTACACCAAGTTGGCCAAGGCACAGCTCAGGGTGAACAAGACCAGCACCCGGTCTTGCCGCAAACGGCCCAGCGTCGCCAGAAAGCCCGGAGCCGGCGCGCCGGCCTCCCGGCGAGGCGCACAGGAGCCGCGCGGGGTCGCCAGGCCTCCCGCCGCGGCCAACACGATCGCGCACCAGAACGGCCAGTTCCCGTCCCAAGCCAGCAGCAGGCTGCACAGCAGCGGCCCCAGCGCCCAGCCCACGTTGGCCAGGGTGTAGCGCAAGGAGAAAGCCTTGCCGCGCCGCTCCGGCGGCAGCAAATCGCTGATCAAGGCCTTGATCGCGATGCTGTGCACCGCCTGGCCGATCTCGCTGAGCGCCAGCGCCAACGCGCTCCACCACAACTGCTGGCTCAGCGGCAGCACTAGATAATTCAGCGCGATCAACGCCACGGAGCCCAACAGCACCGGCCGCCGCGGCCAATGATCCAGCAAATGGCCGCCGTACAAGCCCATCAAGGCGGACAGCAGCAAGACTCCGCCCAGCAGCAAACCGGTCTGCTCGCCGTTCAAGTTCAGTTGCCGCCCCAGAGTCAGCACCAGCAAGGGCGCGATCACCGCCCGGCTCATCGTCAACAACCAGGAGCTGGCCAGCAAGCAACGCACCTGGATTTCTTTTTCGTCAATCATGCCAACGCCTATGCAAACAGGAAGTTCCCCCAGTATCCTGCTAAAAGCGGAATGCAAAAATGGATGAAAACAGAACAAATCGCTTCCGCTTTTAGCGGAGTCCTCAGCGGGAAGCAGACATGAAGCTGGAACAACAATATCAGGCGCTGCATCAGGCCTACGCCGACCGGCAGCCCGCGCAGCCGGGGCTGGCCGAACTGTGCGCACTGTGGAAGTGCAGCGAGCGCAACGCCCGTTTGCAACTGGCCAAGATGCGCGCGCGCGGCTGGCTGTCCTGGGAGCCTGGCCGGGGACGCGGCCGCAAATCGCGGCTAAGCCTGCTCTGCCCGCCGGAACAACTGGAATGGCAGCGTCTGCAGCGCCTGCTGCGCGACGGCAAACTGGAGCAGGCCTTCGCCCAATTGCCGCCGCAACGGCGCGAACAATTGCTGAGCGCGCTGCCGCAATACCTGGGCAGCGCCGCGCAAGGCCGCTGTCTGCGCATCCCGATACCGCATGCGCCGTTGAGCCTGGACCCGGTCACCGTCAGCGGCCGACTTGAGTCCCATCTGGTCCGGCAGATATTCGACCGGCTATGCCGCTTCGACCGCGCCTTGCAAAGCCTGCAGAGCGGCCTGGCGCACCACTGGGAAAGCGACGCCGAGGCACGGCGCTGGCGCTTCTGGCTACGCCCCGGCCTGCAATTTCACGACGGCGCGCCCTTGCAAGCCGACGCCGCGGCCGCCAGCCTGCTGCGCTTGCGAGAATCCGAGAATCCTTATCAACGGCAATACCGTCACCTGAGCGCGGTCGAGGTCCACGACGCGCTGTCCTTCAGCTGCCGCTTGGACGACGGGGATTTTCTCTGGCCGCAGCGGCTGGCCACCGCCAACAGCTCCATCGTCCCCTTGCGGCGCAATGCCGACTTCGATCGCCTGCCGGTGGGCAGCGGGCCGTTCCGGGCGCTGCGCCACAGCGAGCAGCGGCTGAGCCTGGCCGCCTTCGCCGGCCATTACCGCGAGCGGGCGCTGCTGGACGAGATCGAACTGTGGTTCATTCCCTCCGGCGACGACGGCCAAGACTTCCACCTGCGCCTGGATTACGCCAACGACGACGCCAACGGCACGCTGCAGTCGGCCTGCACTTATCTGCTGCTGAATCCGGCGCTGCCTGACAGCGAGCGCGCGCCGCTAATGCGCTGGCTGGCGGAGCCCGCGCTGGTCCTGGCCAACGACGCTCTGCAAACGCCAGCGCAAGGCCTGCTGCCAGGCTGGCGCCACCCCTTGCCGCAAGCCGAGCGCCGGCCTAGGCTCAACCATACCCGCCTGCGCCTGTTCCATTACGACCTGCCCTGCTTCCCGCCGCTGGCCGCCGCCATCCGTCAACGCCTGGCCGGGCTGGCCATTGAGCTGGAGATCCACGCCCTCAGCCGACGCGCCTTTTTTCACGATCAGGACTGGTGGCGGCAGGCCGATCTCATGCTGTGCAGCGAGGTGCTGCACGACGATCGCGACTATAGCTGCCACGAGTGGCTGGGCACCCGGCAACCGTTGCAGCGCGGCCTGAGCGCGGAAGCGCAAGCGCGGCTGAACGCGCAGTTGCGGGACATCCAACGCCAAGCGGACACCCGGCGGCGCATGGCCGGATACGCCGCCATAGGGGATTGGCTATGCGCGGAAGGCTGGGTGCTGCCGCTATCGCATGAGCGCCAGGGCCATCAGGCCAGCCCGCAACTGGCCGGCCTGCAAATGAGCGAAAACGGCTGGACCGATTTCGCCGGCCTGTGGCTGCGGCCTGTCCAATCGGACTGGCCGGCATGAATCCCGATGAATTTTCCCTTCTTGGGGACTTGAGAATCCCAGCGACGTCCCTATATCGACAACAGGGCCCGTTTCACACCTAAACCATTGATCGAAAAGGAGAGTAAGATGAACATCCTGCCTTCCCGCGGCAATGTTAGCCTGTTTGACGAACTGTTCCGCGACTTCACCCCAGGCTTCTTCATCAAACCGCTGCACGGCGATCCGCTGCCCAGCCAGATCAAGATCGACGTGAAGGAGTCCGAAACCCAGTTCATCGTTCACGCGGATATTCCCGGCGTCAGCAAAGACGACATCCACGTGGAAGTGGACGGCCCGCTGGTTACCATTAAGGCTGAGGTGCGCCAGACGGACAGCGAGCGCAAAGACGAACGCCAACTACGCACCGAGCGTTTTTACGGCGCGGTATCGCGCAGCTTCCAACTGCCGGCGGAAATCGAACGCAACGCGGCCAGCGCCAAATACGAAAACGGCGTGCTCAGCCTGACGCTGCCGAAGAAACAAGGCAGCCAAGGCGGGCAGCGGCTGCGCATAGAATAAGCCTCGCGGCAAATACGCCTCGTCGGCCATGAAAAAAGCCCCGGTTTGAAACCGGGGCTTTGTTTTCAGCAGCGCGAGGCGGCTCAGGCTTCCAAAATCTTGGACACGATCTCGTACACGTCCTTGGACAGCTGCTGCCCGGCCAGACGCTGCAATTGCTCGCGCATCAGCGCCTGACGCGCAGGCTCCAGCTTTTTTAGCCGGCGGAAGGCGTTGACGATGCGGCTGGCCACTTGCGGATTGATCGCGTCCAGCGCCAGCACCTGATCGGCCAGGAAGCGGTAGCCGCTGCCGTCGGCGGCATGGAACAAGGCCATATTGGCCCCAAAGGTGCCAATCAGCGCGCGCGCCTTATTGGGGTTCTTCAAGGTGAAGGCAGGATGCTGCATCGCCGCCTGCACATGCTCCAGCGTGCCCGGCAGCTGGCTGCTGGCCACCAGCATGAAGAACTTGTCCATCACCAGGGCGTCGCCCTGCCAACGGGAGGCGAAAGCGGTGAAGCAATCGTCGCGTTCGGCGCCGTCGCGATCGCGCAAGGCCAGCATCGCGCCCATCTGGTCGGTCATATTGTCCGCCTCCCGGCACTGCTTGGCGGCGGCCTCCGCCGGCCAGGCGTCGTCCAGGCGGTTCAGCATGGCCAGCGCGCGGTTTTTCAGATCGCGCTTGCCGGCGTCCTGCGGCTTGTAATCACGGGTCTGGCTCAGCTCGTACGCCTCGCGCCACTCGCCGCGCAGCGCCTGCGCCAACTCGTCCAGCACGAAATCGCGTACCTGATGGATGCTTGCCGGATCGGCCTCCTCCACCATCTCCAGAATTTCCGCCTCGGAAGGCAGGGCCAGCATCAGAGCCTTGAACGCCGGATCGGCGACATGATCCTTAAGCACCGCGCGGAAGGCGGCGACGAAGGTCTCCGGCAACTTCAACTCGCCGCCGGCGGCCAGCGTCGCCAACAGCTGCTTGAACAGGCGCTCGGCCAAGGTTTGACCGGCTTCCCAACGGCTGAAGCTGTCGCTGTCGTTGGCCATCAGGAAAGCCAGTTGGTCGTCGCGCCAATCGAAATCCAGCTTCACCGGCGCGGAGAAACCGCGCAGCAGCGAAGGCACCGGCTCGGTCGGTACGCCGACGAAGGTGAAGCTCTGCTCCGCCGCCTTGACGTCCAGCACGCGGGTGCCGCCCTGCGCTTCGGCTTCGCCCTCCAGCTGCAGCGGCAGGTCGGCGCCGTCGGCGCCCACCAGGCCCAAAGCCAGCGGGATGTGGAACGGCTGCTTCAGTTCTTGCCCCGGCGTGGGCGGGCAGGATTGACGCACATTCAACGTATAGCTACGCGCCACGCTGTCGTAGCGACCGCTGACGCTGAGCACCGGGGTGCCGGCCTGGCTGTACCACAAGCCGAACTGGCCCAGGTCCACGTCGTTGGCGTCGGCCATCGCCGCGCGGAAGTCGTCGCAGGTCACCGCCTGGCCGTCGTGGCGCTTGAAGTACAGGTCCATGCCCTTACGGAAGCCGGCCTCGCCCAGCAGGGTGTGATACATGCGCACCACTTCCGCGCCTTTTTCATACACCGTCATGGTGTAGAAGTTGTTCATCTCGATATAGCTGTCCGGGCGGATGGGGTGCGAGGTGGGGCCCGCGTCCTCCGGGAACTGGTGAGCGCGCAGGCCCTTGACATCCTCAATGCGCTTGACCGCGCGGCTGCTCATGTCGGCGCCGAACTCCTGGTCGCGGAACACGGTCAGGCCTTCTTTCAGCGACAGCTGGAACCAGTCGCGGCAGGTGACGCGGTTGCCGGTCCAGTTGTGGAAGTATTCGTGGCCGATCACCCGCTCCACGCCCTGGAAGTCGGCGTCGGTGGCGGTGTCCTTGCGCGCCAGCACGTACTTGGTGTTGAAGACGTTGAGGCCCTTGTTCTCCATCGCCCCCATATTGAAGTCGCCGACGGCGACGATCATATAGATGTCCAGATCGTATTCCAGGCCAAAGCGCTGCTCATCCCACTTCATAGAGTGCTTCAAAGACTCCATCGCGTGCTGGGTCTTGTCCTGATCGGCCGGTTCGGTCCAGATCTCCAGCGCCACTTCGCGGCCGCGCATGGTAACGAACTTGTCCTTCAGCGCCGTCAGCTTGCCGGCCACCAAGGCGAACAGATAAGACGGTTTCTTATACGGGTCCACCCACTTCACCCAGTGGCGCTTCTTGTCCACCATGCCCTCGCCCACCTTGTTGCCGTTGGAGAGCAGCACCGGGAATTTGTGCTTGTCCGCCATGATGGTGGTGGTGAACTTGGCCATCACGTCGGGACGGTCCAGGTAATAGGTGATTTTGCGGAAGCCTTCCGGCTCGCATTGGGTGAACAGATTGCCGTTGGACGCGTACAAACCCATCAGGCTGGAGTTGGCCGCCGGGTCGATCTCGGTCTCCACCTCTAGGATGAAGCTGTCGGGCACGCCGCGCACGGTCAGTTGTTCGTCGGCCAGCGCGTAGCCGCTTTCGTCCAGGCGCTCTCCGTCCAGCGTTACCGCCACCAGCGCGGCACTGCCGTCCAGCACCAGATCGTCCTGGCGCGCGGCCTTGTCGTTGCGGGTCACCACCAGGCGCGCATGCACGCGGGTGGCGTCGTCTTCGATGTCGAAGCTCAGATCGACCCGGTCGATCAGAAAAGCGGGGGCTGCGTAATCGTTGCGATACTTGACTTGCGGCTGTTGAGCCATGTCTACGTCTCCTTCGATGCCGGCTGCGCCGGTCTTGGCTGGAGGGGAACCGCGCCGGGGAACGGCACCGTCCCGATGAATGTTAGCGGCGCAGCCACCGGGCGCCGTCGTCCTGCAACAGCAACCGGCAGGCGTCGGCAGGCGCGGCTTGCAGCTCCACTTGCGCGCTGATCAGTTCGTCGCGGCGGAACCAATGCAGTTTAAGCTTATCGCCCGGCTGATAACGCGCCAGCGCCTTGTCCAGATCCACCGCTTTGAGCTTGTCTATCGCCACGATCACGTCGCCGCCGGACAGGCCGGCGCTTTGCGCCGCGCCGCCGTCGTAGACATTGAGCACACGCACGCCCTGGGCCTCGGCCACAGCCTTGACCCCCAGGCTGGCCGGCGCAGGCTTGCCGCTCAGCGCCAGACCGCCACGGTCGCCGGCGTTGGCCGCCGGCTCGAAGCGCAGCTCCACGCCCTGAGCCGCCAACAGTTCGGCCAGCGGCAGGGGCTCAACGCCGCGCAACGCTCGGTCGAAGAAGGCTTTGAGGTCCAGGCCGGTGGCGGCCTGCGCCTGTTTTTCCCACTCGTCCTCGGCCAGGCCTTTGCCGTCGTCCAGCCATTTGCGCCACAGCGCCCGCATCACATCGTCCAGCGACTGACGGCCCTGGCTGTCGCGGCGTATGGTCAAGTCCAGCGCCAACGCGGCCAGCGCGCCCTTGGTGTAATAGCTGACGATGCTGTTGGGGCTGTTTTCGTCTTGCCGGTAATATTTGGTCCAGGCTTCGAAACTGGATTGCTCCAAGGTCTGCTTCAGGCGGCCGGCGCCGCGCTCCACGCCGCTGATGGTTTCCGCCAGCAGGCCCAGATAGCGCTTTTCATCGATCAGACCGCAGCGCACCAGGCTCAGGTCGTCGTAATAGGAAGTGATGCCCTCAAAGGCCCACAACAAACGGGTGTAGCCTTCCTGGTTCAGATCATAGGGCGTGAACGCCGCCGGCTTCATCCGCTTGACGTTCCAACTGTGGAAGTATTCGTGGCTGATCAGACCCAACAGTTTCAGATAGCCGTCGCCGATCTCCTCAACGCCCTGTTGCGGCAAATCGTCGCGGTTGGCCACCAGCGCGGTGGAAGCGCGATGCTCCAGACCGCCGTAGATGTCTTTGCCGACGAAAAGCATGAACACATAGCGCTCGAACGGAGCCGGCTCGCCAAACAATTTGATCTGGTATTCGCAAATTTTCTTGGTGTCGCGCGCCAAGCGCTTGAGGTCGGCGCGGAAACGACCGGAGACAACGAATTCGTGCGGTACGCCGCAGGCTTTGAAGCTGGCTCGCTCGAAGGCGCCCAACTCCACAGGATGGTCGATCAACTCGTCGTAGGAAGCCGCCTGATAGCCGCCGAAGCCGGTTTTCTTGTCCGCGCCGCGCGCCGGCAGACTGGTCGCCACTTTCCAATCGGCGTAGGCCTTGCCTTCCGGCGGCAGGATCTCCACCGCGCAGGCCTCGTTTTCATAGCCGTCCACCGCCAGGAAAACGCTGCTGCCGTTATAGAAGCCGCGCTCCGCGTCCAGATACGCTCCGCGCACGGACAGATCAAACGCATAAACTTTATAGCGCAGAACCAGCACGCCCTTGACCGGCGCGGCTTGCCAGCTATTTTTTGTCAACTGGACCAGCTGCACCGCTTTTCCCGCGGATTCCGCGCGAATTTCCACAATATGCCTGGAGAACTCCCGGATCATGTAACTACCGGGAATCCAAGCCGGCAAGGAGAAAATCAGGCCGTTCTTTGCGGGTTTGGAAACGGTCAGGACGACCTCGAAAAGATGCGCCTCAGGGGCGCGGGGACATAGGGTGTAGCGGACGGAAACGGTCATGATCTGCCTGCAATCGTTGCAAAACCTTCTTATTTTAGCACTTGCCGCGGGTAAACGCTGCGTTTTATGACATCTTGATCCAGGTCAAGAAGGCTGGGCCGCCAGACAATACAATCTCGCCAGTAGCAACAGTATTTGCAAGAACTGTCACGCTCGCTTGAGACATAAATAAAGACAAATGGGAAAGCGACATCCCCCGGCCGTCCAAACTGGCCCGATATGGGTAATTGATTTAGAATGCCGGGTTAACTAAATGGGGAAATTGCGCTGTCGCAATACGGGATGAACTGCTAATACAGACATCAGTACCGCTGCGACCCGGGTCAAGCGCTTGATTTTAATAAAAGTCGATTTCCCTGCGGCTTCGTCTGGATACAGTCACATCGGTACAGATTGGGACAGTCGCCCGGACTTCAAGCCGTCGATTAGATATGTCACGTTCTGAGTTAGCAACCTTGGAGAAAACCCTAAATGGAAACGCAATCCACTTATAACTATAAGGTGGTGCGCCAATTTGCCATCATGACCGTCGTGTGGGGCATTGTCGGCATGTTGGTGGGCGTCATCATTGCGGCCCAACTGGTCTGGCCCGATTTGAACTTCGGCCCCTGGTTCCACTTCGGCCGCCTGCGCCCGCTGCACACCAATGCGGTCATCTTCGCCTTCGGCGGCTGCGGTTTGTTCGCCACTTCCTACTACGTAGTGCAGCGTACCTGTAACGTCCGGCTGATCTCCGACAAGCTCGCCGCCTTCACCTTCTGGGGCTGGCAACTGGTGATCGTGCTGGCCGCCATCACCTTGCCGCTGGGCCTGACCACCAGCAAGGAATACGCGGAGCTGGAATGGCCAATCAAACTGCTGATCGCGGTGATCTGGATTGTTTACGCCATCGTTTTCTTCGGCACCATCGCCATCCGCAAGGTCAAGCACATTTACGTGGCCAACTGGTTCTACGGCGCCTTCATCCTGGCCGTGGCCCTGCTGCACATCGTCAACTCCGCCTTCGTGCCGGTGTCGCTGTGGAAATCCTACTCCGCCTACTCCGGCGCCGTGGACGCCATGGTGCAATGGTGGTACGGCCATAACGCCGTGGGCTTCTTCCTGACCGCCGCCTTCCTGGGCATGATGTACTACTTCATCCCGAAACAGGCAGGCCGTCCGGTTTACTCCTACCGCCTGTCCGTGGTGCACTTCTGGGCGCTGATCTTCACCTATATGTGGGCGGGCCCTCACCACCTACACTACACCAGCCTGCCGGACTGGACCCAATCCGTAGGCATGGTGTTCTCCCTGGTGCTGCTGGCTCCGAGCTGGGGCGGCATGATCAACGGCATCATGACCCTGTCGGGCGCCTGGCATAAGCTGCGCACCGACCCGGTGCTGAAATTCCTGGTGGTGTCGCTGTCCTTCTACGGCATGTCCACCTTCGAAGGCCCGATGATGTCGATCAAGACCGTCAACGCCTTGTCCCACTACACCGACTGGACCATCGGCCACGTGCACTCCGGCGCGCTGGGCTGGGTGGGCTTCATCACCATCGGTTCCATGTACTACCTGATTCCTCGCCTGTTCGGCCGCGAATCCATGTTCAGCCTGAAGCTGGTTGAAGCCCATTTCTGGCTCGCCACCGTCGGCGTGGTGCTGTACATCGCCGCATTGTGGATCTCCGGCGTGACCCAGGGCCTGATGTGGCGCGCGCTGAACCCGGACGGCACCCTGACCTACGCCTTCGTAGAAGCGGTCAAGGCCACCTATCCGTACCACTTCGTGCGTCTGCTCGGCGGCTTCCTGTACCTGCTCGGCATGTTCCTGATGGCCTACAACACCTTCCGCACCGTAACCGCGGGCCGTGCCGTAGACGCCAAGATCCCGGCCATCACCGCCCACGCTCATTGAGGCGCAAGGAAACATCATGGATAAGATACAAAAACTGATCGAAGAACACGTCGGCTATCTGATCGTGTTCACCCTGCTGGTCGTCAGCGTGGCCGGCCTGGTGGAAATCCTGCCGCTGGCCTTCCAGAAATCGACCACCCAGCCGGTGGCCGGCGTCAAGCCCTACACCGCCGTGCAGCTGGCCGGCCGCGACATCTACATCCGCGAAGGCTGCCACACCTGCCACACGCAGATGATCCGTCCGTTCCGCGCGGAAACCGAGCGCTACGGCCATTACTCCGTGGCCGGCGAATCGGTGTACGACCACCCCTTCCTGTGGGGCTCCAAGCGCACGGGTCCGGACCTGGCCCGCGTGGGCGCCCGCTACTCCGACGAATGGCATCGCGTGCACCTGATCAACCCGCGCGACGTGGTTCCCGAGTCCAATATGCCGGCCTTCCCATGGCTGGCCAAGAATCTGGCCGACGCCGACATCGTGCCGACCAAGATGAAGGCGCTGCGCCTGGTGGGCGTCCCCTATACCGACAAAGACATCGCCGAGGCCAAAGCCCAGGTGGAAGGCAAGTCGGAAATGGACGTGCTGGTTGCTTACCTGCAAGGCTTGGGCCTTGCCTTGAAGAACGTTCGTTAAGCCATGGACTGGGTAACCATCGGACGCTCGCTGTTCACGGTAGTGTGCTTTGCATTCTTCATCGTGGTGCTGGGCATCGCCTACAGCAAGCGCTCCAAGAACCGGTATGAGGACGCGGCCAATCTGCCCTTCCTCGACGACGACAAGGTGCAGGAAGCGGAACAAGACCAAGCTTCCAACGGAGCAAAAAAATGAGTGATTTCGTGAGCGAATTCTGGAACATCTGGATCACCGCGATCGTGCTGGGCGGCCTCGTCTGGCTGACCTATCTGGTGTTTTCGCAATCCAAGATCAAGGTGCAAAAGGGCGAACAGGTTGAGATCACCGGCCACGTATGGGACGGCGACCTTTCCGAGTACAACCACCCGTTGCCGCGCTGGTGGATGTTGATGTTCTACGTGACCCTGGCCTTCGCCGTGGTCTACCTGATCCTGTACCCTGGCCTGGGCACCTGGAAAGGCGTGTTCGGCTGGACTTCGGTAGACCAGTACAAGAAGGAACGCGCGCAGGCGGAAGCCAAGTATCAGCCGCTGTACGACCAATTCCTGAAACAGGACGTCAAGGCCGTGGCCGCCGACCCCAAAGCTCAGGAAATGGGCAAGCGTCTGTTCCAGACCTACTGCGTGCAGTGCCACGGTTCCGACGCCCGCGGCGCCAAGGGCTTCCCCAACCTGACCGACAACAAGTGGCTGTGGGGCGGCGACATCAAGACCATCCACACCACCATCTCCGAAGGCCGTCATGGCCAGATGCCGGCCTGGGGCGCGGCGTTCGGCGAGGAAAAGGTCAAGGACGTCGCCAACTACGTGCTGTCGCTGTCCAAACGCAAGCATGACGCCGAGCGCGCGGCTCGCGGCAAGGAAACCTTCGCCACCGTCTGTATCGCCTGCCATGGTCCGGACGGCAAGGGCAACCAGCAGTTGGGCGCGCCCAACCTGACCGACAACAACTGGTTGTACGGCGGCAGCGAGAAAACCATCATCGAAACCATCACCAACGGCCGCAACAACCAGATGCCGGCCTGGAAAGACTTCCTGGGTGAAGGCAAAGTACACTTGTTGACCGCTTATGTCTGGGGCTTGTCCAACAACCCCAAAGCGCCGCAATAAACCGGTACTGATCTACTGCCCGCTAATGCGGGCAGTATTCTTTCGCGAGGATGTTATATGATTTCATATAACATCTCCGCCCCGACGCAGCCGCGCATTTCGCCAAGCCCATACCCCCATGGCCTTGGCCAAATCCGCAGAGAAGGAAACGCCCATGTCCGATTCGCTCAAGGAAATCCCGATCAAGGTAGAACCGCCGCGCCAAGCCGGCTCGCAGCCCGACGCCACCGAGACCGTTTCTCTGTACGAGTCGCAAACCAAGATCTATCCGCGCGCCGTCAAAGGCCTGTTCAACAATCTGCGCGTGCTCTTCGTCGTCGGCACCCAGTTGGTCTTCCTCGGCCTGCCCTGGCTGAACTGGAACGGACGTCAGGCGCTGCATTTCGACCTGATCGAACGCAAGTTCTATCTGTTCGGCCTCACCATCTGGCCGCAGGACTTCGTTTATCTGGCCGCGCTGCTGATGTGCTGCGCCTTCGCCTTGTTCACCTGGACCACCATCGCCGGCCGGTTATGGTGCGGCTACTCCTGTCCGCAGACGGTTTACACCGAAATTATGCTGTGGATAGAACAATGGGTGGAGGGAGACCGCGGCAAGCGCATCAAGCTGGACAAGGCGCCGATGAGCGCGCGCAAGTTTCGCCTCAAATTCACCAAGCACGGCCTGATGATCCTGTTCTCGCTGTGGACGGGCTTCACGCTGGTAGGCTACTTCACGCCGATCCGCGATCTGGTCGCCGCCGCGCCCCGCTTCGACTACGGGCCGTGGGAAACCTTCTGGATGTTCTTCTACGCCGGCTTCACCTATCTGCTGGCCGGCTTCATGCGCGAACAGGTCTGCAAATACATGTGCCCGTACGCGCGCTTCCAGAGCGTGATGTTCGACGCCGACACCCTGATCATTTCCTACGACGAGAAGCGCGGCGAGCCGCGCGGCGCGCGCAAGAAAGGCAGCGACCCCAAGGAGCAAGGTCTGGGCGCCTGCATCAACTGCAGCATCTGCGTTCAAGTCTGCCCGGTGGGCATCGACATCCGCAACGGCCTGCAATACGAGTGCATCGGCTGCGCCGCCTGCATCGACGCCTGCGACGAAGTGATGGACAAAATGGCCTATCCGCGCGGCCTGATACGCTACACCACGGAAAATGCGCTGGAAGGCAAATACCCTGAGAAAGCCATCGCCTCCCGGCTCAAGCGCCCCCGCGTGATACTGTATACGCTGGTGCTCGCCGTCGTCATCGCCACCGCCATCGGCTCCATGTGGATGCGCAAGCCGTTCAAAGTGGATGTGATCCGCGACCGCGCCTCGCTGGTGCGAGAAACCGACGCCGGCTGGCTGGAAAACACCTATATCATTAAAATTATCAATACTACGGAACAGAATCAGCATTTCAGGATCACAGCATCGGGCTTGCCCGGCCTGACAGTGCAGGCCGACCGCGGCGATATCGCCGTTGCCGCCACCGGCAACACCGACGTCACCGTCCACGTGCAGGCCGATCCGCAGTACGCGACCAAAGGCAGCCATGAAATCCGCTTCCTGATCCAGTCCATCAACCACCCTTCCCTGCAAGTGGAAGAGAAGTCCAGCTTCATCGGAGAGTAATACATGCAGCATACCGCCCCCGCTCCGCGCCCCTGGTACCGCGAGCCCTGGCCCTGGATTCTGTTCGGCCTGCCGCTGGTGTCCGTCATTGTCGGCGTAATGTTCCTCGCCACCGCGATCCGCACCGACGACGGCCTGGTCACCGACGACTACTACAAGAAGGGCAAGGCCATCAATATGGAACTGCGCCGCGACAAGCAAGCCTTCAATATGGGCTTGAGCGCGCAGCTGATGGTGGGCACGGACCAGCGCACGCTGCGGCTGATCACCACCAGCAAGGTGCCTCTGCCCGCCGTCATCACCATGCGCATGGTTCACCCGGCGCAGGACGACTTCGACCAACAGGTGGAAATGCGCCAGGCCGGTCCCAACCTCTACCAGGCCGTGCTGCCGGCGGTGCCGGTCAAGGCCAATCATTGGTACATCCTGCTGGAAGATCAGGCCAAGCAATGGCGGCTGCAGGGCGAATGGAAACCTTCCGAAGGCCAGACCGTCTCCCTCGGCCATCAAAACCTGGAGCCGGCGGACTGATGATGAAGCGACTGACCCGCGCCCTATGCGCATTGGCTCTAGGCCTGGCCTTGAGCGCAGCCCACGCCGGCGGTTTCGTGCCAGCCTATCTGACCGGCAATATCGCGCCTCAACAGAGCGCCACGCTGTCCCAGGCCAAGGACGTGCTCGTCAAAGTGCGCCTATTGGATCAAAGCCGCCAAGACGCGCCGCCCCAACTGCTGGCGGAGCAGATCCTGGAAAAACCACGCAGCATTCCGGCGGACTTCTCCCTGTGTTACGACAAGCAGGCGATCAAACCCGATGGTCGCTATGTGGTGGAAGGCCAGATCTTTGTGAACGGTGAACTGCGCTACAACAGTAGCCGCCAGACCGAGGTGCTGCGCGCCGGCGCCGACGAACATCCGCAACTGAGGCTGGACACCGTCGGCGGCAACTAAGCCGTCCGCCTCCCGGCCCTGCCTCTGGCAGGGCTTTTTCTTTTCCCGCCTCCGCCGCAGCGCTGAGTGAGTGTTGCTGTTTTGCCTCAGCATCGGCGCGTAGAGACGCAAACCGTCCCTCAAGCTCCCATCCGGCGGCAAGCACGCATAAACCCTTCTCCCAACGGGATTTTCGACAATAGCCTAAATACGAAGCCGCACTGCACCCATGTCATTTTGCTTACAAATAAATATGACAAATGGAGACAGTTAGTGACGCATTTACTCTATTAATTACGATTGTATGGCAGTAAAGATTAAAAAATTTTCACATACAAACATTTCCTAGTTATTATCAAAAATTGCCTACAAAATCCAAGGCAAGTAAAAACTACAACAACACCTCACTCGTTCTTGCTCGTTCAAGTGATGTCACTCAAGTCACACAAGGAAATAATCTATGTCGGCCACTTCGCATCCCAAAGGGCTTTATCTGCTTTTTGTGACCGAAATGTGGGAGCGCTTCAGCTATTACGGCATGCGCGCCATTTTCGTGCTGTTCATGATCAAGGCTCTGATGTTCGACAAGGCTCACGCCGCCGACATCTACGGCACTTATACCGGCTTGGTCTATCTGACTCCGCTGATCGGCGGCTACATCGCCGACCGCTACTGGGGTAATCGCCGCTCCATTCTGACGGGCGGCGTGCTGATGGCCATCGGCCAGTTCATGCTGTTCTTCTCCGGCTCGCTGCATGAGACCAATGTGCAAAGCGCCTCCTGGCTGCTGTACGGCGGCCTGGGCATGCTGATCGCCGGCAACGGCTTGTTCAAGCCGAATATTTCCTCGATGGTGGGCCAGCTCTACCCCGAAGGCGACAAGCGCGTCGACTCCGCCTTCACCATCTTCTACATGGGCATCAACGCCGGCTCGCTGATCGCACCGCTGGTATGCGGCACCCTGGGCGACACCGGCCATCCGGCCGATTTCAAATGGGGCTTCATGGCCGCCGGCTTCGGCATGCTGCTGAGCCTGGTGATCTTCTCGCTGTTCAAGAACAAATACCTGGTCACGCCGGAAGGCAAACCGATCGGCCTGGCGCCGCAACGTCACCACGCCAGCGGCGAGAAAGTGGTTCACGCGCCGCTGACCCGCGTGGAGAAAGAGCGCCTGGCAGTGATCCTGATCGTGTCCGCCTTCGTGATCTTCTTCTGGTCTGCCTTTGAACAGGCCGGCGCCTCGCTGACCTTCTTCGCCGAAGAACAGACCAATCGCAACCTGCTCGGCTTCACCGTGCCGGCTTCCTATTTCCAGTCGATCAACCCCATCTCGGTGGTGATTTTCGCGCCCATCTTCGCCCTTATCTGGACCAAGCTGGGCCAGAACAACCGCGAGCCGAACTCGCCGGTGAAAATGGCGTTGGGCCTGTTCTTCCTCGCGCTGGGCTACTTGGTGATCGCCTTCGGCGTCGAAGGTCTGGAGCCGGGCGTCAAGGTCAGCATGCTGTGGTTGGTCAGCCTGTACGTGCTGCACACCTTCGGCGAGCTGTGCCTGTCCCCCATCGGCCTCTCCCTGGTGGTGAAACTGTCCCCGGCCCGCTTCACCGGCCTGATGATGGGTATCTGGTTCCTGTCCAACGCCGCCGCCAACAAGTTCGCCGGCACGCTGTCGGAGCTGTACCCGGACCCAAGCAAGCCGGTGCCGCACTTCCTCGGCTACGCCATCAGCAATCTGCACGACTTCTTCATGCTGTTCGTGGCCATGGCCGGCGTCAGCTCGCTGGTGCTGTTCGCGCTGTCGTACAAGCTGAAGAAAATGATGCACGGCCTGCAATAAACACGGCGAGGCCCCGGAGCGCCGGGGCCGGACAAATCCTTCCAAGCCGGCGCCAGCCGGCTTTTTGCTTGCCCCCTCCGCAACACGGCAAGGGGAAAAGGCATTATCATACGGGGCTTCCAGCCTTGGCTTGATCACTGCCACCACAGCCGCCGTCGCGCCCTGTCCGGCAAACCGCGTTCCGAATGAAAAAAACCAATACCTACCGCTGGCAGCAACTCGGCATCACCATATTGCTGCTATTGCTGCTGCTCCGCCTCATCGGCCTGTGGACGATTCCGCTGACCGACACCACCGAGGCGCGCTACGGCGAAATCGCCCGCAAGATGCTGGAAACCGGCAACTGGGTGACGCTGTGGCACGATTACGGCATCCCCTTCTGGGCCAAGCCCCCGCTTTCCAGCTGGTTGTCCGCCGCCGGCATGGCGCTATTCGGCGTCAATGAAGCCGCGGCGCGGCTGCCCTCGCTGCTGCTGGCCATCGCCACATTAGGACTCAGCGCCCACCTGATGCTGCGCCGCAGCGGCCGCGACGCCGCCATGGCCGCCGCACTGATCCTGGCCAGCAGCCTGCTCTTCCTCGGCGCCGCCGGCACGGTAATGACAGATCCGGCGCTGCTGTTCTGCGTAACGCTCAGCCAGGCTGCGTTCTGGCACGCGCTGACGCGCGGCGGCCGCGCTTGGGGCTACATCTTCTTCGCAGGCCTCGGCCTCGGCCTGCTGGCCAAAGGCCCGTTGGCGGTGGTGCTGGTGGGCATGCCCATCTTCTTCTGGGTACTGCTGCGCAATCAGTGGCTGGCGCTGTGGCGCAAGCTGCCGTGGATCAGCGGCACCCTGCTGACGTTCGCCGTCGCCGCGCCCTGGTACGCGCTGGCCGAACTGCGCACGCCGGGCTTCCTCGATTACTTCATCATGGGCGAGCATGTCAGCCGCTTCCTGGACTCCGGCTGGAAGGGCGACAAATACGGCTTCGCCCACGCCACCCCGCGCGGCATGATCTGGCTGTACGCGCTGGGCGCGATCTTTCCCTGGTCCGTCGCCATGCTGGCCTGGCTGCTGCGCCACGGGGCCAAACTGCCGAGGCTCAGCCGCGACGACGACGGGTGGTTGCTTTATCTCGCGCTGTGGACGCTGATGACGCTGCTGTTCTTCACGATGTCCGGCAACATCATCTTCCCTTACTCGCTGCCCATGCTCCCGGGCTGCGCTCTGCTGTTCGCCGAACTGTGGCGCCGCGCGCGCGCCGACGGCGCCGAGCGCAGCGCGCTGCCCTGGATAGCCGCGATCGGCGCACTGTTGATGCTGGCGCTGCTAGCCTTCAACCACTACGACGGCAACCGCTACCTGCGCACCCAAAAACAGGTGATCGCCGCCTGGCAAGCGCAAAACCCAAGCGCGGACAGCGCGCTGATTTATTGGAGCGGCCGCCGCGAATTTTCCGCGGAGTTCTACTCCCACGGCCGCGCGCGCACCACGCAGGACCCTCAGCAACTGCGCGCCTGGCTGGCCGGTAAGCCCGGCAGCTTCATCGTCTGCGACGCCAACGATCTCGAGCGGCTGCCGGCCGACGTTCGCGCTCGTTTCACCGAGCGCGCCCGCTTCAACATCATGAGCGACACCATGTTGCTGCTGGCCGATACCGCGCCGGCGGCCCCGACCGAGGCCAATTAATATGAGCAACGCCTTCGTCCCCCCTTATCTGCTTGGCCTGCGCGCCAAGGAACGCCCGGCTGATCCGCTGGTAAGCTGCGTGGTGCCCGCCTACAACGAATCCGCCAACATCGTGCCGATGCTGCAAACCCTGCATCAGCTGCTGAACGACGCCGGCTATCGCCACGAACTGGTGGTGGTGGACGACGGTAGCCGCGACGACACCGTGGAGCAGGTGCTGACCCACGCCGCGGAACTGCCGGTAACGCTGATCCAGCTGTCCCGCAACTTCGGCAAGGAGATCGCGCTCACCGCCGGCGTCGACCACGTCCAGGGCGACGTCGCCGTGCTGATCGACAGCGACTTCCAGCACCCTCCGGAGATGGTGCCGGTGTTCCTGCAGGAATGGCGCAAAGGCTACGACATGGTCTACAGCGTGCGCAGCAGCCGCGAAGACGAGCCGCTGACCAAACGCCTGTTCACCCGCGCCTTTTACCGGCTGGCCAACAGCGGCAGCCGCCATAAGATGCCGGCCGACACCCAGGACTTCCGCGTACTGGACCGCTGCGTGGTGGAAGCCTTGCGCCAGATGCCGGAGCGCAACCGCTTCATGAAGGGTTTGTATCATTGGGTGGGCTTCACCCAACGTCCGATGCCGACCCAGACCCGGGAGCGCCGCGCCGGCCAAAGCAGCTTCAACTACCGCCGACTGCTGGATTTGGGCATCACCGGCCTGACCGCCTTCTCCAATATGCCTCTGCGCATCTGGACCGTGATCGGCTGCCTGATTTCGCTGTGCTCCATCGCTTATGCGGCCTGGGAACTGACCCATACCCTGCTGTTCGGCAATCCGGTCAGCGGCTGGCCCACGCTGGCGGTGGCCGTCAGCTTCCTCGGCGGCGTGCAACTGCTGTCCATCGGCATCCTAGGCGAATACGTCGGCCGCATTTTCGACGAGGTCAAGCAGCGGCCCACCTATCTGGTCAGCCGCATCAGCGGCCGCGGAGCGAGCGATGCCGGGAACGCCGTCGAATGAGCCGCGAATTGTTCTGGTTCGGCGTGGTCGGCGTTTCCGCCATGCTGGTGCACTTCGCCGTGGTGGCCTGGCTGCTGGTGCCGCTGGGCATGGCGCCGCTGCAGGCCAATGTGCTGGGCTTTCTAATCGCTTTCCAGGTCAGCTACTGGGGCCACCGGCAACAGACCTTCCAGGCTAGGCACATCCCCCACCGCCAGGCCTTGCCGCGCTTCTTCGGCGTTGCCTGCCTGAGCTTCGTTGTCAACGAGGCGATGTACGGGCTGCTGCTGCGCTTCACGCCGCTGAACTATCGCGCCGCCCTGTTGCTGGTGCTGATCGTCGTGGCGGCGCTGACCTTCGCGCTCAGCAAGTTGTGGGCCTTCCGCGGAACGCCGCCGATACAAAAACCACACAGAAACCCTTAATTTCCAGCACAAACGGGTATAAAACTTTATCCGCTTGCCCCGGTCACACCCCCATGACAAAACGACTGACACTCTGCGCCGACGACTTCGCACAGTCCGACGCCATCAGCGCCGGCATTCTGGAGTTGCTGGCCGCCGGCCGCCTGTCCGCCACCAGCGTGATGAGCCAGGCGCCCAGCTGGGCCAGCCACGCCTCCGATCTAAAAGCCTTCGACGGCAAAGCCGACATCGGCCTGCATTTCAATCTGAGCCATCCCTTTGGCGATCAGGCCCGCCCCTTATCGCACTGGCTGATGAAAAGCCAGCTGCGCCAGCTGTCGCGCCCGACGCTGCGCGATGCCGCCGCCATGCAAATCGACCTGTTCTGCCAACATTACGGCCGGCTGCCGGACTTCATCGACGGCCACCAGCATGTGCACGCGCTGCCGGTAGTGCGGGACGCGCTGTTCGAAGCCATCGCCCAGCGCTGGCAGGGCCAAGCGCTGCCCTATCTGCGCGCGCCGGACCGTCTGGGCCATCCCGGCGACAATCGGCTCAAGGCGCTAGTGCTGCGCAGCGTCAGCACCGGTTTTGACGACGGCGCGCGCGAACAAGGCTTCAACACCACGCCCTGGTTCGGCGGCATGTACTCGCTAACGCCGCAAGCCGACTTCGCCGGGCTGATGCAGCAGTGGCTGGCGCGCAGCCCAGACCGCGGCCTGATCATGTGCCATCCCGGCCACTTGGCCGTGGATAAAGACGACCCGATTGCCGCGACGCGGGACAAGGAATTCCGCTTCCTCGCCAGCCAGGCCTTCGCCGACCTCTGCGGCCAGTACGGCGTGGAGTTGGCCCGTTTCGACAAGGCCGTTCCCACCACTCCGCTGGCGGCCTGAGCAGGCCCGCGGCCGGCCGCTCACACTGCCGGCCAGTTCAAATCCCAGGGGGCGCCCAAGCCTCGCAACACTGCTCCGCAGGCTTCGGACAGGAAGGCTTCGCCCTGGCTCGGCGGACAGACAAAGCTGAATTGCTCTCCCTCCAGTTCGAAGCGCAAGGCGTAGGCGTGTAGATACCCCCTGTCCGCCGGCGTGCCGCCATAGAGCAGATCGCCCAAGATAGGCGCGGATTGCGACTTCAAGGCCACTCTCAACTGATGGGTCTTGCCGCTGCGCGGCCGCAGCAGGAATAAGCGCAGTCCCGGCTGCAGCGAATAACTGAAGAACTGCGTCACCGCCGGGTTCTCCTGACTGTTCAGCAAACGCCAGGCGCCGCCGCGCCCCTTGCTCATGTCTCCCGCCACCTTGCCCTGTTTCTTGCTCGGCTTGCGGTCAGACAGCGCCAGATAATATTTCTCGATCTCACGTCCGGCGAAGGCCTCGCCCAGCCGCGCCGCCGTCTCGGCCGAGCGCGCCACCAGGATCAAGCCTGAAGTGATGCGGTCCAAGCGATGCACCGGCCACAAGGCCTCGTCGCCCAGACCGGCGCGCAAGGCCTCCATCAGGCCGGCCTCCTCGCCGTCGCGGTGAAAGCTGACGCCGGGCGCCTTGTCCACCAGGTAGAAGCGAGGATCCGCGTGCAAAAGGGTGAAAGCCGCCTCAGGCATCGGCGCCGTCCTGCCTGGAGGCTTGGCGCATGCGCTGCTCGGTTTCCATCCGCATCTTCTTGCGGATTTCCGCACCCCGGAAACGGTGCTGCTGCTCCACGGTTTCCAACGACAGCGGCGGCACCGGCACCGCCTTGCCGTTTTCGAACGCCACCATGGTGAAATAGCAGCTATTGGTGTGACGCACCGTGCGCTTCTGAATGTCTTCCGCCACCACCTTGATGCCCACCTCCATCGAGGTGCGCCCCACGTGATTGACGCTGGCGAGAAAGGTCACCAGTTCGCCAACGTGGATGGCCTGCTTGAACAGCACCTGATCCACGGACAGCGTCACCACGTAACAGCCGGCGTAACGGCTGGCGCAGGCGTAAGCCACTTGGTCCAGCAGCTTCAACAACACTCCGCCGTGGACATTGCCGGAAAAATTGGCCATGTCCGGCGTCATCAACACCGACATCACCAGTTCGCGCTGGCTCGCCTGATCCACTTGCTGCGCCATGTTTCGCTCCCAAAAAATCCGAAACCGCCTATTGTGCCCCCATCCCTCCTTTTTAAACAGTTTTTGCCCATGCTGCTTGGTAAGACTTTTGATTTGGGCAAAGCCCGCCCATAGCGGCTAAACTGAGAAATATCAAGATAAAACCATGAATTCATGAGCCTTTCCGGAATATCCAGCTACGGCGGTTACGGCGGCTACGCATTACAGACCAGCCACGGCCCCAACTGCCAGTGCCCGGCTTGCCAGCAAAGCCTGGCAAGCGCCGCGGCGCCGGTGGGGACAGCCGCGTCCGGAAACCGCGCCGGCAACGCCGACGCCGCGCCGGATCAACCGGATCAAGCCAAGCCCAATGCCGCGCGCGGCATCGACGGCAAGCCGCTGGACGAGCAGCAGCAAAAACAGGTGGAAGCGCTGAAGGCGCGCGACAGCGATGTGCGCCAGCACGAACAAGCGCATCTGGCGGCCGGCGGCGCGCTGGCCGGCGGCGGCGCCACCTATAGCTATCAGCTAGGCCCTGACGGCAAGCAATATGCGATAGGCGGCGAAGTCAGCATCCGCCTGGCGCGGGGCAGCACCCCGCAAGAAACCATAAGCAATGCCCAGACCGTGCAGCGCGCCGCGCTGGCGCCGGCCGACCCCTCCGGCCAGGACCGCGCGGTGGCTGCCGCCGCCGCGCAGATGGAACAGCAGGCGCGCATTGAACTGATGCAGCAGCAAGCCGGCAAGCAGGGCTTGAGTCCGCTTCAAGCGCGGCAGAAAATCAACAGCCCCGGGCAACAAGGCCCGGGGCTGGGGTCCAACATCGATACCTACGCCTGAGGACCTGTTTACGCTCCGCTACGCTGGGGCGGGATCGTCAGGCAAGGGCGTCGAAACCCGCTTCAAAATGCTCATATACCGCATGTACATTCCGCTTCTTCAGCGGCAAGCCCTTGTCTCGCCCTAGCTCGCCAGATCGTAAACACGTTCCAGATTCAGGCGACATCCTACGCAATCGCCGTCACTCCGCCTTGCGCACGCCGCGCGCCAGCCGCAGGCCGTTGGCGATCACCACCAGACTGGTGCCCACATCGGCGAACACCGCCATCCACAAGCTGGCCATGCCCAGCATCGCCAGCACAAAGAACACCAGCTTGGTCAGCAAAGCCACCGCGATATTCGCTTTCAGCACCCGCGACGTGCGCCGCGCGTGACTGAGCATATCGGCCAGCTTGGCCAGCTTGTCGTCCATCAAGGCCACGCCGGCGGTTTCCAGCGCGCTGTCGGAACCGGCCGCCCCCATGGCGATGCCCAAGTCGGCGCGGGCCAGCGCCGGCGCGTCGTTGACGCCGTCGCCCACCATCGCCACCGTCTTGCCGGAGGCCTGCAAGCGAACGATGCGCTCCAGCTTGTCTTCCGGCAGCAAGCCGCCGTGGGCTTCAACAATGCCGGTCTGCGCCGCCACCGCCTGCGCCACCTGCTGGTTGTCGCCGCTCAACATCACTGTCGCCACGCCCAACTTGGCCAATTGACGCAGAGCCGCCGGCGCTTCCGGACGAACCCGGTCGGCCACCGCGATCACGCCCAGCGCCCGCTCGCCCTCCAGCAACACCAAGGCGCCCTGTCCGGCCAATTCCAAGCGCGACAGCTCGGCCTGCAAGGCCTCGTTCAAAGCGCCCTGCTCCCGCGCCAGCCGGCTGCTGCCCAAGGCCAGCTTCCGGCCATCCGCCAGGCCGCTGACGCCCCGCCCGGCTTGTTCGCTGACTTGCTCCGCCTCCGGCCAGGACAGGTCTCGCGCGTTCGCCGCCGCCAACACCGCCTTGGCCAGCGGATGAGTGGAGTGTGCGTCCAGGGCCGCGGCCCAACGCAGCAGCTGGTCCTGATCCGCATCGGCCAGCGCCACCACTCCCGTCACCTGCGGCTCGCCCTCGGTCAGCGTGCCGGTCTTGTCGAAACACACCGCGTCTATTCTGGCCGCCATTTCCAGCGGCGCGCCGCCCTTGATCAGCAGGCCGTGCTTGGCGGCGGAGGCCAAGGCGCTGACCACGGTCACCGGCGTGGCGATCACCAGCGCGCACGGGCAAGCGATCACCAGCATCACCAGCGCGTTGTAGATCGCCTCGCTCCAGCTCAGCCAACCCAGCATAGGCGTGGCCACGGCGAACAGCAGCGCGGCCGCCAACACCACCGGGGTGTAAACCTCGGCGAAGCGGTCGATGAAACGCTGTGTCGGCGCCTTGCTGGCCTGGGCGTTGCGCACGGTGTCGATGATGCGCGCCAACACGCTGCCGTTGGCCGCCGCCGTGGTCAGCACTTCCACCACGCCGCTGCCGTTGATGCTGCCGGCGAAGACGGCCTCGCCCGGAGACTTGTCCACCGGCAGGCTCTCGCCGGTGATCGGCGCTTCGTTAAACGCGCTGTGACCTTGTTCGATGCGGCCGTCCAGCGGCACTCGCTCGCCCGGACGCACCCGAACTCGGCTGCCCGGCGCCACTTCGGCGGCCGGGCGCTCCACCCATTCCCCGCCGCTCTGTACCCAGGCGGTTTCCGGCGCCAGCGACATCAGGGCTTTAACTGCTTCACCAGCGCGCGCCAGCGACATCGCCTCCAGCCGCTCGGCGATGGCGAACAGGAACAGCACCATCGCCGCCTCCGGCCATTGGCCGATCAGCATCGCGCCTATCACCGCCACCGACATCAGGAAATGGATATTGAGCGTGCGCGTGGACAGCGCGATCCAGCCCTTTTTCAGCGTGGGAATGCCGCCCAGCAAAATGGAGGCCAAAGCCAACGCCGCGCTGCCCCAGCCCTGATCCGCGCCACTGAGCCAGGCCACGCCTTCCGAGCCCGCCGCCGCCAGACCGGACAAGGCCAGCAGCCAATTGCCGCGGCGCGAAGCCTTGGGCTGCTCCACCAGCGCCGATGCGTCCGTCAGCTCTACCGCCTTCATGCCCACCTTGGCGATGGCCTGTTTGACGCCGTCCAGATTGGGCAGGTCGTGTCGCACCAGCAGCACCCGCTCGATAAAGTTGAACTCCAGCGCGGCCACCCCGGCCATGCCGCCCAAGGCCTTTTCAATCAGCTTGGCCTCGGTCGGGCAGTCCATCGCCTGGATATGCAGCCTCGCCTGCTGCCGGCCGCCTTCTCCCAAGGACACCGCGCGCGGCGCTTCCGCGCCGTGGTCATGGCCCGAGCAGACCTTGCCGGCATGATCCTGGTCGTGCTTGTGACCATGATCGTGGTCATGATCGCGCTCACGCGCCGGCATCGCCGCCTCTAATTTGTGTCCGCAGCAATCATCCGCCTGGCGCGGATCGGGCTTGCCCTCTCCGCTCCGGCAAGAAGCAAGACCGGCATGCGGAGCAAGCCCGCGTCGCTGTTTTTGCGCTGGATGGAACATGGTTGCCTCCCTTGGTCGGATTGATATAGCCTCATTGCAAACCCTATAGTCGCTACAAGGTCAAGCTTTTTTGCTAAAATTCCATCATCCGGCGGGAAATCGCCGCCATCGCCCCATCGTCGGGCGTCTTGCGGGAGAACTGAGATGCTGATTGGAGAACTGGCGCGCCAGACTGGCTGCGAAGTGGAAACCATACGTTATTACGAGCGTGAAGGCCTGCTGTCCGCGCCGCTGCGCAGCGCCTCCGGCTATCGCCGCTACAACGCCGAGCAATTGGGCGAACTGAATTTCATCCTCCACTGCCGTTCCTTGGGCATGTCCCTAGCCGACATCCGCCAACTGGCCGCGTTCAAGGCCGACTCCTCGCTGGCCTGCGACGACATCAACCAGTTGATAGACCGCCAGGTCAGCAAGGTCCATCAGCAAGTGGAAAGCTTGCGTCTGCTGGAACAGCAGCTGCTGGCGCTGCGCGACCGCTGCCACGACCATCACACCGTGGCAGAATGCGGCATTCTGCAAACCCTGGTGGAAGCGTCCGAAGGCGAGCCCTGCGTCTGTCACACGCCCTTCGGTCAGGATCCGCACCCTCACCCCCATTCCGTGGAGAAGCAATGACCCGTTTGTTCAAGCCCGCCACCGCCGCCGCGACGCTAGTCGCGCTGGCCTTGTCCGCCTGCACCACCAACCCTCAAACCGGCCAGACCGAAATCAGCAAGACCGCGCTCTACGGCCTGGGCGGCGCGGCGGCCTGCGGCCTGGTGGGCGCGCTGACCCATGGCGGCAAAGGCGCCCGCAATTCAGCGCTGGCCTGCGGCGCTATCGGCGCCGGCATTGGCGGTTATATGGATTACCAGGAAAAACAATTACGCGAAAAGCTGAAGAACAGCCAAATCGCGGTCGAGCGCATCGGCGATCAACTCAAGCTGTCCCTGCCCGACAACATCACCTTCCCCACCAACGGCTATCAATTGAACGCCAGGGCGCAAAAACCGCTGGGCGATATCGCCGGCGTGCTGGTGCAGTTCCCGGACACCTCGATCACCGTGGCCGGCCACACCGACAGCAGCGGCGCCGCCGCCTACAACCAGACGCTGTCGGAGAAACGCGCTCAGTCGGTGACCGAATATCTGCAAGGTCAGGGCGTCAATTCGGTGCGGGTGCGCACCATGGGCTACGGCGCGGCCCAGCCGGTGGCCAGCAACGCCAGCGACAGCGGCAAAGCCAAAAACCGCCGCGTGGAGATCATGATCACGCCGCAGCAGATGGGTTGAACCGCGGCAGGCATACAAGCCCGGCTCCGGCCGGGCTTTTTCACGTCCTCACCGGCTGACGGACAAAAAAAAGGGGCCAACCCACTGGGTCGGCCCTAACAACGCTCGTTTGGGGAGATGAGGAGAAACCACCGCACGCCACCCCACGGGAATGCGGGTCACAACAAGTACACACACAAACTACAACAACAAACCTATCAGCGGCGCGGCGAACACCGTCGCCAAACCACCCAGCATCATGGTCAGACTGGCCACCACGCCTTCTTCCGCACCCAGCTCGCTGGCTTTGGCGGTGCCGGCCGCGTGGGCGGCGGCGCCGAACAAGGCCCCGCGCGCCAGACTGGAACGCAGCGGCATCCAGGCCAGCATCACTTCGCCCAGCAACATGCCGCACACCCCGGTCATTACCACGAACACCGCGGTCAGATCCGGCGAGGCGCCGATGCCCGAGGCCGTGGCCAGGGCGAACGGGGTGCTGATCGAGCGCGGCGCCAGGCTGCGCTGCAACAAATCGGACAAGCCCAGCAGGCGCGCCAGCCAGATCGAGCTGAACACCGCCACCGGCATGCCCACTAGCACGCCGCAGCTCAGCGACAGCCAGTGTCGGCGTATCATCGCCCGATGCTCGTAGATCGGCACCGCGAAAGCCACCGTGGCCGGTCCCAGCATCCAGGTCAGCCAACGGGTGTCTTCGAAATACACCCGGTACGGCACCTTGGCCAAGACCACCAGCGCAATCACCAACAGCGGCACCGCCAGAATCGGGGCGCTCCACCAGTTGCGCTTCTTCAGATAAAACTTTTTGACCAGCCCGTACAAAACAACGGTAATCAGCAAGCTGGCCAGTGCAATCTCATGCTCCATGCGTCTTCACCTGCTTCTGGCGGCCATGCCAACGCAGGGCCACTTCCAAGCGATAACATTTGTCCACCACCCAGGAGGTCGCCGCCATCACCAGCAAGGTGGACAGCACGATCACCGCCACAATCCGCAACCCGGCGGCCATGATCACGTCCGGGTACTGGATCACCGCCACGACGGCGGGGATGAAGAACAACAACATTTCAGCCAACAACCAGCGGGCGCCGCTGCGGCACCAGTCCAGCGGCAACCAGCCCAGCCAGAGCGCCGCCAGCACCAGGAACATCCCCAGCACGCCGGCAGGCACCACAGGCAGGAAATGGCTGCTCAATTGACTGGCCGCGATCCACACCAAGCTCAGCAAGGCCACCTGACCGATGGTCAGCGCCACTTGCTTGAATGCGGAAAGATTCGGATTTGCCATGATTGAGCCACTACACAACACAGGGAGTGGTTCGAGTATAGAGCGCCGGCATGCATTCAAAAAATGAATTAAAATTATTTCACGCATTCCAATTTGGAATGCATGACCCGGACAAGCACATATGGACATCCGCGCGCTGCGCTATTTCATCGAGGTGGTCAAACGCCAAAGCTTCACCAAGGCGGCCGAAGCCCTCTATGTGACCCAGCCCACCATCAGCAAGATGGTGCGCCAGCTGGAGGAGGAATTGGGCTGCCCGCTGATCCTGCGCGAGGGCCGCAGCTTCCGCCCCACCGACGCCGGTCGCGCCACTTATGAGCGCGGCCTGGACGTGCTGTCGGCGATGAACCAGTTGAAAACCGAGCTGTCCGACCTATCTGCGCTCAAACGCGGCGAACTGGTGGTCGGCCTGCCCCCCATGGTGGGCGTCGCCTTTTTCGCGCCGGTGGTCAGCAGCTTCCGCCAGCGCTATCCGCAGATCGAACTGAAGATGGTGGAAGACGGCGCGCTGGCGATCGAGAGCAGTGTGCGCAGCGGCGAGCTGGAAATCGGCGTGGCGGTGCTGCCGGTGGACAAGCAGGCCTTCGATCAATTCGCCGTGGTGCGCGACCCTTTGTGCCTGGTGGCGCCGGCCGGCTCACCCTGGCGTGGTCAGAGCGTGGTGCGGCTGGATGAAATCGCCAGCCAGCCCTTCGTTCTATATCCTCAGGACTTCACGCTGGCCCGCCGGGTCAGCGACGCCTTCCGCGAGCTGGGCCGCCCGCTGCATGTGGTGGGGCGCAGCGCGCATTGGGACTTCATCGTCGAACTGGTTTCGGCCCACATGGGCGTCACCCTGCTGCCGCGCTCCATCGTGGAACGCCTGGACCGCGCCGCCTACGATGTGATCCCGCTGGCCGAGCCCAAGCTGGTCTGGCACCTGGCGCTGATCTGGCAAAAGAACGGATACTTGTCGCATGCGGCTCGCGCCTGGCTGGCGGTGACGCGCGACGTGCTGGGCGGTTTGGAATAACGCCGGTCAACCCAAGGAAAACCGAATATGAAACGAAATCTGAGCCTCGCCCTGTTCGCGCTGCTGCTAAGCGGCTGCGCGGCCTTGAACTACCAGAAGCCCCAAGTCAGCATCGCCGACGTCAAACCCGGCAAGGCCACGCTGTTCGAACAAAGCTTCGAAGTCAGCCTGCGGGTCAGCAATCCCAACAACCTGGCCTTGAACGCCAAAGGCATGACCCTGGAACTGAACGTGGCCGGCGAGAAACTGGCCACCGGAGTCAGCAATCAGGCGATCGCGGTGCCGGCGCTGGGCGAGAGCCTGATCACGCTGCAATTGCATACCTCGCTGGCCGGCTGGCTGAAGCAGATAGGCAAGGCGATGGAGGCCGGCAACGGCGGCAAGCTGGAATACCAGCTGAGCGGCACGCTGGAAGATCTGAACGGCATGGGCCGGGTACCCTTCCGCAGCAAGGGGGAATGGAAGCTGCCCGGCCAGTAAACGCGCTCTAAATATCTGGAGCCCCGCCTGCCGGCGGGGCCGGAACTCACTGCCGCGGCACCGCCACGCAGTTGTTACCATCGAAGCTGACGGTTTCCACCAGCTGGCTCTTGGGATTGACCACGAAATTGGTGGTGCAGCTGTAATGGGTGGAGCCGCCGCCTATCATGCCGGTGTTGACCCAGCGCCCCGGCGTTTCTATGGTCTTGCTCTGGCCGTTCTCGTTGTAAGTCACTTTGGCGCCCGGCTCGTACACGCGGTTTTCGCGCAGCGGCTCGCGCTGAGTGAATTCCTTGCTGTAGGTGTAGAGCATATTGCCGTTCGGCATCTTCAGGGTTTTCTGCGGCGCGCCCCACTCCGCCAGCAATTGATTCACATCTCGACCCTGCCAGTAATACGCCTTCTGCGCATAGCCTTCCTGCGTCGGAAAGGTGCCGCAGGCGGTCAGCAGCAGCGCCGACATCATCAGTCTTTTCATCCGAAATCCTTCAATCCCCGTTTCACTATCCATAGCATAACAAAACGCCGGCCCCTGAACGGAGCCGGCGCTGAGTGACTGACCACAAGGAAGCGAGAGAGTTTCCTTAGAACCTGTTTACGATCTGCTGCGCGTCGTGAGGCGTGGCACGGTGAGTACCGCTTCGAAATGCTCATGTACCATTTGTACATTCCGCTTTCTCAGCCGTTTTCGCCTTGTCTCGCTCTTGCTCGCGAGATCGTAAACACGCTCTTACGCGGACAATCCCTGGCTTACAGCCGGAAGCGATTGAAGGTGCTCTGCATCCCGCGGGCCAGGTCGTTCAAGGAGCCCAAGGTCTGCATCGCCGATTGCAAGGCGGAGTCGGAATCGATGATCTGGTTGTTGATCGACTCGGTGCTCTGCGCCATCGCCGTGGTGGCGTTGTGCTGCTCGCTGGTGGACAGGGCCACATCGCCGATCTTGTCCACCACCTGCTGCATCGCCTCGCTGATCGCGGTCAGGCGCGCACGCGCCTGGGCGGTCAGATCCACGCTGTTGTCCACCGCGCCGACGGTGCTGTTCATGTTCTGCACCGCCTTGCCGGTTTCACCCAGAATGTTTTCCACCATCTGGCTGATTTCCACCGTGGCCTGGCCGGTGCGCTCGGCCAGCTTGCGCACCTCGTCGGCCACCACGGCGAAGCCGCGGCCCTGCTCGCCGGCGCGCGCGGCTTCGATCGCCGCGTTCAAGGCTAAGAGATTGGTCTGGTCGGCGATATCGCGGATCACATTGGTGATCTTGGAGATTTCCTGCGAACGCTGCTCCAAGGACGCCAGCAGACCGGACAGCTCGCCCACCGATTCGCTGGTGCGCGACATCTCGCTGCTGATGCGCTGCATATCGTTGGCGCTCTCGCGCGAATGCTCGCCGGTATTGCGCGCCAGGCTGTCGGTCTCGCGGGTGGCGTCGGCGATGTGGGAGATGCTTACCGTCACTTCTTCGATCGCCGCGGCGTTGGAGCTGGAGATATCCGCCAACACGTGGGAATCATCGGCCAGACGCTTCACCGCGCCACTGACTTCGATCACGCCCTGGGTCAGTTGCCCGGCTTCGTCGCGCAGTTCGCGGAACATGCCGTTCAGCCGCTGCACGAACTGGTTGAAGGCCTGCGCGGTCTGCGCCACCTCGTCCTCGCCGGCCACTTCGATGCGGCGGGTCAGATCGCCTTCGCCCTGGGAGATTTCGCGCATCGCGTCGCGCACCTGGAACAGGCCCTTGAGCAGGCGGCCCAGATAGGCGGAGCTGAAGGTCAGCATCACCGCCAGCACGATGGCGACGGCGCCGGCGATCAGCCAGATGATGCCGTTGACCTGGGAGGAGATCACGTCTTCGTCCGCGGCCACGCCCATCACCCAGTCGGAACCAGCGATCGGACGCAAGGCCACCATATAGGCGCCGCCGTCTATGTCCACGCTCTTGGCCTGGTCGCTTTGCAACAGGCTGGCGAAGGCGGCTTCGTCCAAGGCCGGAATCACGCTGCCGATGGGCTTGAGTTCATTGCCCGGCTTGGGATAAGCGATGATCTTGCCCTGCTTGGTCAGCAGGAAGGCATGGCCCTTGCCGGCCAGCTTGATGTCCAGCACCGACTTGACCAGCTTGTCGATCAGAATGTCGCCGCCCACCACGATGTCCTGGCCCTTGACCTTGTCGGCGATGGTGATCACCAGCTTGTCCTTGGTTTCCGGCTCGGAGTCTTTGTACGGGTCGGTGACGATCAGGCCGTCCTGAGCCTTGGACTGCTGGAACCACGGACGTTGCGCCGGCTGGTAGTCGGCGCTGGGCTTGGGACGTCCCGGCACCGAGTACTTCATGTCGCCGGTCGCGCCGTTGCCGGCGTAAATCACGTTGAAGCCGCCGCCCTTGGCCAGCTGCTGCAGATAGTAGCTGACCTGCGCGTCGTCGGCGTGGCTGAGGCTGGCGCTGATCAGATTCTTGCGAACCGACAGCCATTCGGACACGAAGCCGCCCTGTAGCTGGGCGACTTGGTTGATCTCCCGCTCCGCTTCTTGATAAGCGTGGGAGCGGATATTCAGGCAGGCGGTGATGGTGATGCTGAGCGTGGCGACCAGAATGGACACCGCTGTCAGCAGCGTGAGCTTGTGACGGATGGAGCGCATGATAAGCCGTTGCTGATAAAAGCGTTATTATCCGTCATACGAGATGTCATGCATTGTTAAAAATAACAATGTCTTTAAATATTTGCGCATGTTTTAAATCAAACTGCCACCTCAATCATGCATTTCAAATACTCGTAACGCCTGCGGAGCTTATCTTGCCGACGCTTGCGTCACAAAATGTCGACAATTTGCCCTAACCACGACAATTTCACCCCAATTTGAGCGATACTTGCGCCTGGACGCGGCCACGGCAATGGGCGGCGCCCGGTTATTAGACAGAAAGGGGCCAAGATGAGTAAAAGCGGCGAACGGTCGCAAACCTTTCAGAACATCGTTGACGCCAGCTTGCAGCTGTTCAATCAGGAGGGCGAGCGCGTCATCACCACCAATCATATCGCCGAGCGGATGAATATCAGCACCGGCAAGTTGTACTATCACTTCCGCAATAAGGAAGAGATCATCAGCGAGCTCTACCAGCGCTACGTCAAAGGCATGGCGGAGCAACTGTCGGCCGCGCTCCGGCACAGCAACTCTATAGAGGCGATGGTGGGGGCGATGGAAAAAACGCTGCGGCACATCTGGAGCTTCCGCTTCCTGCCCAAGAGCATGCCCAGCCTGTACTACCTGCACCCGGAACTGGCGGAAAACCACCAGCAGCTGTCGCGCGGCCAGTTGGCCGGCAAGCTGGCCCAGCTGTTCTCACGGCTGCGCGAAGAGGGCGTGCTGCTGGGCGACGACAAGCAACTGGCGCACCTGGTCCAGCACTTTCAGATGGTGCAGACCGGCTGGGTGACCACGCTCAAGCATTCCGCCACGCCCAGCGAGCTGGAACGCATGGTGAAAGACGGCTGTCGCAGCCTGCTCTATCTGCTGACGCCTTACGTGGATCCGCGCTACCGGCCGCCGTTCGACCGCGTCTGCGCTCGCTACGCCTGAACGGCGAGGCATAAAAAAACACCCCTGGCTGGCCAGGGGTGTTTTGCATGCGGCCTTAGAATCCATCCACGATCTCGCGAGCTAGAGCAAGCGCAGCAGATCGTGAACCGCTTCTTAGATCATACCCTTGCTTTTCAGCAACTCAAACATGGTCTTGCCGATTTCCGCCGGGCTGCGCGTGTAGGCGATGCCGGCCTTCTCGAAGGCCTTGAACTTCTCTTCCGCCGTGCCCTTGCCGCCGGAGATGATGGCGCCCGCATGGCCCATGCGCTTGCCCTTGGGAGCAGTCACGCCGGCGATGTAGCCGACCACCGGCTTGGTCACGTAGGACTTGGCGAACTCGGCCGCCTCTTCCTCGGCGGAACCGCCGATTTCGCCGATCATCACGATGGCGTCGGTGTCCGGATCATCCTGGAACAGTTTCAACGCGTCGATATGGCTGGTGCCCGGGATCGGGTCGCCGCCGATGCCAATGCAGGTGGACTGACCCAGACCCAGCGCGGTGGTTTGCGCCACGGCTTCATAGGTCAGGGTGCCGGAACGGGACACGATGCCGATGCGGCCCGGGTTGTGGATGTGCCACGGCATGATGCCGATCTTGCACTCGCCCGGGGTGATGATGCCGGGGCAGTTCGGGCCGATCAGGCGAATGCCGGCTTCGTCTACAGCTTTCTTCACGTAGAGCATGTCCAGGGTGGGCACGCCTTCGGTGATGCAGACAATCAGCTTCACGCCGCTGTCGATCGCTTCCAGAATGGAATCCTTGGCGAAGGCCGCGGGCACGTAGATCACCGAGGCGTCTGCCTGGGTCTGACGCACGGCGTCCTTCATGGTGTTGAACACCGGCAGGCCCAGGTGCTCGGAACCGCCTTTGCCCGGGGTCACGCCGCCTACAACCTTGGTGCCCACTTTCAGCGCCTGCTCGGCGTGGAAAGTGCCGTTCTTGCCGGTGAAGCCTTGCACCAGCACTTTGGTGTCTTTGTTTACCAATACGCTCATTTTGTATTCCTCAGCTCAGTGCGGGTCTCAGGCAGCGGCCTTGACGGCGGCGACGATCTTCTCGGCAGCGTCGTTCAGACCCTGGGCGGAAGTCAGTTTCAGACCGGAGTCGTCCAGGATCTTGGCGCCCAGCTCGGCGTTGTTGCCTTCCAGACGCACCACGACCGGCACGGTCACGTTCACTTCCTTCACCGCGGCGATGATGGCTTCGGCGATCATGTCGCAACGCACGATGCCGCCGAAGATGTTGATCAGCACGCCCTGCACCGAGGTATCGGCCAGGATCAGCTTGAAGGCTTCGATCACACGCTCTTTGGTAGCGCCGCCGCCCACGTCCAGGAAGTTGGCCGGCTGGCCGCCCTTCAGCTTGATGATGTCCATGGTGGCCATCGCCAGGCCGGCGCCGTTCACCATGCAACCGATATTGCCTTCCAGCGCCACGTAGTTCAGGTCGAACTCGGAAGCTTTCACTTCGCGTTCGTTTTCCTGGCTCTTGTCGCGTTGCGCCAGCAGTTCCGGGTGGCGGTACAGCGCGTTGGAGTCCAGATTGATCTTGCCGTCCACGCAGGCCAGTTCGCCGTTTTCGCGCAGCGCCAGCGGATTCACTTCGAACAGCGCGAAGTCGTTTTCAACAAAGGCCTTGTAAGAACCCAGCATCAGCTTGCTGAACGCCGCGACTTGCGCGCCGGACAGGCCCAGCGCGAAAGCGGCGTCGCGGGCCTGGAACGGCTGCATGCCGACCAGCGGGTCCACTTCGATCTTGATAATCTTTTCCGGAGTTTCCTCGGCCACTTTCTCGATTTCCACGCCGCCTTCGGTGGACACCATGAACACCACGCGCTGGCTGCCGCGGTCAACCACGGCGCCCAGATAGAGTTCGCGCTGCACCGGGTACATGTCTTCGCACACCAGCACGCTGTTCACCGGCTGGCCGGCGGCGTCGGTCTGGTAAGTCACCAGGTTTTTACCAATCAGGCCCTTGGCCACTTCGGCGGCTTCTTCGCGGCTTTTCACCACTTTCACGCCACCGGCCTTGCCGCGGCCGCCGGCATGCACCTGAGCCTTGACGACGGCGAATTTGCCGCCCAGTTTATCGTAAGCGGCAGCGGCTTCTTCCGGCGTAGCGGCCAGAATGCCCTGTTGCACCGGCAGGCCGTATTTGGCCAGCAGCTCTTTCGCTTGGTATTCGTGCAGGTTCATCTATGGTTTCCTTTCGGAGAAATGGATGGCGGGCTGAAACCGACGCCCCTATTTCTTTGAGTCGCTTGTAAACCTTTAATGTATCTGGCGCGCGCCGTCACCCCCCAGGCTGACCGGCGTCGCCGCATACTCCGTCAACCGGCTCCCAAGGGAGCCGTTTTGCCGAGCCGTGCGCGATTGTACACGCCCCGGCGAACGCTTAGCCGTGCAAGGCGCGCTTGTCGGCGGCCAGGGCGGCTTCGTGTATCACTTCGGACAAGGACGGGTGAGCGTGGACAATGCGCGCCAGGTCTTCGCTGGCGGCCTTGAACTCCATCGACACCACGCCTTCGCTGACCAGCTCGGACACCATCGGGCCTATCATGTGCAGGCCCAGGATGCGGTCGGTCTTGGCGCAGGCCAGGATCTTGACCGTGCCTTGCGCTTGGCCCAAGCCCAGCGCGCGGCCGTTGGCGCCAAAGCCGGAAGTGCCCTTCTTGTACTCAACGCCTTCGGCCTTGAGCTGCTCCTCGGTCTTGCCGACCCAGGCGATTTCCGGAGAAGTGTAGATCACCCACGGAATCACGCCGAAGTCCACGTGCGGCTTCTGGCCGGCGATGCGCTCGGCCACGGCCACGCCCTCTTCCGACGCCTTGTGCGCCAGCATCGGGCCGCGCACCACGTCGCCGATCGCCCAGACATTGGGCAGATTGGTGTGGCAATGGTCGTCCACCGCCACGAAGCCGCGCTCGTCCAGCTGCAGACCCACCGCATCGGCGCCCAGGCCCTGGGTGTTGGGCAGGCGGCCGATGGAAACGATCAGCTTGTCGAACTCGGCCTTGACCGCTTCGCCGTTCAGTTCGTAATTGACGGTGACGCTCTTCTTGCCGGCCTTCACTTCGCCGATCTTGACGCCCAGCTTGATGTCCAGGCCGGTGTCCTTGGTCAGGGTCTTGAAGGCTTCCTTGGCGATCTGCTGGTCGGCCGCGGCGAGGAAGGTCGGCATCGCTTCCAGGATGGTGACCTCAGCGCCCAGACGCTTCCAGACCGAGCCCATTTCCAGGCCGATCACGCCGGCACCGATCACGCCCAGGCGCTTCGGTACGTCCGTCAGCGCCAACGCGCCTTCGTTGTCCAGCACCAGCTTGTTGTCGGTGGCCAGGCCCGGCAAGGCGCGCGGGCTGGAACCGGTGGCCACGATCACGTGGCCGGCTTCCAGGGTGTCCACCACCTTGCCGCCGTCGCTGACCTCGATCACCCACTTCTCGCCCTGGCGGCCCTTGAAAGCGGCCAGACCGTGGATGTTGGCCACCTTGTTCTTTTTGAACAGGAAGCTGATGCCGGCGGCGTTCTTGGTGATGATGTCGGTCTTGCGCGAAATCATCTGCGCCACGTCCATCTTGGCGCCGGAGACGCTAATGCCGTGCTTGGCGAAATCGTGCTGCACCGCGTGGAAGTTTTCCGACGACTGCAGCAGCGCCTTGGACGGAATGCAACCGACGTTCAGGCAGGTGCCGCCCAGCGACGCCTTGCCTTCCGGGTTCTTGAACGCGTCCACGCAGGCGGTGTTGAAGCCCAGCTGGGCGGCGCGGATGGCGGCTACGTAACCGCCGGGGCCGCCGCCGATCACCACTACATCAAACGATTGGCTCATCTTGTTTTCCTTTATCGGTGGCGGGCGCGCGGCCCGCCGGCTGCCGGGTCTACTTGCCGACCTTCAGCAGCAGAATGCCGAATGCGATCATGAACAGGCAGAGAATGCTTTTGCCGATCAGGCTGTACAGGTCTTCGCGCACGCCGTTTTTGCGTTTTTTCCAGGTCAGCCAGCCTATGGCCACGCCAGCCAGGATGGCGGCGATTCCGTAAAACCAGTCGGGCAACTGCATTCAAGCTCCATTCATCGCAAGACAGGCCGGGAGCGCGCTCCCGGCCGCGGGTGATTACAAGTCGAGGATCAGGCGGGCCGGATCTTCAATCGCGTCCTTGATCGCCACCAAGCTCAGCACGGCTTCGCGGCCGTCGATGATGCGGTGGTCGTAGGACTGGGCAAGATACATCATCGGGCGCACCACCACTTGACCGTTCTCAACCACAGCGCGCTCCTTGGTGGCGTGCATGCCCAGGATCGCGGACTGCGGCGGGTTGATGATGGGGGTGGACATCATCGAGCCGAAGGTGCCGCCGTTGGAGATGGTGTAGGTGCCGCCGGTCAGTTCTTCCACGGTCAGCTTGCCTTCCTGCGCGCGCTTGCCGAATTCGGAGATCTGCTTCTCGATGTCGGCCAGGCTCAGCTGGTCTGCGTTGCGGATCACCGGTACTACCAGGCCGCGCGGGCTGCCCACGGCCACGCCGATGTCGAAGTAGCCGTGATAGATGATGTTGTTGCCGTCCACCGAGGCGTTGACGATGGGGTATTTCTTCAGCGCGGCCACCACGGCCTTGACGAAGAAGCCCATGAAACCCAGCTTGATGCCGTGTTCCTTCTCGAAGCGGTCCTTGTACTTGGCGCGCAGGTCCATCACCGGCTTCATGTTCACTTCATTGAAGGTGGTGAGGATGGCGTTGGTCTGCTGCGACAGGATCAGGCGCTCGGCCACGCGCTGACGCAGGCGGGACATCGGCACGCTCTGTTCCGGACGGTCGGACAGAATGGCGGCGACATTCACCGCGGCAGGGGTGGCGGACAGCGCGGCGCCGGCGGCGGCCGGAGCCAGCACCGGGCCGGCCTGGGCGGGAGCGGCTTGCTTGGCGGCCTGCACGTCTTCTTTCAACACACGGCCGTCGCGGCCGGAACCGGCCACTTTGGACAGGTCCACGCCGGTTTCGGCGGCCAGCTTGGCGGCGGACGGCATGGCGGCTCCGCCTGCCGGTGCGGCGGCGGGCGCAGGGGCGGCTGCCGGAGCCGGCGCGGCGGCAGCGGCCGGAGCCACGTCGCCGGCCTTGGCGGCGGTGTCGATCTTGGCGATCAACTGGCCGGACACCACGGTGGCGCCGTCTTCCACGATGATTTCAACGATCACGCCTGCCTGGGGCGCCGGCAGTTCCAGCACCACTTTGTCGGTTTCCAGGTCGATCAGGTTCTCGTCGCGGCTGACGGCTTGGCCAACCTTCTTGTGCCAGCTCATCAGCGTGGCTTCGGATACGGACTCGGGCAGTTGCGGGACAGTGACTTCAATCAGCATGTTCTTCTCCATGTAGAGGCAGCCCTCCGGCTGCCTCGAACTCATTCAGTAGTTATTTGGCGACCGACATGGCTTCTTCAACGAAAGCCTTGAGTTGGGCGACGTGTTTGCTCATATAGCCTACGGCCGGGGAAGCGGACGACGGACGGCCGGCAAAGGACAACGACTGCTTGGCGCCCAGCAGGCCTTCCAGGCGGTGACGGATCTGGTACCACGCGCCCTGGTTGCGCGGCTCTTCCTGCACCCACATCACTTCGCGAGCCTGCGGGAAGCGCGCCAGCTCGGCGGCCACCTGCTCGGTCGGGAACGGGTAGAGCTGCTCAATGCGCACGATGGCGATATCGTCGTCCAGGCCGCGCTCCTTGCGGGCGGCGGCAAGGTCGTAATACACCTGGCCGGCGCACAGCAACACGCGCTTGACCTTCTTGGCGTCCTGCACCACCGAGTCGCCGATCACCGGGCGGAAGCTGCCGCTGGTGAACGCTTCGATCGGGCTCATCGAATCCTTGAAACGCAGCAGGCGCTTGGACAGGAAGATCACCAACGGCTTGCGATACGGGCGAAGTACCTGGCGACGCAGCATGTGGAACATCTGCGAAGCTTCGGACGGCATCACTACCTGCATATTGTGCTCGGCGCACAGCTGCAGCCAACGCTCCAGGCGCGCGGACGAATGTTCCGGGCCTTGGCCGTCGTAGCCATGCGGCAGGATGGTGGTCAGGCCGCACAGACGGCCCCACTTGGTCTCGCCGGAGGAAATGAACTGGTCGATGGCCACCTGGGCGCCGTTGGCGAAGTCGCCGAACTGAGCTTCCCAAATCACCAACTGATCCGGAGCGGAACAGGCATAACCGTATTCATAGGCCAGCACCGCTTCTTCGTTCAGGATGGAGTCGATCACCAGGAAATCGGCCTGGTTGTCGGACATATTGCGCAGCGGCACATAGCTGCCTTGGTCCCAGCTCTCGCGGTTCTGATCGTGCAGCACCGAATGGCGGTGGGAGAAAGTGCCGCGGCCGGAGTCTTCGCCGGACAGACGCACGCCGAAGCCGTTGGTCACCAGGCTGGCGTAAGCCAGGGTCTCGGCCATGCCCCAGTCCGCGTTCTGCTCGCCCGCGGCCATCGCCTTGCGCGCGGCCAGCACCTTCTGCACCGTCGGGTGCAGCTTGAAGCCCTCCGGCAGCGAGGTGAACTTGTCGGTCAGACGCTGGATATCGGCCTGCGGCAAGGAGGTGTCGGTCGGGTGCGCCCAATGGGTGCCCAGATACTGGCTGAAGTCCAGCGCGTGCTCGCGCTTGTAGTTGGTCAGCGCGGTCTGCTCTACGTGCTCGCCCTTGTCCAGCGCGTCGCGGTAGGCCTGGATCTGCGCGTCGGCTTCTTCCGCCTTCAGCACGCCTTCCTGCACCAGACGCTCGGCGTACATCGCGCGCACGCCTTGGTGCTTGGCGATCTTCTTGTACATCATCGGCTGGGTCAGGAAGGGATCGTCGCCCTCGTTGTGGCCCAGTTTGCGATAGCACACCAGATCGATGACCACATCCTTCTTGAAGGTCATGCGGTAGTCCAGCGCGGCCTGCATCACATAGCAGACGGCTTCCGGATCATCGCCGTTGACGTGGAAGATCGGCGCTTCGATCATCTTGGCCACGTCGGTGCAATACATGGTGGAGCGGATGTCGCGGGTGTCCGAGGTGGTGAAACCCACCTGGTTGTTGATCACGATGTGTATCGTGCCGCCGGTGCCATAGCCGCGGGTCTGGGACAGGTTGAAAGTGCCCTGGTTGACGCCCAGGCCGCCAAAGGCGGAGTCGCCGTGGATCAGTACCGGCACCGCGGTCTTGCGTTCCGCGTCCTTGCGGCGCTCTTGGCGCGCGCGCACCGAGCCCTCCACCACTGGGTTGACGATCTCCAGGTGCGAAGGGTTGAAGGCCAGCGACACGTGCATCGGACCGTCGGCGGTCGGGATGTCGGACGAGAAGCCCATGTGGTACTTCACGTCGCCGGAGGCCATTTGCTGGGCGGCCTTGCCTTCGAATTCGGCGAACAGGTCGCGCGGCAGTTTGCCCAGAGTATTGACCAGCACGTTCAAGCGGCCGCGGTGAGCCATGCCGATGATCAGTTCCTGCACGCCTTGGCCGGTGGCGTTCTGGATCAGATGGTCCAGCGCGGCGATGGCGGACTCGCCGCCTTCCAGCGAGAAGCGCTTCTGGCCGACGTATTTGGTGTGCAGATAGCGTTCCAGCGTCTCTGCGGCGGTGATCTGCTTCAGGATGCGCTGCTTCTTGGCCGCGTCGTAATGCGGCGTGGACAAGTCGCCCTCAAAGCGTTTTTGCACCCAATGCTTTTCATCCGACTTGGTGATGTGCATGTACTCGACGCCGATATTGCCGCAGTAGGTCTGCTTCAGACGCGCCAGAATGTCGGACAGCGGCATTTTCTGCGAGCCCACCAGCGAGCCGGCGTTGAATTGCACCGCCATATCGGCGCCGGTCAGTCCATGGGTAGCCGGATCCAGTTCGCGCACCAGTTCCTGATCCATGCGCTTGAGCGGGTCCAGGTTGGCCTGGCGGCTGCCCAGCACGCGGTAGGCGGAAATCAGTTTCAGCACCCCCACCTGCTTTTGCATGGTGTCCCATTCCGCTCCGCTGCCGGCGCGCTGGCCGGCGGCCGGCTTTTTGGCCAGCTGAATAAAGGATTCCTGGATCGGCATGTGCGGCACATCGCGTTCGGCAGCGCCCGGCGCTTGCGCCAGCTTGTCGAAATAGTCGCGCCACTCATTCGGAACGGAATTGGCGTCAGCGAGGTACTGTTCGTACAGCTCCTCGATGAACGGTGCATTCCCACCGAACAGGTAAGAATGGCTGTACATGGATTGCATCATGGGGCTACCCTTTGTCGTTTCTGTTCGGAATCCGGCCAGCTACGCCCTGGCGCGAACTCCCTGTTGCAGCATGGGGAAAACGCTATCGGAAAAACTTTTGTTGTGCTTCCCATAACACTCTGCCCTGCCTCGGCCCGCCGTCGGGCCGGAAAAAAAGGCTGGCTGAAGCCCTGCTCCAGCCAACCCTCGTTCCTGCTTACTTGCGTTTCTCCACCGCGGTGAAATCGCGGCGAGGGGCGCCGGTGTACAACTGACGCGGACGGCCGATCTTCATCGCCGGGTCGGAGATCATCTCGCTCCAGTGGGCGATCCAGCCCACGGTGCGGGCCAGCGCGAAGATCGGGGTGAACATCGACACCGGGATGCCGATCGCCGACAGCACAATGCCGGAGTAGAAGTCCACGTTCGGGTACAGCTTGCGCTCGATGAAATACGGATCGGACAACGCGATCTTTTCCAGTTCCATCGCCAGCTTGAACTTGGGATCGTTGTGCAGGCCCAGCTCGTTCAGCACTTCGTCGCAGGTCTGCTTCATGATGGAGGCGCGCGGGTCCATGTTCTTGTACACGCGATGGCCGAAGCCCATCAGTTTGTAGCGCTTGTCCTTCACGCCTTGCATGAAGTCGGCCACGTTTTCCACGCTGCCGATCTCGTCCAGCATCTTCAGCACGGCTTCGTTGGCGCCGCCGTGAGACGGGCCCCACAGGCAGGCGATGCCGGCGGCGATGCAGGCGAAGGGATTGGCCCCGGAGGAGCCGGCCAGACGCACGGTGGAGGTGGAAGCGTTCTGCTCATGGTCCGCGTGCAGAGTGAAGATGCGGTCCAGCGCGCGCGCCAGCACCGGGTTCACCTTGTACTCTTCGCACGGGGTGGAGAACATCATGTGCAGGAAGTTTTCCGCGTAGGTCAGGCCGTTTTTCGGGTAGGAGAACGGCAGGCCCTTGTTGTAGCGGTAAGCTTGCGCGGCGATGGTCGGCAGCTTGGCCACCAGGCGATGCGCGGAAATGCGGCGATGTTCCGGATTGGAGATGTCCAAGGAGTCATGGTAGAAGGCGGACAGCGCGCCCACCACGCCCACCATCACGGCCATCGGATGCGCGTCGCGGCGGAAGCCCTTGAACAGGCTCATCAGCTGATCATGCAGCATATTGTGGCGCATGATGCCGCGTTCGAATTCCTTGCGCTGCGCCGCGGTCGGCAGCTCGCCGTTCAACAGCAGGTAGCAGACTTCAAGATAATCGCTTTTCTCGGCGAGTTGCTCGATCGGGTAGCCGCGGTAGTAGAGCTGTCCCAGATCGCCGTCGATGAAGGTGATGCCGGACTCGCAGCTGGCGGTGGCCAGGAAGCCCGGGTCGAACGTAAACATGCCGGTTTTGGAGAAGGTGCGGATGTCTACGACATCCGGCCCCAAAGTGCCGCTCTGGACCGGCAAATCCAGAGTTTCCTTACCCTCGTTGTATGTGAGCGTTACTTTGCGATTAGTTTCCACAGCAATACTCCCAGTCGGTTTATGGTCGTTGTAATTGGGGTGATGCATAGCCGTCAGAGCGAGCGGAGAATCGCCACGATGGCCATCTCTTCCGGATCGTCCAAATCGGCCTTGCCGCTGACGACATCCAGAAAATCGGTATCGGGCAAATCCAGCAACCGCCTATAAGCCTCAATCTCGGCCGGGGCCAACTGGTCGAAGGGGCCGGCGAAGAACTTCTCCAACACCAGATCCAGCTCCAGTAGCCCCCGCCGGGACCGCCAACGGATCCGCTTGAGTTCAATCGGATCGTAGGTGGTCATACTGCACGCTTGACCATCAGGTCCTTGATCTTGCCAATCGCCTTGGTCGGATTCAGGCCCTTGGGACACACGTCCACGCAGTTCATGATGGTGTGGCAACGGAACAAGCGGTACGGATCTTCCAGGTTGTCCAGACGCTCCTTGGTGGCTTCGTCGCGCGTGTCCGCGATGAAGCGGTAGGCGGCCAACAGACCGGCCGGGCCGACGAACTTGTCCGGGTTCCACCAGAAGGACGGGCAGGACGTCGAGCAGCAAGCGCACAGAATGCACTCGTACAGGCCGTCCAGTTCCTTGCGGTCTTCCGGAGACTGCTTGCGTTCGCGCTCCGGCGGCGGCGTGTCGTTGATCACGTAAGGCTTGATCGAGTGGTACTGCTTGAAGAACTGGGTCATGTCCACGATCAGATCGCGGATCACCGGCAGACCCGGCAGCGGACGCAGTTCGATCGGCTGTTTCAGGTCGCGGAAGTCGGTCAGGCAGGCCAGGCCGTTCTTGCCGTTGATGTTCATGGCGTCGGAACCGCACACGCCTTCGCGACAGGAGCGGCGAAAGCTCAGCGTATCGTCCTTCACCTTCAGCTTGACCAGCGCGTCCAGGAGCTTGTGCTCGGTGGAGCTCATCTCCACGCTGATGTCCTGCATGTACGGCTTGGCATCGGTTTCCGGATTGTAGCGGTAGATGCGGAATTTGACGGTTTCGGTAGTCATCTTGATGGAACCCTTAGTAGGAGCGGGTCTTCAGCGCGATCGTATCGACCGACAGCGGCTTCAGATTGACCGGCTTGTAGTCCAGACGGTTGGCTTCGCGATACCACAGCGTGTGCTTCAGCCAGTTCTTGTCGTCGCGGCCGTTCGGGGTTTCCTCGGAGTCCTTGGCGTCGTCGCGCACATGGGCGCCGCGCGATTCGGTGCGGGCGTTGGCCGAAATCATGGTGGCCTTGGCCACTTCGATCAGATTTTCCAGCTCCAGCGCTTCAATGCGGGCGGTGTTGAAGACATTGGACTTGTCGGAGATCTCAGTGCGCTGCACCAGTTTCTCCACTTCCAGAATCTTCTCCACGCCTTCGGCCAGCATGTCCTTGAAGCGGAACACGCCGCAGTGCGCCTGCATGGTGCGCTGCATGGCTTCGCGCGCGTCGTTGACCTGCACGCCGCCGGTCTGCGTGTTCAGACGCTCGACGCGGGCCAGCGAACGTTCTACATCGGCCTGCGCCAGTTCCGGCAGATCTTCCGGATGCTGCTTGATGAACTCGATCATGGAGTTGGCCGAGCTCTTGCCGAACACCAGCAAGTCCAACAGCGAGTTGGTGCCCAGGCGGTTGGCGCCGTGCACCGACGCGCACGCACATTCGCCGGCAGCATAGAAGCCCTGCACTTTTTCGCCGTGCACCACCACTTCGCCGTGGTAGTTGGTGGGAATGCCGCCCATCTGGTAATGGCAGGTGGGCACCACCGGAATCGGGGCCTTGATCGGGTCCACGCCGGCGAACTTGATCGAGATCTCGCGGATGCCCGGCAGCTTGGACATGATCACTTCCGGATCCAGGTGGGTGATGTCCAGCAGCACGTGATCCTTGTTCGGACCGCAGCCGCGGCCTTCGTTGATCTCGGTCACCATCGCGCGCGACACCACGTCGCGGGAGGCCAGGTCCTTGGCGTTGGGCGCGTAGCGCTCCATGAAACGCTCGCCCTGCGCATTGCGCAGAATGCCGCCTTCGCCGCGCACGCCTTCGGTGATCAGCACGCCCGCGCCGGCCACGCCGGTCGGGTGGAACTGCCAGAACTCCATGTCTTCCAGCGGAATGCCGGCGCGAGCGGCCATGCCCAAACCGTCGCCGGTATTGATGAAGGCATTGGTCGACGAAGCGAAGATGCGGCCGGCGCCGCCGGTGGCGAACAGGGTGGCCTTGGCCTGGAACACGACGATTTCCGAGGTTTCCATTTCCATAGCGATCACGCCCTGGACATTGCCGTCGGCGTCGCGGATCAGGTCCAGCGCCATCCATTCAACGAAGAAATGGGTGTTGGCGCGCACATTGCGCTGGTACAGCGCGTGCAGCATGGCGTGGCCGGTCCGGTCCGCGGCGGCGCAAGCGCGGCGCACCGGCTTCTCGCCGAAGTTCGACATATGGCCGCCGAACGGGCGCTGATAGATGGAACCATCGGCGTTGCGGTCGAACGGCATGCCGAAGTGCTCCAGCTCCACCACCACCTTGGGCGCTTCGCGGCACATGAATTCGATGGCGTCCTGATCGCCCAGCCAGTCCGACCCCTTGACGGTGTCGTACATATGCCAGTGCCAATGATCTTCCTCGGAATTGCCGAGCGAAGCGGACACGCCGCCCTGGGCGGCAACAGTGTGGGAGCGGGTCGGGAATACCTTGGACAGCACCGCTGTCTTCAGGCCGGCCTCGGACAATTGCAAGGCCGCGCGCATGCCTGCTCCGCCTGCCCCAACGATAACGGCGTCGAAATGACGAACAGGAATACCCATTACAGCCCCCAGACCACTTTAACGGAATAGATAAAACAGGAAACCAGCCAGACGATGGTGAACACGTGCAGCGCCAGGCGAATGCCCGCCGGCTTCACATAGTCCATCCACAGATCGCGGATGCCCACCCATACGTGGAGGAACAGGGCGATCAAGCTCACCTGAGTCAGCAATTGCACCCAGAACTGGCCGAAGAACGCCTTCCAGCCTTCGTAGCCGGACGGCATGGTCAACAGGAACAAAGCCAAAGCCACGGTGTAGATCAACATGATCACCGCGGTGACGCGCTGCATGATCCAATCGCGCAGGCCATAGCCGGCGCCGACGACATTGCGATTTACCATAGAGCAACTCCCAGAACCACGGTCAGCGCCAGGCTGACTGCCACAACGGTCTTGGCGGTGGCGCGGGCGGTCTGCAGTTCGAGACCTTTATGAATATCGAGGAAGAGGAAACGGATACCGGCACAGAAGTGGTGCATATACGCCCACAACAAGCCGAGCAACACCAGCTTCATCAGCGGGTTGCCCACCACGGCGCGGTAGGTTTCGAACGATTCGGCCGAACTCAGCGAACCATGCAACAGGTAAATCAACAGTGGGAGAGAAAAGAACAGCGCAACACCGCTGATCCGGTGCAAGATCGAGACGATGCCGGGGATCGGCAATCTGATCTTGGCCAGATCCAGGTGCTTTGGTCGTTGCTTCTGCATATGGCTTCCTTGGATGTTTTTAGAACCAAGAGGTTACACAACAGACGGCCCGCTTACGAGACCGCCCGCTTGAAGGGCTCCGTTTTTGTTATGGCTGGATGCCCGTCATTACCGCTCATGCCGCACCAGGAATATCGCGGTGCAATATGACCCGGGGATTCTAGCAAAACTGGCTGGCCGCGGCCCGTGTTTCACCAGCGGCCAACCCTCCATGTCACGTCAAAAGCCCGCCGCGTCAAGCCCGGCGGGCGGTGTAAGCCCAGTTGTGCGTCAGACAGTAACGCTGCCGCCACTCCAGCGGCACGCCCTCCATCGAGCCGGAAATCCGGATCAGGCTCAAGGCCGGCGCCTCGGCCACCATGCCGGTGACGCCGAGCAGCGCGCTTTCCTCGCGCGGCAGCATCAACGCGCGAAACTGCTCGCACAATACTTTCAAACGGATGCCGAAGCGCTGCTGCAGCGCCTGGTACACCCCGGACGAGCCGCGCAGCCAGCGCGCGTCCAGCCCCTCGAACTCGTCGGCCGGCAAGAAGGCCTCGTCCACCGCGACCGGGATGCCGTGCCAACGCCACAGCTGCCGAACTCTCAATAAAGGCGCAGCGCGCCGCAATTGCAATGCCGCGGCCATGTCGTCGCTGGCGTTGCCCCGCGAAATGCCGAGGAACTCCCGCGCCAGATCGTCCGGCTGCTCGTTGAACAGGCCCGGCGTCAGCAGCAGGCCTTCGCCCCACTCGCTGGGCGCCGGCGCCACGAAAGTGCCCCTGCCCTGCGCGCGGTACAAAAGACCGTCGGCCACCAGTTCGCTCAAAGCCTTGCGCACCGTGCCCTGGCTTGCACCCAGCTCGTCCGCCAAATCCCATTCGCTGGGCAAGGCATCGTTCTCCTGCCACTCGCCATCGCCGATCCGGCGCAGCAACTGCTGCTTGATCTGGCTGTACAGCGGCTGTCTACGCAGCGGTCGATCTGTCATGTTCTCTGTTGTATCACCAAACAAATCAAGCGTAAATACAAGTCTTATATAAGATACAAGACTTTACTGGCCCTATCAGCTTTTCTGATGAGGATTCCACCCCCACATTGGCTATACTCCGTGTTACACTCAGCCGCACAAAAGCATTCAATGCTGCAGAGCAACATCTGCATATCATCATTTTCGGATACATCAAAGGAGAGTCCGCCAATGAAAGCTCCCGTTCGCGTCGCCGTCACCGGCGCAGCCGGCCAGATCGGCTACAGTCTGCTGTTCCGCATTGCCAGCGGCGAAATGCTCGGCAAGGATCAACCGGTCGTCCTGCAACTGCTGGACCTGCCGCAAGCGCAAACCGCCCTCAAGGGCGTGATGATGGAACTGGAAGACTGCGCTTTCCCGCTGTTGGCCGGCATGGTCGCCACCGACGACCCGAACGTGGCCTTCAAGGACGTCAAGGTCGCGCTGCTGGTGGGCGCCCGCCCGCGCAGCAAGGGCATGGAGCGCAAGGATCTGCTGGAAGCCAACGGCGCCATCTTCACCGTGCAGGGCAAGGCGCTGAACGACCACGCCGCCCGCGACGTGAAAGTGCTGGTAGTGGGCAACCCGGCCAACACCAACGCCTGGATCGCGATGAAGTCCGCCCCGGATCTGAATCCGAAAAACTTCACCGCCATGTTGCGTCTTGACCACAACCGCGCGCTGTCCCAGATCGCCGCCAAAACCGGCAAGCCGGTGGCCGCCATCGAGAAACTGGCGGTATGGGGCAACCACTCGCCGACCATGTACGCCGACTACCGCTTCGCCAGCATCGCCGGTCAGCCGGTCAAGGCCATGATCAACGACGAAGCCTGGAACCGCGACGTATTCCTGCCCACAGTGGGCAAGCGCGGCGCCACCATCATTGAAGCGCGAGGCCTCTCCTCCGCTGCTTCCGCCGCCAATGCAGCCATCGACCACGTCCACGACTGGGTACTGGGCAGCAACGGCAAGTGGGTGACCATGGGCATTCCGTCCGACGGCTCCTACGGCATCCCGGAAGGCGTGATGTACGGCTTCCCGGTTGTATGCGAAAATGGCGAATACAAGATTGTGCAAGGTCTGGAAATCGACGAGTTCAGCCGCGAGCGGATGAACTTCACCCTGGCCGAACTGGAAGAAGAGCGCGCCGCCATCGCTCACCTGTTTGGCTGATCCATCCCAAGTCTTTTCAGCAAAAGCGCACCTTACGGTGCGCTTTTTTGTCTTTGATCAAGACCCGATTTCCCGACTGCCTATATTTAACAGACTGCCATTTGGAGTTGAGCATGATTGAAGTCGAAGTACTGAACCAAATCGCGGCCAAGATCGACGACCTGGCCACCCGTGGCGCCGATATCCGGGGGTATCTTTGACTACGACGGTAAAAAAGACCGTCTGGAAGAAGTATCCCGCCTGACCGAAGACCCGGATATCTGGAACGACCCCAAGCGCGCTCAGGAACTGGGCCGCGAGCGCAAACAGCTGGAAGACGTGGTGCTGGTGATCGACGAGATCAGCGCCATGGTCAGCGACAGCGCCGAACTGTTCGAAATGGGCCGCGCCGAAAACGACGACGACACCATCCTGGCCGTGCAGGCCGATCTGGACACCGCCGAAGCCAAGCTCGCGCAGCTGGAATTCCGCAGGATGTTCCACGACCCGATGGACCCGAACAACTGCTTCCTGGATATCCAGGCCGGCGCCGGCGGCACCGAGGCCCAGGACTGGGCCGGCATGCTGCTGCGCATGTATATCCGCTACGCCGAACGCAAGGGCTTCAGCGTGGAAGTGCTGGAAGAATCCGAAGGCGAAGTGGCCGGCATCACCAGCGCCACACTGAAGATCAGCGGTGAATACGCCTACGGCTTGCTGCGTTCCGAAGTCGGCGTGCACCGCCTGGTGCGAGTGTCCCCGTTTGACTCCAACGCGCGTCGCCACACTTCGTTCTCCTCCGTCTTCGTCTACCCGGAAGTGGACGACAGTTTCGAGATCGACATCAATCCGGCCGATTTGCGCGTCGACACCTACCGCGCCTCCGGCGCCGGCGGTCAGCACATCAACAAAACCGACTCCGCCGTGCGCATCACCCACAATCCCACCGGGATCGTGGTGCAGTGCCAGAACGACCGCTCCCAGCACCGCAACCGCGACGAAGCGATGCAAATGCTGCGCGCCAAGCTGTACGAACTGGAACTGAAAAAGCGCAACGAGGCCAAGCAGGCGCTGGAAGACACCAAGACCGATGTGGGCTGGGGTCATCAGATCCGCTCCTACGTCTTCGACCAGTCCCGAATCAAGGACCTGCGCACCAGCTACGAAGTGGGCAATATCAAGGGCGTCATGGACGGCGACCTGGACGGCTTCATCGAAGCCAGCCTGAAACAGGGCGTCTGAACCTAAACCCGCTTAACCCGGCCGCCGCCCGCGCGGCGGCCAACAGCCATTGCATTGAATTACGGAGTGAACATGTCTGAACACGAGCAAACATCGCCCAGCCAGGACGAAAACCAGATCATGGCGGAGCGCCGCCAAAAGCTGAAAAGCATCCGCGAACAGCGCATCGCCTTCCCCAACGACTTCAAACGCAGCCACTTCGCGCAAGTCCTGCAGGACGCTCACGCCGGCAAGGAAAAAGAAGCGCTGGAAGCCGAAAAGATCGAGGTTGCCGTCGCCGGCCGCATGATGTTGAAACGTGTGATGGGCAAGGCCAGCTTCGCCACGCTGCAAGACGGCAGCGGCCGCATTCAGGCATACATCTCCAATGACGGAGTGGGCGAAGCACTGCACGCCGAGTTCAAGCACTGGGACTTGGGCGATATCGTCGCCGTCAAAGGCACCCTGTTCAAGACCAAGACCGGCGAACTGACGGTACAAGCCAGCGAAGTGCGCCTGCTGTCCAAGAACATCCGCCCGCTGCCGGAAAAATTCCACGGCATCACCGATCAGGAAACCAAGTACCGTCAGCGCTACGCCGACCTGATCATGAACGAGGAAAGCCGCCAGACCTTCATCAAGCGTTCCAAGATCATCCAGAAGGTGCGCGACGTGATGGTGGGCCAGGATTATCTGGAAGTGGAAACCCCGATGATGCACCCGATTCCGGGCGGCGCCGCGGCCAAGCCTTTCGTCACCCACCACAACGCGCTGGACATGCCCTTGTACCTGCGCATCGCGCCGGAGCTGTACCTGAAGCGCCTGGTGGTGGGCGGCCTGGAGCGCGTGTTCGAAATCAACCGCAATTTCCGCAACGAGGGGATGAGCACGCGCCACAACCCCGAGTTCACCATGATCGAGTTTTACGAAGCTTACAGCGACTACCAGCGCATGATGGAGATGACCGAAACCATCATCCGCGAATGCGCGCTGGTATCCTGCGGTTCCACCACCGTCAGCTATCAAGGCAAGGAAGTGGATCTGGGCAAACCGTTCGACCGTTTCACCATCGTCGGCGCGATCAAGCACTACAACCCGCAATACACAGATGCTCAACTGGACGACGCGGCCTGGGTGGCCAGCGAGATCAAGCGCCTGGGCGGCAAGCTGCCGCCGGCGCCGGGCCTGGGCAGCCTGCAACTGGCGCTGTTTGAAGAGTGCGCCGAAAGCCTGTTGTGGAACCCGACCTTCATCATCGACTACCCGGTGGAAGTGTCCCCGCTGGCGCGCGGTTCCGACAGCAAGCCGGGCCTGACCGAGCGTTTCGAACTATTCATCGTCGGCCGCGAGCACGCCAACGGCTACTCCGAGTTGAACGATCCGGAAGACCAGGCCGCGCGCTTCCTGTCCCAGGTGGCGCAGAAGGACGCCGGCGACGACGAGGCGATGCACTACGACGCCGACTACATCCGCGCGATGGAATACGGCCTGCCGCCGACCGGCGGCTGCGGCATCGGCATCGACCGCCTGGTGATGCTGCTGACCGACGCGCCGTCCATCCGCGACGTCATTCTGTTCCCGCAGATGCGTCCGGAATAAGCGCGTCAAGCCTACGGCGCCACCAAGCCGCCCGCCTTCCGGCGAGCGGCTTTTTCTTTTCCCGCGCCCCCTCCCCCCGCATCGTGCTTTTCACGCGTGGACAAGGCCGTCGGCGCGGAGTCCCACTGACCAGGGCTGCCGACTACTCGGCCCCAAGCGGCTCCGGCCCGCGCGCAAAACCCGCATGATTGAGCTCGCTGAGCGCCAGATTCACGTCGAAAATCCTGCCGCTGACCTCGGTCACCCCCAAGGCTTTCAGTCTTGCGCTGTGCATACGCAGATAAGCTTGCGCCGTTTCTTCGCTGGCAAACAGATAAATGCCGCCGGCCTCTTGCCGGTCCGGGTTCTCCGTCCATATTTTCCAGATGAAGCCGGGCTCCTGATTGATGGACGCCGCCAGCTCCTGCAACCGGCTTGCCATCTCGTCGCCGAAAGGACCGGAAAAATCAAAGTGGACTTGCAGAAGTTTTTGCATGAAAGCGTTTCCTATAGAAGGCAAGACTCGCGGCAACCCAGCCAGGGCGTTTCAATGCTGGGCGCCTTGCCAAGCTGTCCATCGCGGTCGGGAAGTTTTGCTTTTGTTTGCTAAACCTCCTTTCCGCCAACAATAGACATCATTCCATCCTTCAGCTTCGCGCATGCGCAATAGTGTCGGACGATATTGGCAGTACAACACTCGCTTGTACGACTAAAAGGACATTCGCCATGAAACGTCTATTCGCATTCGCCGCGCTGAGCGCCTCGGCATGGCTCTGCGCCATGCCGGCCCAGGCCGGCGTCTCCATCACCATCGGCCAGCCCGGCTTCTACGGACAACTCAGCCTGGGCGGTTTCCCGCAGCCGCAGCTGATCTATCCGCAACCGGTGGTCATCCAGCCCGCCCCGGTGGCGGTGGCGCCGATGTATCTGCGGGTGCCGCCCGGCCACATGAAGGATTGGCGTCGCTACTGCGGCCGCTACGGCGCCTGCGGCCGGCCGGTCTACTTCGTTCGCGACGAGTGGTACCGCCAAGTCTACGTGCCGCGTTATCAGCAGGTTCAACGCGGCCATGAGTACAGGCGCGAACACGAACGCCACGGCTGGCATGGCGACGACGATCACGCTCATGGCCGCGGCCATGAGCGCGACCGCCAGGACTGGCGGCGCAACCGCTAGCCTCGCTCTCAGCGTTCCAGCGTCGCCATCACCTCGGCCGTATAGCGCAGGCCGCTGACGGCCTCCGGCGGAAAGACCGCATTGATTTCCGCCCTCTCCGCCGGACTCAGTTCCAGCGCCAGCGCGCCCAGATTGTCGTCCAGATTGCGGATGCGGCGCGCGCCGGGGATGGCGACGATGTGATCTCCGTGCGCCAGCACCCAGGCCAGCGCCAATTGCGCCGGCGTGCAGCCCTTGGCTTCGGCCAAGGCCTTCACCCGCTCCACCAGCGCCAGATTGCGGCGGAAATTCTCGCCGAGGAAGCGCGGATTGCCGCGCCGGTAGTCGTCGGCGTCAAAGTCGTCCGGGCTTCGGATCGCCCCGGTCAAAAAACCGCGCCCCAGCGGGCTGTAGGCGACAAAACCGACGCCCAGTTCCCAACACACAGCCAGCGTTTGCTGCTCTGGGTCCCGTGTCCACAACGAGTATTCGCTTTGCAGCGCGTGGATGGGATGAACCCCGTGCGCGCGGCGCAAGGTGTCGGGCGCGGCCTCGGACAGGCCCAGGTAACGGACCTTCCCAGCGCGCACCAGCTCCGCCATCGCGCCCACGGTTTCTTCGATCGGCACTTGCGGGTCCACGCGGTGCAGGTAATAAAGGTCGATGACGTCGACGCCCAGCCGCTTGAGACTGCCTTCGCAGCTGCTGCGCACGTATTCCGGCCGGCCGTTGACGCCGCGCGCGGCGGGATTGGCCGAGTCCATCACGATGCCGAACTTGGTGGCCAACACCACCTCCTGGCGGCGCGACTTCAATACTTGCGCCAACAACTCCTCATTGCGATAGGGACCGTACATATCGGCGGTGTCCAGCAGATTGACGCCTCGATCGAGCGCGTGATTCAGCGTGCTCAGCGATTCCGCATCGTCATGCGCGCCGTAGAAAGCGCTCATGCCCATGCAACCCAAGCCCAGCGCGGAAACGGAAGGGCCATTACGGCCCAGGATACGTTGCTTCATGTCTGCCATCTTTCGTCGTCGGTTAGGATGCCTGAAGCATATGCGCTTGCCTCCACCGAAAAAATAGGATTAATCTGCATAAATTACGTAGAAAAACTTCACAATGACGCAAAACTCTTTGCATGCGCTGCAAGCTTTCCGTCTGATAGCCCGGCACGGCAGCTTCACCCGCGCAGCCGCCCAGCAAGAGATCACACCCTCGGCGCTAAGCCAGACTCTGCGCCAGTTGGAAGCCCAATTGGGCGTACGCCTCTTGAACCGCACCACCCGCAAGGTTGGGCTGACCGAAGCCGGCCAGGCGCTGCTGGCGCGGATAACGCCTCTGCTGGAACAGCTGGACGGCGCGCTGGACGACACCCGTCAATGGCAAGGGCAAGTCAGCGGCACGCTGAAGCTGACCTTGCCCCACACCGCCGCCAGCCTGCTGCTGTATCCGCTGTTGCCCGGCTTCATGCGCGCGTACCCGCAGCTGCAGCTGGAACTGGACGTAAACAATCAATTGGTGGATATCGTGGAGCGTGGCCTGGACGCCGGCCTGCGCTTTGGCGAGAGCCTGCAGCAGGATATGCAGGCGGTGGCGGTCAGCGCTCCGCTCCGCTTTTGCGTGGCGGCGAGCCCTGGCTACCTGCAGGCGCGCGGCGCGCCCGAACATCCGGCCCAGTTACGGCAACATGATTGTCTGCGCTATCGCTTCGCCAGCAGCGGCCAGATCTACCGCTGGCAATTCGTCGACGCAGGACGGTCGTTCGAAGTCTCGGTGCAAGGACCGCTAACCGCCAACGACACCGCGGCGGCGCTGCACGTCGCGCTGGGCGGGCTCGGCCTCGTTTATCTGCCGCAAGCGATGGCTGAACCTCATGTGGCCGACGGCAGTCTAGTGACTGTGCTGGAGGCGTGGATGCCGCCTGCGGAGGCATTTTATCTGTATTACCCGCACCACTTGCATCAGCCGGCTAAGCTGCGGGTGTTCATCGACTACTTGAGACAGGCCATGGCCGGCCCCACGGCCTCCGCTCACTGACAGTCCGCCGGCGTCATCCCTCCCGACAGCAATTGCGCCCCGCCGCCTTGGCCCGATACAAGGCGGCGTCCGCGCGCTGCAGCAAGGCCTCCACTTCCAGGCCCGGCTGCACACAGACATGGCCTATGCTCAGCGTCAACGGCACCGGCTGCTGTTGCCACTGCAGATTTGCACTGGCGAGCCGCTGGCGGGCACGCTCCGCCAGCGTCGCCGCTTTGGCATGGTCGGCGTCCGGAACCAGCAGCAAGAACTCCTCCCCGCCCCAGCGCGAACAGAGTAAATCCGGAAACGCCTCGCGCAACAAACGCGTCGCCTCCACCAGCACATAGTCGCCGCCGTCATGGCCGAAACGGTCGTTCACCTGCTTAAAGTGGTCGATATCGCACAACAGCACGGCGAACGGCCTGCGCGTTTGCAGCCATTGAAGCCAGGCGGACTCCAACTGGCGCACCGCCTCGCGGCGATTGATCAATCCGGTGAGAAAATCTGTGCGCGACAGACGAGCGTTATCGTCCATCATGCACTTGAGGTCGTCCACGTCGCGAAAGGTGACGATGTGCCAATTGGGCAGCAGGTCGGCGTGCAGTTGCGCGGTGACGATGAACCAACGCAGCCAGCCGTCGGCGCAGCACACGTGCACCGTCATCTCCGCCAGGTTGCGGCCCAGCGCTAAGCTGTCCTTCACCGCCTGCAACCAGCTTTGCTCCACCTCCAAGCGGTAGGCCGGATTCGGATAAGCCAGACGGAACCAGGCCTCCATGTCCGGCATCTGCTCCAAGGTGTAGCCTATCTGTTGCAGGAACGCGCGATTGAGATAGCGATGGACGCGCCGGCCGGGCTCGTCCAGCTTGGCGTCGGACTCCGAAATCAGGATGGGAATAGGCACGAAGTCCAGGCTGCGCGACAGCACTTCCTTGCCGATATCCACCGCATCGTCGCCAATCCTGAAAGTCATCAGCGCACTCCCGCCCCAGCCTTGGGTCAGCTCACTCCTGCGGCAACAGGCTGTCCTGAGCCAGCAGTTTGACGAACTCGTCCGCCGGCAGCGGCCGGGCGATCAAGTAGCCTTGCACGTACTCGCAGCCCTCGCGTTGCAGGAAGTGCCATTGCTCTATCGTTTCCACCCCTTCCGCCACCACCTTCATATTCAGGTTCTTGGCCATATTGATGATGGCGCGGGCAATGGCGGTGTCGTCGGCGTCGTGCGGGATGTCGCGCACGAAGGAGCGGTCGATCTTCAGCTTGTCCGCTTTGAAGCGCTTGAGATAGGACAGGCTGGAATAGCCGGTGCCGAAGTCGTCGATGGACAGCTTCAACCCCATATTTTTCATATTGTCGATGGCCTGGATGGTGGCCATCGCGTCCTCCATCACCACACTCTCGGTCACTTCGATATCCAGCGCATGGCCGGGCAGGCCGTTGGCGGCCAGCGCCGAGGTGATCTGCTCGGCCAGATCGGACTGGCGGAACTGCAAGGCGGACAGATTGATGGCCAGAGTCAATTCCGGCAGGCCCTGGCTGCGCCAGGCGGCCAACTGACGCGTGGCCTCGCCTATCACCCAGTTGCCGATCTGCACGATAAAGCCGCGCTCTTCCGCCACTTCGATGAAGCGCACCGGCCCCAACACGCCCAGCGATGGATGATTCCAGCGGATCAGCGCCTCCGCGCCGATGATGCGGCCGCTGGCCATTTCCACTTGCGGCTGGTAGTGCAACACGAACTCCTCGCGCTCCAGCGCAAAGCGCAGCTGGCTTTCGATCGCCAGGATTTCGCGAGCGCGGGCGTTGAGGTCGGCCGTGTAGAACTTGTAACTGTTGCGGCCCGAAGATTTAGCGTGGTACATCGCCGCGTCGGCGTTGCGCACCAAAGTTTCGTAGTCGCGACCGTCGTCCGGGTAAACGCTGATGCCTATCGACGGCGTGATGGTGATCACATGGTTGTGCAGTTCTATCGAGGCGGAGAACGCGTCGCGGATGCGCTCCGCCGCCAGCGCCGCTTCGCCGGGATCGGAAATCACCGGCAGCAGCACGACGAATTCGTCGCCGCCCTGACGCGCCAGCATCTCTCCCGGCCCCAGCACGCCCTTGATGCGGTCCGCCGCCACCTGCAGCAGGGTGTCGCCGGCAGTATGACCCAGCGATTCGTTAACGGTCTTAAAACGGTCCAGATCCAGCAACAACAGCGCCAGCCGCTCGTTGTCGCGACCGGCATTGTGGATCGCCAGCTCCACCCGGTCCTGCATGTGCACGCGGTTGGGCAGGCTGGTCAATACGTCGAAATGCGCGAGGAACTGAATACGCTCGTCGGCCGCCTTGCGTTCGGTCAGGTCGCTGAAAATCGCCACATAGTGGGTGATTTCGCCCAGGCTGTTGCGCACCGCGTTGATCGCCAGCCATTCCGGGAACACCTCCCCGTTCTTGCGGCGGTTCCACAACTCGCCCTGCCAGGAGCCGTGGTCGGCGATGGACTGCCACATCTGCTCGTAGAACGGTTGGTCGTGGCGGCCGGAGGACAACACGCTGGTCTTCTGGCCCAGCACCTCGTGCTGGGTGTAGCCCGTGATCTCGGTGAAGGCGCGGTTGACGCTGCGGATGCGTTTGTCGGCGTCGGTGATCATGATGCCTTCCACGGTGTTCTCGAACACCTTGGCCGCCAGCTGCACCCTCTCCTCCGCCGCGCGTTTCTCGGAGATGTCGCGCACCATGCGCCACACCGCGTTGATGCGGCCGAAGGCGTCGCGCATCGCCACGGTCTTGACGCTGACAGGCACCGGATTGCCGAAGCGGTTGATGTAGGTGGCCTCGAACTCGTCGCAATAGCCGAAACGCAGCACCTTGTTGTCCAGATTGAAGCGTTCCAGCGCCTCGCTCTCCGGCCCCACCAAAGTCCAGAAATTCTGCAGCTTGAGCTGATCCAGGCTGTAGCACATCAGGTTGAGGAAGGCGGGGTTGGCGTCTATCACCTGGCCGTCCAGCGAGCTGATCACGATGCCGTCAAGGTTGGACCAAAACAACTCTCGGTATTTGTTCTCGGAGCGGCGCAGCGCGTCCTCCACCTCGCGGCGGCGGGAAATATCCGCCTCCAGCGCCAGCGTCTTGGCGCGCAACTCGTCCAGCAAGCGCTTAAGCTCGGCTCGAGTCCATTCCAAATGCTTGCCAAGATGGCCGATCTCATCGCGGCGCTGCCATTCGAACGGCCGGTCCAACTTGAGTTCGGCCAGCAAACGCGCCTGCTCGGTCAGCGCTTTCATCGGGCTGAGGAAACGCGAATGCAAAATGCTCATGATCAGCAGGATGGACAACACCAGCTGCGCCGCCAGAATCATCAGGATGTTCTTGATCTGGTTATTGAGCGCGATGGCGAGATGCTCGTTGTCGAACTCCAGCGTCACCTGGCCGATTTCCTCGCCGCGGTAGATCACTGGTTTTTCCACGAAAGACACGCTGCCGATGCGGCGCTCCGCGCGTACCGAGGACAGGAATATCTGATTGGACTGGGTGTCCGTGACGCGGATGGAAACGACCCGCGCATCTTCCATTACCGAAGCGATCAAGGGATTGCCCGCCTGGCGGCTCAGGTTCCACAAGGGCTCCTGCATGCCCAGGGCCACGATGTCCAACAGGCGTTTTTGATCGGTTTCCAGCTGGGCGGTCAGCGCGTCCCTTTGAATATTGAAGCTCAGATAACTGATGATGGATGCGGGGATCAGCAAGCCCAGCACTACGGCGATGAGAAAGACAGCCCTAAGGGAGAGGCCGGTACTGGCTGTGGATTTATCGTCAGCGTGGTGTGCCATGTTTGCGTTTATTATCGCTCGCCATTAGCCGCAGGCAATTGAGCCCATGCGTCAGTTGTTCATATTTTCAAAAGTATACACCGGATAATCCCGGCAAAATGCTGGAATATTCACTAGTCATCGCCTTGTCAAGCGTGGATCCGGCAAGCCTGCCGCCGGCACGCTCTGGCGCTGCTTTCCACGCTCCGTCATTGCCTTGAATTTAGCCTCGGCCTACAATCCACGTCACTTCAAAATCGCGCCAGGATTGCTCCATGTCCCAGTCCCGTTATGACAAAATTATCACCGCCCGCTGGATCATTACCGTCGAGGAAGACGGAGAAATCCTGGAAAACCACGCCATTGCTTTGAAGAATGGCAGGATTGCCGCGATTATTCCAGCCGACCAAGCCGGCGCGCTGGAGGCGGATCAACGCGTGGAATTGCCCAACCATGTGCTGATGCCAGGCCTGATCAATCTTCACGGCCACTCCGCGATGACGCTCTTGCGCGGCCTGGCCGACGACAAGGCGCTGATGGACTGGCTGACCAATCATATCTGGCCGGCCGAGGGCAAGCACGTGCGCGACGACTTCGTGTTCGACGGCGCGCTGCTGGCGATGGGAGAAATGATCCGCGGCGGTACCACCACCATCAACGACATGTATTTCTACCATGGCGCGATGGCCCGCGCGGGCCTGGCCTCCGGCATGCGCACCTTTGTCGGCTGTTCCATCCTAGAGTTCCCCACCAATTACGCCAGCAACGCCGACGACTACATCAGCAAGTCCCTGGCCGAACGTCGCCAGTTCCTGGGCGAAGAACTGATCACCTTCACGCTGGCGCCGCACGCGCCTTATACGGTATCGGACGACACCTTCGCCAAGGTGGTGACGCTGGCCGAGCAGGAAGACATGCTGATCCATTGCCACATCCATGAAACCGCGGACGAGGTGAACAACAGCGTCAAGGAACGCCACCAGCGCCCGCTGGCCCGCCTGCAACAACTGGGCTTGCTGTCGCCGCGTCTGATCGCTGCCCACATGGTGCATTTGAACGACGAGGAAATCGAAATCGCCGCCAAGCACGGCGTATCGGTGGCGCACAATCCCTCGTCCAATATGAAACTGGCTTCCGGCATCGCCCCCATTCCCAAGATGCTGCAGGCCGGCATCGCGGTGGGCATAGGCACCGACGGCGCCGCCTCCAACAACAAGTTGGACATGTTGGCGGAAACCCGGCTGGCGGCGCTGCTGGCTAAAGTGGGCACGCTGGACCCCACCTCGGTGCCGGCCGCCGCGGCCATCCGCATGGCCACGCTCAACGGCGCCCGCGCGCTGGGCATCGCAGACAAGGTCGGCTCGATCAAGGCCGGCAAACAGGCCGACCTGATCGCCATCGACCTATCCGCCATCGAAACCGCGCCGGCCTTCGATCCGATCTCCCACGTGGTGTACGCGGCCGGCCGCGAACAAGTCAGCCACGTCTGGGTCAATGGCCAAGCCCTATTGGAACAACGCCAACTCAAGACTCTGGACGAAGCGGCGCTCAAGGCGCGCGCCGAAGACTGGCGTCACCGCATCCTGGCGAAATAATCATGATCAATGTAGACGAAACCGAAATCGACAAATTCAGCCAACTGGCGCACAAATGGTGGGACATGAGCGGCGAGTTCAAGCCGCTACATGAAATCAACCCCCTGCGCCTGGGCTTCATCGACCAACGCGCCGCCATTGCCGGCAAGCAAGTGCTGGACGTAGGCTGCGGCGGCGGCATCCTGGCGGAGAGCATGGCCGCGCGCGGCGCCGCCGTCACCGGCATCGACCTGGCCAAGAAGTCGCTGAAAGTGGCCCAACTACACAGCCTGGAGTCCGGCGTGGCGGTGGATTACCGCTGTGTGGCGGTGGAAGAACTGGCGGAAGAAGCGCCGGCCAGCTTCGACGTGGTCACCTGCATGGAAATGCTGGAACACGTGCCGGACCCTCAAAGCGTGGTGCGCAGCTGCGCCAGCCTGGTCAAGCCCGGCGGCTGGGTGTTCTTCTCCACGCTCAACCGCAACGCCAAATCCTATCTGCTGGCGGTAGTCGGCGCAGAATACGTGCTGAACATGCTGCCTCGCGGCACCCACGAGTACGCGCGCTTCCTCAAGCCCTCGGAGTTATCGCGCATGGCCCGAAACGCCGGTCTGGATCTGGACGCCGTCCGCGGCATGAGCTACAACCCGCTGACCCGCATCTACTCGCTGGGCGACGATACCGCCGTCAACTACCTGATGGCCTGCCGTCGCCCCGAATAAGCGGCAAGAAAAAAGGCCTTCGCCAAAGGCGAAGGCCTGAATCACACTCCCGGTTCCACACCGGACACAACCCGCTAAAGTTCGCGAACGCCGCGCCGGCTTCAACACCCTCGCGGGACGGCCCGCTTGCGGCGACATTCGGCTTGCGCCACCCGTCGCCTGCCAGGCTGCTTTCCCCGCGCGGGCCGGCCGCCGGCCGAGTCCGCAAGACGGCGGAAATACCTCTCCGACGCCTCTCGCCTATTTTGATAGCCCCTCTCGTGTCAGCCATTTCAAACAAGCGTTTTAATCGTATGATTGATATGATGAATGCGCAAGCAAAACCTCAGTAATGCTTGTCTAGTGCGGCAAGTTGACAACAGTTGGCGTCAAAACCGCTGATAATGTTTTGATAACAACAATCTGTCGGACAAACTACTGCCAGACAAACATTGCAGTTTGATTGCCCTCGCATATCAAACATAGGAAAATAATAATATTCTATTCCGGAGAGCAAGATGACGTTCAAAGCGAACGACTCACTGACCGAACAAATCGCCCAATACCTGGGCAAACAAATCATACAAGGCACGATGCAAGCTGGGGAGCGCATTCAGGAATTGCGCATTGCGTCGGAGCTGGAAGTCAGCCGCGGGTCCGTGCGCGAAGCTTTATTGATTTTGCAACGCCGCCATCTGGTGGAGATTTTCCCGCGCCGCGGCGCGGTGGTATCCAGCATCACCGGCCAGGATGTGCGCCATTTCTTCGAACTGTGGTTTCTGCTGCTGGACCAAGCCGTCTGCAACCTCGCCACCTCCTGGCAGAACGACGACCTGGCCCACTTCTTCGAAGTCACCACCCAGTTGGCCGAATGCAACCGCAAAGACGATTTGCAGGGCTTTTACGAACACGGCGTCGATTTCCTCGACACCCTGTATCTCTATGCCGGCAACCGCTATCTGGAACACACGCTGAAAGACTTGCTGCCGCTCACCCAACGCTGTCTGTTCGCCATTTTGCGAGCCGGCAAGAGCCAGATGGACCAGACCCAACTCTTCCTGGAAAATCTGCTCAAGACCATCATTGCCCGCGACACCGCCAAATTGCGCCAGATGGTGGCCGAATTCGGCCAGCAATACAGCCAGCTGGCGCAAAGCGCGGCCGAGTCGCTAAGCGGACGCCATTGACGCCCACCGCCCGGCCAAGGCCCGGGCGGCGTCCAACACCCACTCCTTCCCTTCGTCCCGGCGCGCCAGGCCATGGTCACTTCCCACTGCCAAGCCGGCAGATCGGCAATTTTCAGCCATCGCAAAACACTGTCGGCCAGATCAGACTAAATTGACAACTCCGGCATGAAGCAAAGAAAGCCGTGGCGCAAGGCCAGTTCCCTGGCCGCCGACGCCGGTTGAACCGCATGGATGGGCTGGGCCACAGTGCGGGCCAGCCGCAACCGACGAATCAATTCATCGCACTCCACGCCCCAGTACTGGGGCGCAATCCGGTAAGCCGCCGCCACCTCCAGATACCGCGGCTGTTCCCGCTCCGCCAGGGGATGTCCAGCCGCCGCCACAGCCACGATGGGAGAACGCCACAATGTTTCCATCTGAATGCCCGCCATCGCCGGGCAAGGCAGCACAAAACCCATCTGCACCAAACCAGACAACAGGTTCCGCATGATTTGCGGCGAATGGTTGGTGTTGCAGCGGATTTCCAGCGGCGCTTCGGCCAGATCCAGCAGCAAAGGACCAAAACCGCAGAGGTAAGCGACGGAAGACACGAAAACCGCAGACAGGGTAAGGCCAGCGTGCCCTGCAGAATTTCCCTGCCCTGCTCCTGAGCCGACGCCGCCTGCTGCGCCGATGGTAAAAAGGCCAGGCAGGCCGCTGTGGGTTCCGCGCCATGGCCTTCGCGGACTCCCTGTGGCAGCTTTTGCTCTCCGGCCTGGGCAGCGCCTTGTTCGGCTCCTGGCTGCTGCAATTCGACTTCCGCTGGGTCTGCCTGGGCGGCGCTGCCGCGTTCTTGGCCGCGGCGGCGGCAACCGCTGGCCGCCTTCGTCATCCTGACGGCGTTCTTTCTCGGCACCCTCATCGCCGAGCACGCGCGGGAAGCCCTGGTGGCCAGCCTGACCCGTCCAGGCTGGGACTGGCCCCTGGGTGGTGGCGCCGGCAGCTGGCGGTACGACTTTGCTCAACGCCAGCATCAAGCCGGCCTGCCCTGGCTGCTGCTGGCCGCCGCGGGCGCGCTCACCTTCATTGCGCTGGCGCGCCAATTTGGCGCAGCCTCGCCGAGAGCGGCCAAACAAGCGGCCTGACAACAACAAAAGCCCGCCGGAAGGCGGGCTTTTCATCAATCAGCTGGGCTGTTTGCCTTGCGGCAGACAGACAGTAAAACCGGTGTTACGCGTTCTGAATATTGGACGCTTGCTTGCCCTTCGGACCGGACACCACTTCAAAGCTTACACGCTGCCCTTCTTTCAGGGTTTTGAAGCCTTGCATGTTGATGGCCGAGAAGTGAGCGAACAAATCCTCGCCGCCTTCATCCGGAGTAATGAAGCCAAAGCCTTTAGCGTCATTGAACCACTTAACGGTACCTAATGCCATTCTTACTTCCTTGCAAAAAAAGGCTGGTGAAGCCGACCAACTTAGAGCTTAATAAGAGTTGTCTGGCTTGCCTAGGGCAAAAAATGCCAAACAGTTAAGCCAAGCACCAGCTGCATTTCTACGCAACCCGCCGCTCATCGTCAAGTCGTAGAGGAAAAGTGCCAGTCCCCTTGAAAAAAACTCTCGGGGAACCCAAATTGAAGTAAGACGCAGATTCCACGAAAGCCGACATGTCTACGCAGTTCAAGGACGATGCCATACAAGAGGCGTCCCGGGTTAGGGAAAACCCACCCCCGATGTATAAGGTCTTGTTATTGAACGATGATTTTACCCCGATGGATTTTGTGATCCAGGTTCTCCAGCAGTTCTTCTACATGAACCGCGAAAAGGCCACTCACATCATGCTGCAAGTCCACACGCAAGGTCACGGCGTGTGTGGCGTTTATACCAAAGACGTGGCTGCAACAAAGGTCGAGCAGGTGTTGCAATATGCGAAAGCGCACCAGCATCCGCTCCAGTGCGTTATGGAGGAAAACTGATGATTGCCCAGGAGCTTGAAGTAAGCCTGCACATGGCGTTCATGGACGCAAGGCGCAAGCGCCACGAGTTCATCAGCGTGGAGCATCTGTTACTCGCGATGACCGACAACCCGTCGGCTGCCGAAGTACTGCGCGCATGTGGAGCCAATATCGACCAGCTGAAAAAACAGCTGGGCGATTTTATCGATGAGCACACCCCCACCGTGCCTGGAGAGGCGGAGGTGGAAACTCAACCCACACTCGGTTTCCAGCGCGTGATTCAGCGCGCGATCCTGCACGTGCAGTCTTCCGGCAAAAAAGAGGTGACCGGGGCTAACATCCTGGTGGCCATCTTTGGCGAGAAGGACTCCCACGCGGTGTACTATCTGCACCAGCAAGGCATTTCGCGGCTGGACGTGGTGAATTTCATTTCTCACGGAATTACCAAGCAACGCTCCCAACAGCAACCGCAAGAGCCTCGCGACAGCAGCGGCGAAGCGGAAAGCGAGGAACAGGCCACCGGTCCGGGCGGAGCCTTGGAAAATTACACGCAGAACCTCAACCAGCAGGCGCGCGAAGGCAAGATAGACCCGCTGATCGGCCGCGAATCCGAGTTGGAACGCACTGTTCAGATCCTGTGCCGCCGCCGCAAGAACAATCCGCTGCTAGTGGGCGAAGCCGGCGTTGGCAAAACCGCCATCGCTGAAGGTCTGGCGCGCCGAATCGTCAACGGCGAAGTGCCGGAGATTCTGGCCAAGTCCAACGTCTACGCGCTGGACATGGGCGCGCTGCTGGCCGGCACCAAATACCGCGGCGATTTTGAACAGCGGCTGAAGGCGGTGATCAAGCAACTGACCGAGGACAGCAACGCGATTCTGTTCATCGACGAGATTCACACTCTGATCGGCGCCGGCGCGGCCTCGGGCGGCACGCTAGACGCGTCCAACCTGCTCAAGCCTGCGCTCTCCAACGGCAGCCTGCGCTGTATCGGGGCGACCACCTACAACGAATACCGCAGCATCTTCGAGAAGGACAACGCGCTGTCGCGCCGTTTCCAGAAGATCGACGTCAACGAACCGACGGTGGAGCAGACCGTGGAAATCCTCAAGGGGCTGAAATCGCGCTTCGAGGCCCACCACGGCGTCAAGTACACGCAATCGGCGCTATCCACCGCGGCGGAGTTGTCCGCGCGCTTCATCAATGATCGACATCTGCCGGACAAAGCCATCGACGTGATAGACGAGGCCGGCGCCGCGCAGAAGATTCTGCCCAAATCCAAGCAGAAAAAGGTCATCAACAAAACTGAGATCGAGGACATCGTCGCCAAGATCGCGCGCATTCCGCCCAAGACCGTGTCGTCCGACGACAAGAATGTGCTGAAGAACCTGGAGCGCGATCTGAAAAACGTGGTGTTCGGCCAGGAGAAAGCCATCGAGGGACTGGCCAGCGCCATCAAGATGACGCGTTCCGGTCTGGGCAATCCGCAAAAGCCGATCGGCTCCTTCCTGTTCTCCGGCCCCACCGGCGTAGGCAAGACCGAGGTGGCGCGCCAGCTGGCCTATATCCTGGGCGTGGAGTTGATCCGCTTCGACATGTCCGAATATATGGAGCGCCACGCGGTGTCGCGGCTGATCGGCGCCCCTCCGGGCTATGTCGGATTCGAACAGGGCGGCCAGCTGACGGAGGCGGTCAATAAGCATCCGTACGCGGTGGTGTTGCTGGATGAGATCGAAAAAGCGCATCCGGACATCTACAACGTGCTGCTGCAAGTGATGGATCACGGCACGCTGACCGACAACAACGGCCGCAAGGCGGACTTCCGCAACGTGGTGATCATCATGACCACCAACGCAGGCGCCGAGTCTTTGTCCAAGCCCACTCTGGGCTTCACCCAGACCAAGGCGACCGGCGACGAGATGGGAGACATCAAGAAGCAGTTCAGTCCGGAATTCCGCAACCGCCTGGACGCCATCATCCCGTTCAAGACGCTGGACGAGCAGATCATCCTGCAAGTGGTGGACAAGTTCCTGATGCAGTTGGAACAGCAGTTGGCCGAGAAGCGGGTGGACATCCACTTCACCGACGAACTGCGCAGCTACCTGGCGAAGAACGGTTTCGATCCGCTGATGGGCGCCCGCCCGATGGCTCGTCTGATTCAGGACACGCTGCGCAAGGCGCTGGCAGACGAGCTGCTGTTCGGCCGTCTGGTCACCGGCGGCGAAGTTACCGTCACCGTGGTGGACGACAAGGTGGAGCTGCAATTCGACCACCAGGCCCTGACGCCCGAACCCGCTTGATCTTGCTTCCGCAACACACAACGCCCGCTAGCGCGGGCGTTTTTCTTTTCTTCTCAACCGCGTGGATGATGCTTGGCGTGCAGCTGTTTCAAGCGCTCCCGCGCCACATGGGTATAAATCTGCGTGGTGGAGATATCCGAATGCCCCAGCAAGAGCTGCACCACGCGCAAATCCGCGCCGTGGTTGACCAGATGAGTGGCGAAAGCATGTCGCAACACATGCGGGCTCACCGCCGGCAAACCTTGCCGCTTGGCGTACTGCGAAATCAGATGCCAGGCCATCTGCCTCGTCATGCCCGCCTTGCGCTGGGTCACGAACACCGTGTCGCAGACCGCTCCCGCCAACAAGAGCGGCCTCGCCTCGACCAAATAGCGCTGCAGCCACTCCTGAGCCAGTTCGCCCAAAGGCACCAGTCTTTCCTTATTGCCCTTGCCCATGGTCTTGACCAAACCGTCCAGCAAGTTCACCTGCTGCAACGTCAGCCCCACCAGCTCCGACACGCGTAAGCCGCTGGCGTAGAGCAGCTCCAGCATTGCCCGGTCGCGCAGACCCAAGGGCGTGCCCACATCGGGCGCCTCCAGCAAGGCTTCCACATGTCGCTCGGACAGGGACTTGGGCAAACGCGGCCCTTGTTTGGGCCCGCGCAGACGCGCGCAAGGATCGTCGTCGCGCAAACCCGCCTGCGTCAGGTATTGATAAAAGCGCTTCATCGCCGACACCATCCGCGCCCGAGTCGCAGGTTTCTCGCGATCCACCCCCAGCAATAACGCCTGCTCCAGCTGCTCTGGGCCGGCCTCCGTCAAACGTGCGCCTCGATCTCCCAGACGCGCGGCCAGCTTGCCCAGATCGCGTCGATACGCGGCCAGGGTGTTCTTGGACAAACCATCACTCAACCATAATTGGTCCAAAAACGCATCGATGGCGTCTTCGGCCGCCTTCATCTCTTCGCTGCTTGCATCCATTTTTGTCGTCCGCTGAAGTGCGCGTCAAGCCGCCCGCGCGGAACACCCATCCTGAATAATCTTCAGTCTTTGTCCGCCTCGCCGGCAAAACATTCCCTCGCAAGCTCTGTCTCTTCATCAAGCGCGAGCCGGGCCTAGCGGAAAACATTCAGGGCGACGCGCCAAAAAGCGCAAAACATCCGTCTTGCGCCCACCTCACCGCTGATCAACATCCAAATTCATGGGCCAACAGCCACTGCTTGATGTCGACGGTTTCCCGGCCCAATGAGCGATTGAAGCCGCCCAGGCTATTGCGCGCCACCACGCGGTGGCAAGGCACGATGATGGGCACCGGATTGCGCCCGCAGGCATTGCCCACCGCCCGCGCCGATGAACCCAGCGCCGTGGCGATATCCTGGTAGCGCGTCATCTGCCCGCAAGGAATCCGCTCTATCTCGCCCCAAACGCGCAGCTGGTGCTCGCTGCCCCGCAAACGATAGGGCAGGCTGAAGCCGAAACGCGGATCGACGAAATAAGCGCGCAGCTGCTCCGCCACCTCTTGCTCCAGGCTGCGCGGCGTCGGCGGCCTGAGAGCTTGCCGCTCGGCCAGGAACTCCAGATTCACCAGCGCGCCGTCGAGACACAAGATGCCCATCTGCCCGAACGGCGCGTCGATTACCGCACTGTATTCCATTTTCCGCCTCCGACGCCCCGATAATAAAAAAGCGCAAGGCATCGCCTTGCGCTTTGAACCGTCATCAAGCCTAAGCCTGACTCGACAAGGCTTAGCCTTGCTTGCGAGCCGGCAGTTTTTCCTTGATGCGTGCGGATTTGCCGGTACGGCCGCGCAGGTAGTACAGCTTGGCGCGACGCACGTCGCCGCGGCGCTTCACTTCAACGGAAGCCACCAGCGGGGAGTAGGTTTGGAAAGTACGCTCTACGCCTTCGCCGGCGGACATCTTGCGCACGGTGAAAGCGCTGTTCAGGCCAGCGTTTTTCTTGGCGATAACCACGCCTTCGTAAGCCTGCAGACGTTCGCGGTTGCCTTCCTTAACCTTCACCTGAACGACGATAGTGTCGCCCGGGGCGAATTCCGGCAGGGTTTTGCCCAGGCGGGCGATTTCTTCTTGCTCGAGTTTCTGGATCAGATCCATGATTTACTCCTGGTTTTTCTGGAGATCTTGTTCCTGCTGGTACTCCGCCAGCAGCCGAGATTCCTGTTTTGTCAAAATACGGCCTTGCAGCAAATCCGGGCGACGTTGCATCGTCCTGCCCAGCGCCTGTTTCAGCCGCCATTTAGCGATCAGCGCATGATTACCGGACAACAACACATCCGGCACCCGCATGCCCTGATAGTCTTCGGGTCGGGTATAGTGCGGACAATCAAGAAGCCCGTCCACAAATGAATCTTCGTAAGCCGACTGCGCGTCGTTCAGGACGCCTGGCAGCAAACGCACCACCGCATCCATCAACACCATGGCCGGCAGCTCGCCGCCGGACAAAACGTAGTCGCCGATGGAAATCTCCTCGTCGACCTCGCGCTGGATCAATCTTTCATCCACGCCCTCGTAGCGGCCGCACAGCAGGATCAAACCCGCTCGTTGCGACAGCTCCGCCGCCTTCTCATGCGTCAGCGGACGGCCTTGCGGTGAAAGATAAATCACATGGCTGCGCTCGGCTCCGGCTTGCGCCTGCCTCACCCTGGCCGCAGCGATCGACTGCGCCAATGGCTCAATCTGCATCACCATGCCGGGGCCGCCGCCATAAGGCCGGTCGTCAACCCGGCGGTAGTTGTCGTGCGTGAAATCACGAGGATTCCAAGCCTGAAAACCCCAAATGCCCAAATCAAGCGCCCGCTGGCTAACGCCAAAGCGGGCGATGGAATCGAACATCTCCGGAAACAGCGTTACCGCGTCGATCTGCATCAGTAGTCCAGACCCCAATCCACCTGGATCTTGCCTTCGGCAAGCTGGACTTCCAGCACATACTGATCCACGAAGGGAATCATGCGCTGAGCGTCCGCACCCTGCACTACCAACAGATCGTGGGCGCCGGTTTCCATCAATTCACTGACTTTGCCCAGCACTTCGCCTTGCTGATTGACGACTTCCAGGCCGATCAGATCAGCCCAGTAGTATTCGCCTTCTTCAGCGGCCGGCAACTCTGCGCGCGGCACAGCGATCTTCATGCCGCGCAAGGCTTCGGCCGCGTCTCGGTCTTCCACGCCTTCCAGCTTGGCGGCAAGCGCCTTGGGCTGGAGAGCGCCGTTTTCAAATGTGTACGGCTTCCAGTCGTTCTCCTTGCCCAGCCACCAGACCGGGTAGTCGAACAGACCGTCAGCGTATTCGGTGTCGGCCTGGACTTTTAGCCAGCCCTTGACACCAAAGGCGCCACGCACAAACCCCATCACTACGAGATCTTCGCTGCGCATGCGCCTAGTCCGTCAGTTGATGTGTCAACGAACGCTTAGGCAGCGGCCTTCTGCTCTTTCAGCAGCTTGGCAACGGCGTCGGAAACTTGAGCGCCAACGCCTACCCAGTGGTTCAGGCGGTCCATGGTGAAACGGACGCGCTCTTGCTTCTCGTTGGCAACCGGGTTGTAGAAGCCAACGCGCTCGATGAAGCGACCGTCACGACGGTTACGGGAATCGGTCACCACGATGTTGTAGAACGGACGGTTCTTGGCGCCGCCACGTGCCAGACGAATCACTACCATTGTCGATTGTCCTTGAATAAAAACGGTATGAGAAAAGCCCACGATTTTAGGTCAGTTTTCCCTTATCTTGCAAGCGCTTAATGCAAGACGGCTGTCAAGCCCGCCGCTACAAGCTCTTGGACACCATGGTCAGGGCCCGGTCTTCCGGGTGCGGCTCCACGGAAAAACCCAGCTTGTGCATCAGTTTCAACATGCCCTTGTTGCCGGCCAACACCTCGCCGCGCATCACTTTCAGGCCCTGCTCTCGCGCCGCGTCGAACAAGGCGCTCATCAATAGATAGCCTATGCCCTTGCCCTGCCAACGGTCGGCCACTTCCAACGCGAACTCGCAGCCTTCGTTGTCCGGATCGGTGATGAAGCGCGCCACCGCCAGCATTTCCTCGCCGTCCTTATGCTCCCGCGTCATCGCCAACGCCATTTCACGGTCGTAATCCAGCTGGGTGAAGCGCACCAACATACTTTGCGACAATTGCTTGATGCTGGACAGGTAGCGGTTGTAACGGCTTTCCTCGGACAGATTGCGCACGAACTCCTGTTGCATATCCGCATCTTCCGGCCGCACCGGCCGCACCATTACGTTGGTGCCGTCGTTCAGTTTGGCGCACACCACCATGTGGCTGGGATAAGGCATGATCGCCATATGGCCGTAGCGCTTCAAATCCGGCCGTCGCGGCCGCACGATGATGCGGGCGTCCAGCGCGATCACCCCCTGCTCGTCGGCCACCAACGGATTGATGTCCATCTCGCGCAGTTCCGGCAGTTCGCACACCATTTCCGACACATGCAGCAGCACATCCTCCAACTCGTCCTGATCCACCGCCGGCAGATTCTTGAACGCCCCCAGCAATTGGCCTATGCGGGTATGGCGGATCATGTTGGCCACTAAATAACCGTTGAGCGGCGGCAGCGACAACGCACGGTCGTGCATCACTTCCACCGCGATGCCCCCGGCGCCGAAAGTGATCACCGGACCAAAAGCCTCGTCGTGGGTAACGCCCACCATCACTTCGCGGGCGAAGCGGCGCTTGCGCATCGGCTGCACCGATACCCCGTCGATGCGCGCCTCCGGCCTTGCCTGCCGCGTGCGGCTGATGATGGCGTCGAACGCTTCGCGCAGCGTCGCCTCGTTGCTGATGTTCAGCTCCACGCCGCCAACATCGGACTTATAAATAATGTCCGGCGAATCAATCTTCAGCACCACAGGGTAACCAATCTTGTCGGCCTGCTTGACCGCCTCGTTGGCGGTACGCGCCAGCCGGGTGGGATTGACCGGAATCTGGAAAGCGGCCAGCACTTCCTTGGACTCCCGTTCGGACAAGATATCCCGCCCGTCCTTCACCGCGGCGGCAATGACCTTGCGCGCCTTGGCCACATCAGGGTCCGCGCGCTTGCCTTCCAGCGGCCCCGGCGTCTGCAACAGCAACTGCTGGTTGCGCTGATAAGCCGCCAGATTGCGGAATACTTCGATGCCGTACTCCGGCGCGCGAAAGTGCGCGCATTTGGCCTTGGAAAACAGCTCGCGGCTTTCCGACACCTTGGCGTCGCCCAACCAGGACAAAAACAACGGTTTGCTAGATTCGCGCTGCAAGCCGATCATCAGCTGCGCGGTAGTCAGGTGATCGGTCCCGGCCTGCGGAGTGAACACCACCATCACGCCATCCACATTGGGATCGTCCAGACAGGCCTTCACCGCGGTGCGAAAACGCGACGGACTGGCATCGCCGATGATGTCCAGTGGATTGCCTCGCGACCAATTGCGCGGCAAGACGCCGTTGAGCAATTCCATGGTGGCGTCGGAAAGCTTGGCCAGCTCCACCCGGTTGGAATAGGCGCTGTCCGCGGCCAGCACGCCGGGGCCGATGCCGTTGGTGACGATGGCCAGCCGCTTGCCGCCCACCCGGTAGTTGGCGGCAAGCACCTTGGCGGCGGTGAACAACTGGGCAATGGTGTCCACGCGCAGCACGCCGGCGCGCGCCAGAGCGGCGTCGAACACGTCGCCGCTTTCCACCAGATTGCTTGAGTGCGTAACCCCGGTCACCGCGTCTTCGTAACGGCCGGACTTAATCACCACCACCGGCTTGGTCCGCGCCGCGGCGCGCAAAGCCGACATGAAACGGCGCGCATCGTGGATGTGGTGGACATGCAACAGAATGCCTTGAGTAAAGTTGTCCGCCACCAGGTAATCCAGAATTTCGCCGAAGCCGACGTCCAAGGCGTTGCCCACCGAAATCACGCTGGAAAAACCAATCCCCTTGCTGTCCGCCCAATCCAGCATCGCCGTGCACAGCGCCGACGACTGCGACACCAGCGCCAAATTGCCCGGCCTCACCTTGCTGGTGTAATTGCTGGCGTTGAAGCCGGCCACCGGTCGCATTAAGCCTAGTACGTTGGGTCCCAGGATGCGGATGCCGAAATGGCGGCTAATCGACAGCGTCTCGTTGATGATCTCCCGTTCCAGCTGCTCGCTGTCCGCGAACTCCTTGGCCAGCAGCACCGCCTTGATGCCCTTCTTGCCGCAATCCTTCATGATCGCCGGCAAAGTGCGAGTGGCGGTCACCACTACCGCCAGGTCCACGGACTCGCTGATCTGGCGCACCGAAGCCACCGCGGGCACCCCGGCCACCACCTTGTGGTTGAGGTTGACCGGAAACAACTTGCCCTGGAAGTTGCCCGCCAGCAGATTGGCGAACACCGCCTGCCCGATCGAGCCCGGCGTGTCGCTGGCGCCGATCACGGCAACGCTGCGAGGCGAAAACAACGGTGTCAGGTAATGGGGCCTCATTGATGCTTATCCTCGGAAATAATGGTAACCGGCACGGTTTTCCCCGCCGGCGGCGGCAAGGGCCACTCCGCTTGCAAAGTCACATGATCAATGCCGAACTCGCGCGACAGCATGCGTTGACAGGCAACCAGGATGCGCGGCCAATCCTGTGGCGCGCTCACCTGCAAATGCGCCGACAAAGCCACGCGGTCGGCAGCCATGGTCCAAATGTGCAGATCATGCACCGACCTCACCCCGGCGATGCCGCCCAAGGCGCGGCCGATGCGGTTGAAATCCAGCTCCGCCGGCACCTCTTCCATCAACACCGCCAAGGACTTGCGCAACAGCCGCCAAGTCGACGACAGGATCAGGCAGGCCACCAGCATGGACAAGATCGGGTCCGCCGGCGTCCAGCCTGTCCAAAACACAATGGCCCCGGCCGCGATCGCGGCCAGAGAGCCCAGCAAATCTCCCATTACGTGCAGCAGCGCCGCCTTGCTGTTCAGGCTGTGCGCTCCGCGGCTCAGGATCCACGCGGCCAGCACATTCACCATCAAGCCCGCCACCGCGATGCCCATTACTCCCAGACCGTTGACCGCATGCGGCTCCAGCAAACGCCGCACCGCCTCCACCGCAATGAAGACGATGACGCCGAACATGAACAAGCTGTTCAGAAACGCGCCGATCACCTCCGCCCGGCCGTGGCCGAAAGAATGCGATTCGTCCGCCGGACGGCGGCCTATATGCGCAACCCACAAGGCCAGCAGCAGCGAGATGGAGTCGGTCAGCATGTGGCCGGCGTCGGACAACAAGGCCAGCGATCCCGTCGCCCAGCCGCCCGCCGCCTCCACGCAGGCAAACCCTATCGTCAGCAGCGCCACCCAACGCAAAGCGCGCATGCTGGCGGCGCGCGCCGCCGCGCCCGTCACCCCGCCATGGGGATGACGATGCGGATGATTGTAATCGTGCTCGTCGTCGTGCTCGCCGCCCGCCGAGCCATCATCATGCAGACTGAACCTTGACGTCATATTGACCTCCGGCAAGCCGAATCCATCTCGTTCCGCTCCACCGCAAGCGCCTAACAAGAATGGACTGGCGCGGACACTACAATATTGTTAATCTTTACTGTTTAGCAATAGCTCTTTACTGCACCGCACAAAGTCGCCCACGCTCCTGATTCCATCAGAGGCCGGATGGCGGCGGGAGTCGATCCATCATGACGAAACGCGTCGTCACGCTTGCTCATTACTATACCCAGCCTGAAATCCAGAAAATGGCCGACAAGGTTGGCGACAGCCTGGAGCTTTCTTTGTACGCCAAGGAAGCCAATGCCGACATCATCGTTTTTGCCGGCGTGCGCTTCATGGCGGAAACCGCGAAAATCCTCAACCCCCAGGCGGAAGTGATTCTGCCCGACGCGGGCTCCACCTGTTCTCTGGTGACTCAGACCGACGTGGCCGCCTTGGCCAAATGGCGCAAGCAGCATCCGGACCACGTACACGTGTCCTACATCAACTCCAGCGCCGAGCACAAAGCGTTGTCCGACTGGATCGTCACCAGCCGCAATGTCGACGACATCATTGCCCACCTGTACGCCGAAGGCAAAAAAGTAATCTTCTCGCCGGACCGCAATATGGGCGGCTACCTCAACTACCAGTACGGCTATGACATGCCGCTGTGGTCTGCGGTGTGCGAAGTGCACGACAAATTCAACGAAGCGGCTCTGGACGAGGCCTTCGCGGTCGCCGGCTCGGAAAAATACCTGATCGCCCACCCGGAAAGCCCGCTGCCGGTGCTCAAGAAGGCCGACTACGTAGGCTCCACCTCCGGCATGCTCAACTGGGTCAAGCAGTTCTCCGGCAGCCCGGACGCGGTGATCTTCGTCGCCACCGAAGATGGCATCCTCTACAACATGGGTCTGGCCCGCCCGGATCTGGACCTGCGCCAGGCGCCGATCTACGCCGGCTGCCAATGCAACTCCTGTCCGTACATGAAGATGAACACCATCGAAGCGGTCAAGCGCGCACAACGGGGCGTGGGCTTGCGCATCGACTACCTCAGCCGGGAACAAATGGACGCGGCGCGGCTGCCGATCGAGCGCATGTTGGAATTCAGCCAGCGTTATTACGCCTGAGCCGCCATCCCCAACCCGCCCACCGGCGGGTTTTGTTTGTCGGTCTTCCACGCCGGACTTTTCCGCGTCATCGTTGGAGCGATACAATCAGCCGGGCCACCTTTGCCGGCAAGAACAATAGAAAGACAGCATGAAGTTTCTCATCAGCAACGACGACGGTTATTTCGCTCCGGGACTGGCCATGCTGGCGCAAACCCTGTCCCGCCACGGCGAGGTCGTCATTGTCGCGCCGGAGCGGGACCGCAGCGGCGCCAGCAACTCCCTGACCCTGGATCGCCCCTTGACCGTGCGCAAGGCCGCCAACGGCTTTCACTACGTCAACGGCACCCCCACCGACTGCGTGCACCTCGCCGTGACCGGCATGCTGGACTTTAAACCGGACATGGTGTTCAGCGGCATCAACCACGGCCCCAATATGGGCGACGACACCTTGTACTCCGGCACCGTGGCCGCCGCCACCGAAGGCTTCATGCTGGGCATTCCCTCCATCGCGGTGTCGCTGGCCGGTTATAGCGGCCAGCACTTCGCCAGCGCCGGTCTGGTCGTCGATCAACTGGTGGAACGCTGCAAGCGCAACCCCTTCCGCGAGCCGGTGCTGCTCAACGTCAATGTGCCCGACATCGCCCCCGAAGCGCTGGGTCAATTGACCGTCACCCGCCTGGGCCGCCGTCACTGCGCGCAGCCGGTGATCAAGTCTCAGAATCCGCGCGGCGAGACGATATACTGGGTAGGACCGGTCGGCAATGTGCAGGACGCCGGCGTGGGCACGGACTTCGGCGCGCTGGCCAACAACGATATTTCAGTGACGCCGCTGATGCTGGATTTAACCGCCTATGGCCAACTAGACGGAATCAAAACATGGCTACACCACAGCTGACGCCGGGCCAGCCGGCCTACGGCATGCTTTCCGACCGCACCCGACGCCGCATGGTCGAGCGATTGCGCCAAAACGGCGTGGCCGACGAACGCGTGCTGACCGCGATGTCGGACGTGCCGCGTCACCTGTTTGTAGACCAGGCGCTGGCCACCCGCGCCTATGACGACGTGTCGCTGCCCATAGGCCACGGCCAGACCATATCTCAGCCCTTCACCGTGGCGCGGATGACGGAAATCCTGTTGAATGGCAAGAAACCGGGCAAGGTTCTGGAGATCGGCACCGGCTGCGGCTACCAGACCGCGGTGCTGCTGAAGACCGGCGCCGAGGTCTACTCCATTGAACGCTTGGGCGTCATTCTTGACAAAGCCAGACGCAATTTGCGCGCCGCCAAGCTGGTGCACGCCCGCCTGGTTCACGGCGACGGCCACTTCGGCCTGGCCGAGGCTGCGCCCTTCGACGGCATCATCATGACCGCCGCCGCGCGCAACATTCCCCAGGCCCTGGTCGAACAACTCAACGACGGCGGCCGCATGATCATGCCGATAGGCGAAGAGGAACAGTACTTGTGGCTGATAGAGAAAACCGCGCAAGGCCTGCAAAAAAGCCGGCTGGACCCGGTGAAATTCGTACCCTTGCTTGCCGGACGCAGTTAAAACTGCAAAAACACAACAGTTTCTTTGTCCGACAATTTATCAAATCACTTAAACAGACTATAAAAAACAAAAGTATGCTAAAAATGCATTGCAGCTATGCATATATATTCACGGCCTCGATCGGCATCGCTCTGAGCGGATGCAGCAGCATCGTCCAGCAGCCTGCCCCCGTGGAAAGCGCAACGCCTGCCGCCGCTCGCAACGCACCGCCTTCGGCGCCCGTCGCGACAGCCGGCAATAGTGCGGCGGTGACAATACCGTACCAGGATAACGGAGGAGTGGCCGCCGCGCCGATAGGCACTGCCTCGGCGGCGGGCGCAACAACAAGAGAAAAGACCCATGTGGTTCAGCCGGGGGAAAACCTGTTCCGCATCTCTCTGAACAACGGCCTGAAATACAAGGATGTCGCGGCCTGGAACAACCTGCCGGACAACAATATCAAAGTAGGACAATTGCTGCGCTTGACCCCGCCCGGCGGAGACGCCTCCCCGGCGGCCAGCGCCGGCCAGCCGACGACGGTTGCCGCTCCGGCCCAGTCAAGCGCTCCGATGGAAAACGCAACTGTCCAAGCTGGCGGTGTCAAGGCCTACCCCAAAGCCCTGAAACTGCCTTACAGCGCAGAAGCAGCAAAAACCCTGTCCGCCCAGAGCGAGGGAGGACCGGGCAACAACAAGAACGCTCAAGCCCCGATCAGCTCCGCCGGCGCGCCGGCGGCGGCAAGCGCTCCGGCCAAGGTCGAAGCCCCGGCGGCGACGCCGTCCAGCAAGCCAGAGGCCAGCAAGCCCGCGGCGAAAGCGGACGAAGACGCGGTGCCGTGGCTGTGGCCGACCGAAGGCAAGATGATTCGGGGATATTCCGATAGCAGCAAGGGCATAGACATCAGCGGCCGTAGCGGCCAGCCGGTGTTGGCGGCGGGAGACGGCAAAGTGGTGTACAGCGGCACCGGCCTTCGAGGCTACGGCAAGCTGATCATCATCAAGCACAATAAATCCTTCCTGTCGGCCTACGCCCACAATAGCCAGTTGCTCGTAAAGGAGGGCCAGTCTGTCAAGCGAGGGCAGAAGATTGCCGAAATGGGCAATTCCGACGCCGACCAAGTGAAACTGCACTTTGAAATCCGCCGCCTCGGCAAACCGGTGGATCCGATGCAGTACCTTGACCATAAGTCCTGACGGGCGGCCGGGGCCCCCGTCCAGGATCAGAAAGAGACGGGGGTAGAACATGAGTAGCGAACTCGACATTCTCGAAGAGCAAGAAATTCTCGACGAGGAAAGCAATGAGGAAGCCGTTGCCGAAGTGGAGGCAGAGGAAGTCGGCGAAGCGCAGCCGGTATACGAAGAAGTTGCCGACGTCACCCAAATCTACCTCAACGATATCGGCAACAACGCTCTGTTGACGCCGCAGGAAGAACTGGCTCTGGCCCGCCGCGTGGTGGCCGGCGAGTTCGAAGCGCGGCAAAAGATGATCGAACACAATCTGCGGCTGGTGGTGAACATCGCCAAGCATTACATCAACCGCGGCCTGGCGCTGTTGGATCTGATCGAGGAAGGCAATATCGGTCTGATGCACGCGCTGGAAAAGTTCGATCCGGAGCGCGGCTTCCGCTTCTCCACCTATGCCACCTGGTGGATACGCCAGAGCATAGAGCGCGCCATCATGAATCAATCTCGCACCATCCGCTTGCCGGTGCACGTGATCAAGGAGCTCAACGTTTATCTGCGCGCTTCGCGCCACCTGGAAAGCCAGATTGGCCGCGAGCCGACTCTGGATGAAATCGCCCATCTGGTGGGCAAGCCGGTGGACGATGTGCGCAAGGTGATGAACCTCAACGAGCGCATGGCCTCGCTGGATGCGCCGCTGGACATCGACCCAATGCTGTCGATCGGTGAATCCATCCCAGACGAGCAGCATGACGAGCCAGAAATCCAGTTGCACAACAGCCAGTTGGAGCACTTCGTCCATGAATGGCTGGGCCAGCTGAACGAGAAGCAAAAACTGGTGATCGAGCGCCGTTACGGCCTCAACGGCTACGAGATCTGCACGCTGGAGGAGTTGGCCGCCGCACTGAGTCTGACCCGCGAACGCGTGCGCCAGATCCAGATTGAAGGCCTGGAACAACTACGTCGCATCCTGCGCCGCAAGGGCATCTCCAAGGACTTTCTGTTGTAGCGCGCGACAGCTTCCGTCGCCGCCAGCAGCCCCCGGCTCCCCGGGGGCTTCGTCATTTTCGAGCCAGACGAAAACGGCGGCAGCGGCGCAGCCAGTCCCGCTGCCGAGCGGCGTCTACGGCGCGCGAGCGATAGCGCAAGGCCACGTAATCATGCACCAGCGCCTTCAACTGTCGGTATTCCGCATCCGCCAAACCGAGCTTGGCGCGACGCAACAGCTCCAAAGGACCATCGCAAGAACTGGCCTCTATCCGCCGCCGACGCAGTTGCTCCAACAACAGCCGCCAGCCCCGCGCCATCGGCTCTTCCCGTCCGCGGCCCCGTCGCCACCACCAAGCCAGCGGCAAACTCGCCAGCAAGACACCAACAAACAAAGCCTGCAATACGCTGCACGCGCTCACGCTCTCTCCCAGCCCCAAGCGTTGAAACACATTACGCTGCCGAGCGGCGTCGTAGCCCACCACCCATTGCTGCCAGGCGAAGCCCGCAGCCTGCCAGTTTTGACGCAGATTGCGCAACCAGGCAGGCGGCAAACCCGCCATCCCGCGCTCCCTCAACGCCGGCACGCTTTGTTCCGCGCCGTCCGCCAGACGCAGCGGCGCCACCGCGCCAGTGGGATCGACGCGCAGCCATTGCCGGCTCTCCGCCAGCCAAATTTCGACCCAAGCGTGCGCGTCAGACGATTTCACTTGCCAGAAACGCCCCACCGGGTTGTATTCGCCGCCCTGATAACCGACGACAATCCGCGCCGGCATGCCGGCGGCGCGCGCCAGAAACGCCAATGCCGACGCGTAATGCTCGCAAAACCCTTGCCGGCTGGAAAACAGGAATTGATCGATCTCGTCTTGCTGGTCCAACAAGGGCGGATTCAGCGTGTAGCGAAAGCCCTGGCTTCGAAACGCCTGCAAGGCCGCCTGCACGAAAGCGCCCTCCCCGCTCGCCGCCAATCCTCTCGCCCAAGCGCGCGCTCGGGAATTGCCGGGCGGCAAGCGCAGGTAAAATGCGCGCTCGGCGTCGGACAAAACCGCCTGGTAGCGCGCGCCTAAGCGGCTGACGGCGTAAAAGCGCTGCATCCTTCTGTCCTTGCCGTCTCCGCGCAACACCATGCCGTATCGCAAACTTGACGCGCCCTCGCCCGGCTGCGGCACATCCAGCGCCGGCAAGCGCCCCTTGTCCGGCTCCAGCGTGATCGCGTACTCCACCGCCTCTCCGCCGCTGACGCCCTCCGCCGCCGCGCCTCTCGCCTCACCGCCGCTCCAGCGGCTGCCGTCGAAGCGATCCAGCAACAAGACCCGCCAGTACATCTGCGCCCGCGGCGGCGGCCGCAGCGGAAACACGACGGAAAACGCCGGCTCCCGGCTCAGAATCAGCTGACTGACGCTGCCCGGCGCCAAACTATCGCCCAGGCCGCTGACCGCCTGTCTGCCCGGTTCGCTGGGCATGCTCCACAGCGGGCCGGACAGCCGCGGCATGACCACGAACAAGACCAGCATCAAGGGCAGCGCCAGGCCTAGGGCCGACGCGGCCGAGCGCAGACTGCCTCGCCACGGCGCCCCCTCCAGCGCCGCCATCGCTCCAGTCAGCGCCAACAGGCTCAGAGCCAGCCAGGCCGCCGCCAACGGCGACTGGTCAAACAGCAAGGGCATGGCGGCCAGAAACACCCCCAGGGCGATCAACACCCGCCAATCCCGAAGTTGAGAGCACTCCTGCGCCTTGAAGCCCAACAGAAGCAGCAAAATGCCGACGCCGCCCTCGCGCCCCACCAAAGTGCCGAGCGTGCGCCAGGACAGCCAGGCGGCCAAGAGCAAGGGCGGCAACAGCCACCAGAACGCCGGAGGCGCTCTGCGCCGCCAGACCAAGACCGCCTTGCCCAGCAACAAGGCAAAGGCCAAGGCGACCAGCCAGAACGGCAGATGCAACCATAGCGGCGCGGCGCTCAGGGCTACCGCCGCCAACACCGGCCACACCCTGCCGCGATCAGGGACGCTCATCGCCGAGCTCCAGATACAAGGCCAGGGCCGTCAGCGCTAATAAACGCTGTTGCGGCTGGGGGCCCACGCTGCGTGTCGGCAGCTTCAGCACATAAGGTTGGCGCAGACGCTCGCACTGCTCGACGCGCCAAGCCAAACGCGACAGCTTGAGCTCCACGTCGCCGCCTCGGCCGTAATCCTGCCAGTCCAAGGCCAGCAAGCCGGCGCGTCCTTCCCCTGCAAATTGCTTGCTGACCAGCGCGCCTCGGCGCGCCAGCACTTTCCAGGCGATGCGGCGCGGCGAATCCCCGACTCGATACGCGTCCAGATGAGAAAAGTCCTCTTCCTCGCCCGGCTGATCACAGGGCTGATCGCCGCCGCCCAGGTTGCGGCCGCGCTGGCCGTCCAGCAAGGGCGCGGGAAACAGCAGCACCTGGGCACTCAGCCTGACCCAAGTGCTGGCGCGCACCAGGCCGAACGGCGCCTCGCTCCAGATCTGACAGGCCGGCAAAGCCATATAACCGCGCCGGCTGCCACAAACACTCAGTCCCACCTCGAACTCCGCACCGCCGGGCAGCCGTTCAATCCGGGTCTCCACGCCGTCCTCAAGCGCCAAGCTCAGTTGACGCTCGCCTCCGTCCTCATGCCGCAGCAACACGCGGAAGCGCGCGGCGTCGCCGGCGAAGACCGGCTCCGCGTCCAGCGCGCGCAGCTGCAGACCGGCCAATTGCCGGTAAGCCAGCAGCACCGCCACCAACAGCAAGCCGGCCACCCAAAACGATAGGGCGTAGGCCAGGCTGACGTCGTAGTTCAATGCGCCTATCCATACCGCCAGCGCCACCAGGCCCAGCGTCAAGCCGAAACGGGTGGGCAGCAAATAGATGCGGTTTTGCTCCAGCCGGCAATGCGGCTGCGGCGTCGCGCGGCGCAACATCCATTGCCGCAGACGGCGACGCGGATCAAGGAATGGGAACATGGGCGAGCAGGCCGCTGGCGGCGTCGCCGCCGTTGCCGCCGAGCAGGCGATGGCCGGCCACGCTGGGGAAAACCGCTTTCACGTCCTCCGGCAACACGTGATCGCGCCCTTCCAGCAAAGCCCAGGCGCGCGCCGCCGCCGCCAGCGCCAAACCGGCGCGCGGACTCAGCCCCGAGGCGAAGCGGCTGTCCCGACGCGTGGCTTCGACCAAGGCCAGCACATAGCCGGCCAAGGCCGGACTGACGGTCAGCTCTGCGGCCTGGCGCTGCAGCGCAATCAAGTCGCCGGGGCGCAGGGCCGGCACCAGCTTAGCCAGTAACTGACGGCGGTCTTCGCCTTGCAGCAAGGCCAGTTCGGCCTCGCGCGGCGGATAGCCCAAAGAAATGCGCATCAGGAAGCGGTCCTGTTGCGATTCCGGCAAAGGGAAGGTGCCGGCTTGTTCCGCCGGGTTCTGGGTGGCGATGACGAAGAAGGGCTCGGGCAAGGGATAGGTAGCGCCATCGACCGAAACCTGGCGCTCTTCCATCGCCTCCAGCAAGGCGGACTGTACCTTGGGCGACGCGCGATTGATCTCATCGGCCAGCAGCACCTGCGAAAACACCGGCCCCTGATGGAAATGGAAGGAGGCGGAATCTCGCTGGTAGATATTGACGCCCAAAATGTCCGAGGGCAGCAGATCGCTGGTGAACTGCACCCGGCGATACTCCAGGCCCAACACCCCGGCCAAGCCGTGTGCCAGCGTGGTCTTGCCCACGCCGGGAACGTCCTCGATCAGCAAATGACCGCGAGCGATCAGGCAGGTCAAGGCCAGGCGGATCGCCTGCGGCTTACCCAGGATCAGCTGATTCAGTTGACGATACGCAATGGAGAGAGATTGCATTTGCACCCGCTTACGCGCACTATTTATCGATATCACATATCCCGCGCCCATTGTACGCAACAAGGAATCGCACGTGTTGACCTGGCTGAAAAATCGCTTGCAACGCTCTGGGCTCACCGCCTACATCACCCACCCGGACTGTCTGCAGCACAATATGGGCGTGGGCCACCCGGAATGCCCGGAGCGCCTGATCGCCATCCGCGATCAACTCATGGCGTCGCAGATACTGGACGGGCTGCAGGAGATCGAAGCGCCGGAAGTCACCGAACAGCAACTGGCGCGCGTGCATCCTCCGCACTATCTCGAATATCTAGAGTCCTGCTCTCCCAGCATAGGCACTTTTCGCGTGGACCCGGACACCGCGATGTCCGCCGGCACGCTGCAAGCCGCCCGACGCGCCGCCGGCGCCGTGGTCAAAGCGGTGGAACTGGTGGCCGAAGATAAAGCGCCCAACGCCTTCTGCGCCGTGCGCCCGCCCGGCCATCACGCCGAAAGCGGCAAGGCGATGGGCTTCTGCTTCTTCAACAATCTGGCGATCGGCGTCACCCACGCGCTGGCCCACTATCAATTCGAACGAGTGGCGGTGATAGACTTTGACGTCCATCACGGCAACGGCACCGAGGAAATCCTGCGCGACGACCCCAGAGTGCTGATGGTGTCCATCTTCCAGCACCCGTTCTACCCCTATTGCGGCGACGCGCCGCTGGGGCCGAACATGCACAACGTGCCGCTCAAAGCCGGCAGCGGCGGCCGCGAATTCCGCGAAGCGGTGGAGACGGTGTGGCTGCCGATCTTGCACGACTTCCGGCCGCAGATCTTGTTCATCTCCGCCGGCTTCGACGCTCACCGCGAAGACGATATGGGCTCGCTGGGGCTGGTGGAGGCCGATTACGAGTGGGTAACCCGTCACCTGATGCAGATTGCCGATCTCTACGCCGACGGCCGCGTGGTATCGGTGCTGGAAGGCGGCTACGACCTGTCGGCGCTGGGCCGTAGCGTGGCCGCCCATCTGCGGGTGCTGTCCGACGGCTGACTCGGACCGCTCAAAAATAAAAGGCCGTCGCAAGCGACGGCCTTTCCATTGGCGGAACAAAGCTCAGGAGGAGCCCTTGTCCGTGCCCTTGTCGCCTATCTTGTCCTCTTGCCCCGTCAGAAGCTTGATCAGATTGGACTTATGGCGATGCACCACCAGGATGGCGATGATGATGCAGCTGCCGAAGTAAACGCTTTGCGGCCCGAGGATGAAGTAAGCGTATACCGGCGTCAGCACGCAGGCGACGATGGCGGACAGCGAGGAGATCTTCAGCACGAAAGCGACGAACAACCAGGTAGCCAGCGCTGCCAGCGCCAGCCACGGGCTAAAGCCCAGCAACACCCCCACCGCGGTGGCCACGCCCTTGCCCCCCTTGAAACCGAAGAACACCGGCCACATGTGGCCGATCAGCACCGCCAGCGCCGACATCGCGATCGCCTGCTCGCCCAGGCCGTATTGCGGCCCGAACCAGGCGGTCAGCGCCACCGCCACCCAGCCCTTGACCCCGTCGCCGAGCAAGGTCAGCGCCGCCGCCAGCTTCTTGCCGCTGCGCAGCACATTGGTGGCGCCAGGGTTGCCGGAACCGTAACTGCGCGGGTCGGCCATGCCCATGGCCTTGCTGACAATCACCGCGAACGAGAGCGAGCCGATCAGATAGGCCGCAACAACAAAGGCAAAAGCTGTCGTGGTCATGGTGTATCCATTAGAATAGAAGGCTTCGGATTTTACGGTATCGGGCGGCAAACCCCAACTCCCAGACAGACTGATGGACATCATATTCCTGCGCGAAGTACGCGCCGACACCATTATCGGTGTCTACGAATGGGAGCGGAAAGCCCCGCAAACCATTGAAATCGACCTGGAAATCGGCATTCCCAGCGAAGCGCCCTGTCACAGCGACAATATCGGCGACACCATACACTACGGCGTGGTGGTGGAACGGCTGCGCAAGGCGCTGTCCGAACAACATTTCCTGCTGCTGGAAGCGTTGGCCGAATACATCGCCAAGGTGATCCGCGAAGACTTCGGCGCGCCCTGGGCCAGGGTCTCGGTCACCAAGCTGGGCATCCTGCCCGGCGTCAAGCGCGTCGGCGTCTTGATCGAACGCGGCCACCGCCCGCGCTGAAGCCGAGCCGCCGGGCATTGACGCCCGCGCTCCGGCGCTTGATGATGTTTAGATCACAGCGCCGGAGCGCCCTATGCCTCGTCTATCCGTCCCGGAATTCCAAAGCCTGATCGACCAGGAACTACCCTTGGTCCGCCTGTTCGGCATTCGGACCGAGTCCATTGCCGACGGCGGCGCGGTGTTGCGCATGCACTTCAACCCGGACCTGATCCGGCCGGGCGGAACCATCGCCGGCCCCGCCTTGATGGCGCTGGCCGACGCCACGCTGTACGCCGTGGTGTTGGGGATGATAGGCAGGGTGGAACTGGCCGTGACCACCAGCCTAAACATCAACTTCCTGCGTAAACCGCCGCCGGCGGACGTGATTGCGGAAGGCCGCATCCTGAAGTTGGGCAAACGGCTGGCAGTGGGGGAAGTTTTGCTGCTGTCGGCCGAACTGCAAGAACCGGTGGCCCATGTCACCGGCACCTACTCGATTCCGCCGCTGTCCGGAAGCTGAAACGATGCCGGGACTTGGAGGGTATTCGCGGTCTAGGGGGCGAAAAGGAGGGGGGGGAGCAGCGCTCAGTCGGTGTTCACTTTCAAACGCAGGCCAAACTGCTTGGGCGTCAAACGCAAGGACAGCTGAGCTTGCTTGTTCAGGTCCAGCACTGGGGACAGCGACAAACGGTTGCTGACCGCTTCGCGTTCAAAGCGCAGACCGACGATGGTGATGTCCTTGCCGGCGCTCCGAGGCGCGGATTTTCTCCCCTCGTCGGACGGCGAGGCGCAAGTCCAGGCTTGCGGCAGACAAGCCTCCGCAATGCCCGCGCATCCCCACAAGCCCAGCCACAATATAAACAACTTGCACGCTATGCGCTCCATCTCCGCCAGATGAAATGCGAGAACCTCCTCTCATCATGGACACTCGCGCGCCGGCCGCAAGTTTTTTATTGATTGCGCATGAAGTCGGCGGTGTTGTGGAAGGCCTCGATCAGCTTTTGCTTCAGCCAATCCTCGGCCACCAGTTCATCCACCGCGCGGCGCATGCAGGACATCCACTGATCGCGGGCCGCCTCGTCCACCGCAAACGGCATATGGCGCATGCGCAGCCGCGGATGGCCGAAGGCTTCCATGTACAAGGACGGGCCGCCCAGCCAGCCGGACAGAAACATGAACAGCTTCTGGCGCGAACCGGCCAGATCCTGCGGATGCATGTCGCGCAGCGGCTTGACCGCCGGATCGCTGTCCATAATGTCGTAAAAACGGTCAGTCAACCAACGCACCACGCCTTCGCCGCCCAATAATTGATAGGGCGTCATTTCCCGCACTTCATCGCTCACGCTTTATTCCCCGTCGTCGGTCGCACCAACGCGGCCGCGGTTCTGGCCCGCTCGCGGGCCTGTTCCACCGTCTCAGCCGTAGCCAGCGCCACGCCCATGCGGCGCTTCAAATAACTTTCCGGCTTGCCGAACAAACGCAAGTCCGCACCCGGCACTCGCAAGGCCTCGTCCACGCCGTCAAAAGCGATGCCGGCCTCGTCCAAACCACCGTATATCACCGCCGACGCGCCGGCGCTGAACATCGCCGTATCCACCGGCAGGCCCAGAATGGCCCGCGCGTGCAGTTCGAATTCGGACCAGCGCTGAGTCGCCAGCGTCACCAAACCAGTATCGTGCGGCCGCGGGCTCACTTCGGAGAACCACACCTGGTCGCCCTTGATGAACAGCTCCACGCCGAACAAGCCCCGGCCGCCCAGCGCATCGGTCACCGCCTTGGCCACTTCGCGCGCGCGCAGCAAGGCCAGTTCGCTCATGGGCTGGGGCTGCCAGCTCTCCACGTAATCGCCGCTGCGCTGCAAATGGCCGACCGGCGCGCAGAAGTGCGTGGCGATGCCACCCGCGCCGTCCGCCGCGCGCACGGTCAGCTGGGTAATCTCGTAATCGAAATCGATGAAACCCTCGACGATCACCCGGCCCTTGTCCACCCGGCCGCTGCTGGCGGCGTATTGCCAAGCCTGGGCTACGTCCTCCGGCCCGCGCAACAGCGACTGGCCCTTGCCGCTGGACGACATCACCGGCTTCACCAGGCAGGGGTAGCCGATGCCGTCGTCGATTGCGGCTTGCAGTTCTTCCAAGCTGGAGGCGAAGGCGTACGGCGAGGTGGGCAGGCCCAGCTCTTCCGCCGCCAGCCGCCGTATCCCTTCGCGGTTCATCGTCAGATGGGCGGCGCGCGCGGTGGGTATCACCTCGGCCAGACCGTCCTCCTCGATGCGCAACAGCTCGTCGGTGACGATGGCCTCGATCTCCGGCACAATCAGATGCGGGCGCACTTGCTCCACCAGCCGGCGCAAGGCCGCGGCGTCCGACATATCGATCACGTGGCTGGCGTGGGCCACCTGCATCGCCGGCGCGCCGGCGTAGCGATCCACGGCGACGGTTTCCACTCCCAGCCGCTGCAAGGCGATCACCACCTCCTTGCCCAGCTCCCCGCTGCCCAACAACATCACCCTGACGGCACTGCGACTTTGCGGCGTTCCGATACGCATGACGATCTTTCCTGGAAATGAATGGCTTGGCCCGCCGACGGCGGACGATGGGAATCCGAATCGGCGCGATTTTACCATGCGCCGAGCATCGACTCGCTTCAGTTGAGCCTATCGCTCAAGCACGGCAAAACGCAAAATCCAGCGCCGGCGTTTCGCCGCTGATGATCTCGGCCAGCGCCCGCCCGGAACCGGCGCCTTCGGTCCAACCCAAGGTGCCGTGGCCGGTATTCAGATACAAACGCCGCAAGCGGCTGGGGCCGATCAGCGGCACATTGCCCGGCGTGGCTGGCCGCAGACCGCTCCAGAAACGCGCGCGCTCCCAGTCGCAAGCGTCACCGAACAAGGCGCGGCCGCGCTGCAACAACAAATCGCAACGCCTCGGCTCCAGATGGGTGGAATAGCCGGACAGCTCTGCGGTGCCGGCGATGCGTAATTCGTCGCCCAGCCGCGACACCACCACCTTGTGGGCTTCGTCGGTAATGCTGGCCAACGGCGCGGCGGCCGCATCCAAAATCGGCAGAGTGGCGGAATAGCCCTTGGCCGGATACACCGGCAGGCGCAAGCCGGCCTGCGCCGCCAGCAAAGGCGAATAAGAACCCAGCGCCAATACATAAGCGTCGGCCTCGATCCGCTCGTAAGCCCCGTCCGCGGTGGTAACGGACACTCCGCTCACCTCTCCATCGGCGCGCTCCAGCGCATTGATCCGCGTCTGAAAGCGGAATTCCACGCCACGCAGCGCGCAAGCCTGCGCCAGAGCGACGGTGAAGAGATGAACATTGCCGGACTCGTCGTCCGGACTCCAGCACGCGCCGCTCAACTCGGGCAGAATGCGCGCCAAGGCCGGCTCCCGCTCCAGCGCCTGCAGCGGCGTCAGCAGGCTTTTTTCCACGCCCAGTTTTTGCAGTTGCGAGCAGCCGGCCCGAGCCTGGGCCAGTTCGGCATTGGAGAACAGCAGGGTCAGGATGCCCCGCTGCAATTGCTGGTAATCGATGCCAAGCTCACGGCGCAAACCACGCAACGTATCGCGACTGTACAAGCCCAACGCCACCATCTGACGCATATTGCGCTCGCTGCGCCCCGGCAGGCATTCGCGCAGGAAATCCAGGCCCCAGCGCCATTGCCGCGCATCCAGCCTCGGCCGGATCAGCAGCGGCGCGTCGTCGCGCAACAGCCAACTCAATACCCGCCACGGCGCGCGCGGATTGGCCCAAGGCTCGGACTGACTGACCGAAATCTGGCCGCCGTTGGCGAAACTGGTTTCTCTCGCCGCGCCGCTGGCGCGGTCCACCACCACCACCTGGTGGCCCTTCTCCGCCAAAAACCAGGCGGTGGATACGCCGATGACGCCGGCGCCCAGAACAACTACTCGCATCGACTCTCCACAAAAGCCAATGGGCAAAACCCTCTTGCCCATTGACCTTGCTAGCCGCGATCTACCGTTACGGCTTCTTCGCGTGCTCGTAAACCGTCTTGCCGCGCAGATGGAAATAGTCCGACGCGAAATAGAAATTCTCGGAATGACCGACGAACAGCAGGCCGTCGGGCTTCAAGAGCGGCGCAAAGCGCTTGAGCACGCCGAACTGAGTGTCGCGGTCGAAATAAATCATCACGTTGCGGCAGAAAATGGCGTCGAACTGGCGCTTGACCGACCAGTTGCTCTCCACCAGGTTCAAACGCTGGAAGGTGATCATATTTCGCAGCTGAGCCTTGGCCTGGAAGCTGCCGTCCGGCTGCTTGTCGAAATACTTGGCGGCGTAGCCCGGCGGCAGGCGCGCCACCTTGTCGGCGGCGTAAATGCCCTTGCGGCCTGTTTCCAGCACGCTGGTGTCCAGATCGGTGGCCAGCACGCTGATGCGCGCGCCCGGCACCGCCTCCAGCGCGGTGATCGCCAGCGAATACGGTTCTTCGCCGGTGGACGAGGCCGCGCACCAGATCGCCAGTTCTCCGCCGGCCGTCGCTTTCTTCTTCAGATGCTCGGCCAGCAGCGGGAAATGATGTTCTTCGCGAAAGAAGAAAGTCAGATTGGTGGTCAGCGCGTTGACGAACTGTTCGAACTCGCGCTTGCCGCTGATCGACTCGAGGAAATCGACATAGGCGGCGAAACCGGGCAGCTTCAACTCGCGGATGCGACGCACCAGGCGGCCGTAAACCATGTCTTTCTTCGACGGGTTCAACGAAATGCCCGCTTCCTTGTAGATCAGTTTGCGAATGCGCTCGAAGTCGGCATCGCTAAACGCGAATTCACGCGTGAATTCGATCTTCGGCAAGACGACGGGTGGCAGCTTATTCATTTTGTTGTCCCCATAAAAAAGGCCCGGGCAATAGCCCGAGCCTGTATTCTACCGCGTCCGGATCACACCGAGAACGACGAACCACAACCGCAGGTGGTGGTGGCGTTCGGATTGCGGATCACGAACTGGGAGCCCTCCAGGCTTTCCTGATAATCGATTTCAGCGCCGACCAGATACTGGTAGCTCATCGGATCCACCAGGAAGGTCACGCCTTGTCTCTCTATAGCGGTATCGTCTTCATTTGCGATTTCGTCAAATGTGAAACCGTACTGGAAGCCGGAGCAGCCGCCGCCGGTAACGAAGACGCGCAGTTTCAGATCGGGATTGCCTTCCTCGGCGATCAGCTCCTGCACCTTGGAACAAGCGCTTTGGCTGAAGTTGATCGGGGACGGCATTTCAGTTGCAGCATTAGTCATGTCAAACCTCGCAATTCAGTTCCGGGGCCATGAGAAACCCGCCAACGGTCCGCCAGCGGCCTGGCTGCGCGCGCTGCGGTTTCTCAAACCCCTTCTCAAGCCGGCAGAGCGGCATTCACCCACTATTTTAGTCGGATATTGGGGCCGATGGCGAGTCTTCAAGCGAACTAGTTCTTTCCACGCATGCGCCGGTGTCTCATGGCAGCAAGGGAACGATGTCCAACCCCGCCTGCTCCGGCTGTCCAAACATCAAGTTCATGTTCTGTACCGCCTGACCGGCCGCGCCCTTGACCAGATTGTCTATCACCGACAACACCACCACGGTGTCGCCGCCCTGCGGCCTGTGCGCGGCGATGCGGCACACATTGGCGCCTCGCACCGAGCGCGTCTCCGGATGGCTGCCAGCCGGTAGCACGTCGACGAAGGCTTCACCCTCGTAGCGGCGCTCGAACAGCGCTTGCACGTCCACATCCGCCTTCAACCGCGCGTACAGCGTGGCGTGGATGCCGCGTATCATCGGCGTCAGGTGCGGCACAAAGGTTAGCCCCACCGGCTGCGCGGCCGCACGGCCCAGGCCCTGGCGGATTTCAGGCAAATGGCGGTGACCGGCCACGCCGTAAGCCTTGAAGGAATCTCCGGCCTCGGCCAGCAAGGCGCCCACTTCCGCCTTGCGCCCGGCGCCGGACACGCCGGACTTGCAGTCGGCGATCAGGCTGGACAGCTCCACCACGCCGGCTTCGATCAAGGGCAGGAAGCCCAGCTGCACCGCGGTCGGATAGCAGCCCGGATTCGCCACCAGTCGCGCGCCGCGTATGGCCTCGCGGTTGATTTCCGGCAGCCCGTACACCGCTTCGGCCACCAGATCCGGCGAGCCGTGGCTCATGCCATACCATTTTTCCCACTCGGCGACATCCTGGATCCGATAATCGGCGGCCAGGTCCACCACCCGCACGCCGGCGGCCAGCAGTTCGCGCGTCTCGTTCATCGCAATGCCATTGGGTGTGGCGAAAAACACCACATCGCAGTCCTGCAGCCGGGCTTCGTCGGGAGTGGAAAACGCCAGATCGATGCGGCCTCGCAAGCTGGGAAACAAGTCGGCCACCTTCATGCCGGCCTCCTTGCGCGAGGTGACCGCGGTCACGCGCGCCGACGGATGACCTGCCAGCAAGCGCAGCAATTCGACACCCGTGTAGCCGGTGCCCCCGACGATTCCCACCTTGATCATGCCCATTCCTTTATGTAAAAGCGCGTCGCAAAAACAACAGTGTAGGCACTGAGATGCTGCCTTGCAATATGGGAGAGAGAAAGCGGGAAAACGACAGGCAAAGAAAAAACCGCCTGACAAACGCAGGCGGTTTTCTTGAAAACAGAATTCGGCGAATTAACGCTTGGAGAACTGCTTGGCGCGGCGAGCTTTGCGCAGGCCGACTTTTTTACGCTCAACTTCACGAGCGTCGCGGGTCACGTAACCAGCAGCGGACAGAGCCGGCTTCAGAGCGGTGTCGAAGTCGATCAACGCGCGGGTGATGCCGTGACGGATCGCGCCGGCTTGGCCGGTTTCGCCGCCGCCAACAACATTCACCTTAATGTCGAAGGATTCGAGGTTCTCGGTCAGAGCCAGCGGCTGGCGGATTACCATGCGACCGGTTTCACGAGCGAAATATTCATCAACCGGCTTGCCGTTGACGATGATCTGGCCCGAACCCTTTTGCATGAACACGCGAGCAACGGAGCTCTTGCGACGGCCAGTGCCGTAGTAGTATTTACCGTTCATTTCTACGCCTTAAAATCAGATTTCCAGCACTTTCGGCTGTTGAGCAGTGTGCGGATGCTCGGAACCGGAGTACACCTTGAGCTTCTTGATCATGGCGTAACCCAGCGGGCCCTTCGGCAGCATGCCTTTAACGGCTTTTTCCAGAACGCGCTCAGGGAACTTGTCTTGCAGTTCGGTGAAGCTGCGCTCGTAGATACCACCCGGGTAGCCGGAGTGACGGTAGTACTTCTTGTCTTGTGCCTTGGCACCGGTAACGCGCAGCTTCTCGACGTTGACCACGACGATGAAATCGCCGGTATCTACGTGCGGGGTGTATTCCGGCTTGTGCTTGCCACGCAGGCGATGGGCGATCTCAGCAGCGAGGCGGCCCAAAACCTTGTCGTTGGCATCGACCACAAACCAGTCGCGTTTAACCTCATGCGGCTTGGCAGAAAAGGTCTTCATGGAACTCTTCCATCGTAATTCTTGAAAGTTACGGATTCTATTACAGCCCTGATCCAGCTGTCAAACCCTTGTGAGACAACAGAAATCCGGTTGTCGGGCGAAGATGCCCGCTCCGAGGGGGAAATGCGGTTGGAATGAAGGGTTTGACGGCGGCAGGGCAAAAAAAAAAGCGCAACATCTAGCTTTGTTGCGCCAAGTTCCACCTAAAGAAGGAGGATGGAGGAGACAACACCAAAACGCACACTTTGCATGCCACGTCCTGATGCAGGTTTCATTATCTGCATAGACTTGCTTCATTGCAAGGCTTTTTGTGCATCGCACTATAAATCGTGGCTTTTTACGTCGCAACAACAAAAATCACTGTTAAATCAACGCCAAAACTAACTCTGCACCGCAATGCAAATTGCGGGAAACCTTGTTTTTTATCTCGATTTTTCGCCTCACGACGCGACAACGGGGCCCAAGAGCCCCGTCGCGCTGTCAGACAATCAGCAAATACTTACAGCTTGATCGCTGCGGCCAAAGCCACTTCCATCATGTCGCGGAAGGTGGTTTGGCGCTCTTCGGCGCTGGTGGCCTCGCCGGTGGGGATAATGTCGGACACGGTCAGTATGCCCACCGCGCGCGCGCCGTATTGCGCGGCCACGCTGTAGATGCCGGCCAGCTCCATCTCGATGACCTTGACCTGCATTTTGTCCAGCACTTCCAGCATATTGGGCTGCACGCCGTAGAACAGGTCGGCGGAGAACACATTGCCCACCGTCACCGGCTTGCCCTGCTCCGCCGCGGTGTCCACCACGGCGCGCAGCAGGTCGTAATCGGCGATGGCGGCGTAGTCGTGGTCGTTGAAACGCATGCGGTTGACCTTGCTGTCGGTGGACGCGCCCATGGCGACGAAGAGCTCGCGCAATTTGATGTCGGGCGTCACCGCGCCGCAGGAGCCGATGCGGATGATGTTCTTGACGCCGTAATCCTTGATCAGCTCGGTGGTGTAGATGCTGGCGGACGGAATGCCCATGCCGTGGGCCATCACCGACAGGCGTTTGCCCTGGTAAGTGCCGGTGTAGCCGAACACATTGCGCACCGTGGTCACCAGCTTGGCGTCTTCCAGGAAGGTTTCCGCGATCATCTTCGCGCGCAGCGGGTCGCCCGGCATCAGCACGGTTTCGGCAAAATCGCCCGGTTGGGCGTTGATATGTGGGGTCGCCATCGTCTTTAGTCTCCAAATTCAAAAGAGCCCCGACGCGCCAACGCCGGGGCGTATTGCATTCAGCCGCGTCTCACAGGAAGGACTGGCCGTAATCCATAGGGCTCAGGCCCAGGTGAGCCGCCACGGTCTGGCCGATGTCGGCGAAGGTGGCGCGTTCGCCCAGCGAGCCGGCCGGCACGTTCTTGCCGTAGCACAGCACCGGAATATGTTCGCGAGTATGGTCCGTGCCTTCCCAGGTAGGATCGCAGCCATGGTCGGCGGACAGGATCAGAATATCGTCGTCGCCGAGCGCCGCCATCACTTCCGGCAGACGCGCGTCGAACTCCTCCAGCGCGCGGGCGTAGCCGGCGGTGTCGCGGCGGTGGCCATAACTGGAGTCGAAGTCGACGAAGTTGGCCATGATGATGGCTGGCCGCTCGCGGTGATCCCGCATCGCGCCCAGGGTGGCGTCCCACAATTGGTCAAAACCGGTGGCCTTGTGCTTGTGGGTGATGCCGACATGGGCGTAGATATCGGCGATCTTGCCGATGGACACCACGTCGCCGCCGGCCTTGGCCAGTTTTTCCAGCACCGTGGCCGCCGGCGGCTCCACCGCCAAGTCCTTGCGATTGCCGGTGCGCACAAACTGGCCCTTGCCTTCGCCGACGAAGGGACGAGCGATGACGCGACCGATATTGTAGGGCTCCAGCAGTTCGCGAGTGATCTTGCACAGCTGATACAGCCGTTCCAGCCCGAACGTCTCTTCATGACAGGCGATCTGAAACACCGAATCCGCCGAGGTGTAGAAGATGGGCTTGCCGGTCCTCATATGCTCCTCGCCCAGCCGGTCCAGAATCTCGGTGCCGGAAGCGTGGCAATTGCCCAGATAGCCGGGCAGCTCGGCCTTGGCGACGATGGCGTCCAGCAGTTCCTGCGGGAAGCTGTCGTCGTGGTCGCTGAAATAGCCCCAGTCGAACAATACCGGCACGCCGGCGATTTCCCAATGGCCGGACGGGGTGTCCTTGCCGCTGGACAGCTCGCGCGCGTAGCCGTAGGCCGCCGCGGGCTCAGCCGGGTCCATGCCCTCCGGGAAATAACCGGAAGACAAGCGGCAGGCGTGGCCCAGGCCCATGCGGGACAGATTAGGCAGGGTCAGCGCGCCGTTGCGGCCGACGTTGGCGCGGCCGGCGGCCGCCTCCATGGCGATGTGGCCCAGCGTGTTGCTGCCGGCGTCACCGAACTGCGGGGCGTCGGCGGCGGCGCCGATGCCCAGCGAATCCAGAATCAGAATGATGGCTCGTTTCATATTGCCGCTCCGGGATTACTGCTGGCGAATCTTTTGATAGACCAGCGGCAGCGCGGAAGGTGCCGCGTCAGCCAGTTGGATCGCCGCCTTGAGGCGGCGCTCCGCGTCGGCGAAACTGTTTTCATCCGCCGCGTGAATATAAGCTAGCGGCACGCCGGCGTCGATGCGCTGACCCAGCTCGACAAAGCGGGACAAGCCGACGCGGAAATCCAGCTCGTCGCTGGGCAGGCGGCGCCCGCCGCCTAGCGCGCACACCGCCATGCCGATGCCGCGGGTGTCCATGCCGCCGACGAAGCCGGCGCGTTCGGCCAGCACCGGGCGCACAATGGGAGCCGGCGCCATATGGGAATCATAGTTCTCCATGAAGTCGGCCGGGCCGCCCAGCGCGGCCACCATGCGGCCGAAGATCTCGGCGGCGCGGCCGGAGTCCAATGCGGTCTGCAGCTTGTCGCGCGCCTCGGCCTCGTCCTTGGCCAGCTTGCCCACCACCAGCATCTCGGCGCACAACGCCATGGTCACTTCATGCAAGCGCGGATTGCGTTCGTCGCCCTTCAAGTAACGCACCGCCTCGCGGGTTTCTATGCTGTTGCCGGCGGTCCAAGCCAGCGGCTGGCTCATCTCGGTGATCAGCGCGCTGGTGGCCACGCCGGCGCCGTTGCCCACCTTGACGATGCGTTCCGCCAGCTCTACGGATTTCTCCATCGTCGGCATGAAGGCGCCGGTGCCGGCCTTCACGTCCATCACCAAAGCGTCCAGGCCGGCGGCCAGTTTCTTGGACAGGATAGACGCGGTGATCATCGCCACCGATTCCACCGTCGCGGTCACGTCGCGCACCGCGTAAACGCGGCGGTCGGCCGGGGCCAGGTCCGAAGTCTGGCCGATGATGGCCACGCCTACTTCCTTGACCACGCGGCGGAACTCGTCCGGGCTGGGGAAGGGGTTGTAACCGGGAATCGCCGACAATTTGTCCAACGTGCCGCCGGTATGGCCCAAGCCGCGGCCGGAAATCATGGGCACGAAGCCGCCGCAGGCGGCCACCATCGGCCCCAGCATCAGCGACACCACGTCGCCGACGCCGCCGGTGGAGTGCTTGTCCACCACCGGGCCGGGCAGATTAAGATCGCTCCACTGCATGCTACGGCCGGAGTCGCGCATCGCCAGCGCCATGTGCACGTTTTCTTCCAGGGCCATGCCGTTGAAGTACACCGCCATGGTCAGCGCGGAGATTTGGCTGTCGGCCACGCTGCCGTCAGTGATGCCGGCGACGAACTGCTGGATGTCCTGTTGCGACAGCGCCTGGCCGTCGCGTTTCTTGCGAATGATTTCCTGAGGCAAAAACATGGCATTCTCCCTGCCTTGCGCCTGCCGCGGCGAAACCCGCCGCGTGCAATAAATAATGGCCGGGACCCAACGCCACGGCCATTGTTTGAAACAGCGAGCGATCAATAGCCGCTGATCGGCTTGACCTCTCCCCCTTCAATTTCCGCCTGCAAATTGCCCAACAGGCCGGAAGCGCCGAAACGGAAGCGCTCCGCGCTCACCCATTCCGCGCCCAGCAGATGCTCGGCCAGCTCCAGGTATTCCGCCGCCTCGGCCGCGGTGCGCACGCCGCCGGCGGCCTTGAAGCCGCAGGCACCGCCGGTTTCGCGGATGGCGGACAGCATCACGCCGGCCGCTTCCAGCGTGGCGTTCACCGGCACCTTGCCGGTGGAGGTCTTGATGAAGTCGGCGCCGGCCTGGATGGAGATCAGGCTAGCCTCGCGGATCAGCGCCTCGTCCTTCAGCTCGCCGCTTTCGATGATGACTTTCAGCGTCTTGCCTTCACAAGCGTCCTTACAGGCCGCCACCAGTTGCGCGCCCACCTCGCGCTTGCCCGCCATCAGCGCCCGGTACGGAAACACCACGTCCACCTCATCCGCGCCGTAGGCGATCGCGGCGCGGGTTTCCGCCACCGCGATGGAGATGTCCTCGTCGCCGGCCGGGAAGTTGGTGACGGTGGCCACTTTTACCTCGGGGCAGCCGGCCTCGCGCAAGGTTTTCTTGGCGATGGGCACGAAGCGCGGATACACGCAGACCGCGGCCACGGTGCCGGCTTCGCTCTTGGCCTTGCGGCACAGTGCGGCGACCTTGTCGTTAGTGTCGTCGTCGTTCAGCGTGGTGAGATCCATCAGGGACAGGGCGCGGCGCGCCGCGGCGATCAGTTCGGACATGAGCTAACAAACCTTTCAATGAGAAACGGCCAGGCGTGCTCGCCAAGCGTTCCAAAACCTCGACGCCACCGGCGGGCGGCGGCGCAAAAAACCCATTATGAAAATTTCTTCAAGTCAAAGCAATGCACAGCGACGGTGAACTTGTGCCAACGCAAACTCGGTCGCGCCTTAGAACGTGTTGACGATCTCGCGAGCTAAGGCGAGACAAGGCGAAAACGAGCGAAAAAGCGGAATGTACAGGTGGTACATGAGCATTTCGAAGTTGTTTTCAACGCCGTATCGCCGAAGCGCAGCAGATCGTCAACAGGTTCTTAGAACCTGTTCAAAGTCTCGCGAGCAAGAGCGAGACAAGGCGAAAACGGCTGAGAAAGCGGAATGTACAAGCGGTACATGAGCATTTCGAAGTTGTTTTCAACGCCGTATCGCCGAAGCGCAGCAGACTTTAAACAGGTTCTTACAAACGCCGCGCCTCCTGCACCCCACTCAACTCCATCATCCGCGACAACACCCGGCTGATGTCCTGCACCTGGCGCACCTCCACAGTGAAGCGCATGCGGGCGCGAGTGTCGCGCGACAAGGTGTTGACCCCGATCAGATTCAACTTTTCGCGCGACAACACGTCGGACAGATCGCGCAGCAGGCCGGGACGGTCCATGGCGATGATTTCGATGTCGATGGGGAAGACGCTGCTGCGCTGATCTCCCCATTCGGCGGCGATCAGCCGCTCCGGCACCTCCACCGACAACTTTTTCAGGGTCAGGCAGTTGGTGCGATGAATGGAAATGCCGCGCCCCTTGGTGACGAAACCCATTACCCCGTCCGGCGGCGCCGGCTTGCAGCACTTGGCCAGCACCGTCATCAGATTGTCCACGCCCTCGATCAGCACCCCGCCCGCGTCGTGGCCGCCCTTGCTGGCCTTGACCAGGCTTTCCGGCGCCACGTCCGCCGGCGGCGGCGGCGCGAAGCTGACGATGGCGTTGGACACCACCCGCGTGGTCAACTCGCCATGACCCAGCGCGCCGTACACTTCTTCCAGTTTGTCGTAGCCCAACTTCTCCGCCAGCGCCCCCAGATTGGGTTGCATATGGCTGTGGCGGGCCAGCTCGCGCTCAAACAACATCTTGCCGGTTTCGCGCACGGTGTCCGCGTTGAGCAGGCGGATGTGCTGGCGGATCTTGGAAATGGCGCGATGGCTCTTCACCCAGCCGTCGTGCAGCCAGTTCACCGACGGCCCGCCCTCCTTGGCGGTGATGATCTCCACCCGCTGGCCGTTTTGCAGCGGCGTGGACAAGGGCACAATCTGCCCCTCCACCTTGGCGCCGCGGCAGCGGTGGCCCAGATTGGTGTGCACCGAGTAGGCGAAATCGATGGGGGTGGCGCCAAACGGCAAGGCCATCACCCGGCCTTGCGGCGTCAATACATAGATGGTGTCGGCGAACAGCTCAGTCTTGAACGCCTCGGCCAGGCCTTCGCGGTCCGACATCTCCTCGCGCCAGTCCAGCAATTGACGCAGCCAGGAGATTTTCTCCTCATAGGCGGCGTCGCCCTTGCCGCCTTCCTTATAGCGCCAGTGCGCGGCCACGCCGAACTCGGCGTGCTCGTGCATCTCGAAAGTGCGGATCTGCACCTCCACCGCCTTATCCTCCGGCCCGATCACCGCGGTGTGCAGGCTGCGGTAATTATTGGCCTTGGGGTGGGAGATGTAGTCGTCGAACTCGCCCGGAATCGGCTGCCAGGTCCCGTGAATAATGCCCAGCGCCGTGTAGCAGTCCGGCAGCCGCTCTACCAGGATGCGCACCGCGCGGATATCGTAAAGCTCGCAGAAATCCAGCTTTTTCTTCTTCATCTTCTTCCAGATGGAGAAGATGTGCTTGGGCCGGCCGGCGACTTCCGCCTTCACGCCGGCGTTCTTCAGCTCCGCGCGCAAGGTGTTCAGCAGCCGGTCGATATAATCGATGCGCTCCAGCCGGCGCTCGTCCAACAGCTTGGCGATGCGCTTGTAGCTGTCCGGCTCGGTATGGCGGAAGCCCAGGTCCTCCAGCTCCCACTTGATCTGCCATACCCCCAGGCGGTTGGCCAGGGGCGCGAACAGGTCCAACGTCTCGGTGGCGATGCGGCGGCGCACCGTCTCGTCCGCCACCTCGGCCAGGTAGTGCATAGTCTGGGTGCGCCAGGCCAGCTTGATCAGCACCACGCGGATATCCGCCACCATGGCCAGCAGCATCTTGCGCATGGTTTCCGCCTGACGCGCGCGCTCCTCCGGCGTGGAAAGCTTGTCGATACGCGCCAGCTCGGTGATGCGGCGCACGCCGTTGACCCCTTCCACCAGCACCGCCACCGTGGGGTTGAAGGTTTCGGAGAGCCAGACCTGCCAATCCTCGCGGTAATCCGAAGCGGCGAACATCAAGGTGGCGACGATGGCGTCCGGCAACAGATTCAGATCCGCCACGATGGCGGCGGCGGCCACCGCGTGGTTGAACAAGTCCTCGCCCGTCTGGGCCATGGTCTTGCCGCAGTACAAGGCGCGCGCCTCGTCAAAGGCGCGAGTGAGCATCGCCTGCTCTTCCCCGCTGAGCGAAGAAGACAAGCCCTCCAGCCAGCGCTGCGGATTAGCCGCGTCTGCCAGGGTGTCAGCCATCGAACGAACTACGGAAACCATATCAACCCAGTAACTCAATCAAATCGTGTTTCGACAGCGCCCGGCTACTCGGCCAAGCGCAACAACAGCCGGCGCACCGGCGCGGGCACACCGGCGTCCGGCGCTTCCGCCAACGGCAGCCACTGGCCGTTGTCCTCCATCGCCGCGCCGCCGTTCAAGCCATCCAGGCGCGCCGGCAACGGCGTAATGATCAAACGATAATGCGTGAACACGTGTTCCAACTCCGGCCAGGCCGGCAAGGCGTCGCCCTGCCCCGCCCGCTGCAGCCAGTCCTCGGCCTGCATCGAGGTCTCGAACTCCGGCAGCGACAACAACCCGCCCCAAATACCGGAAGGCGGTCGCCGCAGCAGCCATACCTTGTCCTCGTGCGTGGCCAGCAGCATCACCGTATGGCGCGTGGGCACCGTTTTCTTCGGCCGCCGCGTCGGCAGTTCGCCAGTGCGTCCCTCCCCCGCCGCCACACAGCCATCCACCATAGGGCAGACGGTACAGGCCGGCTTGCCGCGGCTGCACACCGTGGCGCCCAAGTCCATCAAACCTTGAGTGTAGGCGCTCATCAGCGCCGCCTCCCGCGGCAGCAGGTCTTCGGCCAGCCGCCACAAGCGCTGCTCCACCGCCTTCTCGCCGGGAAAGCCGTCAATGCCAAAGCAACGGGTCAACACCCGTTTGACGTTGCCGTCCAGAATGGTCTCCCGCTGGCCAAAAGCGAAAGAAGCGATTGCCGCGGCGGTGGAACGCCCCACGCCGGGCAGGCGCTCCAGTTGCTGGCGCTCGGCCGGGAAGCCGCCGCCAAACTCGGCCATCACCATCTGCGCCGCCTTGTGCAGATTGCGCGCCCGGCTGTAATAGCCCAGGCCGCTCCACAGCGCCAGCACATCTTCCTGCGGCGCGGCGGCCAAGGCCGCCACGTCCGGAAAGCGGGCGAGAAAGCGCGGGTAATATTCCAGCACGCTTTTGACCTGGGTCTGCTGCAGCATGATCTCGGACAGCCAGATCCGGTACGGGTCGCTGACCTGCCACGGCAAATCATGGCGTCCATGCGTTTTTTGCCAGGCGGTCAGCCGCGCGGCGAATGAGCTGTGCAACATCATCTATCATCTTGAATCGAACCGGATATGGTAGCGGAAACCCTCGCTGTCACCAAGCAGCCTCCGGACAAATAAGTTAAAATCAAAGAATTGCTTAAAAGTCTGCTTACTCAAGGAAGTTCCATGTCCAGTTTCCGTTCCCGCCAGCGTGCCAATATGCGCCGCGATTTCAATAGCCGCGACAATGAGGCCAGTTCGCCGGCAGGCGGAGACAGCCCGGCCGGTAAAAGCCCCGTGATCCAGAAGAAAGCGCCTTCGGCCGACGCCTCGCCGCGCGCGCCCTATTCCGGCCCGCGCCCAGGCAACGCCAAGCCCAACTGGCAAGACCGCGGCCCAGGACAGGGACAAGCCCCGCGAGACGGCGGCAAGCGCGGCCCCTACCAAGGACGCGACCAACAGGCCGGGCGCGACAAGCCCTATGGCAACGAACGCCGCCCGCAAGGCCAGCAGCGCTTTGAACGCAACGAAGGCCAAGATAATTTCAAGCAGGACCGCTTCAATAAAGAGCGCGGCAACAACTGGCAGCCACGCAGCTTCGCCCGCGACGGCGAAGAGCGCCCGCAAGGCAGCGGCCCCAAAAAGCCCTTCCATCACCGCGAAGACCGCGAGCCGCGCGATTACAGCCGAGACCGCGGCCCATCCGGCCGCAAACCGCTGAACGCCGCCGCGGACGTGGAACAAGAACGCAAGCCTTACAGCCGCGACCGCGGCCCGTCCGGCCGCAAACCGCTGCATCTGGAGCGGGACGGCGAACAAGGCGCGCCGCAAGGCAAACCGCGCTGGCAACAACGCGACGGCGAACGCCACGTGGATCAGCCGCGCAAACCGTTCAACCTGTCCGCCGACCGAGAGCAGCGCTTCCGCCGCGACGACGCCGAACAATCCCCGCGCAAGCCGTGGCAGCAAAACGAGCCGGCGGAACGCAGCGAGGGCGGCCCGCGCAAACTGTTCAGCAAGCAGGCCAACCGCGACCACAACTTCCGTCGCGACGACGCAGAACAAGCGCCGCGCAAACCGTGGCAAGAGCGCCAGCATGGCGAACGCCACGATGAAGCGCAACGCAAGCCCTTCACCCCGTCCGCCGAGCGCGAAAACCGTTTCCGCCGCGACGACGCCGAGCAAGCGCCGCGCAAGCCGTGGCAGCAAAACGAGCCGGCTGAACGCGACGAGGGCGGCCCGCGCAAACTGTTCGGCAAATCCGCCGAACGCGACAACCGCAGCCGCCGCGACGACACCGAAGCAGCGCCGCGCCAGGACCGTCCTCAAGGCGAACCGGCCGAGCGTAGCGAAGGCGGCACGCGCAAGCTGTTCAGCAAGCCGTCCTACCGCGACAACGACGTCCGCCGCGACGACGCCGAACGCGCGCCGCGTCAATGGCAACAGGAAGAACGCCCGCGCCACGAGCGTCGTGAAGGCGAAACTCGCCAACAGTTCGGCAAACCCGGCGCCGGCAGCCTGAAGCCGCTGGGCGACCAACACCGCGTGGAAACCCGCGGAGAACACCGCTACGCCGACGCGCCGCGCCACACGCCGTCCGAACGCCAAGCCCCGAGCCTGACCCAGGTGCGCGACAGCGTGCTGTCCTTGTTCGCCCCCTGCCCGCGCGGCCTGGAAGCCATTCTGGCCGACGAGTTGCGCGGCCTGGGCGCGCGCGACATCGCCGCCGCCGACGGCGGCGTGGCCTTCGCCGGCGACCGCGATCTGCTGATGGCGGCCAACCTGCACAGCCGCACCGCCAGCCGCGTGCTGCTGCAACTGGCCCAGGGCGGCTACCGCAACGAGCAAGACATCTACCGCCTGGCGATGAACGTGGACTGGCCGCGCTGGTTCGACGTATCCAACAGCATCAAGCTGAAGACCGACGCCATCCGCTGTCACTTCAAAAGCCTGGACTTCATCTCGCTGAAGGTGAAGGACGCGATCTGCGACCGCTTCCGCCAGGCGCAGCTGGGCCGTCCCAATGTCGATACCCGCCACCCGGACGTGCGCGTCCATGTCTTCCTGACCGAAGACAGCGCCACCATCTACCTGGACACCAGCGGCGAACCGCTGTTCAAGCGCGGCTGGCGCCAGGAAACCGGCGACGCGCCGCTGCGTGAAAACCTGGCCGCCGGCATCCTGATGCTGACCGGCTACAACGGCAGCCAGCCGCTGCTGGACCCGATGTGCGGCAGCGGCACCTTCCTGGTGGAAGCCGCCGACATCGCGCTGAACCGCGCGCCGGGCCGCCAACGCAAATTCGCCTTCCAGAAACTGCGCGGCTTCGATTCCGCCAGCTGGGAAAAACTGCTGCTGGACGCCCAGCACGCGGAAAAACCACTGGCCAAGCTGGCGATCAACGGCTCCGACCGCGACCAGGCCATCATCAACGTCGCCAAGGACAACCTGGAACGCGCCGGCCTCTCCGGCCTGGTGGAACTGGAGGCGATGGACGTGCTGGACGCCCGTCCCAACGGCGAAAACGGCATCCTGGTGGCCAACCCGCCCTACGGCGTGCGCATGGACGAACTGGACCAGCTGGCCGAGTGGTATCCGCTGCTGGGCGACTGGCTGAAAGCCCACTTCGCCGGCTGGCACGCCAACCTGTTCAGCGGCGACCTGCGCCTGGCCAAGCTGGTCCATCTGTCGCCCAAGCGCCGCACCCCGCTGTACAACGGCTCGCTGCAATGCCGGCTGTTCGTTATCAATATGGTGGAAGGCAGCGCCCGCAAGGAAAAACCGGGCGAGCAGGCCGAAACCATCGAGCAGGACGATCACGCCGCGGAGTAACACCGCGCGCGGACAGCAAAACGGCGAGCCATGGCTCGCCGTTTTTCATGGAGCACTCCCGCGGAGTGCCCCAAGATTGAACCATGCGGTGTTTAAGCCGTTTTGAGGTCCATGGCCTCCGCCCGCTCCTCGATCGCCGCCTCCACCCACTCGTTCAAGCTCTTGGACTCGGCCGACGCCGCTGCCGCCGCCATTTCATGCAAGCGCGGCGCAATGCGCACATTGAATTTTCCCGAATAGGTTTTAAGAGGCTGCAGCCCCTTCTCGCGGCATGCGTCCAGATACACGCGCAGCGATATTTCGGCTTCTCGTTTGAGGCTTGCGACATCGCCTGCATAAAAATCCGCTCCGCCGCTCAAGCCCAGAAACTCGCCGCGAAACATGTCGATTTCCGGGTCATAGCTGATCACAGCTCGGTAGCCTTCAATCTGTAGAATATTCTTCATGGTGTCACCCCGTTGGTTTCCAGCCATTTTCTAATTGCGGCCACCGCGCCTTTGTCCGTATCCGGAGAAGGATGGGGCCGATGAAACACCCTCACCACACCGAATAAGGCAACGCAGATACGCGACCCTTCGCGCTCCTCGATCTCCGCGCCAAGCTCCAAAAACAAAGCCTCAATATCGCTCCACCGGATATTGGCGCTGATTGGACGCGTGAAGATCAACTGCAAGGTGATCAAGTGTTTTCGTTTCACACCCAACTGGTACCATAAATCAGTACCAAAATCAATATCATCGGATAAGACCGACAACACAGCACAGCTGGACGCTGCCGCTTGACCCCACCCAGCCCATCGGCAACAATCGCCGCGTGCCGTTTCACTTAACGGCGCTTGGGCTTAGCAGCCAAATTGGAATTAGGGCGGGCGCCGCTGCTTAGCAGCCGCGTCCGGAATGCCATTGTCTTGCCATCCGGCTGGCCGTGGCGGGGAGGCCTAGTGCCTGCCGGTTCCCTTTTTCCCGGTCTGCTAACCTCGTCACGCGCCTGCCTGCCCGTTTAGCAGCGAGCAGACAAGCGGACCACGAAAAAGGAGCGTTCCCCATGTTGGTTCTACCCTTGTTCAGCTATCCCCCGCCCCGCGACACGCCAGCCCGCGCCCCGCTTCCGGAGGCTCAGCCATGAATCCCATCCCCAGCCTCATCGAACTAGACCGCCTGATCCAGCAGCTGCACGCGCAGCGCCTCTGCAAACCCGAACTGGAACGGCTGGCACAATGCAGCCAACACGTCCACGACATCTGTCACACCGCCTCGCTGGAACTGGGCCAGATCAGCAGCGCGCTGGCCGGGCTGCTGACGCTGCTGGACCAGTCCGAGATCGAGCATCTGGAGCGCGAGCAGGTGTATTGTCTGCTCGAACCCTTTGCCCGCCGCTTGCAACAGGCTTATGAAGCGTTGCAGGAACTGAGCTAAGCCCGCCAACGCCCGCCAGCCGCGCCTGACGGGCAGACTGAGGCGGCAGGCCAAACGAATAAAACCATCGCAATCCGGACTAACCCATTCGGCATCGCCATGAGATAATCCCGCCCGAACGCGCGCTTAAAAATCCAGAGCCTTACGCACAGGGCCTGCGCGCCATTGACACCACTCAACGCTGCAAGCACACACCATGCAAACCTCTTTTCTGTCCGCCACCGTCCTGCTGATCCTGATCACCGATCCGCTGGGCAATATTCCGCTGTTCATCGCCGCACTCAAGCAGGTCAAACCGGAGCGCCGCCGCCGCGTGGTCTATCGCGAATGCCTGATCGCCTTCCTGGTGCTGTCCGCCTTCATGTTCTTTGGCCGCAACTTCCTGGACCTGATGCATCTGACCGATGATTCGATGCGGGTGGCCGGCGGCGTGATCCTGTTCCTGATCGCCATCAAGATGATCTTCCCCGGCGAGGGCAGCGTGTTCGGCGGCGACAAGATGCACGGCGAGCCCTTCATCGTGCCGATCGCCGTGCCGTTGATCGCCGGCCCGTCGGCGATGGCCACCGTGCTGCTGATGTCCACCCGCGAACCGGAGCGGATGCTGGAATGGCTGGGGGCGCTGACCATCTGCATGCTGGTGACGCTGCTGGTATTCCTGTTTTCCGGCAAGCTGCAAAAGCTGCTGGGCGAGCAGGCGATCACCGCGCTGGAGCGGCTAATGGGCCTGGTGCTGACCGCGATCTCGATTGAGATGCTATTGGGCGGCGTGGCGTCCTACATCAAGCAGTTCCACTGAGCTTCACACTCCTAGGCGGCCCTAGCCTAACGGTAATGCTTGCGCAGCGCGTCCACCACGCCGTCGCGCTGCATATTGAGCAGCGTCTTGTTGAGTTTCTGCACGATGCGCTCGTCCACCCCCGGGTTGCAGGCCAGATACATCTGCACCGTGTTGAAGCTGAACAGCAGTCGGATGGGCAGATGGTTGGCGGAGGCGATGTAGGCGCCGCTGAACTCGCCGCTGGCCCAAAAGTCGATATGGCCGGCCACTAGCTTTCTGGCGTTCAAATCGTCCGCTCTCGCCAGCTCCAGCTTGAAGCCCAAGTCGGCCAGATACTGCGACATGCCCGATCCTTTATAACTGCCGATGGTGTAGCCGCGCGCGTCGTCCAGCGCGGCCACGCCGGCGGGGCTGTGAGGGCCGGCGAACAAACTCCAGGAGTTGCTGACCAGCGGCCCCACCCATTTGAACTGGCCCTCCCGGCTCGCCGTGCGCGAGGTCGAGTAAACACAGCTATTGTCTTCCTGCTGCGCGATGGCGTAGGCGCGCAGCCAGGGCAGCAATTCCATGCTGTACGGAATGCCCGCGCGCTGAAACAGTTCGCGCAGGATGTCGGTGGACAGGCCGCCGATCTTGCCTTCCTCCAGCGCGATATTGAACGGCGGGTAGTCCTCGGTCAGCAAACGTAGGCGAGGCGATGCGGATTCCGCCAGGACGCTGGCGGAGAGCGCGCCCAACAACAGGGCTAGGTAGACAAATGCAAACTTCATGGCGGCAAGCCTCCCGCTGGATTCTGACGGTGCGTCTTAAGCATAGAAGCTAACCGCTTGGATGGGGCCTAGCCCCCGCCCAAACGGTGCCGCCGCGCCGACGGCAGGCTCTATTTGGTTCGTGTTGGGGATATCCCGCATAGGGATATCGGCAATTCGTCGTCGCCCCTCCTCTTGCTAGCATCCGCAGTCATGGGCCGTTAAGAGCCCGCTTTTGATTGCATAACAACTTCGGCCCGCCGCGCGCCGGAGTCAGACAACGCTACAGGGATCACGATGCGAACCAAAACCCCCCTTTACCAGCGCCTTTATTTCCAGGTGCTGCTGGCCATTTTCCTCGGCGTGATGCTCGGCGCCTTCGTTCCCGATCTGGGCGCGAAGATGAAGCCGCTAGGCGACGCCTTCATCAAACTGATCAAGATGATGATCGCCCCCATCATCTTCGCCACCGTGGTGGTGGGCATCGCCAAGATGGGCGATATGAAGGAAGTGGGCCGCGTGGGCGTGAAAGCGCTGTTCTACTTTGAAGCCGTCACCACGCTGGCGCTGGTGATCGGCCTGGTGGTGGTCAATGTGCTCAAGCCCGGTGCCGGCCTCAATGTGGACCCCAGCACGCTGGACGCGCACTCGGTGGCCAAGTACGCGGCCAACGCCAAGGAAATGAGCAGCATTGATTTCCTGATGCACATCATCCCGGATACGGTGGTGGGCGCGTTCGCCAACGGTGAAATCCTCCAGGTGCTGACCTTCTCGGTGCTGCTGGGCCTGGCGCTGACCAAGATGGGCGACAACGGCAAGACCATCGTCCACATCCTGGACGAGTTCTCCCATGCTTTGTTCGGCGTGATCAATATGCTGATGAAGCTGGCCCCCATCGGCGCCTTCGGCGCGATGGCCTTCACCATCGGCAAGTACGGCGTGGGATCGCTGAAACAGCTGGGCTTCCTGATGCTCTGCGTCTACCTGACCTGTTTCGCCTTCGTCTTCGTGGTGCTGGGCACCATCGCCAAGCTCAACGGCTTCAGCCTGTGGCGCTTCCTGGTCTACATCAAGGAAGAACTGTTGCTGGTGCTGGGCACGTCTTCGTCGGAATCCGCGCTGCCGGGCATCATGAAGAAGCTGGAGAACCTGGGCTGCTCCAAACCGGTGGTGGGCATGGTGATTCCCACCGGCTACTCCTTCAATCTGGACGGCACCTCCATCTATCTGACCATGGCCGCCATCTTCATCGCCCAAGCCACCAATGTGGACCTGACGCTGGCCGAGGAATTGGGCCTGCTGGGCGTGCTGCTGCTGACCTCCAAGGGCGCGGCGGCGGTGACCGGCGGCGGCTTCATCACCCTGGCCGCCACGCTGGCCACGCTGGGCGGCAAACTGCCGGTTTCCGGCCTGGCGCTGCTGATCGGCATCGATCGCTTCATGTCCGAAGCCCGCGCCATCACCAATTTGATAGGCAACGGCGTGGCCACCATCGTGGTGGCACGCTGGGAGAAGGCGCTGGACGAAGAACGCATGCGCCGCGTGCTGGCCGGCGAGCCGGTTCTGCCGGAGGAGCCGGCCGCCGCGCCGCTGCCCGCTCAATTGGCCGCCGCGAAAGCCGCTCAATCCTAAGCTTTTGTTTTCCCAGCCCTTACAGCCTGCGTCCGCGCGGGCTTTTTTTATGCTCATAGCAAAACGGCGGCTTGATTTTGCCGCCATGTAGTCCACGATAGAAGAATGGGCATAGGGAGACGAGAATGAGCGACTTCATGTTGCAATACGGCGATGAATTGTTGCCGGTGGAGGGGGACTTCCCTGAGGTGGGCGCCTATCTGCCCAGCTTCATGCTGGTGGGCGACGGTAAGCAGGATGTGTCGCTGGAAGGCCTGGGCGGCGTGCCCAAGCTGATTCTGACCTTGCTCTCGCTGGACGAATACGAGCATGGCGGCCAATACCTGCTGCAAGAGACGCGGCGCTTCCTGGAACGCTGGCCGCAAATCAGTCTGGTGGTGATCACCGTGGATTCGCCGTCCTCTCTGGCGCGCGCCCGACGCGAGCATGGCCTGCCCCACGTTACCCTGTTGTCCACGCTGCGCGGCCGCGATTTCCACAAACATTACGGGGTGTTGATCCGCGAATATCCGCTCAGCGGCTACACCGCCCCCGCCCTGCTGCTGGCCGACGGCAGCAACATCATTCATTACGCCGAGCGGCTGCGCAATACCCAGGACCTGTTCGACTTCGAAAAGATCAACCACTTGCTGCGCGAAGCCGAGGAGCAGGCGCTGGAGGCGCAACAAGAATTGGAGCATGAGGAGCAGTTGAAGGACGAAGGTCCGTCACAGTAAGCCCCCCAATAACGACAAGGGCCCGGCCTGCTCATGCAGTGCCGGGCCCGTTCGCGTTGAGCGGGGGAAAAGCGGCTTACGGCAAAACTTCCACCAGCTTGGCGTCCACCTTGGTCGAAGTCAGTTCCTTGTCTACTTCACCCACAATGCGCAGCTTGCTGTTGTGGTCGAACTTTTTCGCTGGCAGGCGTTTCTGGCTGATCTTCACCGTCATGGTGCCGGTAGCGTCGCGGAATTCGTAACGCTTCTGGTCGATCTGACGCACGATCTTGCCTTCCAGCGTCACCGGGGTATCGTCGGCGGCTTTTTGCGCGGCGGCCACGGTGGTGACGGCGGCCGGCACGCCGGGGCCGGCGAATTCCGCCTGAGCGGCGAAGGGCAGAGACAAGGCGGCGGCGGTGAGCAGAACGGTGATGGCTTTCATGTTTGGACTCCTAGTGTGTTGTCGATGTCTGGATTACAACACGGCAGCCTTAACCGAAACTTAAAGCCAGCTTGTCGCCCAATACGCGCCGGGAAGGCTCCAGATCCACCGCGTAGCCCTGCTTGGCCAATTGCAGCCTATCGCCGTAGTGCCGGCCTTCGGCCTGAATCCGTTGTTCAATGCCTTGCAAGGATTGCTTGAGCGCCGCGCCCAGGCGATCCAGCTTCCCATCCAGCTCCGCGCCTTGGCGATTATTGAATTGCCGGCTGCCCGCGACAATGGCGCCCCAGCGCTGGCAATCGGCGCGCAAAACACCAAGATCCGGATACACGCCTTGTTCCAACGCGCGATTGGAGCAGGCGGTCAGCACTTGAGCCAGTGCGGAGGCCTCCTTGGCCGGCCTGGCGTCCAGGTAACGCGGGATGACGATGTCCAACGAGGCTTTGACGGGAGTGCTACGAAATAACTGCATGACGGGCTTCCTATTGGCGTTCATGAATCGATGCGCTCAAGCATAGCCCCGCGTCCGCGCCCGCCGCTTGCAAGAAGCGCCGGACAAAACAAAACCGCCCGGCAAGCGGGCGGTTGAAAAGCGACGGAAGGGTGAACTTAGCTGTTCAGTTCACGCGCCAGGTACAGCCAGGTTTCCACCACGGTGTCCGGGTTCAGGGACACGGTTTCGATGCCCTCTTCCACCAGCCACTTGGCGAAGTCCGGATGATCGGACGGACCTTGTCCGCAGATGCCGATGTACTTGCCTTGCTTGCGGCAAGCCTGGATCGCCATGTGCAACATGGCTTTGACCGCTTCGTTGCGCTCGTCGAAGGTAGAAGCGATCGGGCCGCCGGAGTCGCGATCCACGCCCAGCGTCAGCTGGGTCATGTCGTTGGAGCCGATGGAGAAGCCATCGAAATGCTGCAAGAACTTGTCCGCCAGCACGGCGTTGGTCGGCAGCTCGCACATCATGATCAGGCGCAGGCCGTTTTCACCGCGCTTGAGGCCGTTGGCCGCCAGGATCTCCACCACTTGCTCGGCTTCGAACAGGGTGCGCACAAAGGGAATCATCACTTCCACATTGGTCAGACCCATCACGTCGCGCACTTTCTTGATGGCGCGGCATTCCAGTTCAAAGCAATCGCGGAAGGATTCGGCCACGTAGCGCGCGGCGCCGCGGAAGCCGATCATCGGGTTTTCTTCGTGCGGCTCGTACAGCTGACCGCCGATCAGGTTGGCGTACTCGTTCGACTTGAAGTCGGACATGCGCACGATGACCTTTTTCGGATAGAAGGCGGCGGCCAATGTGGACACGCCCTCTGCGATCTTGTCGACGTAGAAGTCCACCGGGCTGGCGTAGCCGGCGATGCGGTCGCTAATGGTGGCTTTTAAATCCGCCGGCAGCTTGTCGAACTCCAACAGCGCTTTCGGGTGAATGCCGATCTGACGGTTGATCACAAACTCCATGCGCGCCAAGCCCACGCCTTCGTTCGGCAGCTGCGCGAAGTCGAAGGCCAATTCCGGGTTGCCGACGTTCATCATGATCTTGACCGGGGCCTTGGGCATCTTGTCCAGTTCCAGATCGATCACTTCCACGTCCAGCAGGCCGTCGTAGATGTTGCCGGTGTCGCCTTCGGCGCAGGATACGGTGACCTTCATGCCTTCGGACAGCACCTGGGTGGCGTCGCCGCAGCCCACCACGGCCGGGATGCCCAGCTCGCGCGCGATGATGGCCGCGTGGCAGGTACGGCCGCCGCGGTTGGTGACGATGGCGGCGGCGCGTTTCATCACCGGTTCCCAATCCGGGTCGGTCATGTCGGTGACCAGCACGTCGCCCGGCTTGACGCGGTCCATCTCGGACGCGTCCTTAATGGTGCGCACCACGCCCTGGCCGATCTTCTGGCCGATGGCGCGGCCTTCACACAGCACTTGCGATTTGCTGTTCAGGCGGTAGCGGCGCAGCGTGTCCTTGCGGTCTTCCTGCGACTTCACCGTTTCCGGGCGGGCCTGCAGGATGTAGAGCTTGCCGTCGTGGCCGTCGCGGCCCCACTCGATGTCCATCGGACGACCGTAGTGCTTCTCGATGATCAACGCGTATTCGGCCAGTTCGGCCACTTCGGCGTCGCTGATGGAGAACTGCTGACGCTCCACCGGGGACACGTCCACGGTCTTCACCGAGCGGCCGGCTTGCGAGGCGTCGGTGAACTCCATCTTGATCAGCTTGGAGCCCATGGTCTTGCGCAGCACCGCCGGACGGCCGGCTTTCAGCGTCGGCTTGTGTACGTAGAACTCGTCAGGGTTCACCGCGCCTTGCACCACGGTTTCGCCCAGGCCGTAAGACGCGGTGATGAACACCACGTCTTCAAAGCCGGATTCCGTGTCGATGGTGAACATCACGCCGGCCGCGCCGCAGTCGGAACGCACCATGCGCTGCACGCCGGCGGACAGAGCCACTACGTCGTGCTCAAAGCCTTTGTGCACGCGGTAGGAAATGGCGCGGTCGTTGTAGAGGGAGGCGAAAACGTGTTTCATCGCATCCTTGACATTGTCAAGGCCGCGGATATTCAGGAAGGTTTCTTGCTGGCCTGCGAACGAGGCGTCGGGGAGGTCTTCGGCGGTGGCGGAAGAGCGAACTGCAACGGAGATATCGGCGCCGCCGGCATCGGCCACCATCTGATCCCAGGCCTCTTTGATATCGGCATCAAGCTTGGCGGGGAACGGGGTGTCGATGATCCATTGCCGGATTTCCTTGCCGATTCGGGCCAGTTCGCTGACATCGTCGATGTCCAGATTGGCCAGTGCGGCGCTGATCTTGTCGGCCAGACCGTTGTGCTGCAAAAAATCCCGGTAAGCCTGCGCCGTGGTGGCAAAGCCGCCTGGGACGCGAACCCCGGAGCCGGCCAGCTGGCTGATCATTTCACCAAGGGAGGCGTTCTTGCCGCCTACCTGCTCCACATCGGTCATGCGCAGTTTCTCGAACCAGATGACGTAGTTCTCAGCCATCACTTCACTTCCTGTGTTGGATTGGGACGATAGGGCCGCATTCTAGCCGAATTACGTGCCAGATGCGTAGCGTCTTTTGCAGCGCAACACGGGTTTTCGGCGGAACGAGGACAAGCATTGCAACAGAATCAATAAGTTGACAGACATTCCTGATGAAAATGATTGTCAAAACCGTGTAATTTACGCACTACATGATTAAGCGGCGCTCCTAGCGGGTTTCGTCGCGGCCTTTCAGAGTATAGAATCCCTTGGACCCCGGGTGCGCCGCAAAGCGCGGCAGGCGCGGTTCCGGTCTCGTTCACTCGCAATACAGGTGTTTGCATGCCCCACCATCTCCGCTCCGCCTTCTTCGTTTCCGATCGCACCGGCATCACCGCCGAATCGCTGGGCCACACGCTGCTGACCCAGTTCGACACTGTGGAATTCAAGCGCGAGACCATTCCCTTCGTCGATACCGTGGAAAAGGCCGAAGCGCTGGCGGAGGTGATCCGCCAGGTGTCGGAAACGGATCACCTGAAACCGCTGGTGTTCACCAGCATCATCAACCCGGACGTGCGCAGCGCGCTGCAGGTTGAGAACGCGGTGATGATAGATTTCTTCGACACCTTCATTGGCCAGCTGGAACAGGAAATCGGCCAGCGCGCCTCGCTGAGCGTGGGCAAGGCCCACGGCATGGTCAACGAGGAGAAGTACGATCATCGCATCGAGGCGGTCAACTTTTCGTTGAACCACGACGACGGCGTCAAATTGAAGGATCTGCACGAAGCGGACGTGATCCTGGTGGGCGTATCCCGCTCCGGCAAGACCCCGACCTGCCTGTATCTGGCGCTGCAATACGGCATCCGCGCCGCCAACTACCCGCTGACGCCGGAAGACCTGGGCAGCCCGACGCTGCCCAAGTTGCTGCTGCCGTTCAAGGACAAGATCTTCGGCCTGACCATCGACCCGGCGCGACTGCACTATATCCGCTCCGAGCGACGGCCGGACTCCAAATACGCCAGCATGGACAACTGCCGCCGCGAGGTGAACGAGGCCGAGTCCATGTTCCGATATCACGGCGTCTCCTTCATCAGCACCACTCACAAGTCCATTGAGGAGATCGCCTCCACCATCATGCACAAGGCGGCGCTGGGCCGGCGTTTTTGAGAACCTGTTCAAAATCTGCTGCGCTTCGGCGATACGGCGTTGAAAACATCCTAGAAATGCTCATGCACCACTTGACCATTCCGCTTGTTGGATCGTTTTCGCCTTGTCTCGCCCTAGCTCGCGAGACTTTGAACAGGCTCTAAGACCCGCTAACAAAACTCCTGATCCTGCGTTGCGCCTCCTTGTCGTACCACTTGTACTGCCTGCGTCGGCGCGCCTTGGCTCAGGTTCTCTGCGAGGTTTTGTTAGCGGCTCTAAGCCTTGCCCGTATCCCATTGGAACCGGCCGGCGTCGCCCGGCCGTTTTCATGCCCACCGCCTAAGAAGCTCAACAACAATATCCATATAGCACTTTGTTTATTATCACTTTTTTACAATTTTGCCCGGAACATATAGCAAGCAGGCGCTCTCAAACAAGCATCTTGATCCCTTGAACCGGGCCCCCCGATGCATATCCTCTCCATCACCGCGCAACTCAAGGCCGCCGCCTCGCCGTTGAGACAAGTGAGCGCGGTCGCCGCCAAGACTGACAGCCGCGCCGCCGCCAGCGACCCGCGCAAGGAAATGGCGGAGTTCGTCGTCCCTCACCCGCAATCCTCCACGACCAACAGGGATGCCGCTTCCCACGGTGAGTCTTTCGAACGGCTGTTGCGCCAAGCTCAGAGCGCGGCCCGAAACAAGAATGTTTCGCCCTATTCCGAAGACCTCATGCCGCCGGCCGGCAGCCTGCTGCATGTCCTGGCCTGAAAAGACGCTTGACGCTGCTTTGCTCGCCGTGCTCTGATAAAGCCCATGAACTACGCAACCGCATTTGCATCCTTTTTTTGGTGGTGGCGCCTGAACTAAGGCGGCACCGGCGTTTGCACACCCAAAACCCGGAAGCTGCCGATACGGCGGCATAGGGTTTCCAGCAGTACCTCTCCTCCCCGGATCGGCAGTTTCCAGCAAGCTCACTGGAGACCAATATGAATCTGGACAGCATCACAGCCAAAGACATCATCCTCACCGGCGACCGCACCACCGGACAACTGCATCTGGGCCACTACGTCGGCTCGCTGCGCAACCGCGTGATTCTGCAAGACCGTTGCCGTCAGTTCCTGCTGCTCGCCGACGCCCAGGCGCTGACCGACAATATGGGCAACTATCTGAAGGTCCGCGACAATGTGCTGCAGGTGGCGCTGGATTACCTGGCGGTGGGCATAGACCCGGAAAAAAGCACCATCTTCATCCAGAGCCTGGTGCCGGAGCTAACCGAGCTGTCTTCCTACTATCTCAACCTGGTCACCGTGGCGCGCCTGGAGCGTAACCCCACCATCAAGGACGAGATCAAGCAGCGCGGCTACGAGCGCGACATTCCCGCCGGATTCCTCACCTACCCCGCCGCCCAGGCCGCGGACATCACCGCTTTTAAGGCCAGCATCGTGCCGGTGGGCGAAGACCAGATTCCGATGATCGAGCAGACCAACGAGATCGTGCGCCGCTTCAACGGCAGCGTCGATCGGGCAGTGCTGGTGGAAGCGCGCGCGATGGTGCCGGAACACGGCTCCCGCCTGCCCGGCATCGACGGCAAGGCCAAGATGTCCAAATCCCTGGGCAACACCATCACCCTATCGGCCACGCCGGACGAGATCCGCCAGGCGGTGAAAATGATGTACACCGACCCCAATCACCTGCGCGTCGCCGATCCGGGTCAGGTGGAAGGCAATGTGGTGTTCACCTATCTGGACGTGTTCCACTCCGACCCGGCGCAAGTGGCGGAATGGAAGGACCATTACCGCCGCGGCGGCCTGGGCGACACCGTGATCAAGAAACAGCTGGAGGAATGCCTGCAGGCCTTGCTGGAGCCAACCCGCACCCGCCGCGAGCAGTACGCGCGCGATCCGGCCGCGGTGATGGAGATGCTGAAAACCGGCACCCAGCGCGCGCGCGCAGTGGCGGCCGCCACACTGTCCGAGGTTAAGGCGGCGATGGGTTTGAACTACTACTAAGAACCTGTTTACGATCTGCTGCGCGTCGGCAGAGAAATTGTGCGATGAGTGCCAGCTTCGAAATACTCATGTACCACTTGTACATTCCGCTTCCTCAGCCGGTTTCTCCTTGTCTCGCCTGAGCTCGCGAGATCGTAAACACACTCTTTAAGAGGAGAGGACGCAGAATGGAACAGATCTACCAATGCCAAAACCTGGATGAGGTGCGCGGCCAGATCGACCGCATCGACCGCGCGCTGGTGGCGCTGATCGCCGAGCGCGGCCTTTATGTGCGCCAGGCGGCGGCGTTCAAGCACAGCCGGGAAGAAGTGGAAGGCGGCAAACGCGTCGACCAGGTGATGCGCCGCGTCGAGCGTCTGGCCGGCGAACTGGGGGCCGACGCGGCGCTGACCGCGGCGGTCTACCGCACAATGATAGAGTACTTCGTCGCCGATGAAATGGCGGCCTTCCGCGCCAAAGCGGCTGCCGATTGAGGCGGAGGCCGGCTTTCCCTACAATCGCTTCCATCCGCAGAACGCCGGCCGCCCTCCGCGGCCGGCGTTTTTCCCGCGGCCGGAGAACCTGAATGAACAAGATTGCCCTGTTGCTGCTCGCCTGCCTGGCCGCGCCCGCGATGGCCGAGGAAGTGGGCGAGGTGTCCACCACCTTCAAGCTGCTCAGCCCCAACGACAAGGTGGTGGTGGAAGCTTTCGACGACCCGGCAGTGCTAGGCGTGGCCTGCTATATCTCGCGCGCCAAGACCGGCGGTTATAAGGGAGCGCTGGGCCTGGCCAAGGACCCGTCCCGCTTCTCGGTGGCCTGCCGCCAGGTGGGCGCGATCAAGTTCTCGCGGCCGCTGCCCAAGCAGGAGCAGGTATTCAAGGAAGGCGCGTCCTTCATCTTCAAGCATGTGCGGGTGGTGCGCATCGTCGACGCCAAACGCAATACCCTGACCTACCTCAGCTATTCCGACAAGCTGCTGGACGGCAGCCCGGACAATGCGCTGACCGCGGTGGCGGTGCTGGATCAGAAAATCCCGCTGCAGCCCTGAAATAAAAGCGATTGATTATTAAAGATTTCTTGACATGACGGGTATCAGCTAAACGGCAGCTCGACGCGCAGGCCGTCATAGCCCACCTCCACGCCGGGCGGACATTCGGCGCTGAGCGCGGCGAACTCCAGCCGATGGGTCATGTGGATCAGCACCGTGCGCGCAGCTCCGATGCGCTTGGCCCAGGCGAAGGATTGGCTCACACCCAGGTGGGATGGATAGGGGTCGTGGTTCAGGCAATCCAGGAACAAGACTTTCAGTCCTTGCAGCAGGGGCAGGCTGCTGTCCGGGATGTCCGACACGTCGGTCAACCAAGCCATGTCGCCGACGCGCCAGCCGAGGCAAGGCCAGGAGCCGTGTTCCAGCGGCACCGGCGTCAGCGTGACGCCGCCGCAGTCCACCGGCCCGTCCACTTGCTGTGGCAACAGCACCGGCTTGTCCCACATCTTGGACGGCGGCAGCAAGGCGTAGTCGAAACGACGCTTGATGTTGTCCAGGGTGAAGGCGTTGCCGTAGAGCGTGATCGGCCCCTTTTTCACATAACAAAAAGCGCGCAGATCGTCGATGCCGTTCAGGTGGTCGGCGTGCGGATGGGTATACAACACCGCGTCCACCCGGCTCAGCCCCTCGCGCAGCGCCTGCTGCCGCAGGTCCGGCCCGGTGTCGATCAACAGCCCCTGGCCGGCCACCTTAATGTAGGCGCTGGCGCGGGTGCGGCGATTGCGGGGATCCGGCGAGCGGCAGGTAGCGCAATCGCAGCCTATGGCCGGCGTGCCGGAGCTGGAGCCGCAGCCCAGGATGGTGACTTCAAGCGAGCCCAATGACGTTTCCCAAGTAACAAGGCATCAGCGGCAGCGCTCTGGGCGCTCCGCCTTCTCGCGCACCCAGCCGCCGTCGCAACGGACATTGCCGTCTGCGTCTTGCTGGCAGCTGCCGCGCGGCTGCTTGGCGCAATACGGATTGCCGTCGCGCGACAGCAGGCAGGCGCCGGGGCCGGCGTAGGTAACGCCGTTGGCGCGCACCACGCCGCCGCCCGGGTACGGCGAGCACAGCACGTTGCCGAATTCATCGATCGCGCATTCGCCCTTGCCGCACATCGCCTGTCCTCGCTGGACCAGGGCAATGCCGCCGTCTTCGGAACAATAACTGCGTCCGTTCAGATTGACGCAATTGGCCCAGGCCTGGGCCGAGAACAATATGGCCAGCAAGACCAGCCCGGACAGCAAGATTCGCTTCATGCGCTTTCTCCGCTTCAACGGCTGGCCTTGGAGAACAGCCGGAAAAAATTATCGCTGGTGACGCGCGCCACCTCTTCCACGTCGATGCCGCGCAGTTCCGCGATATGCGCGGCCACATGGCGCACGTAGGCCGGCTCGTTGACCTTGCCGCGATACGGCACCGGCGCCAGATAGGGCGAGTCGGTTTCGATCAGCATCCGCTCAAGCGGCACTTTTTGCGCCACCTCCTTGACCTGGGCTGCGTTCTTGAAGGTCACCACGCCGGAGAAGGAAATGTAGAAGCCCAGCTCCAGCGCGGCTTGCGCCACCTCCCAGGTTTCGGTGAAGCAATGCATCACGCCGCCGCACACCTCGGCGTTTTCTTCCCGCATCAGGCGAATGGTGTCTTCGGCGGACTCGCGGGTATGAATCACCAGCGGCAGGCCCACGCGCTTGGCCGCTCGGATATGGGTGCGGAAGCGCTGATGCTGCCAGTCCAGATCGCCCTTGCACCAGTGGTAGTCGAGGCCGGTTTCGCCTATGCCCACCACTCGCGGATGCGCGGCCAGCGCCACCAGTTCGTCCTCGCTGTATTCTTCCGCCTCCGGATCGTCAGGATGCACGCCCACGGTGGCGTACAAATTGCCGTGGCTTTCCGCCAGCGCCAGCACTTGCGGATATTTGGGACGGCTGACGCCGATCACCAGCGCGTGGCTGACCTGGTTGGCCTGCATATTGGCCAGCACTTCCGGCATGCGCGCGGCGAGGTCGGGAAAATTGATGTGGCAGTGGGAGTCGATAAACATATTTGCGTCAATCAGGCTGCGGCGCGCGGAAACGCGCCACGAAAACAATCACATGGTATGGGTGGGCCGGCTGGAGTTGAGCACGCCGCTGAGCAAGGCCTCGATCTTATCCTTGGCCTGCTTGCCAGTATCTCCGGCGACGAACTCGACGCCGACGCCTTGCACCCGGCTGTTGTTGGCGCCGGCCGGCGTCAGCCACACTACCTTGGCCTGCACCGCGATGCGCTGCGGGTCGTCCATCAGGGTCAGCAGCAGGAAGACTTCCTCGCCCAGCTTCATTTCCTTGTTGGTGGGAATGAAAATGCCGCCGTGGCGCACAAAGGGCATGTAGGCGGCGAACAGCGCGCTGCGCTCCTTGATATGCAGGGACAGCACCCCGGGACGGTTGGGATTGAGGTCCGGGCGAGTGGCGGAAGTGTCCATACTTGGCTAACCCTCAGTGTCAGGCGGCCTTGCCGCTGGCGAATATCTTCAGATAGTCCATCAGCACCGCCTCCAATTGCAAGCGCGTGTTCAGCGTATGCTGGCCAAACGGCGCCAACTGGTTGAGCGTTTGCTGACACGCCATCAATTGCGCGATGTCGGCGCGCGCCGACAACTGCTGCAAGGCGCGTTCCTGATCTGGATAATAGCGGACCAAACCGGCCAGTCTCAAACTCGCCAGATCATGCAGCCATTTCATCAGCCAGCCGATGGGCAGCAGCAGCGGCAGTTTCTGCTTATCCACCGCCTCCGCCAGCTGCAACACAGTGGCGAAGCTGGGCTGGGCCAGCCCCTGAACAAACTGGCCACGCAGCTTGGCCAGCGCCGGATCATGGTCAAACAACGGCGCGCCGCCGTTGTGGGCCAGCTCCAGCTCGGCGTCGGCCACGCCCTGCTCGCGCAGCCAGGCCAGCGCTTGCGCCTGGTCCGGCCGGGTCAGCGGAAACTGGCGGCAACGGCTGCGTATGGTGGGCAGCAGCCGCTGGGGCGCATGCGCCACCAGCAGAAACAAGACCTCGGCCGGCGGTTCTTCCAGGATTTTGAGCAAGGCGTTGGCGGCGGCCGGATTCAAGCTTTCCGCCGGTTCCACCAGCACGATGCGCCGGCCGGCGCGATGCGCGCTCAGATGAGCGAAGTCGATCACCTCTCGCACCGCCTCGATCTTGATCACCGGCAGCTTGCGGCTGACTTTCTTGCCCTCCGCGCCCTCCTTGCCTTCCTCGTCCTCATCGCCCAGCGGCGACAAGCGGCGGAAGTCCGGATGAGTGGCGTGCAGATACCAACGGCAGGCTTCGCATTCACCGCAAGGCCGGTGGCCGGCTTGGGGACGTTCGCACAGCAAGGACTGAGCCAGATATTCGGCGAACTCCAGCTTGCCGATGCCCGCCGCGCCGGTGAACAGCCATGCATTGGGCAGGCGCTCGCGCTCGGCGTTCAGCCGCGCCCAATCGTCTTGTTGCCAGGGCAGCAGCATCACGCGGCCTCCAGCAGTTTTTGCAGGCAGGCCGCGATGTCGACCTGGATCTCGGCGATGGAGCGGCTGGCGTCCAGCACCGCGAAACGCGGCTGGCCGGCGGCGCGCCGCAGATAGGCTTCGCGCACGCGCACGTGGAAATCGGCTTTTTCCTGCTCAAAGCGATCCAGCTGCCGGGTCTTGGACATGCGCTCGGCCGCCACCTCCAGCGGCAGGTCGAACAGCAGGGTCAGGTCCGGCTGCAAACCGTGCTGCACCCATTGTTCCAGTTCGGCGATGCGCTCGAAGGGCACGCCTCGGCCGCCACCCTGAAAGGCGAAAGTGGAGTCGGTGAAGCGGTCTGACACCAGCCACTGGCCGGCGGCGAGCGCGGGCTCGATCACGCTGTGCAGCAATTGCTGGCGCGAGGCGAACACCAGCAGGGTTTCCGCGTCCAGCGAGGCCTCGGTGTCCACCGCCAACAGCAGTTCGCGGATTTTCTCTCCCAGCGGAGTGCCGCCCGGCTCGCGGGTGAACACGGCGTCGACGCCGTGTTGCGCCAGCCAATCGCGGATGAAGGCCAGATGGGTGCTCTTGCCGGCGCCGTCTATACCCTCCAGGCTGATGAAGCGGCCGCGTTGCTGCTCTAGCGCCATTACTGTCCTTTCTTCAAGATGTATTTGCGCACCGCCTGGTTGTGTTCGTCCAGCGTCGCGGAAAAGTGCGAAGTGCCGTCGCCGCGGGCGACGAAATACAGGGCGTTGGTCGCGGCCGGATTGGCCGCCGCGTCCAGCGCCGCCTTGCCCGGCAAGGCGATGGGCGTCGGCGTCAGCCCGGCGCGGGTATACGTATTGTAGGGCGTGTCGCGGCGCAGATCGGCCTTGCCTATCTTGCCCTGGTACAGGCTGCCCATGCCGTAGATCACCGATGGGTCGGTCTGCAAGCGCATGCCCTGCTTCAAGCGGTTGACGAACACCCCCGCCACCATTGGACGGTCGGCGTCTTCGCCGGTTTCCTTCTCTATCAGGCTGGCCATGATCAGCAGCTCGTAAGGCGTGCGGTAAGGCAGCTCCGGCTTGCGCGCCGCCCAGGCCGCTTCCAGCCGCTGCTGCATGGCGCTGAAAGCCTGCCGGTACAGTTCGGCGTCTTCTATGCCCGGACTGAACAAATAGGTGCTGGGAAAGAACAGGCCTTCCGGCTTGGCGTCGCCAAAGCCCAACCGCCGCATGATCTCCTCGTCGCTCCAGTCCTTGGCCGTATGCTGGATATCCGGATTGCGGTCTATCGCCTGGCGGAATTGGCGAAAGGTCCAGCCCTCGATCACTGTCAGACTGGCCTCGTCCGGGTGGCCATCGGCCAAGCGGCTCAGGATGTCCAGCATCGATGCCTGGCCGTCGAAACGATACAGGCCCGCCTTGATCTTGCGGTCCACGCCTTGCAGGCGTGCCAGGGCCACCATCACCTGGCGGCTGCGCACCACCCCCTCCTGTTCCAGCCCGCGCGCCACCTGGCTCAGAGTGCGGTTGGGTCCCACGGTCAGCTTGTAGCCGGCTTCCGGCAAGCCAACCGGAATCAGGACCACCCAGGCCAGCCAGGCACAGCCCAGCGCGAGGCACAGCAAGAACAGGCGAAACAGTGTTTTCATCATTTGACGGAAAGAATAAGGCAGCGCAGCGGAACGATCGCGCATGATACCAGACAAGCCGGCCTGACCGACATGTCAGGCCCTCCCCCCGCAATCAAGCAAAGTTTGCGCCAAATCAACTGTCCACCTTTCCATTTTGCATAGTTTTGCTCGCGTTCTATACCTGATTAAATGGACTGCTTAAATGATGCGAGTCTTTTCATGAAGCCATTCTTCAATCTGGGATGCGCATTGGTGGCCTGGACGGCGCTGGCCAGATTGGCGGCAGTCCGGCAGACCGACAGGGATTTATGGCGTCTGCCGATGGACGCTTTCCGGCAAGGCCGGCATGCGCAGCAATTGACTTACCTGCAATCGCCCGCGGCGCTGAACGGCTACCACGCGCTGATCGTGGAACCGCTGTTGCTGCTGAACCGCCAGCAGGACGGCGGCTGGCAACTGCTGCAAGCCGCGGAACAAGAAATCGCCAACCAGATCCTGCGCCGCCAGGTGGCCGCGTTGTTGCAGGCCTGGCCTATCGCCCTGACCGACGTCGCCACCGCAGGCGTGCTTCGCCTGCGCATCGCGGTGGCGGCGCGCCAATCTCGGATCGCCCAGGACAGCCAGCCCATGAGCAGCAGCCACGTAGCGCTGCAACTGCCTTGCATGGCTTCCAATATAGAACCGTATCTGCAACTGGTGTCCTCGGTGTCTCAATTGGAAGACGCGATGGGACGGGGCGTGGTCGCCGGCGGCGTCACCATGCAATCGCAGGCCGAAGCCGCCGCCGGCGACGAGGACGACGGCTGGCGGCAGCTGCTGATCCAGGATTGGTCCCCGTTGCTGCGCCAGCAATTGACGCCGGCAGCGCGACGCGGCGCAGCCTCGCCTACGCAATAAGCCGCATGAAGATAGTCCGCCCTCGTCACAAAGTTGCAACAATATCGATGGAACGCCGCGATGGCGGCAGCAGTCCATCTCCCATGCAATCCCCATTGAGCCCGCACGATGAAACCCTTCTTTAAACTCGCCTGCGCGCTGATGGCTTCCGCCTTGCTGGCCAATATCGGTCACGCCGGAGACAAGCCGGAGAATCTGGTCCTGCTGCCCAGCGAAGCCTTCCACCCCAACCCAGACCATGCCGGCCAGGTGCTGTACCTGCAGCCCGGCGTCGATCTGAAGCGCTATCACGGCATCCTGATCGAACCGCTGATCTTTCTAGGCCGCCAAGCGGACGGCCAATGGCTGGCCACTGCGGCGGACGAGCACAATCGCCTCGACGCCTGCTACCGCTGCAGCCTGGCCCGGGCATTATGCCTCGAGGGGCTGCCGGTGGCCGCCGCGCCCGGACCGGGCATCGCCCGGCTACGCGTGGCAGTGGGCGATATGCTGAGGGAACTAGCCGGGCCGGAAGCGCGGCGGCCATTGCAGGCCTCTCTCAATCTGGCCCGCTTCGCCGACGACATCGACCCCTACCTGGCCCAAGTCTCCACCATAGGCCAGTTGGAAGACTCCGAGTCCGGACTGCTGCTGGCCGGCGGCGTCAACCTGCTGGGAAAAGAATTAAATCCGGCCGATGCGCAACCGTCCAACGCGGAGTGGATACAACAGCGCGTCGACCTTTGGAGCCGCCATCACGCGCGGCAGATGGCCCAGCACTTGGCGGCGGCTACGCCGTTTGGGGAGTAGGCTAGCGCCCAGCCTGGCGGCATAATGGTCGCCACATACCCTGTCAGGAAGCCGACCATGCCGCGCAAAATACTGAGCTTGTTGCTGTTGCTGTCCCCGCTGTTCGCCGCCGCCGACACTGTCACCGTGGCGGTCGCCAGCAATTTCCAGCAGACGCTGGATAAGATCGCCGTGGAATTCAAGGCCGCCAGCGGCCACGACATCAAGGCTAGCGGCGGCGCTTCCGGCAAGCTCGCCGCGCAGATCCGCCAGGGCGCGCCGTTCGACGTGTTCCTGTCCGCCGACGACGAACGCCCGGCCGAATTGCTGCGCGACAAGATAGGCAAGGCCGACAGCCGCTTCACCTACGCCATAGGCAAACTCGCGCTGTGGAGCAAGCTGCGCGACGACGCCGGCGAAGCCGCGCTGCGCGGCGGCAACTTCAACAAACTGGCCATCGCCAACCCGGCGGCCGCGCCCTACGGCCGCGCGGCGATGGAAACCCTGGCCGCGCTGAAACTCGCCGATACCCTCAAGCCCAAGTTCGTCACCGGCGACAATATCAGCCAGACCATGCAATTTGCCCAGGTCGGCGGCGCCGACTTCGCCTTCGTCGCTTACGCGCAGTTGCTGGAGCAAGGCATTTCCAACCATTTCTGGCTGGTGCCGGCCAAACTGCATCAGCCCATCCGCCAGGATGCGCTGCTGATTCGCGACACGCCGGCGTCCAAGGCCTTCCTCGCCTTCCTCAAGGGCGACAAGGCGCGCGCGCTGATCAAGAAGGCGGGCTACGACTTCGCGCAATGACGGCTTCCGAATGGGCGGCCATCGCGCTCACGCTGCGGCTGGCCGCCATCAGCACCCTCATCCTGCTCGTGCTGTGCGTGCCGCTGGGCTGGTGGCTGTCGCGCACGCGTTCGCGCCTCAAGCCGGTGATAGAGGCCGGCGCAACCTTGCCGCTGGTGCTGCCGCCCACGGTGCTGGGCTTCTATCTGCTGGTCGCCTTCGGCCCGCATGGCCCCATCGGTCAACTGACCGCCTGGCTGGGCTGGCCCGGCCTCGCCTTCACCTTTCAGGGGCTGATCATCGCCTCGGTGCTGTATTCTCTGCCCTTCGTGCTGCAGCCGCTCATCGTCAGTTTCAACGCGGTGCGGCGCGAGGAAATCGAAACCGCAATGGTGTTGGGCGCCAACCGCTGGCAGCGGCTGACCCGCGTCATTCTGCCCAGCTGCCGTTCCGGCGTGCTCGCCGCCGCCAGCATGGGCTTCGCCCACACCGTGGGAGAGTTCGGCGTGGTGCTGATGATAGGCGGCAATATCGAAGGGGAAACCCGGGTTATTTCCATCGCGCTGTACAACCACGTGGAGCAGGCGGACTACGCCAGCGCCCACCGTTTGGGCTTGCTTCTGGTCTTGTTCGCCTTCTCCACCCTCGCCCTGGTTTACCGCCTCAACGCACGCCAGCGCCGCTACGACTGAGAGCCTGTTCGCGCCTTGGCCAGCAGTCGCTTTTGCTGACAATGCTGACATCTATCGATGCAAGCTGTTACATGACGTCAACAAAATGCAGTGTTCATGCGCTATAACTTGGAGTATCGTTTTTCTCGCCCGTCATGGGACCGACAACCCGCCCTACTAAGGATGAATCATGCGCAAATACCTGATGATCGCTGTTTTGGCCCTGACTTCCGCCAACCTGGCGCTGGCTGACGCCGCCTGCGACGCCAAAGCCGCCGAGAAAAAACTGGCCGGCGCCGCTAAAAGCAGCTTCCTGAAGAAATGCGAGAAAGACAGCGCCGCCGCCAACGCCCAAAAAAGCTGCGACGTCAAAGCCGCCGACAAGAAACTCGCCGGCGCGGCCAAGGCCAGCTTCGTGAAGAAATGCGTGAAGGACGCGGCTCCGGCCAAGTAAGCCTTCTCCCCGGCGGCCTGTCCGCCGGGACAGCCCGCTTGCCAGCAAATCTCTGATTGATCACCTACACTGAGAGGTGGCAACAGGGATTCTGCGGGTCAGCCATGGCAAACAATATCCTCGGAAATTACAATCCACTGTTATCGCTTTTCGGCAATAACAACCAACTCTTGAGCGGTTTATTGGGCACATCGCCCATTGTTCCGCTCATCCGCAGCGGCAACAGCTCGCAAAGCGCCGGCACCGATCCCAATGTGGTGCTGATTTCCGGGCTGGGCCAATTGCTGTCCAGCCTGAACATCTTCCAGGACAGCCTGCAACAGATCTACTCCCCGTACGCGGTCAACAACTCCATCAGCGGCAGCAGCAGCAATCCGTCGGTGGCCAGCGTTTCCACCGCCGCCGGCGCGCAAAACGGCAATTACAGCGTATCGATTTCACAGTTGGCGCAGGCGCACAGCGCAGTCACCGCCTTCACGCTGCCGGACACCAGCAGCACGGCGGTGGGCAGCGGCAGCCTGACCATCAAGACCGGCAGCTACGCCTACACCTCTCCCACTTCGGCCACCAGCTTCACGCCCAGCGGCAGTTCGGCCACGCTGTCCATCAGCAACGGCACCCTGTCCAGCATCGCCACCGCCATCAACGGCTCCGGCGTCGGCATGGTGGCCAATATCGTGCAGAACGCCTCCGGCAACTATCAATTGCAGATTAGCGCCGCCCAGACCGGCGCCAGCAACAACTTTCAGATTCTGGTCAGCGACAACGACGGCAACAATACGGACCAGAATGGCCTATCCCGCCTGGCCTTCGACCAAACCCAGGCAGTGGGCAGCGGCCAAAACCTGACCCAGACCCAGGCCGCGCAAAACGCCAACTACCTGATCAACGGCGCCTCCGGTTCCAACGCCGGCAACAGCGGCATCTCGCTGGGCGCCTCGGTATCCATGGACTTGCTGTCCACCGGCAGCACCAATATCTCGGTCAAGCTGGATCTGAACGGCCTCAACGGGCAGGCGCAATCGCTGGCCGACGCCTTCAACACCCTGCAAGGCAGCCTGAACGCGTTGCTGGTCAGCGGCGGCCTGCTCAGTCGCGACCCCATCGCCAAGCAATTGGCCAACAGCATGAACCAGCAGGCCGGCGCCAGTTACAGCAACGGCAGCTCGCTGCTGGTCAAGCTGAACCAGATCGGCCTCAATTTTCAATATCCGCAGCAGTTCGGCCAGATGGGCAGCCTCAGCCTGAGCAACAACAGCCTGCAAAGCGCTTACAGCGGCGACTCCCAGGGCGTGGCTAATTTGCTCTACACCGCCGCCCGGGCGCTGAACTGGCTGGCCAACAGCTACGCCTCCTATGGCAACGGCACCATTCCGCAAACCCTGACCGCCTTGCAGAAAATGCAATTCAGCCAGCAGCTGCGTCAGTCGGCCACCCCGACGTCCAACACCGTCCCCGCCAACCTCGCCTCCTTGACCGGCAACCAGTCCGGCACCATCCAGCTGAGCGCGCAGCAGATCAGCGCGCTATCGCTGTACGCGATGGTTTACTCTCTGGGCGCGCCCTATGCGGTCAATTCCCAGATTCTGAACAACGGCCTGGGCCTGTCCGGCAACGGCAACAGCGGCAACGGCATCTCCACTTATGCATGATTGATATTTGCTATTTGTTTTTCATCTAGCATTGCCTGCGCCGTATTGTCTCGTTAAAATTCATCGGATGATTGGATGAATAAGGAGGCCGCATGCTGGCGCTGCCCTATAAACGCTCGCTGGTCGACATCGCCGTGGAAAACATCGCCAAACGTCTGGCGGACGGCGACTGGCCGATAGGCGCTCGCATTCCCACCGAACCGGAACTGGCGGAGCAGCTGGGCGTCAGCCGCAACACGGTGCGCGAAGCGGTGCGGGTGCTGCTCTACGCCGGCTTGCTGGAGGTGCGCCAGGGCGACGGCAGCTATGTGCGCGCAACGGTCAACCCCGGCGACGCCATGCGCGCCATCAGCCGCGCCAGCCTGCGCGAGCACTTGGAAGTGCGCTGCATGCTGGAGGAAAGCGCGGCGCGGCTGGCGGCCAGCCGCTGCCCGGAAGCGGATCTCAGCGCGATAGCGGACGCGCTGGCGCGGCGCGGCGAACGATTGCCTCAGGAACCGCTGGAAAACTTCATCGAACGAGATCTGGAATTTCATCTCGCCGTCGCCAACGCCAGCGGCAACCAGGCTCTGGCCGAGCTCTACGCGTATTTTTCGCGCGCGGTGCGTCAGCACGTACAGCAGTCCATCCTCGACGAGGCCCTGCCGGACCCGGACCTCGCCGCCCACCAAGCCATTTACGAAGCTATACGCCAGCGCCGGCCGGACGAGGCGGCGCGCGCCGCCGCCGCCATCACCCGTCCCTTGCTGGAGGCGCTGGACCGCTTGCTGAATCGCTCCAACACGGATTAAGCCCGATTTGAGCCGGCCCCCAGGCGCGGGGAGCCGGCTCCGACAACAACAAAAGCGCAGAAGGAAAACCCATGTCCACACCCAAATCCATGCCGGATCATCTGCCGGTTGAAGACACGCTGATCGACGCCGAGATCGACGACGCCGGCGTGCAAAGCCAGCGCCCCACACTGCACCGTCCCTGGCTCTTGCTGCTGGGCCTGATCCTGGTCGGCGTCAATCTGCGGCCGGCGCTGTCCAGCCTGTCCCCGGTGCTGCACGACGTCGCCGCCAGCCGCGGGCTAAGCGGCCTGATGGCCGGCCTACTCACCACGCTGCCGGTCGCTTGCCTAGGCGTGTTCGGTCCGCTGGCGCCGCGGCTGGCCCGCCTCTGGGGCAGTGAAAAGACCATCGCGCTGATTCTGGTGACCCTGGCGCTGGGCATTTTGCTGCGCACTCAGTTCGGTCAATTCGGCCTGTTTGCCGGCTCGGCGCTGGCCGGCGCCAGCATAGGCATCATCGGCGTGCTGCTGCCCGGCATCGTTAAGCGCGACTTCCCCGCTCAGGTCAGCCTGATGACCGGGGTCTACACCATGGCGCTGTGCCTGGGCGCGGCGCTGGCCGCCGGTCTGACCGTGCCGGCCATGCGCTGGATGGGCGATAGCTGGCAAGGTGCGTTGGCGATCTGGGCGAGCCCGGCGCTGCTGGCCTTGCTAGTGTGGTGGCCACAGACGCGGATCCGGCAGGCGTCCCATCACGGTCAATGGCTGGTGCGCGGCCTGCTGCGCGATCCCTTGGCCTGGCAAGTCACCTTGTTCATGGGCTTGCAGTCGTCGATGGCCTACATCGTGTTCGGCTGGCTGCCGTCCATCCTGATAGACCGCGGCGAGACCCCGCTGCACGCCGGCCTGCTGCTGTCCATTTCCATCATGGTCCAGGTAGTGTCCTCGCTGCTGGTGCCGGCGCTGGGACAACGCTGCCGCGACCAGCGCCCGCCGATCGCGGTCACCGTGGCGCTGGTGATCAGCGGCCTGCTCGGCATGCTGTTCGCGCCGACCGACAGCCTGCTGTTCTGGGCGGTGCTGCTGGGCCTGGGCCAGGGCGGCCTGTTCAGCATGGCGCTGAGCCTACTGGCACTGCGCTCACCAGATCCCCATGTGGCCGCTCATTTGTCCGGCATGGCCCAGGGCGTCGGCTACGCGCTGGCCTCGCTCGGCCCGCTCAGCGTGGGCCTGATCCGCGACCAGACCCACAGCCTGTGGCCGCTGGGTCTGTTGTTCACGCTGATCTCCGCCGCCACCTTCGCCATGGGCATGCTGGCTGGGCGCAAGCGTATGGTGCAGGTGGAGTCGCGTCCGCTCTAAGAGCCTGTTCACGATCTTTTGAGCAACAGCACGAGGAAGGCTAAATTGTAGAAGTTCCGATTTGATCTGACAGTCAGGCCTTGCCGATAGGTGGGGTTACCCGTTTTGATAGAGGTGCGAATCTTCATCAAGACAGCGCGCAAGCGCAGGAGTAACCCCATGACAAGTCTCAA